>CABPCL010000034.1 GCA_902406115.1 uncultured Clostridium sp. | reverse complement strand
AACCCGCGACCTCTGCCTTGGCAAGGCAGCGCTCTATCAACTGAGCTATTCCCGCGTAGACTATTTAATATATATGCTAATTCTATAAAAATAGAACAATTAATATAATAACAAATATAAACTTAAAAGTCAATATGGTAAATACAAAATTTTGATATCTTAATTGATATACACATATAGAACAGTTAGTATGTTATTTATTAATATTTGATATAATCGCTGTTTTCCTAGTAAAAAAGCTCCAAACTATTGAAAATGTTACGAAAATGTAATATAATTGTAATATAAGTGAAATATTTATGAGTACAATATATAAAATAAAGGTCCGTAGCAGTGTAAAAGAAGGCAAAGAAATATTTGGAAAAACTGTTAAAAGCTGTTATTGACTTAATTAACAAATGAAAGTAAAATAAAGATAATATAAAAGGTAAAAAAGATGGAGGATAATATGAAATTAAGAAAGGTAAGTTTAATATTAGTAATCACAATTGCAATGTTAATGATTGCAAGTATTTTTAGTGCTTCATATGCTAAAAGCAGTAGTCCATTGAGACTTTCAATTAAAAAATTACATTCATCCGGATATGCTTATCAAACAGGCGTTGGAATACAAAATATCATGCAGATGTGGAAAATAGCCGAGGTATATGCTAATGGAGATTTTAAAAATAACAATAAAACAATCTATTGTTTAAGAGGTGGACCTGGATTTGGATCTGCAGAATCAATGGGGGCGACAATAGATAAAAGAGATTATACAATAAACTTTAATATGAAGAAACCTTCTGATATAACAGGAGAATATAGAACAGCATTAAAAGCAGTATTACCAAATGAGAACTCGGTAAGTGAAAAATATAAATCATTAATATGGCTATTAAATAATATATATGTAGCACCAACTAGTAATCCATCACAGGAACAGATAAATAATGCAAAAGAATTTAAAGAAATGTTACTAAAAAATGCAGGAATTAATACAATTGATACTAAGATTGATGATAGTGAAATAGATGTAGTGCAACAGTTAGCTATTTGGTATTTTACAGGTAATGATTCATATAAAGTAGTTGATAAAGATTCTAATGGAGATTATACATTTTCTATAGATAGAACTACAGCTATAAGAGATGTAACATGTGAGACATATGATGGAATTGAATCAAACGATGATTGTAAAAAACTATTTAATTATTTGGTGAAAACAGCTAACAGTATGGGAAAAACCTATGTCATTAGTGCTGAAACAGCAACTAACCCTTATAAACTAGATAAAACTTTAACAATTGAACATAAAACTGTTGGAAATAATTATGTTATCGGTCCATTTAGAATAAATGAAATTAGCACTGCAGTAGGTACTCTTACAGCAAAATTCTATAATGGAAATACTGAAATAATGAATCCAACAATGCAGGATGTAAATGGAAAAACAATTGCTACAATAGAAGATACAGTTGGAAAGGAATTTTATATTAGTATTCCAACATCAGCTATAGATATAGAAAAAGGCATAAAATTAGAAATGGGTGTATCATATTTTGATACAGAACTTACATATTGGTCAGTAGCTGGTGGATCAGGAGAAACAGATCAACCAGTAGCAGAAGTTGAAAGAACTAGAAAAATATACAATGAAGATATTACATATACACCAGCTCCAAAACAATTCGACTTAGCATTAAGAAAATTCATAACATCAATTAATGGAAAAGCACCAACAGTAAGCAGAGAACCAAAAGTAGATTTAACAACATTAAAAAATGGAACA
>CABPCL010000033.1 GCA_902406115.1 uncultured Clostridium sp. | reverse complement strand
TAGTTAAATCTTTAATTTTTTGACTAATCAAAACTTTGTATTCAGCATTTAAGTTCTCGATTTCAAATTTGATTTTTTCTTTATTATTTGTTTTAGTATTAGTTTTTACTTGAAATTGTATTCTATTTATTTCATCTATGTATTTATTTTTAGTGAATTTTAAAAATTCCTTAAAATGTATAATTATATCTGATTCTTTAATTTCATGGCATTTACATCTAGCTTTACCATAAGTTCTATATTGTGAACATTCATAACCTTTTTGAGATTGTTTTCTAGTTATAGTTATGCCACTTACTCCAAAACCACAATCGCCACATCTACAAAGTCCTGAAAAGTAATAGTTTCTTTTTCTCGTACTTGATGTACTTTTTGTATTTAGTTTTCTTTTTCTTATTTCTTGAGCTAAATTAAATGTATCTTTAGATATAATTGCTTCGTGATGATTTTCAAATACAAAATGCTCTTCCTCTGGAAGCTTTATTGCTTTGCCTCTTATGGATACAGTCTTTTTCTTATGAGTTCTAAGTGTGCCACAATATACATCATTTTCTAAAATGTTTCTTACCATATATGTGGACCATAATTTTTGAACAGGATGTTTATATATTCTGCCTCTTTCTAGGTGTTTCATTTGATAGTAAACCGATGGAGTTGGATAATTATATTTACTATTTAGAATATCGCAAATTTTCTTTCTTCCAATTCCTTCTTCGGTATATAACTTATATATTAATTCTATAACAGGGCGTAACTCTTCATCAACATATAGCTTTGTTATATCCTCTGGATCTTTTATATATCCATAATAATTTCCCATAATTAATCTTCCTGTTTTTTGTTTAGAATACATGTGGTCTCTAGTTTTTCTTGAACAATCTTTAACATATCTTTCATTAAACCATGTTGTTATTCCAATAGTATCATCTCTATCATTTAAAACATCATAAGTTCCACCCATTTCAGAAACTAATATTAAATTCTTTTGAATATTCTTAAACTCATCTATTAAAACTAATACTCGTCCGTTATGTCTTCCAATTCTTGATAAATCCTTTGCTATGACTACATCAATTTTTCCTCCTTTTACTTTTTCAATCATTTTTGAAAATGCAGGTCTGTTAAAGGTATATCCCGAAACATTGTCATCTATGTAGAAGTCTGAGATAGTCCAATTACGAGAAATTGCATAGTCTTGAATAATTCTTTTCTGTTCTTCAATACTTGCATAGTTTTCTTTATCTTCATCTCTAGACAATCTACAATATCCGTACAGCTGTCATTTTATCCTCCAAATCTCGCCTGATATTGCTTGTTTTCATGTTAGCATACATTTCTATTTAATTCCACTTGTTTCGTAATTATTTTTTCAAGAATCTCGGGATAATTCTCTTTTCCACTCACGAAAATAGCCACGCTATATTTATCTTGTTTATACTTTTTAATTAAATCTTTTGTTTCTTTTTTCTGGAGTTCTTCTTCTGTAAAATAAATTTGAACATACTTCATGCCTTGTATTTCTGTATTTGTAATTTGCATTACTTTTTAACTCCTTCATAACACTTCTAATAAATGTTATGCTAAAAAGAGAATTGTTATCTCTTTTTATTTTAAATTACAATATAGAAATACAGTAAAACTTTTTCATATTTATCAAATTTCATCACCTCACATTTCTATAAATATGAAGTCAAAAATTTTATCAAATGTTGCATTTTTTTTAAAATTTTTTACTTTTTCAAACTTTTTTAAAGTTTGCAGGAAGAGGGAGTCGCCCCGAATCCCAATAAGAGCCTAAAAGCGTGGCTTTTAGCGGGATACTAAAAAATATAGAGGCGACATTTTGACGCCCCTATAAAATTATAGAACTATTATATAAATTGTAATTTATCAAGATGATTATAGCATACTATAATCTATCTTTTACATTATTA
>CABPCL010000032.1 GCA_902406115.1 uncultured Clostridium sp. | reverse complement strand
ATTATAGGTATCACTTTCAACAATTCATAATTATCTGGTATTGCAGAATCGAATATTGTCATATCATTTTCAGTTCTATCTCCCTTATCTTCACGATATTCAATATCAAAATATTCTCTTAAATAACCCAAATATTTATTTACTTGTTTTCTTTTCATTGGAGAAGATACTAATACCATTTCTTGTTTATGATTAACTTCAAATGGTAATTTATAATCATAAGCACCAACTTGCGTTAATTTAACTGCTTTATCAATAAAACTACTTCTAAAGTTTATTTGCTTAATATCTAAACTACCTGTATCAGTCTTATCAATCACAATATTATCTATATATTTTGAAATAAATTGTTGTTTTTCTTCTTTTGTTTTTATATCCCATTCAAATT
The DNA here is from genome assembly GCA_902406115.1 of uncultured Clostridium sp. GTDB lineage: Bacteria > Bacillota > Clostridia > TANB77 > CAG-508 > CALXVA01. The sequence goes on along the minus strand of CABPCL010000032.1, from coordinate 1,812 downwards.
TATAAAACTCTTTTTCTTTATAACCATTATCAATAGATATTTTTTCTATGTCTCTACGAGCCATAACTTTTTCTATTGTAAAAGTATGAACATCTAATTCATTTAACTCTTGTTTTTTATTATTTAATATTTCTAATTTTTCATTTATCTTTTTTAGATCCTCTTCAAAATCTTTGAGTTCAACTATACCAGTTAGGTATGCTTTTTTAATTCTCTCTTTTTGTTTGATGTATCCCTCAATTTCTTTATCTAAATTAAGGTCAGTATTATTATCTTTTTTATCTGCAAGTATTGGTAAAAAGAAACTATTACACATTTGTTCAAATTCTAAAAACTCATATATTGCTTTTATCATGTATTCTTCAACATAATCTTCTCTTAAATTGAAATGACAAAACTCACAATTATAATAAATATATTTTTTCTTTTTACCACCTGAACCTTTACACTTCATTATTCTTCCGCATTTAGGACATACTAATTTTTGAAAGAATAAATAAGTTCTAGTTCTTGTATAGGTCCTTTGATTGGCTAGTTTTTGTGTTTGGCATTCTTCCCACATAGCACGAGTAATTATAGGTTCTACAACATTCATATAAATAACAGTATCACGGCCAATTTTTTTAGCTATTCTTTTGTATTGTTCATAGTCGCCCATGTAGATTCTATTATTTATAATCTTTTCTATATCAGTGTCATACCAAGATTTGTTTAACACTTTTTCTTTATTAAAAATATTAGATATTTGTTGATAACTATTTCCCTCCAAATAAAGATTAAATATTCTTTCAATAATATGTCTAGTTGTTTCATCTATGATAGTTTTTTTACTACCATCTTTTTTATATCCAAGTGGAACAACACCAGGTAAATGGCCTGATTTTATAGCACCATTAAGTCCAAACTTTGTTCTTTCTGATACGATTTCTATTTCTAGTTGCGAAAGTACAGTTAACATTCTTACAAAGAATCTTCCATTAGCAGTACTAGTGTTAACGTCATCTCTATCACATACGAGATAGCAATTATATTTTTCTAGGATATTAATTAGTTCTTCTAAGTCGCGAACGGAACGAGTAACTCTATCTAACTTATAAGCAACTATATAATTTATTTTACCTGTTTTGACATCATTAAGCATTTCTTGGAATTTAGGTCTATGTTCCATATCTTTTGCACTTATTCCAGCATCTTCATAAACCTTAAAAACATTATATCCTTTAAATTCACATAAACTAAGTAGTTTTTCTTTTTGCTCTGGCAAACTAAAACCTGCACGAGCTTGATCGTCAGTACTAACCCTAATGTAAATACCAGCATTCTTTATTTCTTCTTCACACATCCTTATCCTCCTTAACAAAAAAGGGCGAAGCAATATTTAGGTTATAAATACTACTTCACCCAATAGGTTTAATATTTTCTATAACCATTATAACACAGATTTCGTCATTATTTTAGTTTTTTAATGAAATCTTTTAAATCAGATAGTTTTATTTTGGTATTTAAATCTCTGTAGTAAGCAAATTCGTGTCCATTGAATAAAAGATATGTCTTATTATTAATAATTGCTCTATGAGGCTCTAAATAGCCTATATTGGTAGGCTCTAATTTTAATAAACTACCATTAATGAAAATAGGTTTAGTATTATTAAGCCTACAAGCCCATTCAACTTTACTTTTAAGTTCATGACTTATTTTAATTTCTTGTTTGATTATTTTTATCATAATATCATCAACACCTTTCTTAAACGACAAAAAAATCAATCATTTCTGATTGATTTAATCATTAACATCGCTTGGTGCGACGATTTT
>CABPCL010000031.1 GCA_902406115.1 uncultured Clostridium sp. | reverse complement strand
GGAACAAGAGATTTGTTTGGTCGAGTTGATATTATAACAGATAATACAATACAATTTAAAGAAGTTTCGAGTCGAGATGGTGGAATGGTAGAGACTGCTGGCTATCAACAGTTAATGGATATTTTCACAAAAGAGCACAGGCGCTTGGAAAAATATGTTGTTGGCGTTTTATGGGGTGAGGCATTTATAAGGAATAAATACTTCACGTCTGATAATGTTGCATTGAAATTTCGAGAAGATTTGCTAGCTAAAGATAAAGATTCGGATGATATTTCTGTGGCTAAATCGAATATTGGAAGCAAAATTGATTTTATTCGCCTTATTAGAAGTTTATCTGATGAAAAAGATGTGGAGATAATAGATTTTGACAGAGATTTGGTGAATGTTATTAATGAAAATTTAGATGAAATACAACCGAAGTTCATTAAAGATTTAGAAAAAATTGCTGAAGCAACAGGCGATAGTGATTTACAAAAAACAGTTACGATTACTGAAAGTGCTTTTCGCAAATTGCAACAGGAAAAAGACGATGCAGAAAAAAGAGTTATAGAAGAGGAAAGAAAACGAAAAGAAGCAGAATTAAGGGCAAAGCAAGCTGAAGAAGAAAAAAGAGAGGCAGAACAAAAGGCAAAAAATGAAGAAGAAAAAAGAATTAAAGCAGAACTTGAAAAAGAAAAAAAAGAGAAAGAACGGGCTATAGCCGAACTAAATCGAATAAAAGCTGAACAGAGAGCAAGGGAAGAAGAGGAAAAGCGAAAAAAAGCAGAAGAAGACAAGAAAAAAGTAGACAAGGAACTTGAACACGAGAAAAAGCAAGGTATTTTTCAACGTTCAATTATAGGACGAGAAAAAGAACAAATATTAGGTTTACAACATCAAATTTACCATTCGTCAGGTAGGATACGTAAAAATGTTACGGAATTATTGAATCATATAGATAAGTCGCAAATTGATGATAAAATGAAAAAATACATTTCTGTCATATCTTCCGAGTCTACCAAAATAGAATCATTGTCTAAATTTGTCACAAATGCAAACTTTGATTTAACAGCAAGCGAAATCAAAGCAGACGTTGTACAGTTTATATGTGATTATATTAATGAAATTTATCTACCTAATACTCCTGTTATTAATTCAAGCCTAAAAATAGCAATAGAGAAATCATTGGACATTAAGCATATTATAGAGATTAGACCTTTGGAAATAACAACTATTATAGACAATTTTCTACAGAATTCTGAAAAGGCAATGGCAACTGAAATATTGTTTAAATTTCAGAAATGCATGGATGATAAATTGCTAATTAGCGTTTGCGATAATGGAAAAGGGATTCCAGATGAAAATTTGGACAAAATTTTCGATTTGGGATTTACTACTACTAATGGCTCGGGGATTGGATTATATAATGTAAAAAGCACAATACAGAGGATGAAAGGAGAAATCTATGTAATTTCCTCCCAAGATAAAGGAACAACTTTTAATATTGAATTATTATGAAAATTGAATATAAAGTATTATGGCTGGATGACCAGATTGATGTTTTCATTGAAGATGAATACGTTGAAAAAGTGAAATCACATTTAGAGGAGGAAGGATTTAATGCTAATGTTATAACAGTATCAAAACCGGATGAATTTTTCTCTCAATTGAATGATTCCATTGATTTAATTCTTACAGATTATAATATGGCTGAAAAGAATGGTGCTCAGATTGTAGAGGAAGTACGGAACAAATCCATTTTTACGGAAATATTGTTTTATACAGCTAAGGCTGATTTGCGGAGTCTTGATAAAATAGATAGAATAACTTTTCTACAAACGGATAAGGTATCAGGAAGTACCCATCATGAAAAAGTTGTAGAAAAAGCAATTAGTCTTATTGATTTGACAATAAAAAAATTTCAAAATATCGTGGTTATGCGAGGTATGATAATGCATGAAACAAGTTCATTGGATGCCCAAAGTATGGAAATTTTAAAATCATATCTAAATTGCAAGGAAAAAGGTTGTATAGAATGTGCTAATAAAAAGAGGTGTAAGCCTATTTCAGACTCCATTTTTGGTAAATTGGAACAGCAGTTTAACGAAAAAAAAGAGGATGTTTCCAAATTGAAAGAAAAGAGTAATCTGCGAAAATTAATCAAAGATAATTTTTTATTTAGTGCAGATTATAAAATTGAGGCTTTAAGTAAAATATTACAAAGTCTAAAAATTAAGGATTTTTCATCGGATTATAAAAC
>CABPCL010000030.1 GCA_902406115.1 uncultured Clostridium sp. | reverse complement strand
TGCCGAAGATATTTGTGGGTTACCCTGCTGAGAAAATAGGTTGTTGCCAGATTTTTTTTATTTATATTTATATTAAAAATACAGATTAAAGATAAAATATTTAAAATATGTTTATTTTTAATTTGTATTTTTTTTTTATATATGATAATATTTTAATTGTTATATTTATATTGATTGTATTATCTTTGAATAACTAAATTTAAAAATTATATTATTAATAAATACGAGAGGTGGAAAATAATATGAGCAGAACAATATGGAAGTCAGGAACATTTATATATCCATTACCTGCCGTACTTGTAACTAGTGGAGATATGAAAAATAGTAATATTATGACTGTAGCATGGACAGGCATAATTAATACAAATCCGGCTATGTGCTATATATCCGTAAGACCAGAAAGATTTTCATATAACATGATAAAAGAGAGTGGAGAATTTGTTATTAATTTAACAAACAAAAAATTAGCATTTGCAACTGATTGGTGTGGAGTTAGATCTGGAAGCAAATATGATAAATTTAAAGAAATGAAACTAACAAAAGAAAAAGCGAAAAATGTTAAGTGCCCAATAATTAAAGAAAGTCCTGTTGCTATTGAATGTAAGGTTAAAGAAATTAAAGAACTGGGTAGCCATCATATGTTTGTTGCAGAAATATTATCAATAGATGCCGATGATAAGTACATTGATGAAAATGGAGCATTTGATATAAGTAAATGTGATTTAATTACATATGCAAATGGTGGATATTATTCATTAAGTAAAAAGATAGGTAAATTTGGATATTCTGTACAAAAGAAAAAAAAGGGGAAGTAAATATGTAATTACAAAAATGAACCACAAGACAGCTAGGCAAATAAAGTGGATAATTATAGATAATGGATAAAAATTGTAGAGATTTGTGATTATGTGAGAAATACTAAATAGACATAATTCAAAAAAAAATATTAAGTTATACCCAAAACTGTTGACATATAAACAAAAAGATGATACAATATTTAAGCGTATGTGAAGAGCATACGCTTATAAAAATTATCAGAAAAAATAAATGATAAAAGCTTAATATCTGGAGGTGTATGAAATGGCTGCAAAAGGAGCAAGAGAACCAATCACATTAGAATGTACAGAATGTAAAAGAAGAAATTACATGACGCAAAAGAATAAAAAGAACAATACAGAAAGATTAGAAGTTGCAAAATATTGTAAATACTGTAAAACACGTACAACACACAAAGAAACAAAATAAGCCTTTCTAAGGGGGAAATTAGAATGCCTAAAGAAACAAATAAAAATAAAAGCAAAGATAAGAAACACTTTATGAAAGATTTCAAAGCTGAATTAAAAAAAGTAATTTGGCCAACACCAAAGCAATTAGTTAATAATACTGTAGCAGTTATTACAGTTGTTCTAATTACAGCAGTAATTGTTTTTGTTTTGGATTTTGCTTTTGAAAAAATGAATGAATATGGTATTGAAAAGATAAAAACACTTGTTGAAACTCATAATACAGTAGAAAATGCTTCAACAAATGAGTCAAATGAAGTAAATAATGCTGAAAGCAATAATGAAGTTTTAGAAAATACCGTAAATGAATAAAGGAGGCTAAAAAAATGTCTCAAGAAGATAAGGAATTAATGCCAAGATGGTATGTAATTCATACATATTCAGGTTATGAAAATAAAGTAAAGACAGATCTTGAAAAAACAATTAAGAATAGAGAGTTAGAAGAATACTTCTTTGATATTATAGTTCCAATGGAGGAACAAATTGAAATCAAAGAAGGAAAAAGAAAAACCAATCTAAAAAAGGTTTTTCCAGGATATGTCTTAATTAAAATGATTGTAACTGAAAAAACATGGTACATTGTAAGAAATACAAGAGGTGTTACAGGATTCGTCGGATCAGGTACAGATCCTATTCCTCTTACTGAGGAAGAAATTAGAAACATGGGATTTGAAATTACAGAAGTTAATGTAGATTATAATGTAAATGATTCTGTAAGAGTAATGGATGGTCCATTAAAAGACCTTATAGGGACTGTAACAGAAATTAATAAAGAAAAACATAAAGTTAAAGTTATGGTTTCAATGTTTGGAAGAGAAACACCTGTTGAGTTGGAATTTTCACAAGTACAAAAAATTTAATAAAAGTTTATAATCTAATTTTTAGATTAATATACATATTTAACGGTAAAGGAGGTGCTAAATAAGATGGCAGAGAAGGAAATTGGTAATGTAATAAAATTACAAATACCTGCAGGAAAAGCTTCACCAGCTCCACCAGTAGGTCCAGCATTAGGTGCTAGCGGTGTTAACATCATGCAATTCGTAAAAGAATTTAATGATAGAACTGCTAACCAAGCAGGAATGATTATCCCTGTAGTTATTACTGTTTACAAAGATAAATCATTCGAATTTATTACAAAAGAACCACCTATGGCAGTTTTAATTAAAAAATCTGCAAAAATAGAAAAAGGTTCTGGAAAACCTAACAAAGAGAAAGTTGCTAAAATTACTAAAGCTCAAGTAGAAGAAATTGCAAAACAAAAAATGCCAGATTTAAATGCAGCATCATTAGAGGCAGCTATGAGCATGGTAGCAGGAACTGCAAGATCTATGGGTGTAATAGTAGAAGAGTAATTTTGTTAGAAATTAATTTATAATTGGGAGAGCAATAGCTCGTTTGAACCAAAGGAGGTAAAAATGAAAAAAGGAAAGAGATATCAAGAAGCTGAAAAGCTAATTGATTCATCAAAATTGTATAGTGCAAAAGAAGCATTAGATATGATTCAAAAAATGCCAAAAGCAAAATTTGATGAAACAGTTGAATTACATGTTAAATTAGGTGTAGATTCAAAACA
>CABPCL010000029.1 GCA_902406115.1 uncultured Clostridium sp. | reverse complement strand
CTTGGACCCACCGGTTATGAGCCGGTTGCTCTGACCAACTGAGCTAAGGGCGCATCTCAACGCAATTCTAAGTATAAAACATTTTAGATTATATGTCAATACTTTTTTGTAAAAAAAAGAAAATATTTTCAAGTAAAAAATTATATATAAATTATATACAAAATATCAAGAAAAATACCTATAAAAGATAACAACCCGTAAACAATCTGTTCACAAAAAAATCACAAATATTTTTAGCAATTTGTATTGACAATTGCTAAAAATGGATATAATATATAGTAAGTTTAGCAGTCGAGAGGTTGAATTGCTAAAAGAAGGTGTAAAAGTGGATAATAGAAAGAAAAAAATATTACAAGCAATTGTAGAAGAATATATAAATACAGCGGAGCCAGTTAGTTCTAGTAGCATTGTAAAAAAATATGGGTTAGACCTAAGTAGTGCTACAATAAGAAATGAAATGGCAGACTTAGAAAAAGTAGGATATATAGAAAAAACACATACATCTAGTGGAAGGGTTCCATCAGCTAAAGGATACAGACTATATGTAAATGAATTACTAAATGATCAAAATATAAGTATAGATGAGATTAAATATATTCAGTCAAAACTTGAAACACGAGTAAATGAAATAGAAGAATTAACCAAAATAGCAACTAGCACATTATCAGAAGTTACACATTATACAACTGTGGCAATAGGACCTAAAACAGCAATGCAAAATATAGAAGAAATAAAGTTTGTGTTATTAGGAACTAGAATGTTAATGGCAGTAATACTAACAGATAGCGGAATTATAAAAGAAACTATTATTAAGTTTGATGAAGACATAACAAATGAACAAGTAGATACTTTGAACTTTATATTTAATAATAAATTAAAAGGAAAACCATTAGAAGAGATAGACAAACCCCTAGAGGAATATATTTTTTCACATATGAATTATAGTTTGAAGGTAATTAAACCTATATTAACTCAGTTAAACAAAACAATCAATTGTGAAAATAGAATATATCTTGAAGGTGCAAATAAAGCGTTTGATTTACCTGAATTTAAAAGCTTAGATGTTGTAAAGAACTTTATGAATGTTATTGATCAAAAAGAAATCGTTACAGATCTATTAACAACTGGATTTGCAGACGACATTAATGTATATATAGGTAATGAAAATGAAAATGAACAACTAAAAGATTTTAGCATTGTTACTTTTAAACACAGATATAAAAATAAAGATTTAGGAACAATTGGGATCATAGGACCAACTAGAATGGATTACTCAAAAGTTATATCTGTTATGAAGTATATTAGTAAAAAACTTAATGGTGAATAACATAATATAATTAAAGAAAAAAGAAAGAAGGGATAAAATGGCCGAAAAGGAAGAAAATAAAGAGGCAGAACTAAAAAAAGAAAAAAATAATAGTGATGAGATAATTGAATTAAAAAAGCAAATAGATACTCAGAAAATTGAATTAGGAGAAACAGAGGATAGATTAAAAAGGGTTGCAGCAGAATTTGACAACTATAAAAAAAGAAGTGCAAAAGAAAAAGAAATGATGTACAATTCTTTATTAGCAGATATTATTTCAAAATTTTTGCCAGTAGTAGACAATTTAGAGAAGGCATTAGAAGCAAAAACAGAAGATGAAAATTATAAACAAGGAATAGAATTAGTATTAAGACAATTTAAAGATGTACTAACAGCTAGTGGAGTAAAAGAAATAGAAACTGTAGGAAAAACTTTTGATCCTGAATTACATGAAGCTGTGAGCTCTGTGATAGATGAAAATTTAGGAGAAAAAGAAATAAAACAAGAATATAGAAAAGGCTATATGATTGGAAATAAAGTTATTAGACATTCAATGGTAATAGTTGCAAATTAGAAATGATGTAGTTACAGTATATAATATAAATATAAGTACATAAATAATTAGTTATTAATTTTAAAAATATATAATAAATATGCTTAAGGAGTGTCCCTAATATGCCAAAGTGGCAGAAAAAGGAACGTCCCCAAAGTGCCAAAAGAAAGGAAGTTTTAAATTATGGGAAAAATTATAGGTATTGACTTAGGAACAACAAATTCATGCGTTGCAGTAATGGAAGGTGGAGAACCAGTTGTAATTCCTAATGCTGAAGGAAATAGAACAACACCATCAGTTGTTGCTTTTTCAAAAAATGGAGAAAGATTAGTAGGACAAATTGCAAAACGTCAAGCTGTTACTAATCCAGATAATACAGTTATATCAATCAAAAGAGATATGGGAACAAATAGAAAAGTAAAAATAGAAGGTGACGAATTTTCACCACAAGAAATTTCAGCAATGATACTTCAAAAATTAAAAGCAGATGCTGAAAATTATTTAGGACAACAAGTAACACAAGCTGTTATCACAGTACCAGCATACTTTAGTGATAGCCAAAGACAAGCTACAAAAGATGCGGGAAAAATAGCAGGACTTGAAGTATTAAGAATTATTAATGAACCAACAGCAGCAGCATTAGCATTTGGTATGGATAAAGAAGACCAAGATCAAAAAATTATGATTTACGATTTAGGTGGAGGAACATTTGATGTATCTATTCTAGATATTGGCGATGGTGTATTCGAAGTTCTAGCAACAAACGGAAATACAAGACTTGGTGGAGATGACTTTGATGAAAGAATTATTAATTATTTAGTAGATGAATTTAAAAAATCAAATGGAATTGACTTAAGAACAGATAAAATGGCAATGCAACGTTTAAAAGAAGCAGCTGAAAAAGCTAAAATAGAGCTTTCAGGGATGCAACAAACACAAATTAACTTACCATTTATTACAGCAGACGCTAACGGACCAAAGCACTTAGACGTTACATTAACAAGAGCAAAATTTGAAGAATTAATTAGTGACTTAATCGAAGCTACTAAAATACCAGTTCAAAATGCTTTAAAGGATGCAGGAATTACAGCTGCTGATTTACACAAAGTACTATTAGTTGGTGGATCTACAAGAGTTCCAGCTGTTCAAGAAGCAGTTAAAAAGATAACAGGAAAAGAACCAGACAAAGGAATTAACCCAGACGAATGTGTTGCTATTGGTGCAGCAATTCAAGGTGGTGTTCTTTCAGGAGATGTAAAAGACTTAGTAT
>CABPCL010000028.1 GCA_902406115.1 uncultured Clostridium sp. | reverse complement strand
TGAGGAAACATATTCTCCTCAAACAACCTTCTTAAATTTTTTCTGTTTTTTTGATAAAAATTAGTGTTTTTTTATCAAAAATATGCTTTTTTTAATAGGCACTGAACAGTTAATTTCCGTCTTAATATAAGGCTTTATTTAAGTTTAAGCACCGCTACACATTCAACGTGACTTGTCCAAGGGAACATGTCAACCGGTTGAATTTTATTTACAACATATTTTTCTTCTAGCATCTTAAGATCTCTTACCATGGTAGAAGGATTACAACTTACATATACTACTTTTTCAACTTCTAAATTTAATATTGTATTAATAGTATTCTTATCTAATCCTCTTCTAGGAGGATCAACAATTATAGCTGTTGGAGTTACATTTTTTTCTACCAACATCTTTTCAAATACTTTTTCTACGTCACCTGCCATAAATTCAATGTTATCCACTTTGTTAATCTTAGCATTTTCATTTGCAGACTCAGCAGCTTCCTTAACAATTTCAATTCCATATACTTTTTTTACATACTTTGATGCAAATATTCCTATTGTACCTATTCCACAATATAAATCGCAAAGAATATCATTTTTATTTAAATTTGCAAATTCAATTGCCTTTTTATATAGCACTTCTGTTTGTATTGGGTTTGTTTGATAAAACGACATAGGAGATATTTTAAATTTATATTCAGACAAAGTATCATAAATATATCCATCTCCATATAATACTACATTCTTATCTCCAAGAATTACATTAGTATTTCTTTTATTTATATTTTTTACAATTGTTTTTACTTCTGGATATTTCCTTGTAATATCTTGTACAAATTCTTTTTCATACTTCATATCTTCTTCATTTACTACTATAATACACATTATTTCATTTGTATGAATTCCTATTTTTACTATAACATGTCTTACAATTCCCATTTGATTTTTTTCATCATATACAGAAATATTATATTTATTGATAATATTTAATATCTCATTTGCTACTTCTTGAGCTTTTTTGTTTTGAATAAGACAATTTTGCACAGGTATTATCTCATGTGTTCTTTTTGCAAACACTCCCATTACGGCTTTATTATCTTTTCCTTTACCAACAGGATATTGTAATTTATTTCTATAGTAATATGGTTTTTCCATTCCAATTGTATGATCAACTTTAATTATATTACTTAATGTTTTGTTAATAAGATTTTGCACAACATTATCTTTCATTGTTAAAGTATAATTATAATCAATATGTCTAAGATCACATCCTCCGCACCTTTTATATGTAGTACAATCATCTTCAACTCTATACTTTGACTTTGTTATAATTTCTATTATTTTTCCATAAGCAAAATTTTTGTTTACTTTTAATATTAGAATTTTACATTTTTCTCCCTTTATAGCATCATTAATAAATATTGTAAAATTGTCTATTTTAGCAATTCCTTCACCATCACATCCATTATCTATAATTTCTACAACATATTCTTTATTTTTCTCTACCATCATCTATTTTTATGTAGTATGTAAACTACAAATCCCCTCTCTATAAATTTTTAAACACTTTATATCTACTAAAGTTATAAATGCTTCATTTTAATCAATTATATTATTATTTCTTTATTTTGTCTATAAGACTTTAATTTATATACAAAACAAAGGAGTCAGCTTAAACTGACCCCTTTGCTCAAAGATTTGCACTGCATACCTTTGAATTAATTGCCTAACTCAAACTCAACTTATTTTCGGAATACTCTCCCATTTTCTTTTTAAAAACGGGTCTAAAATTTCTTCACCATTTGAAAACGGAACAAACATTCCAGATTTTGTATATCCAGCTTCTTCTAACTTCTCAATGAGTTTGTAGCCTTTTGCTACATATGTCTTACCGTTTCTGTACACAAAGATCACTTTGCCATTATTGTAACAGAAACAACCCAGCAAATCAATGCGGTCAAGATACTTCGAATTGATTACCGGATAATACCTATCCTCATAATAGACGTTTCTTACCTGTACTCCTGTACTCGGCATTTCGAAGCACTTATTAATTATGTCTTCACTGAGCTTTCCTATGTGGTTTTTTTCACAGTAGGAGATACTATCTCTGGTGAACTCTTCTGCACGAGACTCTTCGGCTTCCCTGCATAAACTTTTCCACTTTTCTTTCTCTTTCTTGGGATATTCCCCATTAGAGAACGGAACATAGAAATCTTTTTTATAGAATCCTTCTCCCTTAAGGAATTCTTCCTTGTCTCTCATATAGGGAGTGACAAGAATTTCACTGCCTGAAGCGACTACTATCATCGTTGAGTTGTTGGCTGCATAACAGCCATTGAACTTCGGTGAAAGTCCATCAACAGTAATGACATCCTCATAATTAGAAAGCTGTGGCCAAACAGCAATCATGCCAGAATAAATCCGGATTGATCCCTCCTCAATTGATTTCATTGTGATGATGTTTTTGTTAGCCATTTTTATATCCTCCTTAAAATTATTTTGTTGTTGACCATCATGAAGCATACGCTAACATGGAGATCTTTGTAAAAAATAGCTTTACTCTTATATTATAGCATATTTACATAATATGGTCAATTTATACATATTTATCTATTATAAATTTACAAACATATATTCCTATTTTAAACATAAAGCTATATTTTATTCAACCGCTGTATTCGGACTTTATCAATATGAAACATACAAAACATTATGTATTTCACAGGGAAAATCATTTATTCTACTAATTGGTTCTACAATAGGTGTAATAATAAGATTCTTAATATGTTTATTATTTATAAATAGTAAAATCTCCTTATTCATATTCGGAATAGTAAATTTCGTAGATTTTTATTGTAGAAGTCTGGCTTATAGAATTATACTTTTTATATTAAATAAAAATAATAAATTAAATCATATATGAAAAGGCTTATTAAATATTTCATCAACTTTGTATTCTAGCATTGTAAAAGTCATTGAATATGTGATTTTGTATTCAATAGGTATGATTTATATAAAATAAAAACTTATGAACAATTAAGTCCATAAGTTTATTTTTATTGGTGCCATCGAAATAGTTATCTACAACTTTTTTGGCTCTCCTCACGATTGATACAAATATCAATCAACCTATTAAAATATATTACAATTTTTGTGAATTGTAATAAAATTATAACAAATTTATACTATTTCACATTTTTTTATATTCAATTCATCTTTTATTTCATCTAATAATTGATTAAATACTATTTGTCTGTTTTCAGATGTATCAATGCATTTTATATTATACATCTTACAATCACTTATAATCTTCTTTTCTATATCTTTATAAAATTTAAAATGATTTAATAATTCATCATCTGACCTTCTAGTAGTCCATTCTTCTTTTGCATCAAATTTCCTACAGTTTTCTAGAATTTGTTTAGGAGATAACTTTTCAGTTACAAAATAATAAACAATCATATCTTTTAAATCAAAA
>CABPCL010000027.1 GCA_902406115.1 uncultured Clostridium sp. | reverse complement strand
CTTTCTATATATAAAGCTTTTGCGATATAAGGAGTTATTTCTTTAAATTTATACCAACCTGAACTTTTGCTATCATTTTTTCCACCATTTGGATTAGAAATATATACCATGTCATTATCATCAGTTGCCAGTAAAACCATATAATGTGATGCAGTAGTCCAACGATTATCGTGTGGCTGATTCCATAAACAAATTAAAATAGGTCTATTAGTTTTTAAATGCTCTTGTAACTTTTCTTTAGATAAATGAACATTATCATAATAAAAATCCGTATTTTTAATATTAAATGTATTAGATAACTCTTTTGAAAGTGTGTCATAATCTAACACAGGATAATACTTTTGCCTAAGATCTTCAGGAGTATATTTTTGGTCATATCCACTCAAAATAATTGCAAGTGCAGTAATACCACAACCATTTTCAGCCATAGTTCCACCCCAATATTGATTATTACTCCAAGAAGCATCACTATTTTGTTTATACTCAATATATGTCTTTTTATGATTTTCAATAGTTGTAAATGTAGTAAAATAACCATTTTTATTTTTTACTTTTTCTTGTCCTATGCCAGAATAATTTTTATTTACATCTTGTTTGATTGTTTTATATTCTGAAGTGTTTGTTACTTTAGAAATAAATCTATTCAAATTATAAGATATATCGTTAAATGGAGTGTTCCTAAAAAATAGATATATTCCTAAAATTATTATTAAAAGTATTATTATTCTTTTTTTCTTCATTTGATTTCCTCCTCTTTCTTGTAACCTGTTTATATTATAAAACCGAACGAAGAAATAAGTTTTAAGAAATGATTAAATAAATCTTAACATTTCCTTACATTTGAAGAGAGTTATAGAAAATATTAAAAAAATATGGTAAAATACAAGAAATAGAAAAGAGAAAAAGATGAATATTTTAGTATTAGATGATGAAAGAGAAATTGCAGATTTAGTGGAAGTTTATTTAAAAAATGAGAATTACAATGTTTTTAAATTTTACGATGCAAAAGAAGCAATAAATTGTATAGAAAGTCAAAAATTAGACTTTGCTATTTTAGATGTAATGATAAAAGATGTTGATGGATTTAAAATATGTAAAATGATAAGAGATAAAGGACTCAACTTTCCAGTAATAATGCTAACTGCCAAAATTGAAGATAAAGATAAAATACAAGGCTTAACTTTGGGAGCAGATGACTATATTACAAAACCATTTAACCCATTGGAATTAATTGCAAGAGTAAAATCTGCATATAGAAGATATACAAAATACAATGAAAAAAGCGAAGAAAATATTATTTATATAAATGGATTAGAAATAGATCAAGATAAGCATATTTGCAGGTTATATGAAACGCAAATTGAATTAACACCTATGGAATTTGATATATTATTATATTTAGCACAAAAAAGAGGAAATGTAGTAAGTTCTGAAGAACTATTTGAAAGAGTATGGAAAGAAAAATATTTAGAAAATAATAATACGGTAATGGTGCATATTAGAAGAATAAGAGAAAAGTTAAAAGAAAATACAAAAAATCCTAAATTTATAAAAACAGTATGGGGAGTTGGATATAAAATTGAAAAATGAGGAATTTATAAAATTAAAAAATAGTATAGCAAGAAAATCTGTCATAAAAATATTATTATATAGTTTAGGTGCGATTATATTATTTTCAGTATTAATAGATGGAGTGTATAATGATGAACTAGCAGACAGTTTAGAAAGTGTAAATAGAGATATATACTATTGGTGCGTAGCAAATAAGATAATCTTACTTGGAATTACATATTTAGTAATATTTGCAATTATATCTTTTTTTGTTATCAGAAATACAAGTAATAATATGGTAGAAATAATAAAAGCTATGGATCAGATAATAAAAGAACCAGAGAAGGAAGTAAAGTTATCAAATGATTTAATACTATTAGAAAGCAAATTGAACAATATAAGAGTTGATTTGATGTCAAATCAAAATAAGGCAAAAGAAGCATTGCAAAAAAAGAATGACTTAATAATGTATATGGCACATGATTTAAAAACACCACTCACATCAATTATAGGATATTTAACTTTGCTTACTGATGAAAAAGAAATACCTGAAAATTTGCAAAAGAAATATATGGATATAGCATTAAAAAAATCTTTAAGATTAGAAGAACTTACAAATCAATTTTTTGATATTACAAGATATAATTTACAATCAATGCCTATTACTAAACAAAATATAGATTTGGTATTTTTGTTAGAACAGCTTGTAGAAGAATCTTATCCAATGTTACAAGAAAAAAAGTTAGAATGTATTTTAAATAAGCCGAAAGCTATTCAATTTATGGGAGATGGAGATAAGTTAGCAAGAGCATTTGGAAATTTATTAAAGAATGCTATTAATTATAGTTATCTAAATACAACTATAAAAATAGATATAAAAGAATATGAAGATAAAATAGAAATTGTATTTAAAAATAAAGGAGATAAAATTCCAGAATACAAATTGGAAAAAATATTTGATAAATTCTATAGAGCAGATGAATCAAGAACATCTAGCACAGGGGGAGCAGGATTAGGACTTGCAATTACAAAGCAAATTATTGAACTACATAATGGGAAAATTTATGCTAAAAATGACAATGAATTTATTGAGTTTTATATAGAATTAAGTAAATGAGGTAAAAATGAAAAAGAAAAAATTTATTATTTTAATAATAATAATATGTGCAGGTTTGATAATATGGTATTTTAATACATTTACAATTAAAACTAATTATGAAATAATAGAAAGTGAAAAAATAGTAGATGAAATAACCATAATTCAAATATCAGATTTGCATGGAAGTTCATTTGGAAGAAATAACAAAGAACTTATTAAAAAAATAGAAAAAGAAAAACCTGATATTATTTGTGTAACAGGAGATATGTATACAGCAAAAGATGAAAAAGGCAAACAAATAGCTTTAAAGCTACTCCAAGAACTAGCAAAATCATATAAAGTATATTTTGTAAATGGAGAACATGATTGTGATGAAAAATTTGTACAAAATTTAAAAGATAACGATGTAAATGTTTTAGATTATAAAAAAGAAACAATAGCCATAAAAAATACAAAAATAAATTTATATGGTATAACAAATCAGTACTATTCAGCAACTTTTGATTTGAAAAATGCTTTTGAAATTAATAAAGAAGAGTACAACATTTTATTAGCACATATTTCAAACTTTGAAGAATTTGAACAATTTGGAATTGATTTATCATTATGTGGAGATACACATGGAGGACAAGTTAGATTTCCATTTTTAGGTGCGATAATAAATAGAGGAATATGGTTTCCAGAAATAGTACAAAAAGGATTAAATGTAGAAACAAATTATATTAAAGGATTATATAGTATAAATAATTCTTATTTATATGTATCAAGTGGACTTGGAAATTATCCAATCAGTATAAGGCTATTTAATAGACCAGAGATTGCAGTTATAAAATTAAGATGATTAACAAACATCCTATATTGTATTCTACATCTATGGTAAAGACAAAATTTATAAAATATACTATCCTTATTGTAGGAGGTAATTATTATGGATCAAGTAAAAAT
>CABPCL010000026.1 GCA_902406115.1 uncultured Clostridium sp. | reverse complement strand
TTTTTAGGAAATAATATTATAAGAAAGTTAGAACAAGATGATAATAATGAAATAAGAGCTTTCGTTTTAAATGGCGAATCAATAAAATCATTAGAAAAATTAAAGTGCAAAATATATTATGGAGATGTTACAAAGAAAGAAACCTTATTACCTCTTTTTGAAAACATAGAGGGAAAAGAAGTATTTGTAATTCACTGTGCAGCAGTTGTATACATAAAGACTAAATATAATCCACTTGTTTATAATGTAAATGTTAATGGTACTAAAAATGTAGTAGATAAAGTAATAGAAACAAAAGCTAAACTTATTTATATTAGTAGTGTACATGCCATTCCAGAGAAAGAAAATAATGATTTAATAGAAGAAATAACTGATTTTAATCCTGATGAAGTTCATGGATTATATGCCAAAACAAAAGCCGAAGCAGCAAAATATGTTATGAATGCAGTTAAAAATAAAAACTTAAATGCTTGTATTATTCATCCATCAGGAATTATAGGACCATATGATTATGGTAATAGCCATTTAACTGAGTTAGTAAGAGAAGTATCAAATGGAAAACTATTTGCCACAGTAAAAGGAGGATATGATTTTGTTGATGTTAGAGATGTAGCGGCCGCTATTATTACTGCATCTAAAAAAGATAATAAAGGAGAATGCTATATCTTATCAAATAGGTATATAACAATCAAAGAACTATCAGATTTAATATGTGATGTACAAGGTATAAAAAAAATAAAAATAGTATTACCAATTTGTTTAGCAAAAATAATAGCACCTTTTTTTGAAGCATATTATAATTTAAAAAAACAAACACCTCTCTTTACAAAGTATTCATTATACACATTATCCTCTAATTCTAATTTTAGTAATAAAAAAGCTAAAGAAGAGTTAGAATATAAAAATAGAGATATGAAAGATACTATAAAAGATACTATAAGCTGGCTTAATAAAAAAGGAGAAAAAAAGAAAAATAAAAAGATAAATTTTATAGTAGTAATTATATTAATTTTGGCACTCATTCCAATACCAATGAAATTAAAAGATGGAGGTTCAGTAGAGTATAAAGCAATTTTATATGAAGTAACAAAATATCATACCATTAATACTGAATCAACAAAAGGATATGATGATGGTCTAAAAATAAAAATATTAGGACTAACTATATATGATAAAATAAATACTTATATAGAAACCGAAAATAATGATGATGAAAACAAATATGAAAATAGTAAAGATTGTTGTGAAAACTGTATATGTGGAGATACTATAGAATTACTAAAGAAGGTAGAAACAGCTTGGACACTAACTGAAATAAATAGCAAAGGAGAATATCAGTATATTAAAGATTCTTTTATCAATTTTCACGGAACTGGAAAAAATAAGTTTGCTTTTTTCAAAGGTGATAAAGAAGTAAAAGGAGAGTTTACAATTAATAAAAATAATGAAATTATCTTAATACCAAATGATGAGAAATATAGTAAAATAACTTGCAAATTAGGGAAAGAAAAAGATTTAATTGCAGTTATGAATTGTGATAATAACTTTGGCACATTTATGCTACAAAAAGAAGGAACTATAGAGTTACCAAATATAATAAAAGATACTATATCAAAAACAAAAAGTATAAAGGTTAAAGGTCATCAAACAATTACAGAAGAAAAACAAATAAATACTATTATATCAATAATAAATAGTTCAAAAGTATGGACTGGTGCAGTAACACTTCCATCACCTAAATATGAAATAGAATTATTTGATGTTAATAATAATAATATTGCCAAAATATTATATAATCCTGATCATTATTTTAATATTGAAATAAACAAAAAAAGTTATGAACTAACAAACATAGATAAAAAAACATTAGACACAATATTAGAAAAATAATAATTTAAAGAAAGAGGTATTATGAAAAAGAAAATAACAATCATTACTACTTTAACAATAGTAATATTAATAATTATAGTTTTATATGTATTATATTATTTAAATTATATTCCGCATAAGAAATATACAAATACAGATTTTAATATAATGACTTATAAGAGTAAGATAGATAAAGATAATGATGGTATAGATGATCAGACAGATATATTAAATAATGCAAGAGATTATATAAAAACAAAACCTAAATATAAGAGTAAATACTATACTACAGGTTATCCTAATGATGAATATGGAGTTTGTACTGATGTAGTAGCTTTTGCCCTAAAAGATGCAGGCTATGATTTAATGGAATTAGTAAATGAAGATATTAAAGCCAATAAAGATTTATATAATATAGATACAATTGATAAAAAGATAGATTTTAGAAGAGTTCAAAATTTAAAAATATATTTAGATAATAATGCTATAAGTCTTACTACTGATATAAATAAAATAGATAAGTGGCAAGGTGGAGATATTGTTGTATTTAAAAAACATATTGGAATAGTATCAGATAACAGAAATAAAAAAGGAATAACTTTTATTATTCATCATGCTAATCCTTATCAAAGATATTATGAAGAAGATATTTTAGAATATTATGATGATATAGTTGGTCATTATAGAATTAGTTAGAAAAATAATAATTTGTAAAGGAGCGTCAAAAATATGGAAGAATACAATAATGAAAAGTATATGTTGCTTGAAAATGTAGAAAATTTATTTAAAAGAATCAATCGTTTTGGAAATGAATATAATTATTGCTTTGGCACCTTCAAACCTCAATCGGCATTACCAATATCTCTTGGAGCAGTTGGAGGACTAATTGAGGTAGCTAAACAAAAAAATAATATAAGTGGATATTTTGTTAATAAGAATGAAAATGAAATTTGTCTAATCCCCATTATACTTGATGACCATAGAGTTATGCAAATTGATATTAATGGATATATTGATATAAAGCCAGAAGAGATTAAGAAAATAAAAATTAAAAATGAAGATTTTATATATAAAAGAATTACTATTATTTTAAATGATGGCACAAAATATGCAATGAACTCTGCTAAAAAGATTAAAGGTGCAAATTATCATCAAGAAAACTTGAATAAATTTATTGAAATTTATAAATAGTAATTTATGGAGAAAATTGATTATGGGATTATTTGATAAGTTTAAGAAAAAAGAAAACAATGATTGGGAAAATGCTTATGTAGGGAATCCAAATTTTTATAATGGTAAAGATGGTAAGCCATTTGGTGCATTTGCACTAACAGAAGGTACTTTAACTTCTTTTCCTAAAAATCCAAAACTATTGTATAAAGTAGATAATATAGAAGTTGATGAATGGAAACTAATGCTTGTAAGTACAACGAATAATGTAATTTTAGGAGATATAGACTATTATGATGCCATAAAAAAACTCATGAAGTATGTCATTGATGAAAACGATAATAACATATTAATTAAAGGACTATCACTTGAAGAATTAAATGAAGTATTGAAATAATTATAAATGATGAATTTATAGTAATAAATTAGAGGGAATTATGAAGAAAAATGAATTTAAAAAAATGATGAAAAAAGAAAATAAGACATTTAAGAACTACTATGTTTATGAAATGATCCTTATATTGTTATTAGTAATTATAGTTATACCAAATATTATATTGACAATAAATAATATGATCCCATTTAATATAACAATCATTAATACACTTTTAATTATTATTATGGCACTTCCTATTGCAGTATTTGATATAAAGAATGACTTAGATATTAAAAGTATGCATCAATATTATTTAAAGGAAAAGAAAATACCAGAATACAAAGATAAAACAAAAAATTTAAATGTATGTTTGATAATTAGCATAGTAGTTTTAATTGTTTGGGCTATTATAACAATACCAAATATTACAAAAACTGAAAATTTAAGTGAAATTGAAAACACAATGGTCATTACTACTAATAAGGGTAATAACATTGAAACACAATATAAAATGTTTGATGGATTTAAAATAAAGATTCCAAGTGAATTTAAAATAATGAGTGATGAAATTATTAATATTAAATATCCAAATGGAAATGCACCATCACTTGTTTATACAAATGACAAAACAACAATTAATGTAGTACTAGTTGTGAATGATGTTACAATGAAGAATAGTCAGATAGAAGAATATGTCAAAGCAATGGAATCGACTTATAAGAACTATTCAAAAGATATAAAACTAAATTTTTGGGAAAGAAACAATCATAAAATCGGTGAAATGGAATTTACAACAAAGGGATCAGATACAGAAATCTATAATCATATTATTGCATTTTCTGTTAATAACAAATTAAGATTAGTTAATTTTAATTGTACTAAAGAACAAATGAGTGAATGGCAAAATGTTAGTAAATTTATTATGGACTCAATAATGTTTGAGTAATATAGGAGGAGAGAAAGATGAAAAAGAAATTATTTGCAATTTTACTTTGTGGGGTTATGGCTTTAGGACTTGCTGGATGTAGCAATCCAGTTAGTGATTCTAAAAAAGAATTAGAAGATGCTAAAAAAGATTTAGAAGAAACTTATAAAAAATATGGATGGGTTGAGAAAGAAACTGTAAATACTATTCTTGCTAAATTTAATACTGAAATAATGGATAGTGGATTAAATACACCTGCTAGTGATGATTATATGGTTGTGGATAATGGTAAATATTGGTTTGCACTAACTGATGATGTTGCATTCTACCTAAAACCAGTTGAATCATCTGGAAATAAAGAAAAAGATATTCTTGATATGAGTGCTATTTATATGGATAATGACAAGTATGATGAAACAACCGCTATAAAGTATACAAAACTTTTGATTAAAGCCAACAATGAAGAAATTACCGATTCTGAAATTGATGAATTATTAAAAGAAGCCAAAGAAAAATCTTCTTCTAAAAAAACAGCTAATAATGGTAAAGGTATTTCAGTAGGAATCTCAAATGCCAATGACCATTATGAATATCAAGTTATTAGAGTATATAAATAATCATAAATTACAATTTAGTAATTAGTTAGAAAAATAGTAATTTGATAAAATGTTAAAACTCTTTGACAAACTTCCAAAAAACTTATGTAGATAT
>CABPCL010000025.1 GCA_902406115.1 uncultured Clostridium sp. | reverse complement strand
TCTGGAGTTTGATACATATATTTATAAGTCATTTTATATTTCTCCAATCATCTCTACAAATTACTATTTTTATATTATATTTCTTTTATAACTTTACAAGGATTTCCAACTGCAACACAATTTGAAGGAATATCCTTATTTACAACACTTCCTGCGCCTATTACAACATTATCTCCTATTGTTACTCCTGGCATAACACAGACATTTCCGCCTATCCAAACATTGCTTCCAACTTTAATTGGTTTTGCATATTCTAATCCTTTATTTCTTGTTTGATAATCTAAAGGATGCCCTGAAGTATAAAATCCACAATTAGGTCCAATAAAAACATTATCTCCAAATTCTACTTTGCTGGCATCTAATATTACTAAATTATGATTTGAATAAAACTTTTCTCCAATTTCTATATTAAATCCATAATCACAATAAAAATTTGGCATTATCATAAATTCATTTCCAGTTTTTGAAAAAAGTTTCTTTATAATTTCATTTCCTTTTTCTATATCTTCAATACATAAATTATTATATTGATTACAAAGTTTTTTAGCTTTTATTAATTCATCTACTAATTGTTTATCACTTGAATCATACAATTCTCCATTTAACATTTTTGCTTTTTCTGTCATAATTTTTTTCCTCCAATCATAACAAAAACTTACTATTTATTCTTTGATAATTGTCTTATTTTTTCGTGATAAAAATAGTTTATTATTATAGGTTTTCCAGTAGGATTTTTTAAAAATGGTTCTTCATCTATAACATACATAAATCCATTTTTATCTGCATACTCTTGTACTTTTTTATCTAATCTTTCCCAATAAGACATATCTTTTTTAGTATAAATCTTATTATACAAATCATTTAATTCAGGGTGTTTTTCTTTTATATAATTTATTATAGTAGGCTTAAATGTACCTCTTAAATTCAAGTTTTCAAGCCATATATAGTCGCAAAAGTCTTTTATTTCTTCTATTATAGTAAATACATCAGTAATACCAGGAAATATTGGAGAAATAAAACAAGTTGTTCTTATTCCTGCATCGTGAACTTGTTTCATTGCTTCAATTCTTGATTTTATTGTTGGTGCGGAATCCATATCTTTCTTAAATTCTTCATCTAATGTATTTATTGACCAAGCAACCAATGGATTAGGATATGTTTTTATCAAGTCAATATCTCTTGTAACTAAATTAGATTTTGTTGTTATAATTAAATTTATTCCACTTCCTTGCATTTCTTCTAAAAATGCTCTTGTTCTTTTATATTTTGCTTCAAAATAATTATATCCATCTGTTACAGATCCTACTATCATTGTTTTACATTTATATTTTTCAGGATTTTTTATTTTATCCCACATCTTAACATCTAAAAACATTCCCCAATCTTCTTTATGTCCTGTAAATCTTTTCATAAATGTAGCATAACAATATTCACAACCAAAAGGGCAACCAACATAAGGATTTATTGAATATCCTGCTATTGGCAAGTTTGATTTTGTAAGAATTGTATCAACTTTCTTTTCTTTAATTACAACTTTTTTTAAATCTATCATTCTATTCCTCCAAATTCTTTAGGAAATTCTTGAACAAACTCATCTTCTTTTAAAATTCCTAATAACTCTTCTTTCATAAATACAGGTATATTTTTCTCTTTTGCTTGATTATAAATGTTAAATACCCATTCTCTTTTTGATGATATTTTCCCTTTTCTATTACCTGTTTCAGTACCTATTACAATCCAAGAAATATTACTTAAATCTAATTTTCCTACATCATCAAACATAGGCTCAAAAGTAATATGGTAATGCTTTGCTTTGATATTATTTCTCAAATAATCAATTCTTGTCTTTTCTTTTGAAGAAGTAACTGTTACACCAAACCAACCATT
This sequence comes from uncultured Clostridium sp., assembly GCA_902406115.1. Taxonomy (GTDB): domain Bacteria; phylum Bacillota; class Clostridia; order TANB77; family CAG-508; genus CALXVA01. Next base: position 3,645 of record CABPCL010000025.1, on the reverse strand, counting down.
ATCAGGAGTTTCTTTTAATTTAATATTTTCAGGTCTTTTAGTTAAAAAAATGTATTGCGTGTTTTTATTTTCTTTCATTTTGGAAAAAACTTTATCTTTCCATTCTTCATTCCAACCTGATAAATCGCTTTGTCCAGTTAGTAAATATGCCGTATGCCTTTTATTATCAAGCATTTTCAATTTATTTTCAAAAAATACAGGTTTATTAAAATCATCAATAGTATGAAATCTATTATTATTCATTCTTGCATAGCAATACGAACATCCTATACTACATCCAATTACTATATTTATATTTTTTATTGTATCTTTAATACATTGCAATTTTCTTTCTCCTTAAATTTATTATAATTTTGATTTGTAAAATTCACCAAATGAAGCCATTATATCTAACATTTTACTTAATTCTAATCCTAAATCAGTCATTCCATATTCAACTTTTGGTGGATTCGTATGATAATCCTTTCTAAAAATAATACCATCACTTTCTAATTGCCTTAAACTATCTGTTAATACTTTTTGTGATATTCCATTCAATGACTTTTGCAACTCATTAAATCTCCATGTTCTTTTTGTTAAATTTCTTATTATCAACAATTTCCACTTATTTCCTACTAAAGATATTGTAGTTGCAACAGGACATTCTGGTAATTCATTTATATTTCTCATTTTGATACTCCTTACTAATTTATTGATATTGTATCACATATTATTAATTTGACAAGTAGTTACTTTAAAGTGCGTACTTGTTTTATTGTATGTACTTTGATATAAATTCATTATACTAATATTTAAGGAGGAATTTAAAATGTCAAATTTTATGAAAGTAAGTTCAGAAAGTGCACCTAGAGTTGAATTACACGAAAAATTAGGTTTAACAGGTGCTGAAATTAGCATCAACACTATTGGAGCAGGAAAAAGTGTACCTTTTATTCATTCTCATAAACAAAATGAAGAAATTTATTATGTTATAAGTGGTTCTGGCAAAGCTATTATTGACAACGAAGAAGTTAATTTAGTTACTGGTGATTGGGTAAGAATATCTCCAGTAGCAGAAAGACAATTTTTTGCTAACAAAAACAATGCAATTTCTTACATTTGTATTCAAGTAAAAGAAAATTCTCTTGAAGGATTTACTGCAAATGATGCCATTATAAAATAAATGAAAAAATCTCTGAAAGTATAATCTTTCGGAGATTTTTATTACTATAAAATTGTAATTTAGCGAATAGTATGTGCTGTAATTATCGTATAACTATATGAGTTAATAGTTATCTTTATATTATCTATTTCACAATACCAATTCTTACCTTGCTTATAGATATTACAATTCTTGTCTAAAACTTTATTTTTACAATGTTCAACTACATCATTTGTATCTATTTTAAGATTTTTCTTAATTCTATCAATACCCATTTCAGTAGTATGAACTTTATCTATATTTGATAACAATACTTCTTTATCCATATACTATCAACTCCTTAAATTGTAATTTATTGTTATACCCATATAATCAATATTAGTAATATAATACCCATACCTAGAAAACCATATCCCATAATTCTACTCATTTTTCTAAATGATTTTTCAGTTTTAGGAGTTGGATGAAAAAGTTTTTTTCCTGTTTCATAATTCATTTTAGGCATATAGTTTCCAATAATCGTAAATAATATTCCTAATATCAAACATACACTTTTTCCAACATAAACATCACTACCTAACGGAACTTCTATCATAATGATATATACTAATACTGTAATAATTGGAATAAACCATTCCATTATTTTTACAATTCTAGGTTTTTCACTATTTTTTAATTTATTAACTTTTGTTGTACATATTATACATATTGCTTGCACAATAGCCATAATAACTGGTATTCCAAATAATGCAAAATTTTTTTGTGCATAATTATCTGGTACATCATTTATCGTAAAATGAATTGGCATTTGTTCTGGTAACCTATTATAAAAAGCAATACCTAATACCATTGGTAATAAACATATAATTACACTTAAAATTAATGTTCTTTTATTTTTCTTTTCCATTCTTATTTCCTCCCAACTTATAAATCCAAACTAAAACATCTTCAAATACGGAACTATTTAATTCATAAAATATAAAGTTCTTTTGCTTTGTTTCAGTTATTAAATTCGCTTTCTTTAAATTTGATAAATGATATGATACGGTTGCTCCTGTTAAATTAAAGCTACTTGATATTTCTCCTGCTGTTTTTCTACCATCTTTTAATAGTTCTAATATCTCTCTTCTTACAGGATCACTAATTGCTTTTAATGTTTCCGACATTCCCAAAATAATCACCTCACTTATAGTATTTCGATATATATCTAAATAGATTATACTATTTTGTAACTCTAATGTCAATAACTATTTAGATTTTTTTCTAAATAATTATATAAAAATAGATTAGTTGTATTTCAAACTAATCTAAACAATAACTTACTAATTCTTGTTACGATTATATAATAAAAGGTAGATAATTTCAACTGGTTATCTACCCAACTTATTGTAATTTGTATTTATACTAATTTTGATAATTCTTCCTTTACTTTTTCTAAATCACTCGAAGTTAGTATCGGAATTAAATTGTTTATTTCTTCTATACTTTTATCCCACCATTTTAATTTTTCCATTACCTCAATTAGTTCATCATCAAATCTCTTTTTAATCACATTACAAGGATTTCCAACTGCAATATGATATGGTGGAATATCTTTTGCTACAACAGATTTAGCACCAATTATTGCACCATTTCCAATATGAACTCCTGGCATTATTGTTGCATTCTGTCCTATCCATACATCATTTCCAATAACTGTATCTCCTTTAATAGGTAAGTCATTTTGTGTAGGTGGAACTTGCTCCCAACCTTCCAATGTATAAAAAGGAAATGTTGTTACTGCATTCATTTGATGATTAGCACCATTCATTACAAATTCAACTCCTGAAGCTATTTGACAAAACTTTCCTATAATCAATTTATCATTATTAAATTCGTAGTGATGTGTTACATGACTTTCAAACTCTGTATCTGCAATATAAGTAAAATCTCCAACTATAATATTTTTATTTTTTATAGTAGGTTTTACATATATTTCTTTATTATATCCAACTATTGGGTGTATTTTATTTGGATTTGGTATTTTTCCATCTTTCATTTTTTTAATCTCCCCTACAACTTACTAAATTGTAATTTGTGTAACTCTTTACTCTATAGCTCCTGCTATACATTTGTTAAACATATACATTTCTACTCGTATTGTTTTATCAGTTGTTACATCTTTAATCATTCTAACTTCATAACCTAATCCTTGATATATGATTGTTTTCATAGAAGAATCATCTTCTTGCTTAACTATTGCAAATATAGGCTTTCTAAAACTACCTACCCTATTCATATCAATAGATATAACAATACAATATAATGTTACTAAAATAATTATAATGGTTAATACAATTTTTAATGTTTTCTTACAAAATTTTACTACTAATAACATTGCTATAATTAATAAAATAAAAATCCCTAACATATTTTTCCCTCCATAAATTACTATTTTTCTAACTAATTACTAAATTGTAATTTATCTAACAAGTTTCTCTATCGAATTGTATTCATCTCCACTT
>CABPCL010000024.1 GCA_902406115.1 uncultured Clostridium sp. | reverse complement strand
GCCCTTTCACGGCGGAGACATGGGTTCGATTCCCGTCGGGGTCACCAATTAAATAAATGCCACTTTAGCTCAGCTGGTAGAGCAACTGACTTGTGGAATAGATAAGATTTAATCTTATTTTGAACTATTTTGCACCTTTATATGGAAACATATAAAGTGGACACCGCTAATTCGGGGAAGTCTTAACAGGTAAGCTGATGATAATCCCGAGCTAGAAAGCAATTTCAAGTGTAGAGACTTTATACGGTGTGTCTAAGGCAGAAATGCTAGGACAAAGAGAAAGTCCAGACTACAAACACACGAAAGTGTGGTAATGAAAATTATAGTAGTATGAATCAGTAGGTCGTCCGTTCGATTCGGACAAGTGGCTCCATATACTTAGAACTAGGTTTGTTATTTAACTTGCTTAGTTCTTTGTTTTTATATATGAAAAACGGAGGAACATTCTTTTGAATTGTTTAAATTGTAATGAAGAGATTAATAAAAATAATAAATTTTGCAATAATAAATGTCAAAAAGAATATCAATATAAAAAATATATAGAGAGTTGGAAAAATGGAGAAAAAGATGGAATAAGAGGAGAATATCAAATATCGTCTTATATAAAAACATATTTATTTAAGAAATATAATAGAAAATGTGCAAGATGTGGCTGGGGTGAAATAAACATATATACGAAGAATATACCTCTTGAGATAGAACACATAGATGGAAACTATAGAAATAATAATGAAGATAACCTGATTCTCCTATGCCCGAATTGTCATTCTCTTACAAGTACATATAAAGGAGCAAATGTAAATAATGGAAGAAAAAGTAGAAAAAAATATAGCTAAGAAAACTGTTATTGTTACAGGTGGCTCAAGAGGAATTGGAGCCGAAATTGTTAAGATGTTTGCACAAAATAATTGTAATGTTGTATTGAACTATAATAAATCAGAAGAAAATGCTAGAAAGATCAAAGAAGAATTAGAACAACAAGGAAAAAATATAGAAATATTTAAAGCAGATGTGTCAAACAGAAAAGATGTACAAAAACTTGTAAAATATACTATAGAAAAATTTAAATCAATAGATATACTAGTCAATAATGCAGGGATATCTCAAGTAAAACTATTTACAGATATTACAGATGAAGATTGGGAAGACATGATAAAAAATAATTTAAATTCTGTTTTCTATTGCACACAGGAAGTGCTACCTACGATGATTAACAAAAAACAAGGTTGCATAATTAACATTTCTTCTGTATGGGGAATGGTAGGAGGATCATGTGAAGTACATTACAGTGCAGCTAAGGCTGGAATTGATGGAATGACAAAAGCACTAGCAAAGGAATTAGGACCTTCAAATATTAGAGTAAATAGTATAGCACCAGGAATAATAGATACAGACATGAATAAAAATATAACAGAAAATGAATTAGAAAATTTAAAAGAAGAAATACCATTAGGAAGAATAGGATATTCAAAAGATATAGCAAAATGTGTAAAATGGTTGTCGGAAGATGAATATATAACAGGTCAAGTAATTTCAATAAATGGTGGATGGGTTATTATATAAAATAAAAAGATTGATATTCAAAAATATCAATCTTTTTATGTATTTATTCACTAACTTTTCTTTTATAATTACCAGAAATAATTTTAGGCAAGTAAGTTATTATTTTATATACAGCAAGTCTAACTTTTTTACTCCAAATATAAGTTTTTCTTAACTTTCTAGGAGCTGAAATAGAACTTACTTCTGTAGGAACTAATGCAAGCTCAACTTTTTCAATTGGGAAAATATAATTTTGAGATTCGTTGTTATCCCATACATTATTTCCATCTCTAAAACAGAAATTTAAAGTATCAGAAGATATCAACTCAATTTCTGCTTGAAATCCTAATTCGGTTTTTACCATTTTAACTTCATTTAAATTATCCCAGTTTATACCGAAACCATAATGTAAATAAACTTCTTCGCTATTTCCTTGAAAAAGTTTACCTGTATATGAAATTTTAACACTAGTATTTTCTACAAGTTTGTCTGTGTTAAAGAAAATATTTTTAACTAATTCCATTTTAATTCTCCTTATTTATCTCTTGTTTAATTCAGTAAAATAAATTATATTATTAAAAAATAAAATATTCAATACTTTTTTACAAAATTCATCATAATTTTTATTATAAAACTAATCCTGTATTTGTACCGATTATTTTTCCAATAATATTAAAGTTATCTTGTTCATGTATAGAAATCTCTTCAAATTCTTTATTGTCAGCTCTTAGAACTAATTTATCTCTTCTTACTATAAATCTTCTAATATAAATTTTATCGTTATATTCAATTATTCCAATTTCCCTGTTATTTAAAGGGGCATTCAATTCAACAAAGGCATAAGATCCTTTTACAAGTTTAGGTTCCATAGAGTTGTCTTGTATTTTTACAGCAATGGCTGCACTTGGAAGATTTGCAGGACATTCTGTAAATGAATTAATAGAATCAACTGCAGGAACTCGATTATATGATATGTGTTCTGGTGCATGATAAAATTCTTGATCATCAGATAAAACTTTATCATATGTGTACATTAAAGGTTGATAAGGAACTTCCAAAGCCTTGCAAATACTTCTAAGAGATTTATGGCTAGGATTTCTTTCACCTTTTTCAATATGAGTAAGATGCCCAATATTAATATTAGTTTCCTTAGCAAGATCAGTTTTTGAAACCTTTTTATCCTTACGAATTCTTGCTATCATATCACCTATCATAAGTATTCTACCTCTTTTTCTAAAATTTTACTTAATTATACAAAATAAACTTTTAAATGTCTAGAGAAAATGGTAAAATTTTGTAAAAAAATAGGCAATAATATTATTGTAAAAAAATATAAACTATGGTAATATTAATCTAAGACAAAGTATACAATGTATAAAAGGGGAGAGTTATGGAAGAGGATAAATTTGAAAAGGGCGAAAAAGCCGAAGAGGAGACAAAAGAAGGAGTTAAAGACATGAAAAAAATGGATGAAAATGAGCAGGTAGAAGTAAAAGAAAAAGAGCAACAAGAAGAAAAACAAAAAGAAGAAAAAGAAGAAAAATTAGTATCTGAGGAAACAACACAAGAAGATATAAAAGAAGAAACAGAAAAAGATGCTCAGAAAAAAGAAATACAAAAAAATGAAATAAATAAAGAAGAAGTTGATATAAAAAAGGCAGACAAAGAAGAAACACAACCAAAGAAAGCAAAAAAATCAATAGTTCCAGTAGTAATAATAACAATATTAATTTGTTTGGCTTTGTTTTTTTCGGTTATATTTGCGTTGATTAATATAAACAATGAAAATATACTATCTGGAATTAGTATAATGAATGTTGATGTTTCAAAACTAAGCAAAGAAGATGCATTAAAGAAAATAAATGAAATTGTTGCAAGTAAAGAGACAGAAGATATTACACTAAAATACGGAGATTATGAAACAGTAATAAATGGAAAACAATTCAGTATAAAATTTGATACAGAAAAAGCTATAAATGAAGCATACAACGTAGGAAAAGATGGGAATATTATAGTTAACAACTACAATATTTTATTGACACAAATATTAAAGAAAAATATTGAAATACCAGTTTATTATGATGAAGATGCATTAAATAAAAAGGTTGAAGATATATCATCAAAAATACCTGGAGCAGTAAAACAAAGTAGTTACTATGTTGAAGATGAAAAACTAATTATTGTAAAAGGAACAGCAGGAATAAAAATAAAAGAGAAAGAAATTAAAAAATTAATAATAGATGAAATAAAGAAAATAGATAATAAGAATAACATTGTAACAATACCTGTAGAAAATGTTGAACCTGACGAAATAGACATAATTAAAATAAGAAATGAAATATATAAAGAACCACAAGATGCATATGTAACAAAAAATCCAACAAAAGTACACCCACATGTGAATGGAGTAGATTTTAAAATCACAATAGAAGAAGCTCAAAAAATAATTGAAGAAGATAAAAAAGAGTATACAATTCCATTAAAAATAACTATACCTAAGAAGACAATTAGTAATTTGGGAGAAGAAGCATTCCCAGAGTTATTATCAACATATACAACAAGATACGATGCAAGCAACTATAATAGAAGCAACAACCTATCAATAGCAGCAAGTAAAATTAATGGAACAGTTCTTATGCCAGGGGAGACTTTCTCATACAATAAAATTGTAGGAGCAAGAACTATTGAAGCAGGATATAAAGAAGCAGGAGCATATGCTGGAGGAGGAGTAGTACAATCAGTAGGAGGAGGTATTTGCCAAATATCTTCAACTGTATACAACACAGCATTACTTGCAAACCTAGAAATAGTAGATAGAAGCAACCATCAATTTGAAACTTCTTATGTTGCAGCAAGTAGAGATGCAACAGTAAGTTGGGGATATCTAGATTTTAAATTTAAAAACAATAGAACATATCCAATTAAAATAACAGCATCAGCTAAAAATGGTGTGGCAAAAGTAAGCATTTACGGAATAAAAGAAGAAACAGAATATGAAGTAGTAATACAATCAAGAATATTATCATATATACCATACAGCGTTAAATACATAGAAGATAGCTCACTTACACAAGGAAAAGAAGTTGTTGAACAATCAGGACATAATGGATGCAAGAGTGAAGCATATAGAATTTTAAAATTAAACGGTCAAGTTGTATCTAAAACATTACTATCAAGAGATACATATGATCCAATGCAAAGAATTGTTAGAAGAGGAACAAAGAAACCAACAACTACTACAAAACCAACAACCTCAGAAAATCAAAATTCAGGATCAAACAGTTCAAATAATAATCAGAATACAAATACAGTATCACAACCTGAAACAACAAATACAACAAATACAACAGGAATAACATCACAGGAGACAAATGCAAATGTAACACAATAACGGAAAAAGAGAGGGGGCACAAAAGTGAAACCAAAAAAACAAACATTAGAAGAAAAACAAAGTAAAAAGAAAGGAATCACATTAATAGCTTTAGTTGTAACTATAACTGTTATAGTAATATTAGCAACTATAATTCTTAGCTTGCTTTTTAGAAAAGATGGGATAATAGAACGTAGTAGATATGCAAAATTTGTTAATGATTATTATGCTATCGAAGAAAGAGTTAAGCTATATAAAATGGATAAGCAAATAGATGATGAAGTAAAACAGCAAAAAACGTTGCAGTTACCAGTACTAAGTGAATTAACAGATAGTGAAAAACAAGAAATAAAGAATAAAGTGCCAACCTTACAAAAGCAACTAGAAAAAGAATCTGGAATTTCTATAGACAATCTTAATTTATATTGGATAGATAAAGAGGCTATAAAAACCAAAAATAAACATAAATATATTATAAATTCTAAAACAATGAGAATTTATGATTATGAAGGTGAAGAAATATCTGGGGAGATATTACATACGCCGGACAGCAAGGACCTACCAGAAGAAGAGAATGAAGAATGGGATGGATGGATTAGATTAACATTACACTATCCAGATAATGCAACAAATAGAATGTGGAGACTAGGAGAAGAGGGAGAAGTAAGAAGTAATGTTAATCTTGAATGGGATGAATATACTGGCCCAATTACAATACCAATATCAAGAGTAAAAGATGTATGGATAAAATATGATTTAGATGATAATGAAGTAGTAGAGGCACCAGATGGCGTCGTACTAGTAGACATCCAAGACGAAAAAACAGACAAAAAAGGTGTGCATAAAGTAAAAATAGTATACGATGAAGCAGCTGTGGTAAAACAATATAATATAGATGGAACTGGGTGGAGAGATTACACTAAAGAATTCACTGTAGAAAAAGATACATTAGTAATGGCAAGAGCTAAAATAGTAGAAGAAATAAAAGATAACGATGGAAATGTAATAACAAAGCAAGACAAATGGGGAAAAGATAATAAATATATTTACGTAAACATTGAAAATGACAGTGATAAAGAGAACGCAAAAAATGATGGGATTCCAGACAAAATACAAGAAATAGTAGATGAACAAAACAATAATGTAAAAGCTCCAGATATTATAATTACACCAGAAGATTCTAAGGTTGAAAAAGTTAAGGTAACAGTAAGTCCAAAAGAAAAAGCAAGAGAAATTTATATAAGAGTTGGAAATGAAGAATATAAAAAATATGACAAAGAAATAGAAGTAACTGATAATGTACTAATTAGTGCATACTACATAAACGAAGAAGGAAAAAGATCTAATACAGCTAACAAAGTAATAACAAACATTAAAAAAGGAAACTTACCATATGTTAAAATAAATGCAGATCCATATCCATATCCAACAGATACAGGAAGAAAACAAGTAATAGTAACAATAGAAACTTCGGATGCAGAAATAGTAGAATATAGCGAAGACGGAATTAATTATAAAAGATATACTGAAGATAATAAAAAAATTATAGTTACCAAAAACGGAACTATCTATGCAAGAGCAACAAACAAAATTGGAACAACAGAAGAAAAATTAAATATTACTAATATAGGAAGTGTAACATCAGCACCAGATAAACCAAAAAATGATGACCCAAGTAAACCTTCGGGAGGAAATACAGAAACTAATACAACACCAGGAGGAGATACAGGAAGCAATACAACACCGGGTGGAGACTCAGGAAGTAATACAACACCAGGAGGAGACCCAGGAAGTAATACAACACCAGGAGGAGACTCAGGAAGTAATACAACACCAGGAGGAGACTCAGGAAGTAACACAACACCAGGAGGAGACTCGGGAAGTAATACAACACCAGGGGGAGACTCAGGAAGTAATACAACACCAGGAGGAGACTCGGGAAGTAATACAACACCGGGAGGAGACACGGGCAAAGATGACCCTGAAGATGGCAAAGTAGAAGATACAGATAAATATACAATTTTAAATAAAGACTATTATTATTTATTAAAATTAAAATATCCGCCAGAAGCAGTATTAAAAGAATATAAAATAAAGGACGGAGAATGGAAAGAATATGATGAAGAAGGAATATTAATAGTAAAACCAGAGCATAAGGATCAAATATTAGATGAAAACGGAAATTTAAAAGGAAAAATACAAGATGAAAAAGGACAAGCTATAGATTTTAGTGGAACCATTCATATATTAGATATAGATTACGGAGATATTTACGAAAATATATCTATTAGATGGAATGCATATCCAGGTGAAGAACCTAAAATTATACCAAGCACAAAAAGTGCAAGCACGAGTGTAACAATAGGCATCTCATACAATAGTAATCTAGTAAAGAAACAATATAAATTAAAATACGCAGATGGAACAGAAAGTGAATGGAAAAACTACAGTGGACCATTTACAATAGAACAAAATCAAGTAACAATATATGCAAGAGGATTAAGCGAAAATGAAGTTTGGACAAAACAAGCATGTTATACTATAAAGAACATAGATATAGATCCACCAGAAATTGCAATAGAAGGAGATTTAGAAGGCAAAATAAGAAATCTAAATCTAAAAATAAAAGTTACAGATAAAAATGATATTGAAGTTATAAAATTTGCAGAAGGAAAACATACAAAAAGTTATTTTAGTGAAGACGGAGAAACAATTCAAAATTACGGAAGAAAATTGATACAAGAAAACGGAACATATACAATCTATGCAAAAGATTCTTTAGGAAACGATACAGTTTACGAATTTGAGGTAACAAACATAGATGAGTCGGCTGTTCCAAACCCAATATTTACACTAGATAAGGAACCATATGTATTCCAAGGAATAGATTGGTACCCATATGGAACAAAATTGACAATAACATATGCAGATAATATGACAAATTTAATAGGATACTATAGTAGTAATGGAGGAA
>CABPCL010000023.1 GCA_902406115.1 uncultured Clostridium sp. | reverse complement strand
ATTTTAATACATATGCTAAAGCAATTTGGTCATCTATTTCATTATATAAATCTGTATCTAGTATTATATTTTTCATAATCGTTTCCTTTCTTTTTTAATTTACCAAGATTATATCATATATTAAAAAAAAAATACCATCCTTTTCAGAATGATATTTGTATCTATCTGTTCTATAAAAGCTCGAACAGATACGTAATTGGTGCGGATGAGAGGACTCGAACCTCCACACCGTTGGTACTGGTTCCTAAGACCAGCGCGTCTGCCAGTTCCGCCACATCCGCATATTTATTTCAACATTGATTATTATAGCACACTTATTATTTTCATGTCAAGTATTATAAAAATTTTTATTCATTTTAATGCAACTAACTCATTAATATATTTAGTTTACTCTCTTTATTATTCACTTAATATTTTCACTATAGTTGCAATTATAAATTAAATATAGTATAATAAATGCTAGGTATTTTTTATCTAAACAACCTTAACCTCGCGTTTTCATTAGAGGTAGACTTTTTCATCAAAAAATTTTGGAGGTAGAAAAATTTATGTCAAAAAAGATTGTACGTTACACAGGAGCTGTATCAACTCATTACCCCTGTTCTAGTCCAGCATTATTGATAGCAGGACAGGAATATGAGGTACTCAATGAAGATGATAGAATTTGGCAAACAGATTATACCTTAAAAGGTATAAATGGCCATTTTAACTCTAGTTGGTTTGAGGATGTAAAAAAAGACATTACTCACATAGCAATATCAAATCTCGTACCCACAATCGGCCATAGATATATGTGCTCCATCCTTGAATTTGTAGGTGGAATGTGGAAAACACGAGAGATAAAAACCAGTACCGTAATGGATGTGCATAAAATAGGTGACAATCTTTATGAGGTCACAACAGTGCATAGTGTGTACTTAGTGCAGATCGGAAAAAGACATTTTTGAAAAAGGGAACACTGCAAATTTTTTATGCAGTGTTCCCTTTTTATTGTATTTTATATTTTATTCAAATAATCTAGATAATTCCTCTTTTGGCATTGCTCCAACTAATCTTTTTACTTCTTTTCCATCCTTTATTAGTATAAAAGTTGGTATACTCATAACATCATATTTTGTTGCAAAATCTCTTTGTTCGTCTATATTAATTTTACAAATCTTTGCATTTGTTCCGATTTCTTCTGCAATTTGATCTACTATTGGTCCCATCATTTTACATGGTCCACACCAAGATGCCCAAAAATCAATTAAAACTGGAACTCTTGAATTCAGTGCCTCTTGTTCAAAATTTTCTGTTGTTAATGTTATAACTGACATACTTTATCCCTCCATATTTTATTATTCAATTATTTTTATTTGATATTATATGAACAGCTGCTTTTGCACCTTCATATACAGATTTGCTAACTTGTAAAAGTCCTCCTGTACAATCTCCACACGCATATAAATTATTTACTGTTGTTTGCATGTTTTCATTTACCTTAATATTATTGTTTTGTATTACAGCTCCTATCTTTCTTGCAAGATCATTACTTGAGGCTGTTCCTATTGCTATAAACATTCCATTTATTTTTCTTATATCACTATCTTCAAATTGAATTTCTTCTATTACCTTGTTTCCTCTAAATTCTTTAATTGGTTTATTTTCAATTTCAAATTCTTCTCCATCTCTATTTTCCACTATTTCTTCGCCATTTGTAAAAATGGTAACGGAATTAACTAATGGTTTTAATTGACTTGCTTCATGCAGTGCATAATTCCCGCTTCCTAATACACCAACATCTTTTCCTCTATAAAAAAATGCATCACATATTGCACAATAACTAATACCCTTTCCTTCATATTCTTTTATGCCTTTAATATGTGGAACCTTTCTATTTGTTCCAGTAGCAAGAATTACTTTTTTCGCTGTATACTGTCTGTTTATTGTTGTTACAGTAAATATATAATTATTTTCTAGTGATATTCCTGTAACTTCGTCTTCAATTATTTCTATTCCAATATTTTTAGCTTGATTTATCCCTATATTAAATAAATCTTTTCCACTTATGTTTTTTTCTAATCCATAATAATTTTCTATTTTATGTGCTTTTTCTAACGCCCCATATCCTTTAGAAATAATAAGTACGTTGATATTAGCTCTTTTCAGATACAGACTTGCAGATATTCCTGCAGGACCTGCTCCAATAACAATTACATCGTACATATTATTCCTCCATTCACATTAAATCATACATATTTTTAAAACTGTAACCTTTTTCTTGCAAATATTTTATAATATCTTCTAAAGTTTCATAAGTTAATATTTTATCTGGTGCATCATGCATCAGTACTACTACATTGTTTTTATTTCCTACTGTTTTCTTTAAGTTTTTAATAATCTTTTCTTTTGTATATGCTCCTGCAGCATCATTTGTTAATGCATTCCAGTCTAAGTAAGCTATTTGATTTCTTTTTAAATCTATTTTTGCTTTTTCCTTTATTTTATCATATTCTCCGCCGATTGATCCCCCTGGGAATCTAAATAAATTACTAGAATAATTTTCATCACCTAATGCTTTTTTTATCTCTTGTTCTGTTTTATTATATTCTTTTAGCACATTCTTAGAACTTGCATATATTTTATCATATCTATGTGAATATCCATGATTTGCAATATAATGTCCTTCATTGTATTCTCTTTTGATCAATTCTGCATTATCACTAACTCTATTTCCTAATACAAAAAAAGTTGCCTTGATATTATATTTTTTTAAAGTATCTAAAATATGTGGTGTAACAGATATTGAAGGTCCATCATCAAAAGTTAAAAATACTCTTTTTCCTTCTTCTCCATTGTATATATCATCTACATTTTCCACAAATTTTTCTTTGCTTTGATTGTTTTTAATATCTTCTTTTATTTCTGTATTAGAAGTATTTTGGTTTATATTAACATTTGATGAGCTCTCTAAATTAGAAATAATATTTTTTGTATTATTTTCTGAACTTATAATATTATAATTCTCATTTTGTTTATTTTCATTCACTTTCTTAGCAGCAAATATTCCTAAACCAATTGAAGCCAATAAAACTAGTAGTAATACAATTATATATATTACTACTAGTCTTTTTCTTTTTGTTTTAACAGCTTCTATTTGATATATCAATTCCACACTCTCCTAAAATTGACTTTTTTCTTTATTATTATACACCCTTTTTTTATATTTATCTAGACAATTTTAGGAATATCATATTTTAAATTTTATTCTATTTTTTACTCATCTTTTGAATTATTAATCTTTAACAATTTAAATATTTCTACTATAACTATTGGTAATAACACTAAACCTATTGTTTCTAAAATATTAGTAATAGGTAGAACCGGTATACTAAATATATTTCTTAAAGCCGGTACAAATAATATTATAAACATTAGCGATACAGATATTAAAATAGCTAATAAAAGCATTTTGTTATTAAACGGGTTTGTTTTAAATATAGACTTTTTATTATTTCTAATATTAAATACATGAACAAGCTCTGATAAAGCAAGTACAGTGAATGCCATTGTTTGCCCTATTTCAACTTTTACTTCTTGGTTAGATAATATTTCTCCATTATGATATACAGTTGGCAATTCAGACTCTGGTGTAGCTACACCTATAATAAATGCTGCAAGTGTTATTAATCCTATCATAAAACCTTGATATATAACTCTCCATGTCATTCCTTTAGTAAATATTCCTTTTTTATTTTTTATTGGTTTTCTCTTCATAATATCTTCTTCAGCTGGATCTACTGCTAAAGCCAATGCTGGAAGAGAATCAGTAACAAGGTTAATCCATAAAATATGAATTGGAAGTAAAATTTCAATTAAGTTTATATCTATTCCAAACTTTGCACCTATCCATGGAGTTATTAAAATTGCAAAAAATAGTGCAACAATTTCTCCAACATTACTTGAAAGTAAAAATTGTATAGCTTTTATTATATTATCATAAATACGTCTTCCTTCTTCAACAGAAGTAACTATGGTTGCAAAATTATCATCTGTTAAAATAACATCTGCAGCTTCTTTCGACACATCTGTTCCAACAATTCCCATAGCACACCCTATATCTGCAGTTTTAAGTGCTGGGGCATCATTTACACCATCACCAGTCATAGCAACAATTTCTCCGTTTGCTTGCCAAGCTTTTACAATCCTAACCTTATGTTCTGGAGAGACTCTTGCATACACAGAATAATTTCTAACATTTTTAATCAATTCTTCTTGTGACATTTCTTCAAGTTCTGCACCTGTTATTGCTTCTGAATCTTTTTCTAATATTCCTAATTCTTTTGCTATTGCTACAGCTGTAATCTTATGATCTCCTGTTATCATAACTGTTTTGATTCCAGCTGTTTTACATTTTTCTACTGCATGTTTCACCTCTTCTCTAGGTGGGTCAATCATTCCAACCATACCAATAAAAGTTAAATTATTTTCAATTGTTTCCATTTCTTGCTGTGTTGGATTATGATCAATTTCTTTATATGCCATAGCTAATACTCTTAGCGCATCTTTTGCCATTTCATGATTAGATTTATCTATTTCTTTTTTGTATTCTTCAAGATTATTCTTTATCTCTCCATTTATTATATAATTTGTACATCTTTGTAATAATTCATCTATACCACCTTTAGTATATACAATGTATTTATCACCTATTTTATTTACAGTAGTCATAAGCTTTCTATCAGAATCAAATGGAACTTCTTTTACTCTCTCATATTCAGAAAATACATTTGGGTTAAAATCTAGCTCAAATCCCATATCAACAAGTGCCGTTTCTGTTGGATCTCCTGTTAGTTTGTTATCTGCCCCTACTTTTGTATCATTACAAAGCATACTTGTATATACCAATTTTTCTAATTCATTATTATTTCTATCCGCTTCTTTTAAAGAAACAATTTTATTATTATAGAATAATTTTTGCACTGTCATTTTGTTTTGTGTTAAGGTTCCGGTTTTATCAGAACATATAACCGTAGCACTTCCTAATGTCTCAACTGCTGGTAGTTTTTTTACAATGGCATGTTTCTTAACCATTCTTTGAACACCTATTGCTAAAACAATAGTAGATACCGCTGCTAATCCCTCAGGAATTGCTGCAACAGCTAAACTTACTGCTGTCATAAACATATCAATTACATTCTTCCCATATAAAATACCTATAATAAAAATAACAACACAAATCGCTAGTGCCGCTATTCCTAGCGTTTTACCTAATTTGTTTAATTTTATTTGAAGTGGTGTTTCTGCTTTTTCTGTATTGGTTAATATTCCAGCAATTTTTCCAACTTCTGTATTCATTCCAGTTTCTACAACTATTCCTTTTCCTCTTCCATAAGTTATTAATGAAGATGAAAATAACATATTTTTTCTATCTGCAATTCCTACCTTTTCTTCTTCTATTAAATTTTCAAATTTATCTACTGGAACAGATTCTCCTGTTAAAGAAGCTTCTTGAGATTTTAAATTGATAGCTTCCACAATTCTAATATCTGCTGGTACATAATCACCTGTTTCTAATATTACCACATCACCTGGAACTAGATCTTTTGACTGAACTATGTCAATTTTTCCATTACGTAAAACCTTTGCTACATGAGAGCTCAATTTTTGTAATGCCTCTAGTGACTTCTCTGCTTTATTCTCCTGTGTTACACCTATAATTGCATTTACTATTACTACAATCAAAATGATGATTGTATCTGTAATTCCATCTCCCTCTATATAACCAACTATTCCTGAAACGATTGCAGCTATAATTAATACAATTATCATAAAATCTTTAAATTGTTCTAAAAATTTAATAAATAAACTTTTCTTCTTAGCTGCTTTTAATTCATTAAGACCATATTTTTCTGCATTTTTTTGTACTTTTTCACTTGTCAAACCAGTTTTCACATTTGTGTCTAAATTTTCTTCAACTTCATTTACAGTTTTATTAAACCAATTCTTCTCCATTTTTTCTCTCCTTTTTTATATTTTTGGCATTTTATCATAAGTTATTCACTATGTTCTATTTTCTTTAAATAAAACAAAAAGACTTTATGAATAAACCCACATAAATATGCACTTATTCAAAAGTCTTGCTTACCTAAAAGGTTACTAACCATGCAATTAAAATTGCCGTGTTGTTGATTAGTAGTTTATAAGCTACTCCCTTTTTATATTATTTATTTTTTTATGATAATAATCTTTTTACTATCTCATTAATTGTTTTTCCATCTGATCTTGCTCCGATTTTTTCTTTTGCAGATTTCATTACTTTTCCCATGTCTTTCATAGATGTAGCATTTTCTTGTTGAATTATTTCTTTTATAATTTGTTCTAGCTCTTCTTCTGACAATTGTTTTGGTAAATATTCAGATAATATTTCAATTTCTTCTTTTACTTGTGCTATTAAATCTTCTCTTCCACTTTTTTCATAATCCTCTAAAGAATCTTTTCTTTTTTTAGATTCTTTTGCAATTATTTCTATAATTTGATTATCTTCTAATGACACTTGATTATCTTTTTCCACTTGTAATATTGCAGCTCTTACCATTTGAATGGCATTTTTTCTAACAGTATTTTTTGTTTTCATACACTCTTTTAAATCTTCTAATAACTTTTCTTTTAACATTTTCCTATCCCTTTCTTATTTATAAATATAATATTAATCTTTAATTGCTTCTTTTACAAATTTACCACTTTCGGATAAATACTTATCACTAATATCATTTTCCGGAGTATTTGGAAGTAATAAAGCAGACGCTTCGTTTTTATCACTAAGCGACCAGTTTGCCCAACTTATATTGTTTTGTTTCATAAACTTCATCCATTTATTAGCTTCATCTAAGTATATTCCTCCATTTCCAGTTGCGTCACTTACTCCCCATTCACTTACAAATATAGGTATTGTCTTTAAAGCCTTACTTGCTCTTTCTCTCAACCATTCTGTATGTGTACCAGCATAGAAGTGAAGTGAGTACATTACATTTTTATCATTTATAGGATCCTCTGCTGCTTTATCAACATCTTGGCACCATGTTCCAGTTCCCACAATGATAATATTTTCTTTACTATTCTCTCTAATAGTTGAAATAACTTTTTCTGCATATGGCTTTATATTATTTTTCCATGTTATATCACCATTTGGTTCATTGCATATTTCATATATAATATTTGGCGTATTACCATATTTTAAGCTTGTCTCTTCAAAAAATTCCTGTGCCTCATTTATATGTTGTAAAGGGTCATTATCATCTAATATATGCCAGTCAATTATAACATACATATCAAGTTTTATTGCAATGTCAGCTATTTCATAAACTTTATTTTTTATTGTTCTATCTTGCAAATATCCACCTTCACTAGTATACATTGCTATTCTAAATAAATTAGCTCCCCACTCATCTCTTAAATTCTTAATTACCTTTTCGTTTGCATATTTTCCATACCATTGTATTCCATGAGTGCTTATACCTTTTAATTGTATCTTTTCGCCCTTGCTATTTACTAATGTATTATTTTCAATTTTAAGCATTCCATTATAGCTAACAAAATTATTTTTCTCAATTCCATCAGTAGTATTATTGTCTGAGATCACTGGGTCATTCACTATATTTGTTACATTATTTTCTATACTATTATTAATATTATTTTCTGTTTGAATATTTTCTTGAATTCCACTATTATTTTCGTCGTTTTGTAATTTAAACATATTATTAAAATATAATAGTGATCCTATTATTGCAATGATTATAATTGCTAAAATAATTTTTATGATTTTTTTATTCATTTTCATCACCGTTAAAAGTATATCACATAATTTAATAAAATAAAATATGGTTTTTAATATTTTATTTTTTCAATAGGTAATTCAATATTATTTAGAACAAGCACAAAAAAACCCTTCTTTCGAAGGGAAAAAATATTATTATACTATACAAATTTTATTCACAACAACGTAAAATATTTAATATTTATAATATAAATTTAAAATACTTCTAAATTTTGAACAAAAATCATTTAATTCAATAAAATAATATAATTTTCAATATTGGATTATATACAATAAAAAACTTATGAACCTTGCAGTCCATAAGTTGATTTCAAATGGAGCCTTAACTATACACGTATGCGAAATTAAGACTATAAGATTTGATTAAATCTTTCTGATAAATTAATTATATCATTTTCCTATATATTTTCAAGGGATTATGGAAAAAAATTGTATTTTAATGTATAATATTAATGAAATTAATCTTAATGTTTAATTATACAAGGAGGAAAAATTGTGAAAGAACAAATAACACTTGATATGATAAACAATTTTAGTAATACATATAATAGCAATTCATTCAACAGAATTATAGAAAATGCAATAACTGAAAATGGACTAGAAAAAAGTTGCATCGATAAAAGAATAATCGAAGAAAATCAACCCGTTTTTAATATCGAATTACCTGACGGAAAAAGATACGACCAAAAAGATAATTATAGATGTTGGATATATTGTGGTTTAAATACTATTCAATATGATATGGCAAAAAACTTGAATATTGATTTAAAAAAATTTGCATTATCAAACAATTATATTGCATTTTTTGATAAATTAGAAAAATCTAATAATGTTTATCAAAATATCATAAATATACAAAATACTGACTGGGAATATGTAAATAAAGAAGATATATTACAATATTGTGTAAATGAGGGTGGTCATTGGCAATGGTTTGTTTCTATTGTAAACAAATATGGTTTAATGCCTTATGAGTATATGCCAGATGTATTTGAAAGTTTAAGAATGCAAAATATCACCGGTTTATTTAATGACAAAGTAAAAAAAGATTGTATTAAATTATTAAATGCAAAAAGAGAAAATACAAATATTGATGATTTAAGAAAAATGAAAGAAACATTTTTAGAAGAAAATTATATCTTTTTATCAAAGATTTTAGGAGAACCTAAAATGAAGTTTGATTATGAATATAAAGATAAAGAATCAAACTATGTGAAATATGAAAATATGACACCGATAGAATTTAGGGATAAGTTTTTAAGTATTAACTTAAATGACTTTGTTTCTTTAGGTAATATACCTATGTATAATAAAGAATACTGTAAATTATACAGGGAAAAATATCTTGGCAATGTTTATCAAGGCAGTTATGTTGAATTTTTAAATTTACCTATAAACGAAATAAAGGAATTAGTAATTAAACAACTTAAAGATAATATGCCAGTTTATATAAGGATTAATTTAAGAAAGTTTAGAGATAAAAAATCTGGGGTATTAGATACTAGATTATTTAATTATAAAAATACATTTGGATTTGATTTTCTAACAAAGGAAGATGCTTTAAATACTCACGATATATATCCTCATCATTGTATGTCAATTTGTGGAGTAAATCTATTAGAAAATAATAAACCTCAAAGATGGAAATTAGAAGATAGTTATGGTACAGAAGAAAAAGTTGATGGTTATTATATAATGAATGATAATTATTTTGATGAATTTATATTACAAGCAATTATAAATAAAAAATATTTATCAAAAGAACAATTAGAATTATTAAAACAAGAAGTAATAGAGTTTGAAATAAAAGATCCATTTTAAAAGTAAAGACAATGCTTAGTTGGCATTGTCTTTATAATTTTCAATATGAGGTATATATTTTTTTAGTGTATTATTTTGTGTCTTTAAAAATTCGATTTTAGTTCCAATTGCTTGTTCATCTTCAACATATCCAAGATGATGAAATTTATTTTTTACTTTGATTAAGCAATTAATATTTTCT
>CABPCL010000022.1 GCA_902406115.1 uncultured Clostridium sp. | reverse complement strand
ACCTGCGACCTCATGGTCCCAAACCACGCGCGCTACCAACTGCGCTACACCTCGATTAATAAATATAATTTAAACTGCTTATATATAATAGCACATATTTTTGCGATTTGCAAGTTTTTTTTGAATTTTCTATTGAATATTTAAAAAAAATTGAGTATAATAGTATCTGTATTTGCACTAGTAGCTTAGCTGGATAGAGCGTTCGGCTACGAACCGGAAGGTCGGGGGTTCGAATCCCTCCTGGTGCACCAATGAAGTTCTTAAGTTAATCTTAGCTTAAGAACTCTTTTTCTTTTTTGAAAAAAAGTAATAAGTATGTTATACTAAGTACCGAGAAAAAATGGAAGGAAAAAATAATAATGAAAGAGAAAAGAGAAGATTTCAAAAAATTTGTAATATCTTTATATAAACCAGTAAAAAGTCTTACAGTTTTAATGATATTATGTATGGTTATATCTCAAATATTAGAACTAGTAAAACAATATATAATAAAAGGAATAATTGATTTGCCAAGTGCAAAAAATTTTAGAATAGATGATTTATACCAAGTGGCATTTAGTTTGATAGTAGTTATTATTCTAGAGTTGATATTTTATTATATTTCAAATATAACAAGAACTATACATATTGTAAAAAAACAAACGCCTTATATTTCAGAAAAACTATTTAATAATCTAAATAGAAAAACATATTCGTTTTTTACAGACAACTATACTGGAAAAATTTCTACAGCTATTAATGAAATAAATGATGAAGTTACTAATTTAAATACTCAAATAACAACTAAATTTATTTCATTATTAACTTCAATGATCAGTAGTTTAATAGTCTTATACACAATAAATATAAATATTTTTATAGTTGCGACAATACTTTTTGCTGGAATAATAATATCAAGATTAATATATTTTTCAAAGAAATATTTACCTGCTATAAAAAAGGCAGAAGTATATAATCGAGAATACAATGGAGTTTTAAATGATGCTGTATTAAATTTTACATCATTAAGATTATATAATGCTGTAGAAAATTTTTCTAAAAATTTAAAATCCAAAAAACAAGAATCAAATTTATATAAAAATAAAGCCTCTACTAAGGAATTTATATTTGGAGCGATTGCTAATGTAGTATATATTGTTACATTAATTGCTTTAATAATTTATTCAATTAAATTATTTGAAAATAATGCTATGACTCTTGGAAATTTTATATTTTTTCTAAATGCAATGATTTCATTAAAAAATCAAACCACTTCATTTACATGGTCATATATACATATAGGTGAAATTATGGTAAAATTGCATAATAGTTATGAATTACTATACACAAAGGATAATGCAAGAGAAGATAATAAGAGTGATATACAAATAACTACGGGAAGATTAGAATTTAAAGATGTATCTTTTAGATATAATAAAGATTATATTTTTAAAAATTTCAATTTAAAAGTTGAAGATAAGCAAAAAATAGGAGTCATTGGTGTAAGCCGGAAGTGGAAAGACAACATTAGTGAATTTAATTTTTAAATTTTACAAACCGGAAAGTGGTAGCATTTTAATAGATGATAAAGATATATATGAATATAATACAAATTCGTTATATAATAATTTAACATATGTACCACAAGAGACTATACTACTTCATTCAACGATTTATGACAATATAAAAATAGCAAAGCCTAATGCGACAAGAGAAGAGATATATAATGCAGCAAGAAAAGCTGAGTTGCATAACTTTATAGAAGGTCTTGAAGACAAATATGATACAATTGTTGGAGAAAGAGGAATTAAACTTTCAGGAGGTCAAAGACAAAGGATTGCTTTAGCAAGAATATTTTTAAGAGATTCTAAAATTGTAATATTTGATGAAGCTACCAGCAGTTTAGATAATAATACAGAATTTAAAATTCAACAAAATATACACAAATATTTTAATGATCAAACAATTATATGTATAGCACATCGTTTATCAACACTAAAAAATATGGATAATATTATAGTTATTGAAAAAGGAAAAATAATCGATTATGGAATTCCAGATTACATTATTCCTAAATATGATAAAAAGGAATTTATAGTTGAAGGTGTTAGTTAATAGAAAATGCAAATGTAAAAATAATTATAAACTTGTGTAAGAATCAATAAAAAATTTTAAAATAAAAAATCATAATGTGGGGTAATAGAAAGTGAACATCACAATTATAAATGGAGCAATTGAATTTGGGGCAGAAACTATAATAGAAGAAATTAATTTTGAAATAAATAATAAAGATAAAATTGCAGTTGTGGGAAGAAATGGAGCTGGAAAATCAACATTATTAAGATCTATTATTAATAATGAAATGTTAACAGAAGGAATAGGCGAGGAAAAATTTACTATAAAAAAGGAAGGTAGTCCAGTTATTGGATATCTAAAACAAATAGAGTTTGAAGATGATTCTATTTCTATGATTGACGAAATATTAAAGGTATATAAACCAATATTAGATTTGGAAAATAAAATACAAATATTATTAAACAAAATGCAAACAGATAAATCTGAACAATTATCAAAAGAATATATACAAGCAATGGATAGATATGAATTTTTAGATGGATATACATATAAAAAAGAATATGAAA
Source organism: uncultured Clostridium sp. (assembly GCA_902406115.1). Lineage (GTDB taxonomy): Bacteria > Bacillota > Clostridia > TANB77 > CAG-508 > CALXVA01. The sequence continues at coordinate 7,641 of CABPCL010000022.1, read as the reverse complement.
CAATGATAAATAAATTTGGATTTACAAAAGAAGATAAACAAAAGAAGATTTCGGAATTCTCTGGAGGTCAAAGAACTAAGATAGCTTTTATAAAATTATTATTAAGTAAGCCAGAAATTTTGTTATTGGATGAACCTACAAACCATTTGGATGTAACAACTATAAAATGGTTAGAAGGATACTTAAAAAACTATCCAAAGGCAGTTGTTATAGTATCACATGATAGAATGTTCTTAGATAAGATAGTAAACAAAGTATATGAAATAGAATATGCAACACTAACAAAATATGCTGGCAATTACACGGATTTTGAAAGATTAAAAAAGGCAAATTATGAAAAACAACTAAAAGATTATGAATATCAACAAGCAGAAATAAGAAGGTTAAAGCAAATTGCTGATAAATTTAAGTTTAAGCCAACAAAGGCTAAAATGGCAATGTCAAAACTAAAACAAATAGAACATATGGTTATGGTAAAAGAGCCAAGTAAATATGATTTAACATCATTTAAGACAAATTTTAAAATAGAAAAAGAAAGTGGAAATGATGTTTTAGATGTAAAAAACCTGGAAATAGGATATGAGGGAAAAACTATACAAAAGCTATCGTTTTCTTTATATAAGGGGCAAAAACTAGGAATAATAGGAGAAAATGGAATAGGAAAATCTACATTGCTAAAGACACTTAGTGGTAAAATAGAAAAGATTAGTGGAAATTTTTCGTTTGGATATAATGTAAAAATGGGATATTTTGATCAACAAATGAATTTTAAAAATGAAGAAAAAACTGTATTTGATGATTTTTTAGATGAATTTCCGAAACTTACAACAACAGAAATAAGAAATTCGTTAGCATCATTCTTGTTTTATGGAGAAGATGTTTTCAAAAAGATAAGTATGCTTTCTGGTGGAGAAAAAGTGAGGTTGCAACTTGCTAAAATTTTAAAAAAAGGACCTAATCTATTAATTTTAGATGAACCAACAAATCATATGGATATTGTTGGAAAGGAAAGCTTGGAACTTTTACTAAAAGAGTACAAAGGTACAGTTTTATTTGTATCACATGATAGATTTTTTATTAATAAGATTGCAGATTCTCTTATGATTTTTTCTAAGAATGGTATGAAATTTTTTGATGGCAAATATGAAGATTACGAAGAAAATGAAGTAGAAGAGGAAGATATACCTGTCAGAAAAAAAAATCAAAATATTAAGGAAAAAAAGGGAGAAAATCTATATATTAAACAAAAGGAGAATGCTAAGAGAGAAGCAAGAATAAAAAAATTAGAAAGAGAAATAGAGACATTAGAAAATAAAAATGCAAAAAACAAGGAACAATTGCAAAATGAAGAAGTATACACCAACTACGAAAAGTTAACCGAGATACAAAATGAAATAGAAAATATTAATAGAGAAATAGAGAATTACATGGAAGAATGGGAAAAACTAATGGAGATTTAAAGGTTACTTTAAATCTCTATTAAATTTACCATCTTTATAGTATAAAGTTTGACCGATTTTACTCCAAAAAGGGATAAGCGCATTTGGAACAACTATCTTATTATTATCTCCATAAGATAAAATATAATTATTATTTTCTTTTGATTCAATTGTGTATAAAGTATTTGAATCAATTTCTAAGATATTACTATTGTTTATAAATTTATTTTGTATTTCTTCAAGATCTTCAATATCTAGCAAACTATCAAAAAATTTTCCGGGTTAATCCTTCTTCATAAATATATTCTCCATTTTTATATCTTAAAACACTATCATTACCTATTTTATCTAGTAATTCTTTAGAAATGTTAGTTTCCTTGCTTACTTTATTGGTATTTACATTTTGTAAATATGCATAATCTGGACCAATTTCAACTACTTGGTACAAACAATCTTCTTTTCTCAAATCATTTTCCTTATCAGTAGTTTCAGAATTATTTTTCTCTAAATAGTTAGACATTTCCTCTATAAAATTTTGAATAAAGTTATGCTTTTTATCGACATTTGATAAATTATTAAATAAATCTAAACTCAATTATTATCACGCTCCATATTTTAATATAATTTTAACTCCAATTATCTCCAGTACTATAATCAATGTTAATTCCTTTTTGCACATTATACACATATACATTAAAGCAAACACCTTTACCTGTATCTTCTACAGAGTAGGCTTCCATTTCTACTCCGCTTGCAAGAAGATTGTTTCCTTTAAAAATAGGTGTTACTCTATATAATACATGTACATTATTTTTATTGCTTTTTATATAATTTGCTACTTCATTTTCAAAAGGTAACATACCATTTACATTAAAATCCCTTGTCCCAGTAATCAAATTTCGCTTGTTAGCGTCTTCTGCTGACAATTGGTATCCTATTAAATGGCATCTATTATATAAAAATTGACCATTATAACTCTTTTGTTTCCATCCAGTAGGTTTAACAGATGAAATGTCACCTCTGACATCTCCTTCTTGTGGCATTATCTCCTTACAAACATTGGCATAGGCAGTACCACATCTTTTAAGGCTATCTAGTTCAGAATATTTTTCAAAAGCTTCAGTCGTATAATCTTCTTCCGTAAAATAGGGTATATTGTTATTAATAACAACATAAGGATCACTTGAATACTCTGGTATATTTTCTAAATTAAAAGATGTAACAGTAGGTACTGTGGAGGTTTGATTTATATTTAAGAATTCACATATAAAATTATAAAGATTTGGATTTAAATATCCAATTAATACAATTGATATAAATAAAATAATACTAATTACTAAATTTTGCGTTTTTCTTTTAGATGTCCTTTTCTTTGGCATAGGTTAAACTCCTTTACTTTTGTTAATTAAATAAAATTGTATCACAGTAAATTATAAAAAGTAAAGAATTATTGTAATTTACTCAAAGTATCACCAAAAAAACAAAGGCACATATTATAAGTATAGGTGATTTATTATGGAAAAAGAAAGCAGAGAACAAATAGTTAACACAACTATTTCTTATACATATGAGATTATGATGCGAGATTTACAAAGATTAAAAATTAGATATCCGTTTTTGCAATTAGGAAATATAGGATATACTGTTTTAGGAAAGCCTATCCCATATATAAAAATGGGAAATGGGGAAAAAGAGGTACTATATAGTGCATCATTTCATGCGAATGAATGGATAACAACAGTGGTATTAATGAAGTTTATAGAAGATTTCTGTAATGCATATGAAAATAATGCAAGATTATTTAATGAAAATGTTAGAGAAATATTTAATCAAACATCAATATATTTGGTACCAATGGTAAACCCAGATGGAGTGGACCTAGTTACAGGTGCTGTGACACGAAATTCTAGTATTTATAATAATTTTAAAGATATTGCAAGTAATTTTCCTGCAATTCCATTTCCAGATGGGTGGAAAGCAAACTTCAATGGTGTGGATTTAAAAAACTTCCAACTAATTTGCAAAGTCTTGTAACTACTAAAATTACACGACTTTGCATTTTTGATTTTCATTTATTAATTTTTCGATTTTTATAAATTCATCTAGATTTTCATTAATAGAATTTAGTTTTGAAAAGTTAAAATATATGTACACATTTTTATCTTTATCAATCTCTATTTTATTGATTAATCTGTATAAAAGTATTTTATCCGGATTATTAAATTTTAAAAAATTCTCTATTAATTCATCTAACTCTTTTTCTTCTTTTGTTTTATTTTTAGTATTAATTTTTTCTTCTGTTCCAATTAATTTTTGTTCTAACTCTTTCTTTTGATTGCATAGTTTTGTTCTTTCAAAATTAAATTTTTGAGATACTCTAACATAATCTTCCTCTTGTAAAACACCTCTTAACTTATCCATATACATCTTGTCTAAATTATTATTTATATCCAATATAGCTCTATCAATTTGCTCTATTTTTTTCTTATATCCTTCTCGAATATCTAATGTTTTATTTTGATATTTCTCATAAATTGAATAAAAAATTTCTTTGTCAGCATATATTTGACATATTTTTTTTACAATATAAATAATATGTTTTTCAAACTTCTCATAATTCATGTTTAGTGGATAGCACCCACGTTCTTTTGCATCACTACAGGTTATATATGGATGTGATTTTGTATTTCTTTTAGAGTTCTTTTTTAAAACAATTTGCAATTTTCTTTTACAATGATAACAGTAAAGTAGTCCTCGTAATAAATAATCATATTTTAGTTTAGTATTTGTTCCTCTTTTTTCAATAATACACCCAACTTTTTCAAATATGTCTTTAGCAATGATAGCTTCATGTGTATTATCAACTCTTATTTGATTTTCCTTTTCAACTGTTCTTATTTTCTTGACTTTGTATGATATAACCGACTTTTTATTTTGTACTGTATTTCCGATATACACCTCATTTTTTAGCATATTGCATAGTGTTACTTCATTCCAGTCATACCCAGTTTTGTTTTCCCCTTGTACAATTCCTGTTTTTCTATAACCTGTGGGAGATAGGTATTTATTTGAGTTTAATAATTTTACTATTTCTACACTTCCATGACCATTTGCATACATATCAAAAATCTTTTCTACAATATCTCTTACTTGCTCATCTATAATTAATTTATTTTTAATTGTAGGATGCCTTTTGTAACCATAAGCTGGAATACTGCACATATATTCTCCACTTTTTTGTTTTTCTTTGTATACGCTTCTGATTTTCTTTGAGATGTCTTTAGCATACATATCATTCATAATTGCTTTAAAAGGCGTTATATCATTATTTGTGCTATCTATATATGTATCTATGCCATCTGTTATTGCAACATATCTTATATTATTTTTAGGAAAATAATCCTCTAAATAAAAACCTGTTTTAATATAGTCCCTTCCAAGTCTTGATAGATCTTTTGTTATAACCATATTAATGTTTTGATTTTCTATATCTTGCAATAACTCATTAAATGAAGGTCTATCAAATGTAGTTCCAGAAATCCCATCATCAACATATTCTTTAACTAAGCATAAATTATTCTCCTTTACATATCTTTGTAAAATTTTTCTTTGATTACCGATACTTTCACTTTCTTGCTTGTCGCCATCTTCTCTAGATAGTCTTATATACATTCCGTACTTTAAAATTTTGACTTTCTAAATCCAGCATTTAACCTCCTATCCGTAATCATCTATGTTTATACTATAACGTGCTCTTTAAATTTTTACAAATGTTTGTAATAATTACTTACCCTTTATTTTTATACTTTCTAAATAATCCTTAAAAGCTAATCCTATTGTTTCTCTTATATTTTGCTTTTCTTCTGTAAAAATACAATATGTATTGAACTCTAACTTTTTATCCTTCGTGTTAATATTATCCTCATTCATATTTATTCAAATCCTTTCTACTTAATACAGAATATTTAAGAAAATGGCTTTATATGACACTTAAAGCAAGTGTATTTGTCAATGTTCACTTTTATTACTAAGAACTATAGGCGAGAAAGATTTAAATTGTCACTATTTTTATCCCTCTACTATTAACAGCGATTGAAAATTAAAAACGTTATGGGCAAAATGAAAAAAATTTTTTATTTCTAACCTTAACAGCAATTAAAAGCTAAAAACATGACGCGCAAAATAAATATTTTTTTTAATTTTCATAAAAAAATAAACATATGGTCACTTCCATATGCTTATCAATACTAAAATTTATTTATATTAAATTATCGAAATTTCTTGCACTATAAATTATATGAGTAATTTCCATTGTTGTATTTCTCACCGTATAAAAAATAGTAAAATTACCAATATAAATTCTATACCAATCATATTTCATATTTACTTTACTTTTATAGATTTCATAACTATCTGGGCTTTCACTTCTTTGTTCAATAGCATTATGTACGTTCTGTAACAATCTTTCTGCAGCTTTTTTATTCTTTAATATAAATGTAATGTAATATATAATTTCATCTAATTCTTCACTAAAAGAAGGAAGATATTTTATTGTATATTTATTTTTCGCCATCAATTATCCTCCTTGCTTTTGAAAAAACTTCTTCATGAGTCAAATATTTAGTATTTGGATTATCTAGCTCTTTTTCTGTTTCTAGTAACATTTTATCTATATTAATATTGCCAAACCTTTCTTTTAGAGCCTTATTGATTTGTATTTCATCTATCATTTCTGCATATTTTTCTAAACTCATTACTACCATTGAGCCATATCCATTCTTTGTTAAGTATACTGCTTCATCCTCTTTTAAAACTAAATCCTCTATTTCAGGATATTTATTTCTTAAATCTGATACTGGTCTAATATTAATCATAATTTACACTCTCCTTTATAATTATTATCAATATTTTATCATAACTTTATCTTTAAATCAATTGTTTTAATAAAATATTTTTTATTATTTATATATTATTAGTCTTTTGATTATAATTTATTAAATTTAAGTAAAAAATACATCTCTTTTTAATTAAATTAATGAGATGTATCTTTTTTATTATATTTCTCTTTTAATGCACTCAAATACTAAATTCATTGCATCTGCAAATCCGATTTTATAGAATTTTTCATTTTCGTACGAACCTATCACATTTACTTTATCAATATAACTTTCTAAACTATATCTAATTTCGCAACATTTTATATTATTTTACATTTTTATTTCTAATATAATCCCCCTCAAATTCATATTCAAGTATGTCCATATGTAACATATCATAATATTTTCCGTTTAAAAAAATTTCTTCTCTACTTTTTCCAGTATCTTTAAAGCCACATTTTAAATAACACTTATGTGCTCTTTCATTTATAGCAAGAAGATCTAATCTTATGCTATGTAAATTTAAATATTTAAATCCATATTCTAGCAAAAGTTTTATTGCTTCTGTTCCATATCCATTACTTCTATAATCTTCATCTCCTATAAATATTCCAAGTACAGCACTTCTTTGAATCCAATTAAAATGTTCCAATCCAATTGTTCCAACTAATTTATCATTATTCAAATCAATAATATTAAAATTTCTATTTTCATTATTTTTTGCTGAATTTTCAAGCCAATCCTTCTCTCCAACTAATGTTGTAATTTGTCCACTTCTTCCTGTATAATCTGTTACTTGAAAATTATTCATCCATTCTGTAAATTTTTCAATTTCTTCATCTGATACTCCTTTTGGAGATAAATATATTCTATCTCCTACTAATTTTTTAAAATAATTCATATATATCACTACTCCTTTAACATTTCATTTAAATATTTATTAATAAATACTTTTAATTTATCTTTATTATCTTTTAACAATTCAATTAGTTTTTTGCCTTATTATATGCCATATTACAAAAGAATCTACTTTAAGACTTCCTTGCAAGACTTTTATATAATCTCACTTTAGTGTAAACAATTAATCTATTTAATTGTCCTTTATCGTAGTATTAAATATTTATTTTCACTATTAATTTTAATACTCATTTATTTGAACTGATTATATCACATTTCGTGTTTTTATTTCACATATTTGTAAATTTTTCTAAATAAAAATGATGCAATTTTTTTATTAAAATTATTTACGAATTTTGAGAGCATTTTTTAATGCCCAAAATTCGCCAGCTTGGTGTTTTGACACCATTTTTGCTGTTTAGGGCAAA
>CABPCL010000021.1 GCA_902406115.1 uncultured Clostridium sp. | reverse complement strand
TAAAGTTGACTTTTAGAAAAAATGAGTTGATTAATTTAGAACAAATAGATTAATTAGAAACTGTAATATATAAATAATAATTATAGGAGAAAATATGAAAATAAATGAAATTAAATGTTCACATGATATATATAAATTTATGACTAATAATATACAGTATGGTTGGATTGACATTAACGAAAATATACATCTTAATACAATGAAAGAATTTCGTAAAATCTATAGAACAATGTCTATAGATGAAATACTTAAATATAAAATAGGAATATGTATTGATCAAGTTAATCTAATGCATTATTTGTTAAATAGGATTAATATAAAAAATAAAATGTATTGTTCTAGGATTTTTGAATCAGATGATTATGGCAATTTAGAGGAAGAAGAACATATGCATTGCTTTGTACTATATTATGAGAATAATAAGGTTTATCATATGGAGCACCCTAATTTTGAGAAAAAAGGAATCTATGAGTATAATTCAGAAGAAGAAGCAATAAAAACAATAGTTGATTACTATATAAAGTTAAGAGGTGGAATAGATAGTCCTACAAAAGAATTCTTTGATGTGCCAGAAAGAATTAGTTTTAAGGAATTTAATAAATATATTAATCATGTATAGCAAGAGGTATTTAATTTATAAAATTAAGAAGAATTATATTTTTGATAAGAATATAAATTTGAATTTTAGAATTAAAAAAGGATTTTTGTATAAATAAAAGAAAGGATTTGAACGATATGAAAGAAATTATTTTAAAGATAGATGGAATGATGTGTGAAGGATGCGAAAACAGAGTAAAAAATGCAATAGGAAATATAGATGGCGTAGATAAAGTTAGCGCTGATCATAGCACAGGTAAAGTTATAGTAACATTAAATAAAGAAATAGATAGTAAAATTATAAAAGATACTATTGAAGATATTGGATATGAGGTAATAGGGGAGTAATGCATATGAAGAAGATTATTTTATCAGTAGATGGAATGACTTGTTCAGCTTGTTCAAATGGTTTAGAAAAATATTTAAATAAGCAAAATGGAATATATAATGCTTCAGTAAATCTAGTAATGGCAAACGCATATATTGAATATGATGAAAAAATATTAGATATTGAGAAGATAGAAGGTTTTGTAAAAAAAGCAGGATTTAAAAGTTTGGGTGAATTTAAAGAAATAAAAATAGAAAGTAAAAATAAAGTTAAAAAAATAGAATTTATATTTTATACAATCTTAGCAATTTTATTAATGTGGATTTCAATGGGACATATGATAAATTTACCAACAATACCATTTTTAGATCCTCATATGCATACAACAAATTATATAATAAGTCTTTTGATTTTAACAATACTATTTATAATATATGGTTTTGATATTATAAAAAATGGATATAAGAATCTAATTCACAAAACTCCTAATATGGATACTTTAGTTTCAATTGGAGTAATTACAAGCTTTTTATATAGCTTATATAATGTTTATTTAGTATATAGTGGAAATCATCATCAAGTAATGAACTTATACTTTGAATCAGCAGCTATCGTAATATATTTCATAAAGTTGGGGAGATATATAGATGGAGTAAGTAAGGACAAAACAAAAGAAGCAATACAGAAATTAGTAGAAATTACTCCCAATAAAGCAATAATAAAAGTAGATGGAAAGTTAAAAGAAGTTACTCTTGACGAAATTCATAAGGGAGATATTGTTGTATGTAAACCTGGAGAAAAGATTTCAGTAGATGGTGAAATCATACAGGGGAATGCCCATCTTGATGAATCATTTATAACAGGAGAAAGCAAGCCTCAATTAAAAGAAATTGGAAGTAAAGTAATTGCAGGAAGTTTAAATTATGATGGATACATTGAATATAAAGCTGAAAGAATAGGAAAAGAATCAACAGTTTCAGAAATAGTAAGAATGGTAGTAGAAGCGACAAACACAAAAGCACCTATAGCTAAAGTTGCAGATAAAGTATCGGGATACTTTGTGCCGGTTGTAATTGTTTTAGCAATATTAACATTTATTGTATACCTTGCAATTGGACAAACTATAGAAACAGCAATAACTGTTTTCGTTACTATTTTGGTAGTTGCTTGTCCTTGCAGTTTAGGTTTAGCCACTCCACTTGCAATAATAGTAAGTGAAGGTATATGTGCTACAAATGGAATCTTAATAAAGCAAAGTGCAATATTAGAGAATGCACAAAAAACAAATGTTGTAGTTTTTGATAAAACAGGAACTCTAACGTATGGTAAATTAAAGATTTCAGAAATTAGAAATTATAGTAAACTTACAGATAATGAATTATTGCAAATTGTTGGAAGTATAGAAGAAAAAACAACACATCCAATAGGAAAAGCATTTACTGATTACATGAAAGAAAACAAAATTTCACCATTAAATATTAATGAATTTGAGAATATTACAGGCTATGGAATTATAGGGAAAATAGATAATAAGAATATTATTATAGGTAGTTCTAAGATCTTAAATAAGTATGATGTAAATAATCCATATGAACAAGATGAGAAAGACTTGGCAGGTAAAGGAAATAGTATTGTATATGTTATACAAGATAAAGAAATTCTAGCTTTGATTGGTGTAAACGATATAGTTAGAGAAGGGGCTAAAGAAGTAATAAATACGTTATCTAGTATGAATATAGAAACTGTAATGCTAACAGGTGATAATAAAGAAACTGCAACTAAGATAGCACAAGAATTAGGAATAAGTAGGGTAGTGTCAGATGTTTTACCAAAAGAAAAGGCAAATATGGTAAATGAATTAAAAACAGGAAATAGATTTGTTATGATGTGCGGAGATGGAATAAATGATAGTCCTGCACTAGCTAATGCTGATATAGGAATAAGTGTGAAAAGTGGAACAGATATCGCAATGGATTCTTCAGATGTAATTCTTACAAAGAACAATTTAAGTAGTATTGTTAAATTAATAAATATAAGCAAAAAAACAATAAAAAATATTAAGCAAAATTTATTTTGGGCCTTTTTCTATAATTGTTTAATGATACCTGTTGCAATGGGAATCTTTAGAGGAGTAGGAATTTCCATAACTCCAATGATTGCAAGTCTTGCAATGGTATTTAGTAGTATAACTGTAATATTAAATGCATTAAGGCTAAAAAGAATAAAGTAACTGTTATAATATAAATTCATATATAAACTTCTTAATACATATAAGTATTTATTAGGGGGATTGAAATGGAAGATAAAAATAAAATATTAAAATTTCAAATTTTTAGTGCAGTCTTTGTTGCTATATTAGGAACATTACTGCACTTTACTTATCAATGGTCAAACGAAAATGTTATAGTTGGAGCATTTTCAGCAGTTAATGAAAGCACATGGGAGCATCTAAAATTAGTGTTCTTTCCAATGATAATAATGACGATTGTAGGGTATTTTTATATAGGAAAAACCACTGATAATAATTTTCTATGCGCACAGCTACTTGGTATATTAACAGCTCTTCTATTTATTGTTGTTTTTTTCTATACATATACAGCAATACTAGGAACTAATTATTCATTTTTAGACATTGGAAGTTTTTTTGTTGCCATTGTATTGGGTGAATATGTGGCTTATAAGTTTATGACATCAAGACCAAGATGTAACACAAAACTTGCAGTAACAGGCTTGATAATATTATTTGCTTGTTTTATTGTATTTACATTTTTAACACCTAAAATATTTATATTTCAGGATCCTATTACAGGTGGATATGGAATAATAGACAAATGAATATCGTTGAAATATTAGTATAAAAGTATTATAATAATAAAATAGTATAGTTATAGAATGATAGGGAAGTGATTATGTGGTAGATTTAGAAGAATGTTCTCAAAGACTAGAGAAACTTAAAAGTAAATTAACTGAAATAGGTGATTCACTTTGACATTACAAGTTTAGAAATGGAATTGTCTAATCTGGAAAAACAGACTGCAAATTCAGATTTTTGGAATGACACGAAAAATAGCTCAGTTGTTTTAAAAAAAATTACTCGATTAAAAGCAAGGATACAAGAATTTGAGAATGTAAAAAATGAATTTGATAATATATATGAAATAAACAACTTATTAAAAAGTGAATCTGATGAAGAATTAGAAAAAGAGCTTATATCTGGAATTAAAGTTATAGAAAAAAATATAAACAAATTAGAGATATCAACTTTATTGTCCGGTAAATATGATGCTAATAATGCAATTATTACCTTGCATCCTGGAGCTGGAGGTACTGAGGCTCAAGACTGGGTTGAAATGTTATATAGAATGTATACAAGGTGGGCAAATGACAATGGATATACAGTAGAAGAGCTTGATTATATTCAAGGTGACGAAGCGGGTATTAAAAGTGTTACATTTTTAGTTTCGGGAGAATATGCATATGGATATCTTAAAGGTGAACAAGGAGTCCATAGGCTTGTTAGAATTTCACCTTTTGATGCTGGTGGAAGAAGACATACTTCATTTGCCTCTGTTGAGGTCTTACCAGAAATTACGGAAGATGTTGAAATAGATATAAATCCTGATGATTTAAGAATAGATACATATAGAGCTTCAGGAGCAGGAGGACAGCATATAAATAAAACATCATCAGCAGTAAGAATTACGCATATTCCTACAAACATTGTTGTAGCTTGTCAAACAGAAAGATCTCAAATACAAAATAGAGAAACTGCTATGAAAATGTTAAAATCAAAACTGTTGCAGTTAAAAGAACAAGAACATAAAGATACAATAGATGAATTAAAAGGTATTCAGATGGACATTGCATGGGGAAGTCAAATCCGTTCTTATGTATTTTGCCCATATACACTTGTTAAAGACCATAGAACAAATTATGAAGTAGGAAATGTTCAAGGTGTAATGGATGGTGATTTAAACGGATTTATTAATAGCTATTTAAAAAGTATCATAAATAATAAATAATATAAAAGTATAATCTTAGTAACTTTATTAAAAAAATAAAATAGAATATATTATAGGTAATTTATAATTATATATATCTAAATATTATGAAAAGGACTGTGAAGAATGGAAACAATAGTTTTAAAATTTGGTGGTAGTTCTTTATCTGATAATATAAAGTTAAATATTGTTGCAAATAAAATTGCAGAATTTTATAATCAAGATAAAAAAGTTGTTGTAATTGTATCTGCACAAGGTAAGACAACAGACAACTTAATTAAAGAGGCTAAAGAATTATGTTATACTCCTAACAGCAGAGAGATGGATGTACTACTTAGTACAGGAGAACAGGTCTCAATTTCTAAATTAAGTATTCTATTAAACAGATTAGGATATCATGCAGTATCCCTAACTGGATGGCAAGCTGGAATATATACTAATAATATTAATCAAGAAGCTAAGATTGAACAAATAGATACCTCAAGAATTAATGAGGAGTTGAGTAAAAATAAAATTGTAATTATAGCAGGTTTTCAAGGTGTCAATGAATTTGGAGACATTACAACTCTTGGAAGAGGGGGATCTGATACTACTGCAGTTGCAGTAGCTGCAGCTATTAATGCAGATCATTGTTATATATTCTCGGATGTAGATGGAGTATATTCAACAGATCCAAACAAAATAACTGAAGCAAAGAAAATAGAGACGCTTTCCTATGAAGAAATGTTAGATTTATCTAATGAGGGAGCAAAGGTTTTACACAATAGATGCGTAGAAATAGCTCAAAAATATAAAGTTTTAATAGAAACAGGTTCTACATTTAATAATAATGTTGGAACAGTAATATGTGATAAAATAGAAGAAAGCTCTGTTAAAAGCATTGTTAAAAATGATGATTTATTTTTAATAAATTTAAAATATGAAACATATAGCAACGATATGTTTGATAAACTTTGTTTAACATTAATTGAAAATGGAGTACTTTTAAATACTATATTCAATAATAGTGTTAATAGTTTAAATATTAGCTTTACAATAAAATCATCTGATATCTTAAAATTTCAGAAACTACTAGAAAAAGAGTTGAAAATGTTTAATTCAACCTTTACTAATATTTCTAGGATATCGTTAGTTGGATACGGAATTGCAAATAATGAAAAAGTTATAAAACAAATACTACAGATATTTAACTTAAATAAATTAGAGATCTTATCAATACAAGTTGACGAATGTAAAATATCCATAATGACAAAGGAAAAAGTATCAAGTAAAATATTAGAACAATTGCATAATGAATTAATTGTATAAGAAATTAAGAGAAAAGGAAGATTATTAAAACAAACTATAAGTTTTAAGGATCTTCCATTTTTTTGTTCTAAAACAGACAAGTTCTGAATATATATATTTTAGACTATTTACGAAGGAGAGTTGATTTTATGACCATAGAAGATAGAAAATCAAATATAAATAATTCTACTAGTGTAGTACAAAATGTAATTTTAGAAAATAGGGAAAAGCTAAGTATATCTGGAGTTTTAGATGTTTTAAGTTTTGATGATCAAATTGTGATACTTGAAACAGAGCTAGGACTTTTAACAATTAAGGGCGATAATCTAAGAATAAATAAACTAAGTTTAGATACTGCAGAAGTAATTATTGATGGAGAAGTATATAACATTGGATATAGTGAGAAAGATACAAATCAAAAATCGGGTGGCTTTTTAGGTAAAATATTTAGGTAAGAAGGGAATATAGCTTGAATTTAAATATTTATAATCAGTTATTTAATTTATTTATATTTATTATTACAGGTATTGTCATTGGAATTTTATTTGATATTTTTAGAATAATAAGAAAGAGTTTTAAAACGCCTGATATCATAACGTACATTGAAGATATTATATTTTGGATTGTGGCTGGTTGTATTTTACTCTTTACAATATTTACTTTTAACAATGGGGAAATACGTATTTACGTGTTTATTGGACTAATTTTTGGTCTGGCCATGTATATGTTAACACTAAGCAAATATTTTATAAAAGTAAATGTTACCATTTTAAATATCATTAAAAAGGTAGTTTGGTATCCTATTAGTATTATATATAATTTTATAAAAAAGATTATTTTTCGACCTCTTTATCATATATTTATAAATGTAAGAGAAAAAATTGCAAAATTGTTTAAAAGTATAAATAAAAAAACAGAAAAATAACAATTTGTCATAATTTATGTAATAAAATTATGGATAAAAGAAGGATTTTACTGAAAAATGTAGAAAAAAATATATATATTGAAAAAACTGGAGAGAAAAAATACATATGAAAAAAATTAATCTAAAAAAATTATGTAAGAGATTATTCCTATTAATTTTTGCTATATATGTAATAAACACGTTTGTAACACAACAACAAACATTAAATGCATATAAAGCAGAAGAAAATAAATACAATCAAGAAATTACAAAAGCACAAGAAGAACAAGAAAAATTAATAGCAACGAAAAATAATATAAATTCAAATGAATATATAGAACAGATCGCTAGAGAGAAATTAGATATGTATTTGCCTAATGAGCGTGTCTATATTGACATAGGGAAATAAGTAATAATGGGGCATTTTAATCATGCTCCTTTTTGTGGCTTTTTTATTCTTTTTAATTTTAGGTCTATATTTTTCCAGAGTATATAAAAATTATAAATAAATATATTAATACATTTTAAAATCACAAAATTATTCATAGAAAGAGGGGGCAAAAATATGAATATGGAGGATTATACAATAGTTGAATTACGTCAGCTTGCTAAAGAAAGAAATATAAAGAATGTTTCTAAACTAAAAAAAGAAGAACTGATAGATTTATTAAGTAATAATACTGTACAAAAAGATGACGAAGTAGCTGATAAATGTGATGAAGATTTAGGTGCAGAAGATGATAATACAGAAAAGTTAAATGGATATAAGGTTACCAATCAAGAAGATGAAATAGTTGAGGGAATATTAGAAGTATTACCAGATGGATATGGATTTTTAAGAGGAGAAAATTACTTATCTAGTCCAAAAGACGTATATGTATCTCCTGTACAAATACGTAGATTTAAATTAGATAAAGGAGATAAAATAAAAGGAATAGCTAGAATACCTAAGGAAGGAGAAAAATTCCCTGCACTCATTTATGTTGGAGAAGTAAATGGAGAAGCTCCTGAGAAGGCATATAGAAGAAAAAAATTTGATGATTTAATCCCAATATATCCAAATGAAAGAATTAAATTAGAAACATTGCCTACAGAGTATTCTATGAGAATTATAGATTTAATTTCACCTATTGGAAAAGGTCAAAGAGGAATGATTGTAGCACCTCCTAAGGTTGGTAAAACAACACTATTAAAAAAAATTGCTAATAGCATTACACAAAACAATCCAGAAATTGAACTTATAGTTTTACTAATAGATGAAAGACCTGAAGAAGTAACTGATATGAGAAGATCAATAAAAGGTGACGTAATTTATTCAACTTTTGATGAATTACCTGAACATCATGTAAAAGTAGCTGAAATGGTACTTGAAAGAGCTAAGAGACTTACTGAGCAAAATAAAGATGTAGTAATATTGCTAGATAGTATTACTAGATTAGCAAGAGCATATAACTTGGTAATACCATCATCTGGTAGAACTTTATCAGGAGGTTTAGATCCTAGTGCATTACATAAACCAAAAAAATTCTTTGGAGCCGCTAGAAATATAGAAAATGGTGGAAGCCTAACAATTTTAGCAACAGCATTAATTGAGACCGGAAGTAGAATGGATGATGTAATATTTGAAGAGTTTAAAGGAACAGGTAATATGGAAGTGCACTTAGATAGAGGTTTATCAGAAAAACGTATTTTTCCTGCTATTGACATTAATAAATCTGGAACTAGACGTGAAGAATTATTATTATCTCAAAAAGAATTAGAAACTGTATTTAACCTAAGAAAAGCAATGTCCACAATGCCAGTTTCTGAAATTACAGAACAATTAATTGATTTAATGCTACACACAAAAAATAATGAAGAATTTTTAGATAGAATAAACATGTATTTTAGAAACGCAAAATAATAATCCTAACTAATGAATATAACTTATTTACTAATAATTATAAAATATAAAGAGGATAAAATATAATATGGAGATAGATATAGAAAAAGCAAAGCATGCATTTAATGAATATGTTATGAAATATAATCCAGATGATGAAAAAATAAAATTGAAAATATCTCATATTGAAAGGGTTTCTCATATTGCAAAAGAAATTGCTATGGAACTTAATCTAGATAAAGAAGATGTAGAACTTGCCGAGTTAATTGGATTATTACATGATATTGGAAGATTCGAACAAATAAGAATCTATCATACATTTATAGATAATAAAAGTGTTAATCATGGAGAATATGGAGCTAAAATACTTTTTGAGGATAATTTGATTAGAAATTTTATAGATACTAATAGATTTGATGAAATTATTAGATTAGCAATTATAAATCACAATAGAACTAATATACAAAGTAATCTAACTGATAATCAAAAACTACATATACAACTAATAAGAGATGCGGATAAGGCAGATATATTTTCAATATTAGTAAATGATGATCCAATAAATACAATAGAAAAATCAGATATATCAAACGATAAGATATCAGATGAAATATACAGAGAATTTATAGAAGACAAAAAAATAAATTATAAAGAAAGAAAAACAAGTGCTGATATATTAGTAAGTCACTTCTGTTATGTTTATGATTTAAACTTCACACAAACAAAGAAAATTATAAGAGAAAATGAATATATTGATAAATTATATAGAAAGTTTAAATTTAATGATAAAATAACAATAGATAGGTTCAATCAAATATATGTACTTTCAAAACAACATATACAAGATTAATTCAATAATCTTAGATTTTATTAAATTTTAGGAAGATAAGCTTAAATAAGGGAATTTATATAAAAAAGGTGGTAATAATAAATTGAATAATGAGATTGTATTTGTAACACATAATACAGGGAAAATCAAATCAGCAGAAAAGTATTTTAAAAATTTAAAATTTAAAACATTTAATTATGAATTAGATGAGCCAAGATCAGACGATATAAAAGAAATTGCAACAGCAAAGGTAAAACAAGCATATAATTTAGTAAAGAGACCATGTATAGCCTTAGATACAGACTTCAGAATAGAATCTTTAAATGGATTTCCACGAGCTTTTGTTAATTTTTCATTAGATACAATTGGAATTGAAGGTATACTAAAATTAATGGAAAATAAGCAAGATAGAAGATGTGCTTTTAATGAATGTTTAGCATATCATGATGGAAAAGAAATACATTACTTTTATGGAAAACATCCACGGAATTTTATCAAATAATATTCAAGGACAAGATAGGGAAGAAAAATGGTCAGATCTATGGTACATTTTTAAACCAAATGGTTTTGATAAAACTTTAGCCGAAATGGATTCTTTCGAGAGAGAAAATAGAAGAAAAACTGATGGATCAGTACAAGCTTTGCAAGAATTCGCAAATTGGTATGAAAAGCAATAGATAATTAATGATTATACAAAAACAAGACTTTCACTACAAAATTGAGAGTCTTGTTTTTTATTTATAAAAGTTGTATGGGTGGTAGGAAGGTGAGGCAATACGACGTATTTGCCTCAATATTTAATTTAATATTATTGCACAAAATCAAAGTTTTGCGCAAAACGAAGTAGGAGCAAAATATAAAACCATACATATATGGTCCTACCTACAAAATCTTGCAATTCCTTGTTATCACAAGTATCTAAGCTTGTTTGCTTTAACAACAAACTTATACAACAAACTTATATTACTTCCTTATAAAACTCTCTTAAATTTGATTCTGAAGCCTCATTATTTTTAATTATTCTTGGTTGGATTTTTTTTCATTCATTATTGTAACCACATATTTTAAAAAATTTATATAACTTTAGATTATTTTTATCAAAATTTCACAAATCCCCATATTTTAACATTTTGCTCAATTATTCAAACAACAAGTTATATGTCTAAAAAATAAAAACGCCTTAAAATCGATTCTCGCGCGTCGCTTTTTTAGCCTTTTTCGAGCATTTTTAATAAACGTCTGAAAATCAGCATTTTACTAAAATTTATATAATAAATATTAGATTTATAAATTAGCATATCTAATCATAAACATATAACTTGTTTAATTAAATATAAAAATGTCTTAAAATCGATTTTAGCGTGTCATAATTATATAATAATATTATGAATTTGTAATCTAAAATTATATAATATTTATAATAAAATTTATTAAATTATTTTATTAAATTATAATGTAAAATTATTTACAAGCATTATTAACAAATGTTCGTTAATAAAAAATTATATGAAAAATTTAACTTTATACAAAATTTTAAATTTTAAAATTTCTAAATCTTAATTACTAAATTTTTTTTACTTTAAATTTTAAGTTTAATTTTTTTACTTTTAAGAAATTTTTATTTTATATTTTAATAGAATAAATTTTTTATGTATTTATTTTTCTATTTTAAAATTTATTTTAATTTTTTAAATTTCTTTTTTATACTTTTATACATTTCTAAAAATAGCCTATTCCCCTATTCCCTACTTATTTCTTTGTATACATTAAAAAATACTATATAGCTTTTAAGGTACTCTTTTGCTGCGGTTGAACAAAATTATCGCTTAATAACTTGCCCAAACTACTTAAATTATCAATATTATTAGCTTTTGTATCAACTTGTTCAGCTTGTGATGCTAAAACTTGTTCATAAGTATACTTTAACATTGATATTTTCTCTTGTTTTTGCTCATCTGTAGCATCATTACTGTTAAGCATATATTCAAGATTATAACCATATAATTCTAATGCTCTCAAAATAAGTTCAACTTGTCCAT
>CABPCL010000020.1 GCA_902406115.1 uncultured Clostridium sp. | reverse complement strand
AGATATATAACCTTGATATGATTATTGCAGTTGGATATAGAGTAAATTCAAAAAAGCAACAAACTTTAGAATTTGGGCTACTAAAATATTAAAAGAATTAGCTTATAAAGGGTATGATAAATTTAAAGATAAATTATATAAATCAGACTTTGATAATTTTTTAAATGAAACAGGAATGATAGAGAATGGAAGTGATAAATAATGAATATGTACCAAAAAAGAGAAATGAGAAAAAATAAAAAAATGAACGAAGATACAAAAAGTTTACCATCAACGAATATCAACTGGTATCCAGGCCATATGGCAAAAACTAAAAAACAAATAATAGAAGATTTAAAAATAATAGATGTTGTAATTGAAATAATAGATGCTAGAATACCAATGTCTAGCCAAAATCCAGATATAAGAGAATACACAAAAGGAAAGCAAAGACTAATAGTTTTAAATAAATCTGATTTATCAGATGTAGTTCAAAACCAAAAATGGATAAGCTATTTTGAAAAAAATAAAATACCGGCTGTTTTGGTTGATTCAAATTCAGGAAAAGGAATTGAACAAGCTGTAAGAAAAATAGGAGAAATCTATGCACAAAATGAAGAGAAATTCTCTAATAAAGGGAGAATAGGAAAATCAATAAGAGTTATGATATTAGGTATTCCAAATGTAGGAAAATCATCATTTATTAATAGAATAACAAAGAAAAATTCTGCACAAGTAGGAAATAGACCAGGGGTAACAAGACAAAAACAATGGGTAAGAATTGCAGATAACATTGAATTATTAGATACGCCAGGCGTGTTATGGCCAAAATTTGAAAGTGAAGATGTTGGATTGAAACTTGCATATACTGGTTCAATAAAAGATGATGTAATTGAAATAATAGAAATTGGATTTAATCTTTTAAAATATTTGATTGAATCATATAGACCAAATTTAATACAAAGATATGGTATAACAAATGAAAAAATTGAAGAAATTTTAGGACAAGAAGATTTAGAGTATAATGAGAAAATTGTAATGATTATGGATGAAATAGGTAAAAAGAGAGGTGCTCTTATATCTGGAGGAAATATTGATCAAGAAAAAGTTGCAAGAATAATACTTGATGATTTCAGAAGCGGAAAATTGGGAAATATTACATTAGAGATAGCACCATAAATAAATATAAAAGGAATGAGTATATTGATAGAAATAATTGAAAGAAAAAATGAAAATATAGATATAGATACTATGTCGCCACTTACATGGGCATATATTGGAGACGCAGTATATGAATTATATGTAAGAAATTATTTTATAAATACAACAAAGTTAAAGCCACATAAACTACATATAGAATCAATAAAATATGTAAAAGCTAAAGCACAGGCAGAAATCTTAGAAAAGCTAATGGATAAATTAACAGAAAAAGAACAAGAAATTGTTAAAAGAGGAAGGAATGCAGAAAATCACCATTTACCTAAAAATGCAACTGTACAAGAGTATATGTATTCAACAGCATTTGAAGCATTAATTGGTTACATATATTTAACAAAGCAAGATGATAGATTAAAGGAAATATTAGATTTATGTATAGAGATAAATAAAGGAAGGTAAACTAAAATTAGTTTACCTTCTTTTCAGATTGGTGACCCCTACGGGAATCGAACCCATGATTCAGCCTTGAGAGGGCTGCGTCTTAACCGCTTGACCAAGGGGCCAAAATATAGAATACCTAAATAATATAACATAAAAACAGATATATCGTCAATAGGTATTCAAAAAAATATATATAAAATAAAAAAATGTATTGACAAAACAAAAATTCGCATATATAATATTTAGCGAACAATGTTTTGCAAGGAGGCAAGAAATGATAACAACTTTACATATAAAAAATATAGGAATAATTGATGATTTAGTAATTGATTTTAATAATGGGTTTAATGTACTAACAGGAGAAACAGGAGCAGGTAAAACTTTAATAGTAGGATCATTAGGAATAATAACAGGTGGTAGATTTTCAAAAGATATGATTAGAAAAGGGGAAAATTATTCATTTGTTGAGGCAAATATATATTGCCCTGAAAGTGAAATTGCAATAGATGGAAACATAATTGTTTCGAGAGAAATATATTTAAATGGCAGAAACTCATGTAAAGTTAATGGAAGATTAGTAACGGTTAATGAGTTAAAAAAAATAATGGAAAAAATCATAGATATTCATGGTCAACAAGATAGTCAGAATCTGCTTGATATTTCAAAACATATTTATTATCTAGATGAATTTGCGGGAGATAAAATAGTAAACCTAAAAGAAGAATATATAGAATTATATACAAATTACAACAACATAGTGAAAAAATTAAAACAAAATTACGGAGATGATAAAGAACGTGAAAGAAAACTAGATTTATTACAATATCAATTAAAAGAAATAGAAAGAGCAAATTTAAAAGTTGGTGAAGAAGAAGATCTAAGAGAAAAACATTCTTTAATGAAAAATTCTGAAAAACTACAAGAAAATCTAAAAAATATAGATGAAAACCTTAGATTACAGGCAATAGAAGGAGTGTCAGTATCTATAAAGTGTTTAGAAAAAATTGAAGATTGTGGTACTATTTATACAGAAAAATTGTCTGAATTAAAAAATATATATTATGAAATACAAGAATTATCAAGAGATATTTCAGATATGCAAGAAGACGTATGTTTCGATACTTATGAGAGGGATGATATAGAAAAAAGATTAGACGAAATATTTTCATTAAAAAGAAAGTATGGAAATAGTATAGAAGAAATTTTGAAATATAAAGATGAATTGGAATTAGAAATTAATAATATAGAGAACATGGAAGATATAAACAATAAATTGAAAAATAAAAAAAAGAAACTAGAGGAAAAGATGAATGTTATGTGTAATGAAATGGACATAATAAGAAAAGATTCAGCACTTTATTTATCTAAAAAGATCAACAAAGAATTACAAGAGTTAGAAATGATACATTCTAAATTTAGTGTACATATTGAAAAAATGCAAGAAAGTGAATTTAACCAAAATGGATTAAATAAAGTAGAATTTATGATATGTACAAATACTGGAGAAGAAGAAAAGGAATTATCTAGAATTGCTTCTGGAGGAGAGATGTCTAGAATAATGCTTGCAATAAAAACCGTTTTAGCCGATGTAGATGAAGTACCAATATTAATTTTTGATGAAATTGATACTGGTATTAGTGGAAAAGCAGCAAAAACAGTCGCTGAAAAGATGAAAATTATTTCAAGTAAACATCAAGTAATATGTGTTACTCACTTAGCATCTATTGCTGCAAAAGGAGATTATAATTATTATATAAGTAAGAGTGTAAAAGACAACAAAACGACAACTAGTGTAAGAAATTTAAATGAAGAAGAAACAATTAAAGAAATTGCAAGAATTGCAAATGGAGATATTACAGAAGTTGCAATAGCAAATGCTAGAGAATTAAGAAAAGCAGTATAAATAATTTGTAAAGTAATTACTTTACAAATTATTTCCAATTGGTTTACAAAACAAATAAAATAGTATATAATTATATGGATAATTTAGGTACAATAGTGTACAAAGAGGGGGAAAAGGAAGATGCAAGAAAACGGAAATGCACAAGAACAAGAATTAGATATAAACCAATTAATGAAGGTGAGAAGAGAAAAATTAGAAAAATTAAAACAAGAAGGAAAGAACCCTTTTGAAATAACAAAATTTAATAGAACACATACTAGTAAACAAATTGTTGATAATTATGAAGAGTTAGAAGGAAAAGATGTAACTATAGCTGGTAGAATTATGGCAAAGAGAATTATGGGTAAAGCTTCATTTGTTCATATTCAAGATTGCGATGGAAAGATACAAAGCTATGTAAGTATTAATGATTTGGGAGAAGAAAGTTACAAAGATTTTAAAGAGGACGATATTGGAGATATCATTGGAATTACAGGATTTGTTTTCAAAACAAGAACAGGGGAAATTTCAATACATGCAAAAGAACTTACACTTCTTTCAAAATCATTGAGACCACTTCCTGAAAAATATCATGGATTAAAAGATACTGATTTGAGATATAGACAAAGATATGTTGATTTAATTGTAAATCCTGAAGTAAAAGATACATTTTTAAAGAGAACAGAAATTATTAAAGAAATAAGAAGAATATTAGACGAGAAGAACTTTCTAGAAGTTGAAACTCCAATATTAAATACAATTGCAGGTGGAGCAAGTGCTAGACCATTTATTACACATCATAATACTTTAGATATAGATATGTATTTAAGAATAGCAAATGAGCTATACCTAAAAAGATTAATAGTTGGTGGATTTGATAAAGTATATGAAATGGGAAGAATGTTTAGAAATGAAGGAATGGATATTAAGCACAATCCTGAATTTACAAACATTGAGCTATATGCAGCTTTTGAAGATTATAATGATATGATGGATATTACAGAGGAAATTGTATCAAAAACAGCTCAAAAAGTTCTAGGAACAACAAAAATTAATTATCAAGGAACAGATATAGATTTAACACCAAATTGGAAGAGAGTCACAATGATAGACGCGATAAAAGAACAAACAGGAGTAGATTTTAACACAATCGAAACAGATGAAGAAGCTTTAGAAGTTGCAAAAAAATTAGAAGTTGAAATAGATGCAATAAAAACATCAAGAGGAGAAATTATTAATCAAATTTTTGAAGATAAAGTAGAAGAAACTTTAATACAACCAACATTTATTTATGATTATCCAGTTGAGGTTTCACCACTTACAAAAAGAAAACCTTCTGATCCAAGATTAACAGAAAGATTTGAATTATTCATAGGTGGTAGAGAATATGCAAATGCTTATTCAGAACTAAATGATCCAATAGATCAATATGAAAGATTTTTAAATCAAGTAAAGCAAAGAGAAGCCGGAGACGATGAAGCAAATATGATGGATGAAGACTTCGTAGCAGCTCTAGAATATGGTATGCCTCCAACAGGTGGATTAGGAATAGGCGTAGACAGATTAATTATGCTTCTAACAGATCAAGCATCTATTAGAGATATATTACTATTCCCAACAATGAAGCCATTAAACTAAAATAGAAAGAACCATAGAGAAAGGAAATGTTATGTTCATAGATAAAAGAATCTTATATATAGTTTTAGGATTATTTATTGTAAGTAATCTTGCCGGCTTGTTAAGTAACACTAATGCATTACTTAGTTTACTTATTAGTTTACCCGCCGTTTTAATAGCAATTACTTTTCATGAATATGCTCATGCATGGGCTGCTGATAGATTAGGAGATGACACTCCGAGGAGACAAGGAAGATTAAGCTTGAATCCATTTAGCCATTTAGATCCGATTGGTACAGTCATGTTAGTATTTGCTGGGTTTGGATGGGGTAAACCAGTTGAAATAGATTCTAGAAATTTTAATCGAAACATAAAGATGTCTGTTGCAGAGGCAATTGTAGCAGCTGCAGGACCTCTAATGAATTTTATATTAGCGATAATATTCACAATTATATATGCTGCAATTTGGAAATTTGCACCTTCATTTGTACTTACACAAGTGGGTAGCATTGTTATGATACTTTTAAGTGCATGTGTATCTGTAAATGTAGGATTAGGTGTATTTAACTTAATTCCATTACCACCATTAGATGGTTCAAAGATTATAGCAGGTTTTCTACCATCCAATGTTAGAAATTGGTTTGAAAGATATTATAGTATTTTTTATATTATATTTGTAATAATATGGGTTACAGGAATTGCAGGTGATATTATTTCACCACTTATCTCTTTGGTATATAAAGGAATATTAAAACTTGTAGCAATGATATTTGGTATTACAACTATATAAAATAAAAGCTTAAGAAAGGAATTTGTTAACAATTAAAGTTAACAGTAAGATAAAAATGAAAGATATAATAACATTAGGAATTGAATCAAGTTGTGATGAAACTTCTGTAGCAGTAGTAAAAAACGGAAGAGAAGTTTTGTCGAATGTTATTAACTCACAAATAAAAATACATGAAAAATTTGGTGGGGTTGTACCAGAAATAGCTTCTAGAAATCACGTAGAGGCTATTTCTGATGTTACAAAAGAAGCATTGAAAATAGCTAACATAAAGCTAGAAGATGTTGACCATGTTGCATGTACATATGGCCCTGGTTTAGTAGGAGCTTTATTAGTGGGAGTATCTTATGCTAAGGGGTTAAGCTATGCTTTAAATAAACCTTTAACTCAAACAAATCATATTGAAGGCCATATTGCAGCTAATTACATTACACACAAAGATTTAAAACCACCTTTTTTATGTTTGGTTATTTCAGGTGGACATACGCATCTAGTACATATAAAAGATTATAATGATTTTGAAATATTAGGAAAAACAAGAGATGATGCAATTGGTGAGGCTTTTGATAAAGTCGCAAGAGTAATTGAACTTGGATATCCAGGAGGACCAAAAGTAGATAAATTAGCAAAAGATGGACAAGCTAATATAGACTTACCTAAAACACATATAGACGGGTTAGACTTTAGTTTTAGTGGAATAAAAACAGCAATTATAAATTTACATCATAAAGATCCTGATGTTAATAAAGCAGATTTATGTGCAAGTTTTGAAAAATATGTAACAGATATTTTATTACATAATACATTAAGGGCGGCAGAACAAATCGGAATAAATAAGATTGCTTTGGCAGGGGGAGTATCAGCTAATTCCTATATTAGACAAAATTTTATTGAATTAGAGAAGAAGGGGTATAAGATTTACTACCCAGAACCAATTCTTTGTACGGATAATGCAGCAATGATTGCATCAGCTGGATATTACAGATTTTTGTCTGGAACAGTTGCAGATTTAACATTAAATGCAATACCAAATTTGAAGTTATAGGGAATAGAAGGAGAATTCAATTATGGCAATTTATGCAATAGCGGATCTTCATTTGTCTTTTGAACAAAATAAGCCAATGAATATTTTTGGAGATAATTGGGATCATCATACGGAAAAAATAAAAGAAAATTGGATAAACAAAGTAAAAGAAGATGACTGTGTAATATTACCAGGAGATTTTTCATGGGCAACATACTTAGAAAATACTAAATGTGACTTTTCATATATTAATGAATTACCAGGACGTAAAATTTTGTTAAAAGGTAATCATGATTACTGGTGGACAACTCTAACAAGCATGAGGAACTTCTTAGAAAGTAATAACTTTAAAAATATAGATTTTTTATATAACAATAGCTATTGTATAGAAAACAAAATTATTGTAGGAACAAGAGGATGGAATATATTAGACAATGAAAATGAAAGCAAAATGATAAAAAGAGAAAATGCAAGATTAGAACTATCTATAAAGAATGGAATGGAAAAGTATGGAAAAGATAAAGAAATGATAGCATTTTTTCATTATCCACCAATTACTTCAAATAGTGTTTATAAAAAAGAAAAAAATGATTTTATAGAAACATTAGAACGATATAATATAAAAAAATGCTATTATGGGCATTTACATGGAAAATCACATAAAGATGCGGTAGAAGGAGAAATAGATGGCATCAAATATAAGTTGATTAGTGCTGATTATTTAAACTTTGATTTAGTTGAAATTTAGTACTTGCAATATTTACAAATTGTGGTATAATTATATAGCTAATTATATCAAAAAGCGAAAGGATTGAATAAAATGAGTGTAAAAGTAGAAAATACAGAAAACAAAAATGAAGTTAAATTATCATTCGTAGTTGAGGCAGAAAAATTTGAAGAAGCGATGAAAAAGGTATATACAAAAACAGCAAAGTATTTTAATATACCAGGATTTAGAAAAGGAAAAGCACCAATGCAACTAGTTGAAAGACAATATGGATCTGAAATTTTTTATGAAGATGCTTTCAATGAATTAGTACCAGAAGTATATGATGCTGCAATTAAAGAAAATAATGTTGAAGCTGTTAGTAAACCAAACATTGATATTACACAAATGGAAAAAGGAAAAGATTTAATTTTTACTGCGACAGTGCAAACAAAGCCAGAAGTAAAATTAGGTAAATATAAAGGTATAGAAATAAAAAAAATAGAGTATAATGTATCTGAAGAAGATATCAACCATGAAATAGGACATATGCAAGAAAAAAATTCAAGATTAGTTTCAGTTGATGATAGACCAGTAGAAAATGGTGACATTACAGTAATTGATTTTGAAGGTTCAGTTGATGGAGTACCATTTGAAGGTGGAAAAGCAGAAGGACATGAACTTGAAATAGGAAGCAACACATTTATTCCAGGATTTGAAGATCAAATTATAGGAATGAAAGTTGATGAAGAAAGAGATATAAAAGTTAAATTCCCAGATGAATATTTTTCAAAAGATTTAGCTGGAAAAGATGCTATATTTAAAATAAAATTACATGAAATAAAGAAAAAAGAATTACCAAAACTAGATGATGAATTTGCTAAAGATGTTAGCGAATTTGATACATTAGAAGAATTAAAAAATAGCATAAAAGAAAAAATAGATGTTGAAAACAAAAATAAAGAAAAATATGAAACAGAAGAGGAAGCAATAAAAACTGTTTGTGAAAACACAGAAATAGATATTCCAAGTGGAATGATTGAAGTTGAAATTGACAATATGATAAAAGATATAGAAGGTAGATTATCATATCAAGGATTAAAATTAGAACAATATCTTCAAATGGTTGGAAAGACAGAAGAAGACATGAGAAAAGAATTTGAAGATCAAGCAAAGAAATCAGTAAAATCAAGATTAGTTTTAGAAGCAGTTGTAAAAGCTGAAAAGCTTGAGGCATCAGAGGAAGAAGTTGGAGAAAAAATTAAAGAAATGGCAAAACAATATAACAGACCTGAAGATGAATTATTAGCAAATGAACAATTAAGAAGTTACATAGCAGAAAGTATGAAAACAGAAAAGGCTATTGAATTTATTGTTAAAAATGCAAAAATTAAATAATGTTGATTTAAATAATATGTATTATAGAAGCATATAAAATCGGAAATGAAAAGTTAGGGGTGAAATTAAATTTATTACAAAATAAATAAACATTAGCCACTAACTTTTTATGGCTTATACTACGGTACATGTAGTTTTAAGTTATTATGCGTTATATAAAACTTATATAATATATAAAAATTAAGGGAGGAATTTTTTATGGAAAAAAATAGTTTGGTTCCATATGTTATAGAACAAACAGCAAAAGGAGAAAGATCATATGATATTTTCTCAAGATTATTAAAAGATAGAATTATATTTCTAGGTGAAGATGTAAATGCAACAACAGCAAGTTTAGTAATTGCTCAAATGTTGTTTTTAGAGTCAGAAGATCCAGATAAAGAAATTAGCTTATATATAAATAGTCCAGGTGGATCTATCACAGATGGTATGGGAATTGTTGATACAATGAATTATATTAAATGTCCTGTATCTACTATATGTGTTGGATTAGCAGCAAGTTTTGGAGCAGTTTTACTTGCAAATGGAGAAAAAGGAAAAAGATTTGCAACACCTAATGCAGAGATTTTAATTCATCAACCATTAATAGGTGGAAATGGAATAGCAGGACAAACAACTGAAATCAAAATTCAAGCTGATCACATGATAAAGACAAGGGAAAAACTAAATAAATTGTTAAGTGATAAAACTGGTCAAAGTATAGAAACTATAGAAAAAGATACAGAAAGAGATCATTGGATGACAGCAGAAGAAGCTTTAGCATATGGATTAATTGATGGAATAATGGACAAAAGAAAGTAAAAGGAGAAAAAAATGGCGAATAATAAAGAAAAAGAAATAAGATGTTCTTTTTGTGGCAAATCTCAAGATGGAGTGGATAGAATTATTGCAGGACCTGGGGTATATATATGTAATGAATGTGTAAAGGTGTGTTCAAATATAATTGAAGACGACTTATATGAAGATACTGAACTAACATATACATTAAATGAAGATACGCAATTACCTAGTCCAGAAGAAATAAAAAATGTATTAGATACGTATGTAATAGGTCAAGAAGAAGCTAAAAAAACGTTAGCTGTTGCAGTATACAATCATTATAAACGTATTAGCAATGAGACAGAGCAAAAAGAAGATGATGATGTCGAAATACAAAAAAGTAATGTGTTATTACTTGGACCAACTGGATGTGGAAAAACATTACTTGCACAAACTTTGGCAAGAATATTAGAGGTACCTTTTGCAATAGCTGATGCAACAACATTAACAGAAGCAGGGTATGTTGGTGAAGATGTAGAAAATATATTATTAAAACTAATACAAGCAGCAGATTACGATGTTGAAAAAGCAGAAAGAGGAATTATATATATAGATGAAATCGATAAAATATCTAGAAAATCTGAAAACCCATCTATAACAAGAGATGTAAGCGGAGAAGGTGTACAACAAGCATTATTAAAAATAGTTGAGGGAACTGTTGCATCAGTACCACCACAAGGTGGAAGAAAACACCCACACCAAGAGTTTATTCAAATTGATACATCAAATATTCTATTTATCTGTGGGGGGGCTTTTGAAGGATTAGAAAAAATCGTAAAAGATAGAATTGGTAAAAAGTCAATTGGATTTGGAGCAAATATCGAAAGTAATCAAGAAATAGATAAATATAAAGTATTTGAACAACTATTACCACAAGATCTATTAAAGTTTGGATTAATACCTGAATTTGTTGGAAGACTTCCTATTATTGCAACATTACAAGAATTAGATAAAAAGGCATTAATAGACATTGTAACAAAACCTAAGAATGCATTGGTAAAACAATATAAAAAATTATTTGCAATGGATAATGTAGAATTAGAATTTGAAGATGATGCATTAGGTCTTATTGTAGATAAGGCAATAGAAAGAAAAACAGGAGCTAGAGGTCTTAGATCAATTATTGAAGAAATTATGAGAGATATTATGTATGAAATCCCATCAAACCCTAAAATAGAAAAATGTATTATTACAAAAGAGACTGTCGCAAATGGAGAAGCTCCAAAAATAATTATAAATAATAATAAACAGGTAGCTAAAAAAACTCATATAACAAAAAGAAAAACTAGTACAAAAAAGACGGGAACAACAAGTGCATAAGTTTTATAAGCCAAAATTTTATGATTAAATAATGGATCAAAAGGAATGCTTAAATAAAAAATAAAAAAATTATAAAAAAAGTATTGACAAAATAGAGTGGAGCAGTTATAATAATAACTGTTCCACAGAAATGCAGGTGTAGTTCAATGGTAGAATTCCAGCCTTCCAAGCTGGCTATGCGGGTTCGATTCCCGCTACCTGCTCCATAAAACAACTTACTTAAAATATTAGTAGGTTGTTTTTTGTTATACAAAATTATATAATAAAATAGTACACAAAATATAAAAGATGTGTTATACTCATAATTAGGAAAACAAGCGGGTATAATTTAGTGGTAGAATGTCATGCTTCCGACCTGATAGCGCGGGTTCAATTCCCGCTACCCGCTCCATTTGAAATCAACTTACGGGCTTAATTGTTCGTAAGTTTTTATTTTATATAAAACTTAAAAAGTTCTCTTTTTAGAAAGGAGGACTTTTCTCATGCTTGAATTTAAATCCATTAGAATGGACAAAATTAATAAACAACTATAAAAATGCAGCAGAAGAAATTGTCTTGAATGAATATGTTTTTATATAAATAATCTTCAAAAAAGAAGAAAAAATTATAAAAATAATTTAATCCTCTTTTTTTATTTTTTTGAATGTAGGAATAAAATCTATGTTTAGCCAGCACTGAATTTGTACTCCCGCGCAAATTCGACTATAGGAAGTTCCCAATCCCTTTTATAAATTTTCTTTTATTTCTGGAAACAAGTCATACAAATTATATCCTAACAGATTATCAAAATATTCTTTTAATTTATATGTTTCTTTAATATGATATTGAGTGTTAGAATATGCACCTCTTCTAATCATTATATCAATCAACCTTTTATCAATTGTAAATACTTTGTTTCCTTGTGGACACATCAAGTCACATAAATTTATTAATTTTTCTTCTATTGTGTATTCATGTTTTTTTATAAAATTTGTTAAAAATGGATTGTCTTTTGGATTTGGGACTCCTCCAGCAGTACATATTATATCATTATTTAAATATGAGTGTGTAAGACAAATATCAGCATATTCATCATCATATCCTTTGTTTTTTAAGTATTCATATCCTCTCATAACATGTCCATGTGACTCACCATTATACTTACCAATATCATGTAAATATCCTAGAGTAATTGCTTTGTCTATATCTACATTTATTCCTTTTTCACATAATGCTTGTGCAATTCTACCAGCACTATCACCTACAGATATACAGTGTTCTATCCATCTATCATCTGTTGTGTTTTTTCTTTCTGTTTCTAATAATGTTTTTGCTTCTTTAATTGTTAATTTCATCATTGTTCTCCTAACTTATTAAATAAATCTTCATATATTTTATTTCTATCTAATTTAGTAACAAAAGTAATATTATGTCTATTGTCCGTTACTTCATAAGAAGTATCCTTTCTTATATTGGGACAACTTATTTGTTCCGTTTCAAACCATTTTTTATTTATCATATAAGCTATTACTGATATATCCCATATTACTCTTGATTCTTGCACACCATGATATCCATCATTATAAAATCTTTCAATTAAATAATTGCATAATTCAGATTTGTTTTCTAAATATTTTTTTAAAGTATTAATATCAATTCTTAATTCTGAAACAATTTCTTTACAAGGAAGTATAGTTAACTTCACTTTTGATTCAAATACTATTTTTACAGCTTCAACGTCTTGTCTAAAATTATATTCAAGATTATCTTCGTAGCCTAGTTCATTGCCTCCTAACCATATAATTTCTATTTTGTTTACTATTTTTTGTTCTTTTTTGATTGCTAAAGCAATATTGGTAATAGCACCAATCCCTAATATATAAGTTTTATTATTTTTTAAAGCAATTTCTATAATTTTATTTACAGCATCATTTTTCTCATCATAACCGTTTTGAATGTAATCCATTGAACCTTTAAACACCTTATTATTTGTATCAAAGTTTAACCAATTACATATCTTTAAAATTTCATTATAACTCAACTCTTGTCCATCTCTTACTGTTAAATCTCTTTTTGTATGAGAATATGGCGCAACTGTAATTGCCTCAATATTAAATAGGCCTTTTGATTTTATTAAATATGATAATGCAAATTGATCATCACATTCATTATAAGTATCAGTATCTAATATTAAATTAATTTTATCTTTTTTATAATTTAAGACATATCTATAAAATTCTTTCCAACTTTTAACTCTTTGTATATTGGAATACCTATTATAAGGTGTATCCATTAAAATTGTTGTTATTCCATTTTCAACACAATCACTACATATACTAACAGAATCATCAATCATAATATCAATATTATGCTCTAAACATTGCTTAGTTTTAGCATGTTTATCGTAAGCATCTGTTAAAATCAAGTCATCATAATAAATATTATTATCTTCAAGCCACTTTTTTGTCATATTATATGGTTCTGTATATTCTCCATTGTCTCTTCCTGTGATAATATAAATAATATGACCATCATCATGAAGCTTATCTATGTATTCTTTAGCACCTTCAATAACACCTAATTTTTTTGCTATTCTTTCTATATTATTTTTGTAAAAATTGGTTTCTTCATTCTCATTCCAATCAAACATTCCTTTTCTAATATAATCAGCATTTTTATTTATAATACCCGAATTTCTTAATTCTTTGTCATGCAATAAATACTCAGTTAATAAAGTATCATTAAAATTTGATATTACATTGTCTATATCTATTCCTATCTTCATATATATCCTCCGAACTTTTACTAATTTTAAACTATAAAAATTATACTATATAAATGCAGTTTTTTCCATATGCCTATTGAAATTTAATAACAATACATATATAATATTTTTAGAAAGAGAACTTGGTTCGTAACTTGCTGTTTATTCGCTCCATAAAAACAACTTACTTGAAATATTAGTAAGTTGTTTTTTATTATACAAAATAATATAATAAAATAGTACACAAAATATAAAAGATGTGTTATACTCATAATTAGGAAAACAAGCGGGTATAATTTAGTGGTAGAATGTCATGCTTCCGACCTGATAGCGCGAGTTCGATTCTCGCTACCCGCTCCATAAGGTAAAATCGTCGCACCAATGTGACGTTAATGATTAAATCAATCTGAAAAGATTGATTTTTTTGTGCATTATTGCAAAGAAAGGTGTGATGTGTTATGATTAAAATAATTAAAAAGAAAATCAATATGAGTGATGAACTCAAAGCCAAA
>CABPCL010000019.1 GCA_902406115.1 uncultured Clostridium sp. | reverse complement strand
TCTTTTTTCAATACTCCCAGCCATTACCTTTTTCACCTCCTTTCAGGCATACATATGGGTGGGAGGGAGAATAATATATCTGTTAACAAGATAAATTATATAACAAATGATAACAAAATGCAATAGGTATTAAAATAAAATTTTACGTGTAAAAAAAGTGTCGAAAAGTGCTATTTATAAAGAAAAACTAGACTTTTTAAGAAAAATATGATATAATCTGACAAAGATTGGAGGAGAAAATATGTCATTAACAAATTCATATTTAATAACAACAAAAAATTTAGAGGCGGTAATTAATGCTGTGTTAACGGCAAGAGCACCAGAAAGATTTACATATAAGTTTTTAGAAGATCTAGGCTTTAAAAGCAGTAATGATAGACTATATATAAACTTATTTAAATCTATAGGACTTCTAGATGAAGGTGCTACACCAACAGAAAGATATTATAAATTTTTGGATCAAGGAATTTACAAAGAGGTGTTAGCAGAGGGAATAATGGAAGCTTATGAAGATTTATTTAATGTAAATGTAAATGCTCAAACACTTTCTGTTGATGAAGTAAAAAATAAATTAAAAACGATTACACAAGGTCAAAAAACAGATAAGGTAATAACCTTAATGGCAAATACATTTTGTGCGTTGTGTTCTTTAGCTGATTGGGACGCAAAGAATAAGAAGATAAAGGCAAAGGAGTCAAATGAGGCAATAGCACAAGAAGATAAAAAGATTCAAGAAGTGAAAACACCAGAAGAAAAGATAATATCAAATTCAAAAAAAGAAAAATTGGAATTACATTATGATATTCAAATACATTTACCAGAAACAAGGGATGAGGCTGTATATGATGCCATTTTTTCTAGCATGAAGAAACATTTATTTTAGAAGGGAAGATTAAATTGGAAGATCAGATATATTCATTTGTTCTAAGAGGAAATTTAGCTAAAGTAGCTATGGATAGGACTCAATTATTAAATAAATCACATAATTCCCAATATATTGACGAAGAAATTGCAGAACATTTGTCAATAGATTTATTAGATGAAGGCCATGTTATAATATCAAAAAAGATGGCTTCAGTTTATGTGGCAATTACTTCTTTTGAAAATATGGTTAGAGATTTTATAGCGAAAACTTTATCTGAGGTAAATGGTGAAAATTGGTGGGAAAAATGCGTATCTGAGAAAATTAGAAAAAAAGCTGAAAGCAGAAAAAAAGAAGAAGAGAAAATTAAATGGCATCAACAAAGAGGTGATAGATTGCTTAATTATACAGAAATGGGAGATTTAAATAGTATAATTGTGCAAAATTGGGAACTATTTGAAGATTATCTAAATACTTTGGAATGGGCTGGACAAATTATAAGCACTTTAGAACGTTCTAGAAATGTAATAATGCATGGAGGAGAATTAGGTAATAGAGATATAGAAAGAGTTGGAACAAATATAAGAGATTGGATAAATCAAGTTGGATAAAATAAAACAAGTACGCTATGTACTTGTTTTATTTGTCTTGTTCATTTACCCATTCTTTAAATTCTTCATGAGTTATTTTTCCAGAGCAGAAATCTTTATACATTTGCTTTCCTACTTCTCTGTATTGTTCAAGGTCTTTTTTATATATTTCTATTTCTGGATTTCTATCACGTCTAAGTTGTTTTTTACTTCCAAGCTTTCTATATCTATCATAGGTAGGATCATTTTCTAATTTCTTTTTTTGATATTCTCTATTTCCAACATCTTTACAGGTTAATTTGTTTTCCATAATTCTATCACAATAAGTTACTGTTTCTTTGTGTGTTATAAAATATCTTCCACAATTACCACAAATTTTGATAAGTTTATTATTAACTGCTACTACATTAAATAGTGTAATATAGAAACTTGTAAATAAATTAGTAGTTTCAAATTGTTGAAGACTATGAAGTTTTCTTCCAGTAGGATCTACTTCTTCGATAGCAGAAACTAAAGCGTCAACATCATAAAATTTAATCAAATCCTTTTGTATAGGAAAATTACTATATTGATAATCTAATAAATCTGTTGAATGAAAATCTTGCTTAAATTCTGCAAAAGTATTTGGATTTATTTGATTATATAAGAAGAATATTTGTTTATGAGTTAAATATTTCATATCAAAAGGATTATCAATACTATAAACAAAATTAATGCATTTCTTGAAAATACTTTGATAGTATATTAAATTATCTTTTTCTTTATCATAGTATTTTTTAG
This sequence comes from uncultured Clostridium sp., assembly GCA_902406115.1. Lineage (GTDB taxonomy): Bacteria > Bacillota > Clostridia > TANB77 > CAG-508 > CALXVA01. The sequence goes on along the minus strand of CABPCL010000019.1, from coordinate 13,210 downwards.
CTAGTTCAATAATTTCTTTTACAGGATATAAAGTATCTAATTCAATATACTTAATATCTATATCATCCAATTTATCTATAAAATAGTCAAAAAAATTTATAAAAAACAATAAATAATCATTAAATTCATCAAAATTATAACTTATAAAATCTATTAGAGAAAGATCATAATGTTCAACAGCTGTAGTTGGCTCAAAAACTATATAACCTTTTAATTTTTCAACATTATCTTTAAAAGTTAATGGCGCTGATTCAACAGTTTTATCTATTTCAGTAATTGATTTTAATTCATTAAGTATTTTTTCTCGTTCTGATTCAGAATTTGCTTTCTCAAGTTCTAGTACTAATTGTCCAAATCTTTCATCTAGTGGAACATTCCTTAAATTTGCTAAATATTTATTATTATTTTTGCTGATAGGTTTGCTTAAGTATGCTCCTGAAGTATGAATGAATATTTGAGAAAAGCATGAAGAATCAAAAGAAATACCTATTTTATTCTTTCTTTCCATATCAAATCTCCTTTGTTAACAAATCATAAAAAAACCAAAAGTTTCGTTTTGATAACTGAATTTACTTAATCTAGTAGGAATTTTATCATATTGCGGAGTATAATTCAATTAGTTAACAAGAAAAACTTTATAAAACTTGTTAACGATGGCTAGCCAATTAAAAAACTTAATGAAAGGAGGCATTTGTATGGAATTACAAAAAGTACAAAGGACAACACTAACAATGAAAGAAGCAGCTGAGTATTTAGGAATATCTTATTGGTTAATAAATCAATTAGTAAGAAGAAAAGAAATACCATGCTCTAAAGTTGGTGGAAAATTCTTGTTTAGAGTACAAGTGTTAGATGAATACTTAAGTTCTAAAGAACAAGAATCAGTTAACTACTAATTAAATAGAAAGCGAGGAAAGGAGGATATGTATGATATTCAATGGTTCAAACTAGAAAAGAATATTTTCTGTAATAGAAAAATCCAATTGCTCTTAAGTCTGAATGATGGGGATACATATTTTAGAATATGGATTCAATTATTATCATTAGCAGTAGAATGTGGAGATGGTGGAAGATTAATAATTGGAAATAATCCTATTTCTATTAAAGAATTTTCGAAAATTATGGGAAAATCTTCGAAAAAAATGAGCAAAATATTGGAAAAATTTCTAGAATTAGAAATGCTTAAAAAGGAAGAGAATGTATTTGTTATAAAAAATTGGAACAAGTACCAAAGCCTTGATAGACAAGAAGATTACTTAATAAAAAATCGTGAAAGACAAAGACGTTTTAGTGAAAAATTAAAAAAAGAACAAGAAAAAACTAACGTTAGTCTAACGTTAGATAACGCAACAGAAGAGAAAAGAGAAGAAAAGATAACAAAAGAAATAAGAAAAGAAGAAAATATAAGAGAGGAGGAAGAAAATGGATTCAGAGAATACAAATTGTGATGAAGTTATACACAATAGATTCAAAAAATGTGAATTTTGTGGCAAAGAATTACGACCAATAGGATTCGATTATCTATATGTAAATATTTCTGAAGATAGTATTGAATATGAAAGATGTGATTGTAGTAAATCTAAAGAATATTGGAAAGAAATAGACAATAAAGAATACGAACAGCAAAAAAGAAATAGAATTAGAAATATTATAAATACAATTTATAAACAAAACTATATAGGCAGAAAATTACAAGAAATGAATTTAGAAAACTTTTATTTTGACTCTAGTAATAAGTATGTATTAGATGTTGTAAATGATTATATCAATAAAAATAAAGATACAATGAAATCCGATAGTCTGATAATAATGGGCAAGTCAGATACAGGTAAAACACATTTAGCAGCAGCTATTGCAAACAAACTAATTGAGTGCGATAAAACGGTTCTAATGGAGAGATTAACTAATTTATTAGACAGAATAATAGAAACTTACGAGAATAATACTAAATCAGAAAATGAATTAATAGAGATTTATTCAAATGTTGATATGCTTATAATTGATGATCTAGGGACTGAAAAGATAAGTAGTTGGGCATTAGAAAAATTATATACTATAATTCAAAATAGATATGAAAATGGATTACCAATAATTATAACAACAAGGTTTAATAAAGAAGGATTGATTGAAAGATTTAGTTATAGTAAAGATTCAGATTTAGTAGATGCAATGATATCAAGATTGTATCAAATGTGCTTTGGAATATTATTAAAAGGCAAAAAAAGAGTTAGTAAAAAGTCCGCAAAACTAAAAATACTAACCCAATTGATTATATTATTATTGTAATATAAAAATAAAAAAATGTAAAGAGAAAGTGAGGAAAAAATATGATAATAGAAGGAACATTATATTATATAAGACCAGAAAAAATAAAAATAGGAGATAAAAAGTTTAGATCAACTAGGCAAGAAATACTAGAAACTTTGGAAGAAAATATTAAGAAAAGAGGACTTAGAGGACCATTTATTGTAACTAGAATAGGAAATGAATTAGTTACTTATACTGATTTTAATAGACTAATTGCAGCCAAAGAAATGGGAAAAGAATTGGTTCCATGTGTCATAATAAGTAATGAACTTATGAACAAAAGGATAAAACGTCTTAATAGATATAGAAGATATGATAAACTAAAAACAATCTAAAAAGTAAATTTATAGTACCTGAATAAAGCAAAATTCAGGTACTATTTTTATAAAAATTTGCACATTAATAGGTACGACTTTAGTACAAAAATAAGTACAATAAAAATACAAAATTGCCATTTCTATGTCCTAGCAAGCACTGAATATGGGCGACCGAAAATTCAATTTCTTGTCCCAGCAAGCAATGAACTTGGGAGACCGAAATTTCTACTTGCCTCAAATTCTATTCGATGGGATGAAATCCCAATCCCTTTTTCAAAAGTAGAAATATTTCGAAAAAGTAGAAAAATTTGTAAAGCAAATTTATTTGATTTTATTGAGAAAAAAGTCTTTTTATGATATAGTGTTAGGAAATAAAAAAATTAGAAAGAAGTGAAAAAATGTCTTTTATTTTTAACAAAAGTGATGCAAAAAATCATCTTAAAGAATTGGTAAATAGATTTGGTGAAAACTATGAATTTTATAATAATTCAAAATATAATGAGAGTGAATGTAGATTAGAATTTATAGATGGACTTTTAAAGGATTTTGGGTGGGATGTCCAAAATTCAAATGGAAAGTCACCTAACTTAAAAGAAGTAGTGGTTGAATCATATGAACAAGAATTAGGCAAGCCAGATTATACAATGACATTTAATGGATTATCTACTTTTTTTGTTGAAGCAAAAAAGCCAGCAGTAAATATTTTAGAAAATATTGATTGCTCATTTCAAGCAAGAAGATATGGTTGGTCAGCTAAACATAAAATATCTGTATTAACTAATTTTAAAGATTTGTTGATATATGATTGTTCAGATATGCCAAAGAGTGATGATCCTACTAATAAAAATCTAATTGCTAAATTTAATTATTTAGAATATTTTGATAAATATGATGAAATATATCAATTAATTTCTAAAGAAATTGTATATAACGGCAAATTTGAAAAAAGATTTAAGAATTTTTCTGCTATAGGACAGACTATTGATGAGATGTTCTTAAAACAAATAAATACTTGGCGAGTACAATTAGGACAAGAATTATTCAATATAAAAGGCGGAAATATAGAAGATATAAATGTAGAGATTCAAGAATTTATAAATGAAATTGTATTCTTGAGAATTTGTGAGGACAGAAATTTACCTTTATATAAGACTTTGCAAAAATCTATTTCAATAGATTCAATGCTTCAAAAAGAATTGGAAAAAATCATCGAAATTGCAGACAAAAGATATAATTCAGGAATATTTAAAGAGCGTAATATAATAAATGAACTAGATAAAACAATTTTAAAAAATATTATTACAGATTTATATTATCCGAATAGTCCTTATGATTTTACTGTTATCAGTTCAAATATATTAGGAGAAATATACGAAGTATTTATATCAGAAACTCTTATTGTAAAAAATAATGAAGTAATATTACAACCTAAAAAAGAAAATTTAAATAGAGCAATTGTTACAACTCCGTATGATATAGTGAAATTTATGGTGAGTAAAAGTTTAGAGAGTTTTATAAATAAAAAGAACCCTGATGAAATTAAAAAATTAAGAATAGCAGATATAGCTTGTGGTTCAGGAATATTTTTAACAGAGGTATTAGATTATTTAATTAATTATTGTCAAGATTGGTATGAAAAAAATAAAAAATATGATAATTTGGAGGAAACATATACAAATACATATAAATTAACATATAAAGAGAAAAGAGAAATATTAACGAGTTGTTTATATGGTGTAGATATTGATTATCAGGCTGTAGAAGTTGCAAAATTCAGTTTATTACTTAAAGTTTTAGAAAATGAAACAGAAGAAACTGTAATAAATGAAAAACCAGTGTTGCCATCTCTAGATAATAATATTTTTAATGGAAATTCTTTGATTGATTTAGAAATGCTAAGAGATGCAACTACGGATGAATTAATAAGTATTAATCCATTTTCATTTAATAATATAAATGGTGGAAATAAATTTGATTTAATAATTGGTAATCCTCCATATGTAAAAACAGAAGACATGATAAAACTTCAAGATAAGAAAGAAGTACAAGCATATAAATCAGAATATTATGTTGCGTATAAGCAATTTGATAAATATTTCTTATTTATACAAAGAGCCGTAGATTTAGTAAAAGACTCTGGAATGGTATGTTATATTGTACCAAATAAATTTATAAATAATGTTTCAGGCGAAAAAATAAGAGAACTTATTTCAGAAAATAATTATTTGAGGTTGTTTATAGATTTTAACTATCAGCAAGTATTTAAGGATAAAACTATATATAGTTCTATAATTATGCTGAATAAAAATAAAGAAGAAAACTTTGAATATTGCTATATAAACAGCTATGCAGAATGGATTATTAATAATAAAAGTAATATTTATACTAAAATAGATTGTAATGAAATAGATAAAAATCCGTGGATATTATCTATGAATATAGAAAAAATGAAAGAATTAAAAAAATTGTTTAATAATTCTATACAATTATCAGAAATAGCAATACCTTTTAATGGAGTTCAAACTAGTTTAAATAAAATATATGTAATTAAAGGGAAAGAAATAGTAAATGAAGATGAAAATCATGTTACTATCAAGAAAAATAATAAAGAATATAAAATCGAAAGAAGCATATTAAAAAGATATTTCCAACCAATAAATAATGTAGAGAAGAATGTAAATTCTTTTGATCCTTTAGTTACAGATAAATATATTATATTCCCATATGATGAAGGAGGGGAATTGATAGATATAAATTTACAACAGTATAAGGGAATAAAACAGTATTTATTAGACAATTATGATTTGATAGTTCCAAAACAAGTTTCAGGAAAAAGTACAGGTAGAGATGTTCCAAATTCAAACAAAAGTAATTGGTATCAATTTGGAAGAGTGCAAGCAATAAATGAATTTAACAATCAAGAAAAACTAATAGTTGGAGTAATGTCAAAAGAGCCAATGTTTATGTATGATAATGAAAATTTAGTTATACAAAGTGGAGGAACTGCTGGGTATTGTGGAATAAAGATGAAACCAAATAGCAAATATAATTTATTCTTCTTACAAGCATACCTAAGTCATCCAATAATGAATGATGTGATGGAAAAAATGGGAAGTGATTTTGAAGGTGGATTCTATTCGAGAGGGACTCAAGTGTTGGAAAAATTACCTATTATAGATGTTGATTTTGATAATACTCAAGAAAAGAAATTATATGATAAAATTGTAAATAATACTAGAAAGATATATGATTTAAATAAGACATTAAAAAGCAAGATAATGAAAAAATCAGAAGGAGAGGCAATTATTAGCTTAAGAAAACAAATAGTTATAGAAATAATGAAAGATATTACTGAACTAATAGAAATGAAGGATGAATAATAAATGAAGTTAAAAGAGAATATAACACAAAAAAAATTAAGAGGAGGATATTATACTCCACAAAAATTAGCAAATTATATAACTGAATTAACATTAAAAAATGACATGAGAATTCTAGAACCTAGTTGTGGAGATGGTTCTTTCTTAAGAAGCATAAAAAAAATGTTAGGACATAGTAATTATAATATTGAAAAAATTGACGCTGTTGAATATATAGAAGAAGAAGCAAATAAAAGTAAAAAAGTACTAGAAGATATTGATAATGCTCAAGTAATCAATGATGATTTTTATAACTTCTATGTTAACTGTAAAGAAAAATATAATTTAATTATTGGAAATCCACCATACATCAGATATCAATATTTAACTACATTTCAAAGAGAAAAACAGGCGGAAGTATTAATAAAAAATAAAATGAAATCAAATAAGCTAATTAATAGCTGGGTTTTCTTTTTGGTTGCATGTATAGAATTATTAGAGAAAAATGGTAAAATTGCATTTGTTATACCTGCTGAAATAATGCAAGTTGCATATGCAGAAGATTTACGAAAGTATCTATCAAAACATTTGTCAAAAATAACTATTATTTCATTTAATGAATTATTATTTGAAGATGCTGAACAGGAAGTGGTTGTGTTAATAGGAACAAAAAAAGATAAAGAAAAAGAGTGTTTAATATCTAATTCTTTATATGACAATTTAAATGATTTTATAAAAAAATATGATGAAAATAATTTAAAATATGAAAAAATTTTAACTAATGATAAATGGACAAGATACTATTTAAATGAAGATGAGAATAATGTCATTGAAGACATAAAAAAGGATAAGAGATTTAGACGAATAGGAGATATAGGTTTAGTAAATGTTGGAATAACTACTGGAAATAATGATTATTTTTCATTAGATGATAATTATGTAAAAAAATATGATTTAAAAAAATATACTAAACCATTAATAGGTAGAAGCTCTCAAACTCATGGATTAGTTTTTAATGAAGATGATTGGAATAAGAATGTTAGTAAGGGAGTAAAAGCATATCTTTTAACTATAAATGAGAATGTAAACGTTGAAGATATGAGCAAAGAACAGCAAGAGTATATAAAAATTGGTGAAGATAATGAAGAAAATAAAGGATATAAGTGTAGAATAAGAAAAAAATGGTATTCAGTACCTTCTATATGGATACCAGATGCTTTTTTATTAAGGAGAAGTAATATTTATCCTAAATTTGTTTTGAATGGAATTGATGCAGTATCTACAGATACAATGCATAGAATTAAAATAAAAGAAAAGTATGACAATAAGAAAATATTATTATCATATTATAATAGTATATCATTTGCATTTACTGAATTATGTGGCAGAAGCTATGGAGGAGGAGTTTTAGAAATTTTACCAAAAGAAGCAGAGAACATTATAATTCCTAATATAGATGATATGGATGAACAAAATGTAAATAGATTGGTAGAAATTTTAGATGACAACATAAGAAATAAGAAGGATATCAGAGATGCAATTAATATAATGGATAAAGAAATACTAGAAGACTATTTAGGAATATCAACTAATACTATAAATATGTATAGAAAAATATGGAAAACTCTTAATGAGCGTAGAATGAACAGAAAATAATGTTAAAAGTAAAAAGTTGCTAATAAAATGAAAAAGAGTAATTAAAAATAAAGGAGAAATAAACAATGCCAAATTTTGAAGTAAATAATGTTTCAGTAAGTACGCTATTAGGTTTTGTAAGTGATGGAACAATCGCAATACCTGAAATTCAAAGACCATTTGTATGGGACTCTACAAAAGTAAGAAATTTAATAGATTCTTTATATAAAGGATATCCAGTAGGATATATAATTACATGGAAAAGTCCAGATGTTAAATTAAAGGATGGAACTTCTTCAGAGGGTAAGCAAGTATTAATAGATGGTCAACAAAGAATTACAGCATTAACAGCTGCTTTATTAGGACAAGAAGTACTTGATAGTAATTATAAAAAGAAAAGAATAAAAATTGCTTTTAATATAAAAGATGAAGAATTTCAAACCTTAAATCCCGCAATAGAAAAACAAGATGAGTGGATTCCTGATATTTCAGAATTTATGAAAGATGGTAATATTGATACATGGCAATTTGTTACTGATTATTCAAACAAATATGAAATAAGTCCAAATGAAGTGAATAGAAGAATTAACAGATTACTAGCAATAAAGAATGTTACTATAGGTAGGATAGAACTTGGGTCAGCATTAGATATAGATACTGTAACAGAAATATTTGTTAGGATAAATTCTGAAGGAGTAGTGTTATCACAAGCTGACTTTGCTATGTCAAAAATAAGTGTTAACGAAGAATATGAAGGAAATGATATAAGAAAAGTTATTGATTATTTTTGTCATTTTGCTAAAACTCCAGTTGATTATGATAATATAAAAAATAATGATGTTGAATTTAGTAAAAAAGATATATTTAGACAGATTGAATGGATAAAGGATAAGAATGAAGATCTATATTTACCTTCTTATACTGATGTATTAAGAGTAGCTTTTACATACAAATTTAAGAGAGGTAAATTAGCAGATTTAGTGAGTTTATTATCTGGTCGTGATTTTGAAACTAGGGAATATAGAGAGGATATAGTTGAAAGTAGTTTTAAAACACTATATGATGGGGTAAAACAATTTGTTAATCAAAGTAATTTTGAAAGATACATAATGATACTAAAGTCTGCTGGTATTATAGATGATAGTTTAGTAAGATCACAAAATGTTCTTAACTTTGGATATATTTTATATTTAGTTTTAAGAGAAAAAAATATTGAAGCTAGCAAGATACAAACTTTAGTAAGAAGATGGGTTGTAATGTCAATTTTAACTCAAAGGTATACATCATCTCCTGAATCTGCTTTTGATTATGATATTAGAAGATTAAATGATAATCAAGATATTGAAAAATATATAAATGAAGAAATAGAAAGACAATTATCAGAATCATTCTGGACAAACTATTTAGTAGACAGATTAAATACGCCAGTGACAAGCAGTCCTTTCTGGAAAACATTTTTAGCAGCTCAAATCTTTTTAGGAGATAGAGGATTTTTATCAGATAGCATAAAAGTACAATATTTGATTGAAAATAGAGGAGATGTACATCATATTTTTCCTAAAGATTATTTACAGAAAAATGGGTATAACAATAAACAACAATATAATCAAATTGCTAATTTTACAATGTTGCAAACAGAAATAAATATAGCAGTTAGTAATAGAGCTCCAAAAGATTATATGGCAGATGTTAAAGCACAATGTAATGGCGAAGAAAACAAATATGGATTAATTAATTCAGAAGAAGATTTATATAAAAATTTAGAGGAAAGTGCGATACCAAAAGATATAATTAATATGTCTGTTGAAAATTATGAAGAATTTTTACAAAAAAGAAGAATTCTAATGGCAAATAAAATAAAAGAATATTTTTATAAATTATAATACAAAAGAAAAGTGGAATTAATAAGTTTAGTAAAACTTGTATAATTCTGCTTTTTTCATAAGGAGGAAGAAAAAATAGAAAGTATATATAAAATAAGAAATAAAATTTACAATAAATTATCTATTATAAAAAAAATACAATATAATCATGGAAGAAAAAAATTCTTAAATAATAAAAATGTAAAACAAAGAATCAGTATTACCAAGAATTTTTTGAAACACTTGAAGAAATCATGTTTATCAATAGGGTTAATACTTTTTATAGAATATATATGTAAATGTGTAATAGAAAAGCTGGATTATAAATTTATAAATGTTTTAAGAGAATATATTAATATTGACTATACTGTTTATACAGACTTTTTAATATGTGCAATAGGTGTGGCTGGTGTTTTTTTAGCTTTATACTATTCTAATATTTCAACAATTTATTCTTCAGAGTATAGTAACACACCTAATAAGGTTAGAAGATTATTTGAGTATGAAATTAATAATAATAAAAGTATAAGTAAAATTAATAAATATATCATTTTCACATCATTAGTATTAGTATGTAATATGGTAGGAATTAAAACCTGGTATATTTTTATAATTGTATCAATAGTAAAGACAATCGATATAGTGATTAGCTTTATCAATCGAGGAAATATAATTTATGAATATGCAAATATATATAACGTGCTTAGAAATAAGAAAAAAGAATTGATGTTTTATATAGATAGTGTTGTTAATATTAATAGACTTTATAATGATACAATGCAAAATACATATGGGAAAAACGCATCTGATGTATTAGAAGATATGGATTTAGTAAATAATTATATTTTAGAAAAGAAAGATATAAATGAAAAAGAATCTATAAAAGAGTTTTTAAATGAGAATATATATTTTTTAATATGTTATTTACAAGAAAAAAATAAAATAATGTTTAATTCTCTATGGTTTCAAAAAATCCCTAAATATAAGAAATGGTATAATGCAGACTTTGGTGAAAAAAGTATAGCGATATATACTGGAACGGAGTTACAACCAAGAGATATATCTGATCTAGATTGGTTTGAAAAAAATATATTGAAGATGAATGAAAAAGGTATATTTTTTTTAATAAATAATAATTGTTATAAAGAAGTACAAGAATATTTATATTCAATAATTGATAGTATTCCTTTCTGGATAAGATATGGAAATATATCATTGTTTTACGAACATATAGTAAAAATAGTTGATGCTATAACAAAAGAGATCCAAAAAGAATCATTTGAATCACAAAAAGAAATAGAAGATACAATTGAATATGTAAAAGTTATTTTAATTGATTTTGTGCTAAAAATAAGAGAATACATATTAAATATAAAATTAGATAAATATGAAATATTTCAAAATGGAAAATATAAATTTAATGATAATAGTCTAATAAATATGAATGATATTGTGGTAAATAATAGTGAATTTTATGATATCTATAAAGGATTAAAAAATGAAATAAAATTGGAAAATAGAATTATTACTCCTAAATGGTATATAAAACAAAGAGTTTCAAAAATATATGCACAAAGAATAAATATTTTTTTAGAGTATATAGAAAAAATATATTCTTTAAACAATAAAATAGAAGAAAATTTATTTGAATATTCACAGTATGAATGTAGTTCTTCTCTATTAGTAAATGAAAATGAGTTATATAACAAAATAAAAACTCTATATGAAGATACAAAAAGCATCTTAAAAGAAATGGAAGATAGCAATATAGTAGAGGAAGATAGGGTACCGAAAATAAAGTTTAAGGAAATAATAAGCAAAATATGTTCTATTCATAAAGAACAAATACCTACTTTATGGTCTAAGCATTGTGAAATATGGGGAATAAGACAAGAAAATAATGGAAGAGATGTTTTTGGTTTTTGCTATAATAATTTATGTGAGTTTATATTTGATTCTATTATTAGATTTGACTATGATACTTTTGAAAAAAATTATAATAATATATTAAGAATAGCTATACTTTCAGAAATATCTATACATGAAGAAGTGAAAGATAATAAAGAATACAATGATTTTGCTAAAGTAAAATTTCAATTTAGTGGATTAAATAATATGTTTAAGATAAGTGGATATGCAATAATAATTGGAGAAGTATTAAATGATACAAGATGGAAGGCAAAAATTGATAGTGAATTACAAAAACTTATAAATAAAAGTGAAAAGATAAATTTTATTGAACAAATTAAAAGATGGAAAATTGCAATACAATGGTTGGCAGATGATATTAGAAATATTGAAATTGATGGTACAAATATGGATTTAAGATTTAGAAATGCTATTGAAAATTCAAATAAATTAAAATTCAAAAGTGTTGGACCATTTGGACAGAAAAAGATTATAAATACCAAAAATTTAGAAAAAATATACTATAGTGAAACATCAGGAATATCAGCCGATATGAGGGAAATCTTTGCAATAGCTTGCTTAAATAAATATTTAGAACAAGATGATAAATATAGTTCTGAGAGAATGATATTAAAAGAATGGGAAGAAGAAAATGAGGAAAAAAGTTAGATTAGTTTCTTATAAAGAAATGTTTTTAGATGATATAAAAAAATATATTGAGTATTCAATAGTAAAATATAAATTTCAAGATAGAAGAAAAACCATTGTTATAGAAAGCGAAAATGACAATTTTAAGGAATATTTATTGTATAATAAATTCACATATTTGGAATATGAGTTTTTAGAAGAAGTAAGTACTCTTATAGAAAAAACCATAGAAAAAGGAAAGGCTGAAGCAATAATATTAAAATATAAAGATGATGAAAATGATGTTAAAGGTTTTGAAATTAGAGTACCAGAATATAATTTTAGATTTAAAGGAATTAAATATACATATTTTTTTCAAAAACAACCAATAATGCTTGATAATAAAAAGTATATTGTTCATAAGTTTAAAAATGAAGAAATTATTTTTATGAACTGCAAAAAACTAAAAATTTCAAAATATAAAATGAAGAGAATTTTGAGAAACTTAGATAAAGATGATAATTTAAGTGAAATATTATCATTATCACAGAAAAAACTTTTACTATATGGACAATATGAAAAATTAATTGAAAAAGGAAAAGTAAATATATATAAGGATACAAAGAAGATAAGATGGAATGGCAGAAACTTTGAAGGTGAATTACTGACATTACCATACGTATATTTCAGAAAAGTAGAATTTTATAAGTATCTTATAAATTTATTAAACATTACAATGGAAATAATTAATAAAGAAATATCAAAGCAAAGGGATATATTATATAAAGGAAGAATAATAGTAAAAACACAAAAAATTGAAGAACTAGATGAAATATTAAATAGTTTTTTATCAGGAAATGCTAAGTATTCTGATTTTAGATTTTAAAAGGTAAAAAAATAAAACATCTTAAAGTGCAAAAATTGTACATTAATATAAAAGGTATATAGAAATTCTATATTTACTAAACTAATCAATATAACAACACTTAAAGTTGACATAATCGAAAAAATATTATATAATCCGACTTAAAAATATTCATTTAAGTCGGATTACTTTTTGCAAGTTTATAAAAACACTTAAATATCAATAAATTTTTTTGAATAACAAAATACAAAAGATTAAAAATAAAGCTTATTGTATTCGAGATTTATAATATAAATTTTGTTATTATATATGTAATCAAATATTTGATTA
>CABPCL010000018.1 GCA_902406115.1 uncultured Clostridium sp. | reverse complement strand
CAATATAATCTTCTTTATTTTCTATTTTTTTAACTTGCATTCTAGGTTCTCTTGGTATTTCGTAACCATTGGAAATACTAGGTTTCGTGGCATTGCGGTTATAATATCTCATCTCCTCTGAGAATACACAGCCACAATATTTTTGCATATACAAACCTAATTCTCTTGCTTTTGCTTGTCCTTCTCTGAATCCAACTCTAAAATCTCTGTATAAGAATTTAATTTCATATTTTTTTGATAGTTCTTCACAGATTTTTTTTAGCTCTTCGTGTTTTTGATATATGCTTACAAACAGTGTAGATGTAAATGCATCATATCCATGTTCTTTTGCATACTTCACTGTTTTTTCAAGACGTACCCTATAGCAATAATTAACACATCTATTTTTTAAATCACTTATTACATTTTTACAAAATTCATCCAAGCCATAATCTTCTTCAAAAATTGCTTCAACGCCTATACTTTTTGTATATTCTTTCAAGCAATCTCTTCTAGCTTTATACTCTGTATATGGATGAATATTTGGATTATACCAATATACTGTTGGTTCTATTCCTTCTTCTCTTAAACTATCTATGCAATACACACTACATGGCGCACAGCAAGTATGCATTAATAACTTCATTTTATTCTCCTACTTTTTATTTCTATTTTTCCGCTATTTATAATATTTAAACCTATTGTTAACACTAACATTGTAATAAAATATGTAATTCCTAATCTTTGAGCTTCACTCCATAATACAAATGAAACCAGGTTTCCCATCTCTGCTGCGTATGAAACATGTAATATATTTTTTATAGATTTTCCTCTTAAATAAAATATTGTTGGATAAAACCATAGAATATACCATGGATTAAAATTAGTAATTAAAACAAATGTAAAAATTAACAATATAAAATTATATTTTTTCATAATCTCATGTATTCTAATGTTTTTGCTTATTAAAATTCTTATTACAACATATATGTAATATGCTGCAAATACAGCTAATGATGTATTTTGTATAATAGGAATCACTTGCACGTTTCTACCAAGCAACTCATATATCAAATAAAATATTGATCTATTATATTTAGCTTGTTGAATAAAGACTCCTGTTAATACAGTTAGATCATTTTTTACATATATCAAGTAAAGCATTAAAATTATTGCTATGTATTCAATTCCACAAAACACACAGCACTTTATTCTATCTTTTACTTCTTTTTTTCTTACGGCATATAAAACTATAAATGGTAGTATTAATATAGCTAAATACTTTATTGCTGTTGCCATTGCAACAAATGCGACTGAAATAAATAAATTTTTCTTTCTTGTAACAAAATATATGGCTAACAATATAAACAATACTATAAAGATATCATTGTGTACATTTGTAAGTGCTTCAAATAATACAAATGGATTTAATCCATACATAATTAAGAATAATTTCTTTTTCGTTATTTTATATACAAGAATACAATTTACTATATGTATAAGCAAATTTGCCAACTTAAAAATTATCAAAGCAATATCTATATTTCCAAAAGACAACCATGAAAGTGCTGTACAAATCATTGTCCATAATGGCCCATAAACTACTGTTTCATATCTCCAACAATTTGCAACTTTATTAAACATTGGCTCTATTGTACCTGTATTGTCTACTATTTGTCCTGTTGATGTATAATATGGATTTTCACCATAATGTGCTGCAGACCAACCATTGGCAATATATGAATATACATCTGTACTAGTATATGGAATAATGGCTAAAAATAGCAGCGATATAATTGCTATTAGTATAAATATCTGTTTTTTGCTTTTAAATATTTTCTTATTATTTTTTAATATTACACAATATATAATAAAAATTGCTGTAAATAATACAAAAAACAGTCCTGTATTTAATAGCTTTTCATTTTGTGTTTCTGGTCTTTTAAGTAAGAATGTCCAAACCCAGAAAAATCTATAAATTGTTTTGTTTTCAACAATATATACTAAAGATGGTAGTGCAAATAAAACCGAACAAACTACCAATAATATGATAGGTATCTTACTTTTATTTTCTTTTATCTTCATTGGTTTTTCCTTTCTAAATTATTTACTACCCTTCAAATTTTATTCCTATATGTTCATATGCTGCTGGAAGCGCAATTCTTCCTCTAACCGTACGTGATACAAAACCTATTTGAATTAAATAAGGTTCATATACATCTTCTACAGTTTCAACCTCTTCACCTATTGTAGTTGCTATTGTTTCTATTCCAACCGGTCTTCCTTGATACCTTACGATCAATGTTTCTAGTATCTTTCTGTCGATATCATCAAGCCCCATATCATCAATTTCTAATTTGTTTAAAGCAATTTTGGTTATTTTAAGCGTAATATTTCCATCACCTAAAACAGCCGCATAGTCTCTAACTCTCTTTAACAATCTATTAGCAATTCTTGGAGTTCCTCTTGATCTCTTTGCTATTTCAATTGCAGAATCCTCATCTATATTTACCTCTAGAATATTGGCAGATCTTTTTACTATTGTTGTTAAATTTTCTGTATTATATAACTCTAGTCTATTTACAATTCCAAATCTATCTCTTAATGGCGTTGCAAGTGAACCAGCTTTAGTTGTTGCTCCTATTAGTGTAAATTTTGGCAAATCTAATCTAATAGATCTAGCACTAGGTCCTTTTCCAATCATAATATCTAATGTATAATCTTCTAATGCTGGGTATAAAATTTCTTCTACACTTTTATTTAATCTATGAATTTCATCAATAAATAGAACATCAAACTCAGACAAATTAGTAAGTAACGCTGCTAAGTCCCCTGGTTTTTCAATAGCAGGTCCTGATGTTATTTTTATATTTGAATTCATCTCATTTGATATAATGTTGGCAAGAGTTGTTTTACCAAGTCCTGGAGGTCCATATAGTAAAACATGGTCAAGTGGTTCTCCCCTTTTCTTCGCTGCTTCTATGTATACTTTTAAATTTTCCTTTACCTTATCTTGTCCTATATATTCTTGTAAGGTTTTTGGTCTTAGTGAGTTTTCTAATCTTTCTTCACTCACATCTGCTATTTCAGGACTGATAATTCTATCTTCTTCCATTATTTCACCTCAATAGTTTTATTTGTTTTCTCTATATTTTTTCTTAACATCTTCTAATTTTTCAATATCTTCTTCTATTTTTTGCATCTCTTTTTCATATATTTTAATTTCCGATTTTTCACCAAATATTCTTACAATATCTTTATAACCAATAGCAACAATTGCACAGATTAGAAGAGCAAACGACAATGCTTTCCAAATACCACTTTCTAATAGTATTATTGCAAACATTCCTAAAATTGCAGTAATTCCGTACATAATCAGAACTGCTTGTTTTTGAGTATATCCTCTTGACATTAGTCTATGATGTAAATGTCCTTTATCAGGTTTTAAAACTGCTTTTAATGACTTTCCTTTTATTATTCTTCTTACTATAGCAAATAGTGTATCAAAGATTGGTAAAGCAAGTACAATTATTGGTGCAATTAGCACAATAGCTGTGTATGTTTTTGCTATTCCTAATATAGAAATAATGGACAACGAAAACCCCATAAAATTTGATCCAGTATCCCCTATAAATGTTTTTGCAGGATTAAAATTAAATGGTAAAAATCCTACTATTGCACCAGCTAATGCAGTAATTAATACTATTGCAATTAGTGGTGAATTATTTAATGAAAATATTATAAGTAACGATAAGCATGATATTAAACAGATTCCTGAAGAAAGTCCGTCTAATCCGTCAATTAGGTTAATAGCATTTGTAATTCCTACAATCCAACAAATTGTTAGAATATATGAAAACACTTCATTAATTATAATCTTATTATCTGTGAAAGGTAATCTGAAATTTTCAATTCTTATTCCGGCCATTACAACAATAATTCCAGCAAGAATTTGAGCAAGTAATTTAACAATGTTAGGCACACCTTTTACATCATCTATATAACAGGTAATTCCTAAAATTATAATTCCTATAAAAAATCCTATCAATTTAATATAATAGTTTTCCGTTCCAAATAGATCTATTGTGTGCTCGTAATTCATCACAATTAGTAAATAAATAGCTGATACAAAAAAACCAGCAATTACTGCTAAACCTCCGCAATCTAGGCATTGGTTTTTTATTTACTCTTCTATCATTAGGCAAATCAATTGCCCCAACTTTTTTTGCCAATCTCATTGTATGTGGCGTAATAATAAACGCTGTTATAAAAGCTAATAAGAAGGCAATTGCAATATCTCCCCACATGTTAATCTCTCCCATTCTGTACTTGTTTTATCATATTTCTTAATTAACCTATCTAAAGTATATTCTTAACAATTAATAATCTCCACATTGTATCCAATAAACAATCCACTTTCAATTACACCCGTAATTGACTTTATATCTTTTTCTAAACATTCTGAAATCTCATTAAATTTAGCATCTAAAATAATATTATTACTTTCTGTAATTACTGGGCCATCTTTCGATACAGCTCTTCTTATTTCTATATTTTCAGCTCCTAGTAGCATAAGTTGTTCTTTAACATAATTAACAGCATAAAAATCACATTCAACTGGAACTTTAAAATTAGTTCCTAATTTGTTTACAAATTTACTGTTATCTATCAAAATATATGTAATATTAGAATTTGCGATATTTAGTTTTTCCTTAAACATCGCTCCACCTCTACCTTTTATCATCCATTTATTTTCATCTACTTCATCTGCTCCATCAAAACTCCAGTCTGGTTTTTTATTAAGTAAATTAGTAGTTGGTATATTTAAATAATGGCATAGTATTTCAATCTCATAAGAAGTAGGAATTGCAGTTATTTGAATGCTATCCTTCTTCATCTTCTCGGCAATAGCAAGTATTGTTAAATATGAAGTAGATCCTGATCCAAACCCAATTACATCTCCATTTTTAATCTTCTCAGCAACCTTTTTAGCAACCTTTTCCTTCTCTTCTTTATTCCTTATATTATCAAAATCAATTTTATTAAGTATCTCTTTATCCCAGTTCATAACAACCTCCAACAATTGTTTTTTGTATTATATCATTATCTAAAAAGATTGTCTATCTATAAAATGAACTTTATCTACTTCTTTCAACAATATCTACTATGTCTGCAATATACTCTCCTATGACTGGAATATTTAATGTTACAACCTTCTGTAATATTACAACTAAAACAGCTGTAATAACGGTAACTCCAATGCCAATGCCTACTCCTTTAGCCATTCCAGACCATATGTTTCTTAACAATAATTGTTTTCTATTACCTAGTAATTCAACTAGTTCCAATACTTTATTTCTTGATAATGCATAGTTTAAGTTATCTATTTTTTTATTTAGTTCTTTTATAACAAATAGCTCTTCATTACTTTTTTGTTTTTCTTTATCATTTTCGTTCATAAAAATCCCTCTTACAGTATATTGGATTTTTTTGTTAATTTTTATACAAAAAAATAAATGGTTATATTATGTTTAGCATAACGTAACCATTTTATTTTATATGAGATACAAATAATCTCTACATTATATTTTAAATTAGGCAATTCCATATTTCTTTTTGAATTTATCTGCTCTACCACCAGTTGTCTCTCTTTTTAAATTACCTGTCCAATATGGATGACATTTTGAACAAACATCTACCTTCATATCTTGCTTTGTTGAACCAACTTTCATAACATTACCGCAAGCACATGTTATTGTTGTTTCTGTATAATTTGGATGTAATCCTTCTTTCATCTTGTATTCACCTCTCCCTTACTTTATTAAAAAACACTGTATTATATAATAACATATATTTTATTTTTTTTCAAGCTTTATTTTGATTTTTACCAATAATTTAATTGTTTATTGCATTTTTTATTTGTTGTTCTTGTATATATTGTGCTGAACTTTCTAGTTCTTTATCTAAAGATGCTTTATGAACCAATTTATTTACTATATTAAATAAACATGCAATTATCAAAATAAATAGCAATAATTTTTTCCATATTTTAGCAATCATATTTTTTCTCCTTCATCACATATATTTATTATACTATAATTTCAAAATTTGTCAACAATTCAATTTTTTATTATTTTTCTTACATATTTTTTTAAATAATGCAAAAAATATATTTAGTCAAAAAATAGCGAAAGGAATCGATAAATATGAAAAAAAATATAATTATCATATTAATTGTTATTATTGCAATAGCGGCTGCCTTTTTGCGGATTCAAATGGTTTAATGATCAAAATAATTCTACACATAATAATGCAAGAATGAATAGTGAGTATAATGCTACTAGAACATCTTTAGAAAATCAAAGTTCTCCAAATCAAATCGAATCAAATCAAGCAGAAGAAACTGAGTTATATAGTTTCTCGACTCCAATAAAATCAAGCGATAGTAATAGATTAAAAAACATAAAAATCACCTGTTCTAGGATTAATGAGACTGTTGTAAAATCTGGTAAAGAATTTTCTTTTTGTGACATTGTTGGACAACCAAATTCAAGTGATGGTTACAAGCCAGCTGATGCATTTGGAAAAAATGGAAAAATAATAAAAGCAATTGGTGGTGGAAACTGTCAGGTAAGTACCACAGTCTATAATGCTGCTCTTGGAGTAGATGGCCTTGAAATTACAGAAAGACATGAACATGATAGAGATGTTGCTTATATAGAAGATGGTAAAGATGCCACAGTTGCTTACGACTATTTGGATTTAAAATTTAAAAATAATAATGATTTTGATATAAAACTATATTCTTTTGTTAGTGATAATAAAGTTGTTGTAAAAATCTTTAGAGTGTCATAATTGTATGACACTCTATTCTATTATCATTTTTATCTTAGCAAACAAAACCAACTTTTATATAAATATGAAAGTATATTTGAAAATGTCTTTTTTTCTATTTTCTCTTTAGCAATAATATTTGTTCTAGCAATTTCCTTTTCGTCCAAAGAATATATAATTTCTCCTATTTTTTGGTCCTCACTAATTGGCGCTACTAGTTTTTCTTCCATTTGAATGGTTTGTTGAATTTCTTTATCTTGACCTTTTTTTATTAATATTCCAGCTTCATTTTGTATAATTGCTTCCGTGCTTTCCTTTATTCCTTTAGTTACATCTACTGTCTTTAAACATTCTCCTTTTTTTGCAAGAGATTTATACTCATAATTGTTAAAACCATAATCTAGCAGCTTTTGTGCTTCTGAAAATCTTATTTTTGTTGTTGGTGCTTTCATTATAACAGCAATTAATGATAGATCATTTCTTGTTGCACTAGCAGACAAATTATATAAAGCAACTGATGTTGAACCAGTTTTTAGTCCTGTAGCACCTTTATAATTTCTAATTAGTTTGTTTGTATTTACCAACTCTGATTTTCCATCACGTAAACTATCCATCCAGATTGTAGTATATTTCGTAATTGTTGGATGATTATTTAACAGTTCCCTTGACATTAGTGCAATATCATATGCAGAAGTTACATGCCCATCTTCATCTATTCCATGGCAGTTTTTAAAAGTTGTATCATTCATGCCTAATTCTTTTGCTCTTGCATTCATCTTTTCTACAAAAGCTTCTTGGCTTCCACATAGATAATTTGCCATTGCAACAGTACAATCATTAGCAGAAACTACGCAAATTGCTTTTAACATCTCATCAACAGTAAGTTCTTCTCTTACATCAAGCCAGATTTGAGATCCACCCATGGCAGCTGCATCTTCTGTGCAAGGAACCTTATCATTAAATGAAATTTGTCCTCGATCAATAGCTTCCATTATTAATAGTATGCTCATTACCTTCGTTACACTTGCCGGTCTCAATTTTTCATGCATATTATGATCATATAATACTTGCCCTGAATGTTGTTCTATCAACACTGCTCCTCCAGACTCCAGTTTTAAATCATCACTTTTTTCTATACCTGTAGTAGTTTTAGTTTGTTCATTACTATTTGGTTTCGCACTTGTTTGTTTAGTAATTGGTTCAGATTGATTTGACCATACATATACACTTTCATATGCTGAAAACACAACATAAAATGAAAATATAGTTAGTATAATTAAAATTCCACTTATAATTTTTATATACTTTTTATTTTGCATAATAAAATACCCCCATTCGTTATATTAATATATATTCGGGAGTATTTTGTTTATACTTATTAATCTATTTTATCTACTCATTTTCATCTTCAATATCATCTAAATTATCATTTTCTTCATATTCAAATTCATATGGTTGCTGTTTTTGTATTTTACTTCTTCTTGGATGTGTTTTATTAACATTTTGAACTGTATCAGTTAGATTGTTTAGTGTCTCTCTAACTTCTCTTCTTTCTCTTTCCGCTTTTTTCATCTCTTCCTTTTTTTCTTCTTTTTTATTTTGCATTGATCTATTTAAATATGAATTCATTTTTTCCATTAAATCTGGCACATAATCTAGTAATCTATCAACAGCTGAAGAATGTGTTATTGGCAATAATTTTACATTATTAGGTTGTACCACCAAGAATGCAATTGGTGAAATGCTTACTCCAGCACCTGCACCTCCTCCAAATGGTAATCTGTATTGAACTTGTTCTTCTTTTTCCTTCTTCATATATTCATCAATTGTTTCTCCTTTAAATTCACTTCCTCCTGCTGCAAAGCCAAATCCCACTTTTGAAATTGGAATAATAATAACATTATTACTTGTTTCAATTGGTTCTCCTATAATTGTATTAACATCTATCATGTCTTGTATACTATTCATAGCTGTAACCATAAGGCCTTCTATTGGATGTTCGCTCATTTCTATCTACTCTCCTTTTCTTTAAAAAAACATATACTATATTGATAATATGTACCATTTTTACCTCAATTATACAATCTAATTTTATTTCGTATGCGTTTCTATTTAGATATAATGGTAATATTTTATAGTTGTACTTCTTATCTTTGTATTCTTCTATTACGTGTGGTAATAGTAATGAAATTATCATAGTAATGGCAAATATAATAAAACTAGTTGCTACAACATCATTAACTCCTATTCTAGCTAACAACTCTAAATACGCAATTTTAACTTTTATTTTTTTTAATAATTTTATATCATCAGGTTTAAAATCTACTTTAAGCTTTTTAAAATCAATTTTTTTTATATTCATCTTATTTTGTATTTTCTTTATTTTTTTATCATTCAAATTAACAGATATCCATTTTATTTTATTAAATAAGCTCATTGAGATATTTATGGAATAATCCTTTATGTTTTCTCCATAATTATTATCTATATTTGACAATTTAAGTTTGTTAACATTTATTCTTATTGTTGATAAGAATAAGAGTAATATTAGAATTACAAAAAAAGCAGCTATCCCACACAAAATAAAAACTAATACCATGATAACCTCCTTTGAAGTTATTTAGTATTAGTTTTTACATTTTTTATTTTTTTAAACATTTAAAAACACAAATTGTAGATTAGATATTCTTTATAATTCCATCTTTCTTCATTTTATCAATAATTTTAGAATAAACTCTATCTCGTATCCAAGCTTCAGATGATGCCTCTAAAACTTTATCTATTGGTACCCATTTTACTGCACTATTTTCATCTTCTTTTATATGTGTTTTTTCTTTCTCATCAGCTTCTAGCAAGTATGTTACATTAAGATGAACATGCGATCCCACATATTTTCCCCTTTTTTCGTGTCCATTTACATTAATTAATTCTAAGGAATACATATCTTTTGAAATAGGCTTAACATCTTTTATTCCTGTTTCTTCTTTCGCCTCTTTTAATGCAACATATAGAAGATCGCTATCTCCGTCACTATGTCCTCCAGTCCAAGCCCATGAATTATATATTTTATGGAATATCATTAAACTTTTTGTTCTTTCTTTGTTTAAAACAAATGCAGAACTAGTAAAATGTCCATATTCATTTTGTCTAGTTAATACATCATCAAAATCATTAATGTAATTTAGCATTATTTTCTTATCTACTTCTTCTTGTTCATTATATGGTACGTATTTTTCAATACTTTCTTTTAAACTATCTACATTGATTTTTATTTTAATTCCAAGAACACCATATTGTTGTTCTTTTTCATATGAATAGATCTCATACATATTTTTAGTCTTTTCTATTATTTCTTCTTCATTCAAATATAATTTTCTAAATAATTTTTCAAATGTATCTTCCCTATATAAATCAGTAACATCAACCAATAATTTTTCTTGCAAATCAGGTAACTTTGAAAATTCTATTTTATCTCCTATTTTAATTTTTTGTCTTTTTTCGTCATATAATCTAAATTCTATAGTTTTTGTACCATTTTTAATTCTTTCAAATGGACTTGAATTTAATTTCATTTCATGTAGCATGTACATCTTTCTCCTTTTATTATTTACCCATAGCTTTTCTTTTTTCTACTGTTATATTTCCAAATGTTTCTTGCTGTGATGTTAACACTTTGCTTCTTCTTGATAATTCCAATAACCCAGAGAAAGCAGTTACAATCTCAGGTCTAGAACATTTCTTGTTTGGAAATAGATTATTAAATACAAACTTTTTATGATGCAATAACTCTTTAAACATAGTCTTAACCTTATCTGCTACGCTATAAGTTTCTGTAATAGCTATTTTTTCTATGTTTTTGGCATTTTGATTCAATCTTTGGCTATTTTTCTCTACAATAGTATCATATATAGATGAAATCATTTCTTTCTCATATTTTCTTTCTAACTTTTGTTTAGGTAATTCTATTTCTTCTGGTAGTTTAAAGAAACATTTATTATTGTCTTGATAATATTGTTTTAGTGTTTTTGTAATTTCCTTATATTTTTTATATTCTATAATTCGTTTTACCAGTTCTTCTTCCGTTAGTTCCTGTTCTTCCTCAACTTGAGAAGGCAGTAGATTCTTAGATTTTAGATATAGAAGCGTAGATGCCATTATTATAAATTCGCTTGTTACCTCTAGATTCATTTTTTCCATAGCATTTATATATTCTATATACTGATCTGTTATTTCTGACAAATTTATTTCATATATGTTCATTTTGTTTTTATCTATTAAATGACATAATAGGTCCAGTGGTCCTTCAAAATTTTCAATTTTAATTGCATATTTATTTGTTTCTAATGTCAATATTTTTTGCATTATTCTACCTCACTTAAAGCTTCTTTTATATTTTCCATCTGATAACCTTTTTTTATTAAGAACTGTTTGATTTCTTCTTTATCCATTGAATACTGTTTTTTATAATATATATTTTTAATTGATTGTATTTCATAATCAATTAAATCATCTTTGTTATTTGAAAAATACTCGTCTATTATATCATTATTTAAACCTTTTGCAAATAACTTATATTTTATTTCCTTCATTGATAGGTTCTTTAATGCAATATATTCTGCAATAGCTCTTTGTATATAGCTATTATCGTTTATATAGCCGTTTTCCTTAAGTTCTTCTATAATATCTTCTAGTATCTCTTGTTCTATAGTATTTTCAAATTTTTGTCTTACTTCTCTTTCTGTTCTTTTTTTATATATAATATACTTTAATACCTTTGTCTTTTGTTTGTCATATTCTTCTAAGCAATCTATATTATCCATATTATTGCATCCTGCCTCTCTCTATTTTTATATGACATATATTATTTATTACTCTTCTGGTTCAGTATCTTGTTCTTCATCATTTTCTTCATCACCCAAGCTTTTTTCAAATGCCTCATTAAATTTTTCTCTTATTTTCTTTTCTATTTCTTTCATTACTTCTGGATTATCAACAAGATATTTCTTTACGTTTTCTCTTCCTTGTCCTATTCTTTCTCCATTATATCCAAACCAAGATCCACTTTTCTCTATAATATCTAAATTAACAGCTATATCTAATATATTACCTTCTTTTGATATTCCTTTTCCATATACAATATCAAATTCTGCTTCTCTGAATGGTGGAGCAACTTTATTTTTAACAACCTTAACTCTTGCTCTATTTCCTATTACTTCTCCGTCTTGTTTTATATTTTCTATTTTTCTTATATCCAATCTTACAGAAGCATAGTATTTTAAAGCTCTACCTCCTGCTGTTGTTTCAGGGTTTCCAAACATAACTCCAACTTTTTCTCTTAATTGATTGATGAATATAACAACGCATTTAGATTTATTAATTACACCTGCTAATTTTCTTAATGCTTGTGACATAAGTCTTGCTTGTAAACCAATATGAGAATCTCCCATATCTCCATCAATTTCTGCTTTTGGGACTAATGCTGCAACAGAGTCTACTACAACTACATCTATAGCACCACTTCTAACCAATGCTTCTGTAATTTCTAATGCTTGTTCACCAGTATCTGGTTGTGAAACAATTAAATTATCTATATCAACTCCTAAATGTTTTGCATACACTGGATCTAGTGCATGTTCTGCATCTATAAACGCTGCTTCTCCTCCTAGTTTTTGTGCTTCTGCAATCATATGTAATGCAAGTGTTGTTTTACCAGAAGACTCTGGTCCATATACTTCTACAATTCTTCCTCTTGGAATTCCTCCAATACCTAGAGCAATGTCTAAACTTAAAGCTCCTGTTGGTATTGCTTCAACTTCCATTGCCGTAACGTCTCCTAATTTCATTACAGATCCTTTTCCAAATTGTTTTTCTATTTGACCTAATGCAACTTCTAATGCTTTCATTTTTTCTGAGTTTTGATTATTCATAAATTTTTCCTCCTATTTTTAAACATCTGTTTGTATTATTATATATTAAATAAAAAATTTGTCAATACTTTTTGAAAATTTTATATTACCATTTTACTGCCTATACCATTTTTCGATATGATAATATGCACTATAATTATTTGGTTCAAATTCTCCTGTTAATTTAATACTATATATTACTTTAGATTTATTTCTATATAAGCATATATATGGAAGTTCATCATCATATATTTCAATAAGTCTATTGTATCTTTCTTTTATCTTTTCTTGATCTGTAATATTTTTTAAATCACTTAAAATGCTTAAAACTTCTTGATTTTCATAATTTGCAATATTTCCTTCTCCTAAAAAATATGACAAATCTGGGCTATAGCCATTATTTACACCTGTAATAATCATATCATAGTCTTTATTTTTTAAATAACTCTTATATGATGAATTTGAAACTTTATATACCGATACGTTTATTCCTACATTTTCTAACTGTTTTTCTATAAGATCAGCCACTTTTACTCTTTGCTTATCATTTGAATCAACAATAAGTTCTAGCCAAAGTGTTTTAGTTGAATAATTTTCAGTTTTTTCCCATCTTCCATATTGATATTTCCACCCTGCATTTTCTAACACCTTCTTAGCTTGATTTTGATTATAGTATGATTTACTTTCTTTTGTGTACATATAGTTTCCATAGTCTATTGGAAAAGATGAAATATAATATTCATTACCATATACAGATGAAATAATTTTTTTCTTGTCTATTGCATAGTTTATTGCTTGTCTTACTTCCTTGTTTGACAATAATCTATCTTTACAGTTTAAACTTATAAAATCTAATTCTCTTCCTTTATAATCTTTTGTAGTAAATCCAATTGTACCTATGTAATCGCTTATCTTGACATTAGATGTGCAAATCATATCTATGTTTCCTATTTTAAAGCTATTATATGCATCTCCCATTGTTCCATAAAATATAATTTTAATATTATCAATTCTAGGTTCTTTTTCCTTGTTTCCATACCAATTATAATTTTTCACTAATTCCATTGAATCCACAGATGCAGATTTAACTTTATATTTACCTGAAGATATTGGTGCAAGTCTTGATTTAAAGAAATCTTTTTCTCCTGAAAATTGACTGCTCGAGATAATTGGAAATATTAGATTATATTCAAAAAAGTTTTTCTCTTTATTTAAATTAAACCTTACTGTTGATACATCTATAATTTCAACAGATTTTATATTTTTAGCATTGTCTGAATATATTGATTTTCCTTGTTTTAATTTATCAACTGTAAATTGCACATCTTTCCCTGTTATGGCTGTTCCATCTTCCCATTTTAGATCATCTTTTAGCTTTACTATATAAGTTTTCTCATTGATTTTAGAATACTCTTTTGCTAGGGCAAGTTCTAATTGATAGTCTTCTGATAAAGTTAATAATGGTTCATATATAATAGAAGACAAATTGATAATGTCCCTATTTTGAGAAATAATTGGATTTATATTATCAAAATCTGATATTCCTATTCTCATATTAGTTAGAATTTGTTCTTTATTTTCTACTATGTTTATCTGTTCATTATTATCAACACTATTTTTGGGATTATATATTTTATAAATAGCAAATCCAATTATAAAAATAACAAATATTATAAAAATATATTTAATTATGTTAGCTTTCATAAATCCTCCAACAAACTTAACAATATATGGTTATATAATATATCATATAATTTGTTTTTTCAAGAATTAAATCAAAAGAGCACAAGAATATATTTTATATTACTTGTGCCCCCTATATTTAATTAAAATTTATTACCTAATATATTATTTTCTAGATTCAACGATCAATTTAATTCCTGTACGATCTTCACCTTCTACTTCTACTTCTGCAAAGGCTGGTATACAAACAAGATCTACTCCTGCCGGTGCAACAAATCCTCTTGCTATAGCAATTGCTTTAACCGCTTGGTTAAGCGCTCCTGCTCCTATTGCTTGCATCTCTGCTTTGCTAGACTCCTTTACCAAACCTGCTATTGCTCCTGCTACAGAATTTGGATTTGACTTTGATGAGATTTTTAAAATTTCCATTTTTTGCCTCCTATATTTTTTTATTTGTTTTTAATCACAAGAATATTTATAATATATTTTGCAAAAAAAGTCTAGGTATTTTTGGAAAAAACAGGAAATTT
Organism: uncultured Clostridium sp.; assembly: GCA_902406115.1. Lineage (GTDB taxonomy): Bacteria > Bacillota > Clostridia > TANB77 > CAG-508 > CALXVA01. The sequence continues at coordinate 2,997 of CABPCL010000018.1, read as the reverse complement.
TCATCGTGTGCTTTTGACATGTCTCGACAATTATTCTATATATATTCTCAAAACGTCTTCCGTTTTACAAGTTTCATCATTTATTTCAAATATGCACCCATTAAGCATTGCTTCACCTTCTGCTAATTTATATCTTTCTGGTAATGAAGTTACAAATCTTTTTACAGATGCATTAACATCCATTCCTATTACAGAATTCTTAGGACCCGTCATGCCCAAGTCTGTAATATATCCTGTACCTTTCTCAGTTACTTGTTCGTCTGCTGTCTGAACATGTGTATGCGTACCAAAAATAGCTGTTACTTTTCCATCTAAGTAGTACTTCATAGCAATTTTTTCAGCTGTTGCTTCAGCGTGAAAGTCCACAATAATTATATCTGTTTTATCTTTTATTTCATTTATTATATCTTCAACAACCGTAAAAGGATTTTCAGAAAGTACATTAATATCTGTTCTTCCTATTAAACTAATTACAGAAATTTTCTTTCCTTTACACATATATGTTGCGTATCCTTTTCCTGGTACACCTCTTGAATAATTAGCTGGTCTTAATATTTTTTGATTATCTATAAATGAAAAAATATCTTTTTTACCCCATGTATGATTTCCCATTGTCATAACGTCAATTTTCATTTTATCTAAAATATTAAAATCTTTTGTTGTTATTCCCATACCACCCGCAACGTTTTCTACATTTGCAATTACAAAATCAATATGTTCAGCCTCTATTAGTTTTGGCAACGTCTCCTTTAATTTTTTTAATCCTATATCTCCTACTAAATCTCCTACCGCTAAAATCTTCATATTTTTCCTCCTTTAGTACAATAACATTTATATAATATGCACGTTTATTTATTTTTTTATTACAAAAAAATCATACTATAAAAAATTCAATTAATCAAGTAAATTTTCTGTGTAATTCTTTTTGACAAAAAAATACACCACTAGCATCAATTATATTAATACTAGCGATGTATTCTTATTTACTATATATTATTTAGCATACTCTACAACTCTTGTTTCTCTAACAACATTAACTTTGATTTGTCCTGGATATTCCATTTCATCTTCAACTCTTTTAGCAACATCTCTTGCCATTAATGTCATTTGGTCATCTGATATTTTTTCAGGTTTTACTATAATTCTTATTTCTCTACCAGCTTGTATAGCAAATGATTTCTCAACACCATCAAATGAATCAGCTATTTTTTCTAATGATTCTAATCTCTTAATGTATGTTTCAAGTGTTTCTCTTCTTGCCCCTGGTCTTGAAGCTGAGATCGCATCTGCAGCTTGAACTAAAACAGCTTCAATAGTTTTAGGTTCAACATCTCCATGATGAGCTTCTACTGCATTGATTACGTTTTCATTTTCTTTGTATTTCTTTAAAATATCCACACCAATTTCTACGTGAGTTCCTTCCATATCGTGATCTAAAGCTTTTCCTATATCATGTAATAATCCAGCTCTTCTTGCAAGTTTAGTATCTAGTCCTAATTCATCAGCCATAATTCTTGCTAAGTTTGATACTTCTATTGAATGATTTAATACATTTTGTCCATAACTTGTTCTATATTTCAATTTACCAAGTAATTTTACTAGGTCAGGATGTAATCCTACTACTCCTGTTTCCAAAACAGCTCTTTCTCCTTCTTCTTTTATGATAGTTTCAACTTGCTCCTTTGCTTTTTCTACCATTTCTTCGATCTTTGCTGGATGAATTCTTCCGTCATCAATAAGTTTCTCTAAAGCTATTTTAGCAACTTCTCTTCTTAATGGATCAAATCCTGAAATAACAACAGCTTCTGGTGTATCATCAATAATTAAATCAATTCCTGTTAATGTTTCTAGAGTTTTAATATTTCTACCCTCTCTACCAATAATTCTACCTTTCATTTCATCATTTGGAAGTTCTACTATTGATACAGTTGTCTCTGAAGTATGGTCTGCTGCGCATTTTTGAATTGCATATCCAAGTATTTCCTTTGCATTTTTCTCTGCATTTTCCCTGGCTTTAGCGTCCATATCTCTAATTAAGGCAGCTTTTTCAGCTGTAATTGTCTTCTCTAATTCAGAAAGTAATTGCTTTTTTGCATTTTCTTGAGATAACCCAGAAATTCTTTGTAATTCTTGTAATTGCTTATTTAATATTTCATCTAATTCGTTCTTTTTCTTTTCTAGCTCTTCGTCTTTTAATAAAAGATCTTTTTCCTTCTTTTCAGCTAAGTCAATCTTTCTTTCTAAGTTTTCTTCTTTTTGAATAATTCTTCTTTCTTGTTGTTGTACTTCGCCTCTTCTTTCTCTAATCTCCTGATCTAAATCTTTTCTAGCATTCATAATTTCTTCTTTGGCATTGAAGATTTCTTCTTTTTTCTTATTTTCTGCTTCTATTTTTGCCATTTCAATTATTTTTTTTGCTTCATTTTCTGCACTTTGCATTTTAGATTCAGCAGTTTTCTTTCTAATATATACTCCAACAAATGTGAATATAACCGCTGAGATTAGAAAAATGGCGATATTGATTATTATATCCATAATCATTACACCTCTTTCTATTTAATTTTCAATGTACCATAAATATATATAACTATTTTAGAATATATTTTTACTTACATATATATTTTATATGTATTATTGTAAACTGTCAAGAGGTTTTTTCTTACATATTTTAATTACTATAATTATATTCTTTTATAGTAATTGTATTATTTGAATTTACTACAACATTACTCCATTCTGCCTCACTTCCTCTATAGTAGAAAGAAGCATTTGATAAATTTCTAAATGTACTAGCCCCTATTGATTTAATATCTTTATCTAATATAAAACTAATCTCATTATTCTTTGATATATACCATGGCGTATATTGATATCTAGATCCATTTGTATAATCTGCTCCTTCTCCTGTTCCTTTTGTAAATGTTACTTTTGTTATTCCTTTACACCCTGTAAATGAATTAGTTGACATACTTAGTGATATTGGTATTGTTAGTTCTC
>CABPCL010000017.1 GCA_902406115.1 uncultured Clostridium sp. | reverse complement strand
TATGTATGCCTGAAAGGAGGTGAAAAAGGTAATGGCTGGGAGTATTGAAAAAAGAAAAGGAGATAGTTACAGATTAGTCAAATGTGTTGGCTACAACTTACAAGGAAGACCTATCAAGAAAACTAAAACCGTTCATTGTAAAAGTATGAAAGAAGCCAAAATAGAACTTGCTAAATTCGTTGCTGATTGTGAAAAAGGTATGTATATTGAAGGGAAATCTCTTAAATTTGAAGACTTCGTGGAAATATGGAAAAGAGATTATGGAGAAAAAGAACTTGCACCTTCAACTTATACTAGATATTTAGGAATGCTAAATAGCAGAATAATACCTTACTTTTCACATTTTCATGTAGATAAGATTAAACCTACTGACATTATGCAATTCTATGATTTGTTAAGTAAAGATACTCAAATAATAAGAAGAAAAAAAAACAATGGTAAAAAGACAGGAAAACCACTATCATCAAAAACTATAGCAGAACATCACAGACTTCTTCATGCTATGTTACAAAAAGCAGTATACTGGCAATTAATACTAGCAAATCCTGCTGAACGTGTTCAACCACCAAAAACTAGAAAACCTAAAAGAAGATACTATGATGATGAACAAAGTAAAGCATTAGTTTCTAACTTAATGGAACTTACAGAGGATCAAATCAAATATAAAGTTGCTATCCTATTAACACTATTTACTGGAGTTAGACTTGGAGAGCTTATGGGACTTGAATGGGATGATATAAACTTTAAAGATGGAATTGTATGCGTTAATCGTTCTAGTCAGTATTTAGCAGAAAAAGGTGTATTTACTAAAACACCAAAAACGGAAAGCTCTATCAGAGAAGTTGGAATACCAGATTTCGTTGTTTCTTTACTTGAAGAGTATAAATTATGGTATGACAATCAAAAAGAGTTCTGTGGCGAATTATGGATTGATTCTAATAGGTTATTTGTACAAGCAGATGGTAAGCCAATGCATCCTTCTACTATTAGTAAGTGGTTTGTAAAATTTGTTGAACAAATTGGACTACCTGTAATTAACTTTCATGGGTTAAGGCACACAAATGCGACCTTACTCATAGCACAAAATATTGAAATCCCAATAGTATCAGCTAGACTAGGACACGCACAATTAACAACAACATTAAATTTCTATGTACATCCAATTATTGCTCATAATAAAACTGCTGGATTTGCATTAGAAAATCTGTTACTACCTGGACGTCAATAAAAATCTTTTTTCACTAAAGTCATTAAACTTTTCACGATAAAAAAGTAAAAGACTACTAAATATATTTTTAGGTTTCCCATAGTCTTTTACTGAAATTTTATTAGTTATATCAATGGTTTGTGAGGATTTCTTCCCCAAAATTTCCCCAAATGGCACTTTTTAGGGAAAAATAAAAAATAGCAAATCTCTAAAAGACTTGCTACAAGTTGGTTGCGGGGGTAAGACTCGAACTTACGACCTTCGGGTTATGAGCCCGACGAGCTGCCAACTGCTCCACCCCGCGATGTAATAACAAGTATTATTATAAGACTACACCTTAATTTTGTCAATAGCTTTAGCTAAATTTTATTTCAAATTTAGATTTTTAGATTCACACTATATTTTACTTTTACAATTCACCCAATTTAGATTTAAACTAATAATCTAATAATTTAGCTTTTAGTAATTTTGCTTTGCTCTTTATATATTGTATGTTACTCTAAAATAAAATATTACACCCTTATACTAAATTTACAACTTTTTTGTTTTGTACTATATGATGATATTATATAATATCATCATATCATATACTTAAATAATCCTTTATCTTATTATATTTTACATCTCCTATTCCTTTTACATTTTGTATATCTTCTATTTTCTGAAACTTTCCATTTTCCTTCCTATATTCTAAAATTCTTTGAGCTAATGATGGACCTATACCTGGCAATGTTTCAAGATCACTTTGACTCGCTAAATTAATATTCACTTTTGATATCACACCTTTCACATTTGTACTTTTTCCGTCTTTTATATTGTTCGTATTATTGTTTCCTGTATTTTTACCTTCTTCTACCATTACATTCTCTCCACTATTGGAAATAATATACTCCTCTTTATTAACTTTGTCCTTTTTATTTGGAATATATATCTTTTGTCCATCTTCTAATACATAAGCTAGATTTACTCTGTTCAAGTTAGCATTTTTAGTGGCTCCTCCTGCAATTTTTATTGCATCTGCTATTCTTGCTCCTTTTTTTAAATAGATTATTCCTGTTTTTTTCACTTCTCCTGTAATATGTATTGCTATTTTTTCGTTTTCTTCTACTTCTTCACTGTTCTCTCCGCTTCCCTCTTTATTTACATTTTTGTTTGCATCTTTGTTTTCTTCTTGGCCATCCTGCGTATTTCCGATTTTTACTATTTGTTTCACCCTTATTATTGTTCGAACTTCCTATTCCATTATTTTCATTTCCTGAATTTATCATTTCATTAGCTATGTTCATTTCTTTTTCCATCTCATCTAATACTGCCACATCACTATTTTCCATGTTTTGCATGTAAATTATTATACTGGCTATTAATATAGATATTAAGATTACAATAATTATTATAACTATAACAATATTTTTTCCCCTTCCTATTTTTTCTTTTACATTGTTTTTAAAATACTTTCTTATATAATTTATATAATTCATGATTTTTCCTCCTTTTTAAGATTTTTGTATTGAAATTGCACTCAAAATAATATATATTAGTATAAGTTTTAAAAATTTATGGAGATTATTATGAAGCAACTAAAAAACATACTACTGTTATTATTTATTATAATTTTATCATCTTTTATTTGTATGAATCCTATCTTAGCAACTAGTGCTGCAAATACATCAGACACCTCTAACACCTTAAGTGCTACATCCACTTCAGATTCTTCAAATAACGATGTTAATATAAATGACGTAAAAACAACGTCTCAGGCTTGCCTTTTGATGGATAGTAAGACTGGTAAAATTTTATATGCTAAAAATGCCTATGAAAAAATGTACCCTGCTAGTACTACAAAACTTATGACAGCAATTTTAACACTTGAAAATTGTAAGTTAACAGATGTGGCAACTGTCAGTCACAACGCAATTTATTCTATTCCTGTAGGATATTCTCACGCTAGTTTAAAAGAAGGTGAAAATCTTACAATAGAACAATTGCTTAATGTACTTCTTATACCTTCTGCCAATGATGCAGCTGTTGTTTTGGCAGAACATATTTCTGGATCTGTCGAAAACTTCTCTGTTCTTATGAATAATAAAGCTAAAGAATTAGGTTGTAAGAACACCAACTTTGTAAATCCAAATGGAATCCATGATAAGAATCACTATTCTACTGCATATGATTTGGCTTTAATCGGTCAATATGCAATGAATTACTCAGATATAATGAGAATTGCAATGGTAACACAATATACCTTACCTATTACTAATAAATATAAAAAGACCGATAGGATTTTTAATGCAACTAATGCACTTATCAATAACGAATCTTTAAATAAATATTATTACTCTTATGCTACAGGATTAAAAACTGGATACACAGATAGTGCTGGAAGTTGTATTGTATCTACAGCAAAAAAAGACGATATTGAACTGCTTGCTGTAATTTTAAATGGATCTTCAATTAGCAATAGATATAAAGATTGTATCAATTTGTTTAATTATGGTTTTGACAATTACTCATATACTAAAATACATTCTGCCAAAGATGTTATTAAAACAGTGGAAATTGGTAATGGAACTAGAGAATCGAAAAATTTAGATATTTTAGTAAAAAATGAGATACAAGTCTTGACTAAAAATAATGTTGATATATCAGCCTTAGAACCAACTATAGAAATTCGTTCAGACTTAAAAGCTCCTATTGCTGAAAACAGCGTTGTTGGAAAGATTTCGTATAATATAAATGGAGAAAACATTTCTTCAGATTTAATTGCCTCATCTTCTGTATATGCTTCTAGTTTTGAAGTAATTGTTTTTAGAGTTTTATTGATCTTTCTAATTTTATATATTATATATAGATTATTAAAACATGACTCAAATAACAGTAATAGAAAGAACAGATCATCAGGCAAAACAACTTCACGATCTAAAAAAGAAAAAAGCAGAAAAGGTAATAGAAAAAGCGGAGGAAAAAGAAGCCTCTTTAAAAGCAATAAAACCGTGGATTCAAAGTCAGTTATCAACAATATCCACAAAAATCGTGAGGGTAAAGGTGAATTTAAGTTTACTCAAATTAGTGATTATTTATAATAAATTGCTTGAACTAACTTAAAATCTTGAGATGTAGTACTATAATTTATAGTAATTTATAATTATTTATGATGTTTTATAATATCTTGTAAAATTAATATTCATTGTTTTGGAGATTTTAATAGAAAAAAAAATATAGAAGCGAAAGCTATTTAAAACATTTCTTAGTTGTATTTATATAATCAATATACAACTAAGAATTTTATAAATTTTTAATTAGCTTTCGCTATTATTATGACACATAATCTGTACCTAGAATAATTGTAACATGAGTATTTCCGCTTTCTTGTCCTGTTGTAATATTATCTGTATCGATAATATTTTTAATATCTTCTTTTATTTCATCATCTATTCTTTTTCTGTCAATAGCTGTTGTAATCGAAGTTGTAGTGGTTTTCCCTGTTTTGTTAACATTGTATCCTGCAGCTTTTAACTCTGCTACTACTTCTTTTAGATTTGTATTGTTTCCGCTTCCATTTAATACTTCTATGTTTATTTTTGATTTGTCTACACTTTGTGCTGTAGAAGATGCGCTTTCAGAAGTAGTTGTATTTGATATTGTATTTCCATCTTCTCCATTATTTTCTGTACTAGTATTCGTTCTTGTATAGAATAATTCGTTAACTACTTTCTTTGTTTCTTCCTCATATGCTGAATAGATCCATACTCCATTTGCAACTTCAGCAATACCTGGTAATTTATCTGTTTTAAGGTTGTCCATATTAAAGTTTATAGCATATGGAACATAATCTTTAATAGCATCAAAATCTAAATTTGTTTCTACATAGTTTTTTGCAATATCAATAAAGTCTGGTATTTTTGTTATATTTGCTGGTACTAATGTCTGTTTTGCAAGTGCTGTTAAGAATGCTCTTTGTGTTCTCATTCTACCAATGTCTTCTATTCCATAACTTTCTGGATATGTACTTCCATTATTGTTATGTCTAAAACGAACTACTTGCTCTGCCTTATCACCATCTAATAATTGTTCTCCGGCTTTTAAGTTAATATGCAAATTTTGTTTTCTGTCATCATATTTCATATCGATTGGTACATTAAATGTTACTCCTCCTATTTTATCTACCAATACTTTTAATGCCTCTGTATCTACCATAACATAATATTTAACATCAATTCCAGTAAGATTTCTAACATCTTCTAATACATTTTCCGCCCCTGTTTGGTACACTGCATTTATCTTGTCCCAAGCAGTTGCACTACTTTTGCTTTCTCCTATAAAAGTATCTCTAGGAATTGATAGCATCGCTGCTTCTTGTGTTTTTGGATCATATGATGCTAATATTAAAGTATCTGTTAAGTTTTGACTTTTTCCTAATAATAGACAATATAATTTTGGAAGTTTATTAACCGTTTCCTCATCGTGGCCTAGTATAGTAGCAATCATTCCACTGCTTCCACCACCATTTTTGTGTACTTTATATGCAAATACACCTATTAAGATTATTAATATAAGCAATATTAGTAATAATACTTTTTTTATTTTCCCCTTTTTTTTCTTATTTTCCTTAGTTTTTTTATTGCTTTTCAAAACTTTTTCACTCCCATTTTTAAATTTGTGTATTAGTATATCAAATTTTCTCGTTAATATCAATAATTATGCTAAAATATAATCTTTAATAGCAAGTTATGATTATACATTTGGCTACCTAAATATGATTTATTAATGTTCTCTGACAAATTCTTATTTGTTATTGGTGTAATAAATGAAATTACTGCTAGTGCGAAGTATGTAATTAATAGTCCCTCTAAAACTCCATATATTATTCCTCCCAGTTTATCACATTGTTTAATTACTGGAAGTTTTGATATTAAACTTGTAATTAGTTTTAAGAAGATTAGAGCTATTCTTGCAACTATAAATAATGCAATCCAAGTTCCTGCTTTTACAATAGTTTGTGAAATATCTCTTGCTGTGGCATTTACCACTTCTTCTTTTGCATTATCTACTATTTCTTCGGCTCTTTTATTAATATAATCAGACATAGCTGTTGGTATTTCTTCTTCTGAGCTCTTATTATCTGATATAATCATCTCTCTAATTGATTTTTCTAAATTCTCATCTATTTGTGTGTTTTCTATAACAAAATTTGAAACTGGAACAAATAGTATAAATGCAATGACTAAAGATAATACAAATGATAATATTTTTATTAAACATCCTGTTAATCCTCTCAAGTACCCAATAATGATACAAATGGCTATTACTGCCACAATTATAAGATCAATAATAACTGACATCTTTATACCTCCTATAAATTAATAATTTCAACTTTATTTCTATAAATTATTCCTGCTAATCCATTTCCAATTGTAATTCCTTGAATATCTTGTGATGATGTATAATTCTTTACTAACCACCCATTTGTATGAATAAAATCAATTTCTTGTCCTAAATTAACGGCTACAACATTACCATAACAGTATATATCCTTTGCTACTCCTTCAACAGTATATTCTGTTATTCTTTTATTTCCTATATTCATCATTTCTACAACTGTATCTGCTTTAAATAACCCTGTTTGTTTCTCAACGGTTCTATAAACATAGTTACTTAATCTTATATCTGCTGCTTTTTTATCTTTTTCCTGTAGATCCATTAATATTTCATCTTTATCATCTGTTATAATATGAATTGCATCATCATAAATGCATACTAATTTATTTTTATCTTGATACTCTATATTTGTTACCAAACTGTTAGATGGAGCTTCATATGTAAATATTATAGCATCTGATGGTGTCTCTTTTGCCTTTTCAGTTGATATGATTTTTATTTTTGATTGTATAACTGTCCCAGATGTATTAACTTCAGCAAATGCTAAATATTTATTATCTGGAGATACTGTGGCATCAAGTGCAATTGTGCTTGATAGATATGTTTTAAATAGCTCATTTCCTTTTGAATCATACGTAGCAATTACGGATTTATGTGTTGTTCCTGTTAATATAACTGCAACATATCCATCTTTATTTACATCTATTTTAGAAACATTACCATCAACTTCTTTCTCCCATAAGATCTTAGAATCTGAGATAAGATAAATTTTTGAACTGTTTTTTTCGCTTATTGCTAAATATTTATTATTTGCATAATATACTGGATTACTAATTTCTAATTTTATTTCATTTGCCAATTCTCCTGAAGAATGGTATTGCCTTAATTTATTTTCCGCTAGAACACATAAATACTTGTTATATGCCAGTACACTAACGTTTGAATCATAATCTAGTTGTATAGAAACCAGTTTTTCTTCAGACACATTTTTTCTGAATAAATATCTATCTAAAAATTTTCTAAAATTTTTATTTGAAGAGTATACAATTGCCATTATTACAATTGCTAATATGATAATCATAATCACTATTGCTATAATCAATTTTCTTTTATTGATTTTTCTTACCGGTTTACTCGGATCTTTAAAATCAATGACATTTTTCATAAAACTCTCCTCCTTTGTTTTACATATTTATATCAGTTTTCGTCTTTTTTTTCAAGTATTTCAAGTTTTTTTACATAACATTTTCATAACAAATATTTTACTTTTTTAGGATAATATAAGTTACCTGTATTAACCCTAGTAATCCAAAAACTGGATACAATAATTCTACAAGATAAGAAAATCCTATTTTTGATGCAAATATGGCAGATATACATATGCATATACTAATAGTTCGATACATTTTTTTGTTTTTACTACAATTCTCTAAAAATCCATACCCAGCTGCAATTGCGGAAGTATAAATTGCTGTGACAATTACAATTCCATATACCCCTTGGTATACTGGTCCAAATTTACGTATCACATGGATCAGTGGTAACTCTGCACCTTCTATTTCACCTGTTCCTTTTAGTAGCACCGCATATAATATACTTGCTAAGATGAAAAATATTATTGATATACTAATGCCTATACTCTTTTCATTTTTATTAGTATATTTTTTTAAACTGATTAACATTGGAATTAATATTATACTGTTGTAACTTGCGTATTCCAAACTCGCAATTAGCCAATTTCTTTGAAATCCTTGATATTTTGTAATTTCACATATACCGGTTATCTGCTATGCTTGAAATATCAAAAATATTGTCCTTTATTCCTATACACAAAATCATTAAAATCAAAAAAGGTATTAGTATTGTATTAATTTTAGTTACTCCCTCTATATGACTCATAAATGTTATATGGCACATACCACATACAATTATTCCAACCAAAATTTTCGGTATATTAAATTCTTGATTGAAATATGCACAGAATCCTGCAATCATAATATAGAATGAAATAAGAAGAAAAATATTAATTATTATACTTAATATTTCTCTTACTTTTTCATTAACTCCAAGCTTTTCTAAGTATTCTTTATAATTTCTAGTATATTCTCTGTTTCTAATTTGTAAAAGTACTTTGTATATTACTATTCCCGTTATTATACTAGCTACAGTTATTCCATATAGCCCTTTTATTCCGTATATATTAAAAAACAAATATATTTCTTTTCCTGATGCAAATCCAGCTCCTATTATTGTTCCAATTATTACGCAAATTGCTTTTATTGTGTTTTTCATAAAAGAACAACCCCCTCATAAATTTTATTATGAGAAGGGGTTGTTTATGATTTATTTTCTTCTTCTAACTTGCCAAATAATTATTCCTGCTATAATTATTAAGGCTGGGACTGCAAAAATAATTGTTAAAATTATTCTTTGTTGATTTTCAGTTACAGTATAAGTGCTTGTTTCTGTGTCTTTTCTAATTAGTATTGTATCTTCCCTATCTGTTAAGTATGATATTGAGTTTAATGCTAAATCTTCATTATTATAAAATTCATATGCATACAAATAATATTGATTGTTTATAGAAATTTGCATATTTGTTATAAATACATTATTTGAGTATACTATTAACTTTGAAGTAGTATCGTCATCTACCTTCTTTGTTAATAGAGCTCCAACTGTTGCCTCTCCTTCTTCATCTGATGTTGCTTTAGATGTACTTGTAATTGATAAATCAGATCTGTAAAAGGCTTTTTCTGATGTTGTAGCTAAAACTTCTTTTTCTACGCCTAGTTTTTCTAGTGTGTCATCATCTTTAAAATTAATCTTTCCTGCATTAATAAAGCAAGCATTCATATTCATATTTGTTTTGTTTGTAATACTCGATCCTTGGCGTACTGTTACAAGTATTGCTGATGGTGATCCTGATAGCATTTTACTTGTATCTTGCTCTAGAAGTATTCCTTCAGAAATGCTAATTCCATATTCATCTAATACTTTTTGGAAGTTAGGCATTTTTATTTTAGTTACATTTGCATCTGAGAATAATATTATTTTTCCGCCTTTTTTTATATATTTTATAATGGCATCTTTTTCTATTGTTTTTATATCCTCATTTAATGTTGTTATTACAAGTGTACTACAATCATCTGGTATTTTTCCTGTTGTTAGTAAATCTAAATCTTCCACTTCATTTGCTTCATCTTCTAGGCTTTGCTTAAAGCTGTATAAATATGAAGTCAAGTTATCATTATGACCTGTTAAGAAATAAATTTTTGGTTTGTCTTTTACTGTTACATTTAACAAAGCATTTGTCATTGTCTCTTCTGTTAAATCTTTCTCTTGACCAGTTGTATAATCATAAGTATATAAATCACTTGTTGTAATAATTTTCTCTTTGCTACCAGATTTAACAATTATATAATAACTACTATCTGTTAAATTATATTTCTTTGCAAGTTCTGGGTATTGACTAATATCTGAAATTTCCTGAACTTTAATTTTATCATTTTCTTTACTATATCTATTTGAAAAATCTATTACTGATTGCACATTACTCATATTGACTAGTATTATATCTACATCTTGATCAATTGATTTTACTATAGATTTAGATGTGTCAGATAAACTATATACTTTATCTGCTGTTAAATCTATATCAGTTATATTTGCTTTTTCAATTAGCAAATTTATTCCTATATATGCTAATATTATAATAGCTATTAATATAACTGTATAAATTGTTTTGCTTAACCATAGCTTCATTTTGCTTGAAGATTTCTTTTCTTTTTTATTAATAACTTCAAGATTTTTCTCTTCTTTTTTCACTTTGTTATCTTGAATTTTTTTATTTTTATTTTCTTTTTTCAAGTTTGTTCCCTCCTTTTTATTTTACAGTTTTTCTTCTCTTTATCAATAATATTGTAATTATAATGCACATAACTGTAAATGATAATAATCCTACAACATCTGTGATTGATATCAAGCCGTATGGGAATTTCATAAATTTATCAATTAAATTTATGCTTGAAAATATACTACTAATGTCAGGTAAGAACCAAGGCATTACCAAGAATGCAATCGTAATAATTGCCGCAATAATTTGATTTTCTGTAATACTAGAGGCTAACATTCCAAATGATATTGCTGCCATTGCAAGTAACAAAAATCCTAACATTGTTACTAATACTGTTACAATATTAGCTTTTCCAAAGAAGCTAACAATTACAAAGTACATAATTGAAACAATTAATGTAATTAAAATAATTGTAACTGCTGCTAGAAACTTCCCTAAAACAATTGATGTAACGCTTCTTGGCGAAGTTAAAAGAAGTTGCTCTGTTCCATTTTTTCTTTCTTCTGCAAACATTCTCATTGTAAGTATTGGAACTATAAGTAATAATCCATATCTTGCTGTTGCATAATATAAATTTCCTAAATCTACTACACCGTATTGTATAGTAGTTAAAAAGAAGAATAAACTATATATTGCTAGAAACAAGCCAACTGCAACATATCCTATTGGAGATAAAAAATATGTTTTTAATTCTTTTTTATATATTGTCCACATTATTTTTCTTCCTCCTTTTCTGTATCAATTAATTTGATGAAAGCATCTTCTAAGCTAGTTTCTGTTTTCTTTAATTCAAATATTGTAATTTCTTCTTTTGGTAATACTTCAAACAATTTCTGTCTTAAATCAATATCTGTCTTAGAAGTAATAACAAATTGCTTTGTCCCATCTTCATTATCTTTTATCATTTCAATTTTTTCTATCTCTGGAATTTTAGATTTTAGTTTTTTCATGTTTTCCTTTGGGTCTTCAACTGTTACTGAAATTCCATTTTTCTCTTTTGTTTTTTGTTCTAAGTTTTCTGGTGTATCTATTGCAACTATTTTTCCTTTATTAATTATAACTACTTTTTCACATATTTGACTTACTTCTGATAATATATGTGTACTTAAAATAACCGTATGTTTTTTCCCTAATTCTTTTATTAATCCTCTAATCTCTGTAATTTGTTTTGGATCTAATCCTACCGTTGGTTCGTCTAGGATAATAACATCTGGGTTTCCAACTAAAGCACCTGCTAAACTAACTCTTTGTTTATATCCTCTTGATAGATTTCTAATTAATCTATTTTTCACATTTTCTAATCCAGCTTCTTTGATTACTTTGTCTACCTCTGCTTTTCTTTCTGGCCTTTTTACAAATTTTAATTCTGCCATATATTTAATAAACTCTTTTACAGTAAGTTCATGGTATAAAGGTACATTCTCTGGCATATATCCGATTTGTTTTTTTGCCTTTTTTGCTTTTTTAGAAATATCATTACCATTTATCATAATAGTTCCATCAGTTGGTTCTATAAAACCTGTTATCATATTCATTGTTGTACTCTTACCTGCACCGTTTGGTCCTAAGAATCCCACTACTTCTCCATCTTTTACTTCGAAACTAATATTGTCAACAGCTATCTTATTTCCATACTTTTTCGTAACATTTTTAACCTCTATCAATGTTATTCCTCCAATCTATTATTTCCGTATGATTAATTTTACTTTTCCATATTATCATTTAATTTTTTCAGTTTCAACAACTTTTCATAAAGTTCACGTAGAATTCACATTTTTACATTTTGGTATATTTTTATATTATCTTTAATAAAGTAGAATTAAAATATTTAACTTAAATAATTAATATAAAATATAAATTAGTAAAGGTGAAGTGTATGGAGTATATTTATCCGTTTTTAATCTCATTTATAATGGTTTTTATTGCAGAATTAGGAGATAAAACACAGTTAATTGTACTGTCTTTTTCAAACTCTTTAAAAGCAAAAACAATTTTACTAGGTGTCGCATTAGGTTCTTTTTTTAGTCACGGTATTGCAATTTTATTTGGTAGCAGTATAGGTCTTCTCGAAGATCCATTTTGGCATAATATTATAGAAACATTTACCTATTCTTCTTTTATTCTTATGGGTATATTATCATTTATACCAAAGACGGAAAACCTAAATAATGCTTCAGATAATAAAGAAGGTATTATTCAAAAGATATCTCATTTAAAATTAAATTATTGTATTATTATTGCTTTAACAATTATGGTTGGAGAATTAGGAGATAAAACATTTTTAGCATCACTAGGATTTGGTATTCAATATCCAAATGCAAAAGTAATGCTAGTACTGGGTGCAATTTTAGCCATGGTTGCATGTGACTCTATTGCAATTATATTCGGAAAATTTTTGAACAAATATATATCAGAAACAATGATGCAAAAAATTTCTGGCATATTGTTTCTGATATTTGGATTAGTTGGATTTTTATTTTAAATCCAGTTTTATTTATTTGGAATTAAAGTTTTTATCCATATTTCGTTTCCATTTTTATCTTTGACACGTAAGTTTGGAAACGTATTGGACATTCTTTCATTTGTAAAATAATCATTTTCTATCTTTTGTTTTAATTTAAATATTACGTTATTTGTTTCTTCATTAGTAACTTTATTATACACTACTCTATTTTGATAAGTTTGTATTCCCCACACAGTAAAAACACAATTAATTACTAAAAATATTAAAATTACAATTTCAAATATATTTCTAATTCTTACTGGGATTTTATCTATCAATTTATCTATTAAAGGTCTAACAAATTTCATAACTAGTACTGAGAGTAATCCCCAATAAATTGAATATTGTAAGCAAATTCTTCCATTAAGATTTAGCTTTGCATAACTATAGTCCCAGAATCTCATACCATATATAGCTTCTAGGCCATAGCTTAGCACATATTCTGCTATAGATCCAACTATAAATCCATATATAAATAACTGTAGTATATTTTTATCTTTATATTTATTTAAAGTTACAATTAATATTGCAGCACTCACTCCATAAACTGGGCAAAATGGTCCCCATATTAATCCTTTTCTACTTTCTAATACCCCTGTTGTAACATAACAAAATATAGTTTCAATAAAAAGTCCTGCCAAACTAAATATAAGAAAATACCAAAAGACATAATTAATTGAAATTTTTTCTTGTTTTTTCATATTTTCCCTCCAATTTTTTTAATTATACAATATTTTTTTTATTTTTTCTATATCTTTTCTTGACATTCATATAAAATCATGTTATTATAATTATTGCAATTATATGGGTCAGTAGCTCAGTTGGATAGAGCACAAGCCTTCTAAGCCTGGGGTCGGGGGTTCGAATCCCTCCTGGCTCACCATAATCGAAAAAACACACAAGCATTGAAATATCAATAGTTTGTGTGTTTTTTTATACTGTACAAATTATATTTTGAATTATATGTAGTAGCTATTTAATTTTTTCATAATTTTTTAATATTTTCTTAACGTCAACAGAAATATATTCCTGACCACCATTCCATTTTCCAAAAATGCTTTTACTAATTAAAATTTCTCCAACATTTGTTGTGTATTTTGTAATTGATAAATTAGCATTGCTATCGTTTCCAATATATTCTATTTTATTATCATAGGCAACTTTATTTCTTGTCATACCTCCAAAGCCATTTTGTCCAGATGCATCCATAATAACTATTTTCCCATCTTTTTGTGCTGTATCATATAATCTAATTTCAAATATTTCCATTGAATTTGGATTCTTCAAACTATCATGATATTTTTTAACTACTTTTGCAGCTAAGATTTCTTCCTCAGATAATTTGTTTGATTTAATAATGAAAAAAATTGATACTGCGATAATTATAAAAATAATAATAACTATTCCAATTACTATTGGCAACTTATTAAACTTTTTTTCATGTTTATTCTTCACTTTTCTTTTCTTCCTTTCTTTCTATATAATTTCTTAAACATTCTGTATTTTCTTTTATATTATCAAGTATCTCTATTAATTCAGTTAATAACCATATTATTATACCGGTAATTGCTGCTATTGCTATCATTATATACATTTTTGAAATAAGTGCATAAATTCCAATTAATATTGGAATTGCTATCAAAATAGCAAATACCGTATCTCTTTTTGTATTTCTCTCATAATAATCTTTTTTATATCTTTTCATTACATTTATTCCTTCTTTCATTTTATTATATTTTATTTAACAATTCTTTCTTCTTGGTTTCAAATTCTTCATCTGTAATAAATTTCTTTTCTTTTAAAGTAGCCAACTTTTCTATCTGCTCTAGGGGGTTATTTTCACCTGTTGAACTATTTTGTTTATTATCTTTATTTGCAATACTAAATATTAATGAATATATTTTATTAGCAGTATCAACAATAGTATTATACTCTTGGCTTCCAACTGCTATCTTATTATAATTTAATTTAATAACATATAATGGTTTATTTATATCATTTGTAATAACTCTAATTTTTAAACTGTACAATAACTCTTCACTGTCTCGTGTACTTGCTCCAACAACTGCTCCTATTCCTCCAGCTAAGACGCCTCCTATAACTGCTCTTCCTATCCCTCCTTTCATAATAGTTGCATTATTCTTTAATATTTCAACATTTATAATTTGATTAAATGATATATATTCTATAAAAGCATTACTATAATGACATAATGCAATTTTCTTATTCTCATGATCAACCATTAGCGCCGCTCCCATACTATTTTCATTATATGGTATTGATAATGAACTACTAAATCCATATTTTTCTAACTTTTCTCTTACTATTTCTTTATTATTTTTAAATGTTTCTATATTTTTTACATTTTCTTTTTCTTTAAATATAATTGATATTGCCAGTATAATAAGAATTATTAGTATAACTATAAACATTTCCATATAAACCTTCTCCTTAAAAAAATGCTTTAACTGCAAAAATTACGCCTAATATAAAAAGGATCCCTACAACCATTTCTATTATATTTTTACTCCCGAATTTTGTTTTTTTAAACTCTTTTCCATTATCTTTTTCCTCTTTTATTCTCTTTTCCATGTACTTCCACATTTCCTTTCTATCTTCTTGTGAAGCTCTTGGAGTTGCTTGTACAATTTTTTTATATGACTCACTTTCCATGTCTAATCCACTTTGAATGTAGTCATCAACTAATATTTTTAATTCATCTAAATCATACATTAAATTACCATTAAAATAATACATTAAATCCCCCTCCTACAAATTAAATTTTACCATATCTGAATTTGTTGTGCAATACTTTTGTCTTCCTTTTTTGATGGTATTATTTTTCAACTTTTATGAGAAAATAATAATGAGGTGTTAAAATATGTTTGAAATTTCAAAGTATAAAGATAGTAATGTAAAATTATCAATAAGGCTTCCAGAAAGTATTGATAACACTTTACGCGTTATAGCAAAATCAGAGGAAATGAGTTATAATAACGTCTTAGTTAGTTGTATAAAGTATGCTCTTGATAATATGGATTTATCTAAATATAAGATAGAAAAAAAGTAATGCAATAGCACTATATAATCAATATGTAATAAATATGTTATAAAAATGTAACCATAATATTATTACCTATTGATAGTTTTAAAAGTGCCATATAAATATATTGAACATGTATCATAGATGTACTTAAATGATGAATCTGCTCTATCTCACCAAAATTGCATAAAAAAACTGCTATTTTAAATAGCAGTTTTTTGTTTTTTATTTATTTTTCCCAGAATGCTTTATATCCTCTATAAGCTTCATATAAATCAAATTTACTTGTTACCTCATATGGAGAATGCATTGATAATACAGGAACTCCGCAATCTATAACATCAATTCCTTTATTTGCTAGAATGTATGCTATAGTGCCTCCGCCTCCTACATCAACTTTTCCTAATTCTGCGATTTGGTATCTTATATCGTTTGTTTCAAATATATTTCTTATTTCTGCAACAAATTCAGCATTTGCATCCGAAGCTCCAGATTTTCCTCTTGCTCCTGTATATTTATTTAATCCTATTCCTCTTCCTAAGTATGATGCATTATTTTTCTCAGATACATGTGCATAAATTGGATCTACTCCTGCGTCAACATCTGCAGATAACATTTTTGAATTACAGAAAACTTTGTCTAATAAATTTGGTTTATTTACTCCTAATTTATTTAAAATTTCTGACATAAATGTATCAAATACATGTGATTCCATTCCTGTGTTTCCCATGCTTCCTATTTCTTCTTTATCAGATATAATACATACTGCTGTTCTTCTTGGTGTTTCTTTCATATCTACTAATGCTGTTAACTCAGCATAAACACATATTTTGTCATCTTGACCATATCCAGCCACCATACTATTGTCTAGTCCCATACTTCTGCATTTCATTGCTGGTACTAATTCTATTTCTGAACTTAAGAAATCCACTTCTGTAATTCCGTATTTTTCATTTAATATATTTAATATATTTAATTTAACTTTTTCAGACACATCTGCATCATATGGTATACTTCCTATTAATAGGTTTAGATCTTCACCAGATACTCCATCTTTTAGTTTCTTTTCCATTTGCTCTTGTGCCAAATGTGGTAGCAAATCTGTTATAGTAAATATAGGATCGTCTTCACTTTCTCCAATATTTATATTAATTTTCTCTCCACTTGATTTTACAATAACTCCATGAATTGCAAGTGGTATTGTTGTCCATTGATATTTCTTTATTCCGCCATAATAGTGTGTTTTAAAATATGCAAATTCTCCATCTTCATATAATGGATTTGGTTTTAAATCTAGTCTTGGTGAATCAGCATGAGCTCCTATAATGTTAACACCATTTTCAATTGAATCTTGTCCAATTACAGCTAAATACATACTTTTGTCTCTATTAATATAATAAACTTTATCTCCTGGTTTTAAAGTTTCAAATTCATTAATATCCTTGAATCTATTGCTATCTGCAATCTTTTTACTGTTTACTACAATTTCTCTTTCTGTTTTTGATTTATTCATGTAGTCAATATATCCTTTTGCATATTCAAATATTGTTGTTTTCTCTTCTTGATTTTTACTTTTCCAACCATTTTCTTTTATATTAAATAGTTTCTCCTTTAGTATCTCTCCTCTTGATTTTTCTTCCATCTATTAACCTCCTTCAAATATTAAATAGTTTATTAAATAATTAAGCTAATATTACTCTGTTGTCATTATATCTATTTCAATATTCTTTTTCAATATAAATTACAAAATTTACTATTATTATATCCACAATAGTAATATTTATCAGTACAAATTTATATATTATTAGTAAATTTATATTTACAAAAATTTATTTTTGTAGTTTAATATATATTGTATATATTTTAATAGAAGGGATGGTTATTATGGAAGAAAACAATCAAAATAACGAAAAAATTAGCACAGACGCAATAAAAAAAGAAGCTGTAGATACTGCTAATCAAGTAAAAGAAACTCTAAAAAATACTGATTTAAAGAAAGATGCAAATGAAGCAAAAGGTTTTGTTTCTAACTTCTTTAAAAACCCAATTAATGAAATTGAAAATGTAGTAAATTCATCTAAGAATCAATTTCTAAAAATAGCTATTATTGTATTAGTAGTTTGGTTAGTTGCTGTTTTAGTTGACCAAATTATCACTACAGTTAGTTATTATACAAGTTATAGTTCATCTTTAACTATTGGAACATTCTTTAACCGTGCATTTTCTAATGTTTTATCTTTAGTAAAAGCAGTAATAGCTCCTGTACTTTCAGTCGTAGTGATCTCTGCAATTTCATATTTTATGTCTAAAGATAAAAAACATTCATTTATTCAAACTGCAACATCAGTTGTAATGGCTAAAATACCAGTTGTTATAGCAGCTGTAGTATCTTTATTAGATGTAATTGGAAACCAAGTTTACAAAATTACAAGTCCATTTTCAGGATTCTGTAGCATAATCTCAGTAGTATTACTTTACTTTACATTAAAATCACTTAATGGTGAAAAAGAAGATAATACTTTCATGAAGAAATTTGCTATTATCATGGGAATTTTCTATGTAGCTAAATTCATTATTAATTTCTTTGGAATTTATATTTAATGATATAGTATATAATGATTACAAAGCACTTAAAATTAGTTATTCTAATATTTAAGTGCTTTTTTTATTTATAGGATAGCTCCTAATACCAAAATACCTATATTATCCATATATATTTTATCAAATTGAGATATTGGAAGTGGATTTTCTCCCCACCCTGCTTCTATCGTATATCCTGGCCTATTAAATTCTTGTATAAACCAATCCTTAAACCCTGCGTAGGCAGATTCTGGAGGAGTTATATCTAAAGAATACCCACTTGCATCTGCAAATCTCTCCCCTATATATTCTGACTCTGGTGGCAAATAATTTGAATATTTCCAGTATATTACTTCACCTTGTGTATGATAAGCAAGTATCAATCTAAATAAATGATTTAATGTGAAATTGTAAAGTGCCACTGCTTCCGGCTCTGTTAGTGGGCCATCCCCCACAAAGTCTCTTGGCCCAGGTTTATTATATCCTTGTGCATATTTTATTTCCTTTGCCCTATACCAGCCTGCAGGAAATTGCAAATTTAAATCCACACCTGTGGACTTTAAAAACTTCCAACCACTAAGAGCAAAAGGTACATTACTTATAAAATCAACATTTTAAAGCATTTATATGTACCGTATTTGCTCGTGTGCGAAAATTTCTTTGAAATTTTCTGCACAATGTTTTAATGAAAAATCGAAGATTTTTTATTTAAGTTAATAAAATGCAGTAATCCTCTATGATACAGAGTATTTCGATTGGAAAGGAATATTCTGTTTTTTTATTTGGTTTTTTTACTGTAAATAATGTATACCAGTATCAATTAAAAAATGGACAGGCTATCCATCAAAAAGTGGAAGATAATAATATAAGATTTAATAATAAAATGAATAATAAAAGGCATAGAAATTTTATATCAAATTATGAAGATCAGAGAGAATATACTAAAGAATTTTTAGAGAATTTGTATGCAAATTAGGATAAGAAGTTTTAAAAAGTTGGTGAAAAACTCTCTTTTTTATTAATAAAACTAAAATGAAAAATATCCCCCAACGGGCTAAAAAGGGTTTTAGGGATTTTGCCCTAAACAGCAAAAATGGTGTCAAAA
>CABPCL010000016.1 GCA_902406115.1 uncultured Clostridium sp. | reverse complement strand
GAAAAATTTTAAATTGAGAAAATTGATATATACATAATAAACATTCAACAATTAAAAGTGTTTATTATGTAGTAGTCAGTTATACCCAAACAGATAAAAAGCAACTATTTATTATTAATGAACATATCACGTTGAGTGCGTATGCGTTCTAAAACTTAAATAAAGCCTTATATTCAGGTGAAAATCAACTGCTCAGAGCCTATTAAAAAAAGCATATTTTTGATAAAAAAACACTAATTTTTATCAAAAAAACAGAAAAAATTTAAGAAGGTTGTTTGAGGAGAATATGTTTCCTCATACCATATTAGGTGGTATGGATTGTATAATTGAATTTAGTAGTGAGGTAGGAAATTATAATGATAGATAAAGATATAATAGATAAAGCCTTAAATTTTTATAATATAGATTTGCAATATAGGGATAAATGTTATAATTGCATAGAAGAAATAAATAAAAAAGAAAAGTTAAGTTTAGAATTTTCAAATCTATTTAAGAAATTATATATTGAAGAATTTACAAAAATAAAAGATTTATGGCAATGCAAGGGTATTGATGAATTGTTTGACGATAATGTCAATCCTTTTATAACTAATATAATGGTTCTATTAGGTTATAATTATCATAGGAAAAATATGCAACAATATAATTTTGATGCTATTCAAATTAAAATTCATAAAAAAAGAGTTAAGGAATGTTTTGAAAGTGACTTAAAATTAAGAAAAAAAGATGGAATTAGGATATCACAAATGTTATGGGCTATTTATTTTATTAGAGCAAGAATAGTCGAGATAGGTAGTTTACAATTTGAATACGAGTCTGATTCAGTAGTAAAAATTCATATTCCTAAAAATACGGATTTAAATGTATTAAGTGTTAAAGAATCTATAAAAAAAGCAAATATCAAAATGAAACAAATTTATTCAATTAATAATTTTAAATATATATGTAATTCATGGTTACTAAGTAAACAAATATATGAAATTATAGATAAAAACTCTAATATAGCAAAATTTTATAATTTGTTTGATGTTTATGAAGGAGAAGAATGTACTAAAGATATACTAAATTTTGTGTATGGAATAGACGAATGCGAAGATTATTCTTTACTGCCTACCAATACCACTTTACAAAGTAACATTAAAAAGCAATTATTGAATGGTAAAAAATTTTATTTAGGACTAGGTGTATTAAAACTTAAATAAAAAAACAAGAAAAATCTAAAAACTTATTGAAAAAATAAAGTGTGAGGTAATAATTATGACTATAAAAGATATGAAACAAGCAGTAAAATTATTAAGTAAGGAATGGAATTTAGTAAAAAAGAGGCAGGAGCAGATGATGATATTTGTGCTTGGATATATTTATTAGATATTTTACAAGAAAATGAAAAGATAATAACATATAAATCAGGAAATAAACTTGTAGGATTTTGTGGATATTCAAAAGAAAATTCAAATAAACATATGGTATCTAAAAAATTCTATGGTTTTATAAAAAATAAATTATATAAAAGCAATAGTATAAAAAACTTAAAGGCATTTAAAGAATATGAATCTAATTATAATTATATTCCTGCAGAATTAAAGAATTATTTTGATGGAGAGATTTCTATATTAATAGTTGATGAGGATTATAGAGGAAAGAAAATAGGTAAAAAATTGTTGTTAGATGTATTTGAGCTTGCTAAAAAAGATAATATGAAGAATCTTCAAATAGTAACAGATGAATCATGCAATTATAAATTTTATGAAAAATTAGGATGCCAAAAAGTGTATGAAACAATAATAAAAAACAGAGAAATAGGACAACTTGGAAATGGATGTACTGAAAAAGCATTTATATATGAGAAAAAGCTGTAGTATGATAGGAGTAATAATGATTGATATAAATAAAATAGATAAAATGCATAGAGAATTATAATAGTAAGAGTAAAAAATTGATATATACATAATAAACAATTAACCATTAAGAATGTTTATTATGTAGTAGTCAGTTATACCAAAACATATAAAAAGCAACTATTCATAATTAATGAACATGACATGTGGAGTGTTGTGTGGTGATATCTCTCAAAAATTCGATACAATAGTTGAATTAGCTGTTCGAACGAAGTAAATTACAGCTAGTAACGTTACCAGATGAAGTTAATACATGGATTAACAGTTTATAAACTTGGCGAAATTGACATAATGCTAATTAAGAGGTATAATATATCTATACCAAAACTGGTATTTAAAAAAACAAGACAGCTTGAATAGAAAAAATTAAATCTCTATTCAAAATGACATGACATCAAGGAGGAAAAAGTCATGAAAGATAATGATACCATAATAAGCTTAGCAGAGGTAATGCAGGTTGTGCAAGAATTTGAAGAAGAAGAAGAAAACTTTGTGGTAACGGATATTGCCATAAAGGGAAATCTCAGCAAGGAAGCGGTGGAATATTTGATCGATAAAGATTATATGTTCGACCATAATATGGGAATGACCTTCATTTCAAAGGCTGCATAAAAAAGTATCAAAATGGCGGAATGGGAAATGCTTTTAGCATTTCTCTTTTCTTATGCTAAAAAATTGTGTATAATATGAAGCAAATGGAGAAAATAATAAAACTAAAAGGAGTGAGTATATGTTAGCATTAATTACAGGATCATCCTCAGGGATAGGAAGGGATATGTCAAGAGAACTAGCAAGTTTAGGGTATGATCTGGTGTTAGTTGCAAGAAATAAAGAAGGATTAAATAAAGTTAAATTAGAATTAAACCAAGAATACCCTAAAATAAAAATAGAGTATTATGCATTAGATTTATCAATAAAAGAAAATTGCTATAAATTATATCAAAATGTACCAAAAGTTGATATATTAATAAATAATGCTGGGTTTGGTTTGTTTGGAAAATTTTGTCAAACAAATATAGAAACAGAGATTAATATGATAAATACTAACATTACAGCGGTTCATATTCTTACTAAACTATATTTGAAAGAAATGATAAAAATTGATAAAGGTCATATATTAAACGTGGCCTCAATTGCGGGTTTTATGCCAGGACCTTTAATGGCAACTTATTATGCATCAAAAAATTATGTAGTTTCGCTTACCAGAGCAATAAATAAAGAAATAAAAAAATCTAAATCAAATGTAAAATTAAGTTTACTTTGTCCAGGACCAGTAGATACTAATTTTAATAATGTTGCAGATGTAAAGTTTAATATACCAGGGTTAACTAGTCAGTATGTTGCTAAATATGCAATAAGAAAAATGAAAAAAGGAAAGTTAATTATTGTTCCTGGAACACTTGTAAAAATTGCGAGAATACTATCTGAGATCACGCCAACAGCTATAGTGGAAGAAATATCTTATCATATGCAAACAAAAAAAGAAAAACAGGGCAAATAGGGCAAAAAACTTGCAATAAAAGTCGATTAATGATAATATTATACAAATTATAGTATGTAATATTTTTTGTGCAAAAGGAAATGAAAATGAAAGTTTTTTTATTGAGTTGTATTCTTTATATAGTAAAATTAGGAATGAGTTTTATATATTTTTTTATAAAAATATTTCCGATACAAAAAAATAAAGTTACTTTATTAAGTAGACAGTCAAATGAAATAAATGTTGATTTTGATATGTTATTAGATGAACTAAAAAAACAAGAAAATATTAAAATAGTAGTTTTTTGTAAAAAAATCCCAAAAAAACTAGGTAAAAGGATAGGTTATTGTTTTTATATTATAAAATGTTTGTATCATATTGCAACTTCAAAAGTTTGTGTTGTGGATGGATATTCAATCCCAATTAGTAGTTTAAAACATAAAAAACAACTAGTTATTATTCAAATATGGCATGCTATGGGAGCAATTAAGCAGTTTGGAAAACAAGCATTAGACAAACAAGAAGGAAGTAAAACAATTATTGCTAATATAATGAAAATGCATGAAAATTATACTTATGTTATGTGTACAAGCAATGCAACAAAAAAATTCTTTGCTCAAGGCTTTGGAATAGATGAAAAACAAATATTAACTTTGGGAATGCCAAGAATAGATTATTTATTAGGAAAAGATAATAAAATTAACTTAAAAGTTGAGGAACTACTAAATGCGTATCCAATATTAAAAGAGAAGAAAAACATTTTGTATGTTCCGACATTTAGAAAAAATAAGAATACACATATATATGATATGATCAATGCAGTTGATAAAAACAAATATAATTTAATAATAAGATTGCATCCTCTTGATGACACAAAAGTTAGTAATGAATACACTATAAAAAGCAAATATAAAACATTTGAATTACTAAAGGTTGCAGATTATGTGATTACTGATTATTCAGCAGTTGCTTTTGAAGCTAGTGTGTTAGATAAAAAATTGTATTTTTATTTATATGATATAGATGAATATAAAGAAAATAGAGGACTAAATATAAACGTAAAAAAAGAAATGCCAGAGAATACATTTTATAATATTAATGATTTAATAAATTCAATACAACAAGAAAAATATAATTATGAAGAAGCAAAGAAATTTAAGGATAAGTATGTAGAAACAAACGATATTCATAATACAGAAAGAATAGTTAAATGTATTTTAAATTGTATGGAGGAAGAACATGAAAGAAAAAAATAATACGTTAAAAGTTAAGTTAATAAATATCAGTAAAAAGAATGTATTATTTAGAAAATTTGCTAGAAAAATTATATATATAAAAAGATTATTAGTTTTTAAGATTAATACATTAGGAATAAAAACAGACGAAAAAACAGTTATGTTTTTTGCATTTAAAGGTAAATCATATACATGCAGTCCAAGAGCAATTTATGAATATATGTTATCTTGTGAAAAATACAAGAACTTTAAGTATATATGGGCATTTAAAGAACCTGAAGAGCATTTATATTTAGAAAAAAATGCTAATACAAAAGTTATTAAATATGGTGGAAAAAAATACGAAAAATATTTAGCTAAAGCTAAATATTGGATTTTTAACTATAGGGTAGAAGATCATTTGTATCCAAAGAAAGATCAAATATATGTACAATGTTGGCACGGAACTCCTTTGAAAAAATTAGGATATGACTTAAAGGGAACAAACAATGCAATGAATTCTGAAGAAGAAATTCATAACAAATATAAGATCGATGCAAAAAAATTCAAATATTTGTTATCACCATCTAAATTTGCAACTGAAAAATTTACAACAGCTTGGAATTTAAAAAACGTGAACAAAGAAGATGCAATTATTGAAGAGGGATATCCTAGAAATGATTTTTTATATAATTATAACAAAGAAGATGTAAGTAAGATTAAGAAAAAATTAAATTTGCCATCAGATAAAAAGATTATACTATATGCACCAACATGGAGAGATGACCAACATCAAGCAGGGGTTGGATATACATATAAAACAGAAGTGAAATTTGATTTATTAAAAGAAAAATTACAAGAAGATTATATTATTCTTTTTAGAGCTCATTACTTAGTCGCAAATTCTTTTGATTTTGAAAAGTACCAAGGTTTTATATATAATGTTTCAGAAGTTGATAATATAAATGAATTGTATGTTATAGCTGATCTACTGATAACAGATTATTCTAGTGTGTTTTTTGATTATGCAAATTTAAAAAGACCAATGATTTTCTATATGTATGATTTGGATAAATACAAAGATGACTTAAGAGGATTTTATATTAAAATAGATGAACTACCTGGAAAGATTACAAAAACAGAAGAAGAGCTAATTGAAGCAATTAAGGAAACTAATAATTTTGAATATGATGAAAAATATAAAAAGTTTAATGAAAAATATAATTATTTAGATGATGGACAGGCAGCTAAAAGAGTGGTTGAAAGAATAATAGGTTAGAGCTTTATATAAAAACAGGAAGGGAAGGAATAACGTGAATATATTACGAGCAACATATAAAAACTTAAAAAAATGTAAAGAAAGCAAAAGCTTTAGAGCAAAGTTTTACTATACAAAATGTTTTAAAAATTTAAAAATAAATGATGATGAGGTGTTACTTCAAGCATATGATGGAAGCAGCATATCTGGAAACGTTTATTACATATTAGAAGAATTATGCAAAAATGAAGAATATAAAAGTTTTAAAAAATACGTTGTGGCAGATGATGGACAAGTAAAAAATATTAAAAAATTTTTGCTTAATAAAAAAATGGAAAACACAGAAGTTATTAAACTACATTCAAAAGAGTATTGTAGAAAATTAGCACAAGCTAAATATCTTATTAACAATTCAACTTTCCCAACATATTTCATAAAAAAAGAGGGACAGGTTTATTTAAATACATGGCATGGAACGCCACTTAAAGCAATGGGAAGAAATATAAAAAATGCGCCAAACGAATTAGGAAATACACAAAGAAACTTTTTGATGGCAGATTATTTATTACATCCAAACGAATTTACTTTTGAACATATGAAAAATGATTATATGTTGGACAACCTATATAAAGGTAAACACATTATTTCAGGATATCCTAGAAATCAAATATTCTATAATGACAAAATGAGAAATGATATAAGAAAAAAATTAGGATTAAAGAATAAAAAAGTTGCTATTTATATGCCAACATGGAGAGGAATTTTAGTTAATAAAGAAAATGACGAGCAGTTTATTTACATTATGCATACCTTATACGAGCTAGAGAACAAAGTAGATGATAATACTGTTATATATGTTAAATTACACAATTATACAAGTAGTTTAATTGATTATTCTTTGTTTAATAAAATAAAGGTTTTTCCAAGTGGTTATGAAACCTATGAGTTTTTGAACATAGCAGATTGTTTAATAACAGATTATTCTAGTGTGTTTTTTGATTTTGCAAATACAGGTAGAAAAATAATATTATATGCATATGACAAAGAAGAATATTTACGCGATAGAGGAATGTATTTAGATTATGATAAGTTACCATTTAATATAGTTACGAATACTCAAGATCTAGCAAGAGAAATAAATAATATTGATAGTTACGAAAAATATGATGATTTCAAAGATGAATATACAAAACATGATGGAAAAGAAACAGCTAAAAAGGTTTGTGAGTATGTATTTAAGAATAAAACTGATAAAAGTATAAAAGTTATTAATGCAAAAGAGCTTTCAAACGACAAAGAAAATGTTTTAATATTTGGAGGAGCACTAGCTAAGAACGGAATAACAACAGCTCTTAAAGGACTTATTAACCATGTGGATAAACAAAAACGTAACTATATCTTAACTTTCTATAAAGGAAAGGTAGAGTCTAATAAAGAAACAATTAATGAATTTAAGGATATTGTCTACTTACCAATTCAAGGAGGAAAGGACGTTACTTTACTAGAGGCACTTTGCCATTTTGCATATTTTAATATAAATTTAAAAATACCTGTAATAAAAAAACAATTGGAAAAGATATATAAAAGAGAGATAAAGCGTATATATCCAGAATTGAAGTTTGATTATGTAATTCATTACACAGGATATGAGAGACAAATAATGAATTTGTTTGAATATATGGATACTAAGAGGATAATATATATCCACAACGATATGAAAAAAGAAGAAAAAACAAAAAGTAACTTTCATACTTCTTCATTTAAAGATGCTCTTAAAAACTATGAGAAAGTTGCGGTGGTAAGAAAGACATCTAAAGATGAAATTATTAATTATTATCCAAAGATCGATAAAAACAAAGTATGTGTTGCACATAATTTTAACAATGTAGACGTGATTGAACAAAAAGCAAAACAAGAAATAAAATTTGATAAAGATACTTATTGCAATATAGAATTAGAAGATTTGAAATCAATCCTAAATAATAAGGAAAATAAAAAGTTTATTAATATAGCTAGATTTTCAAAAGAAAAAGGAATAGATAGACTAATAAGAGCTTTTTTAAGATATAAAAAGAATGATGAAGATGCATATTTAATAATTATAGGTGGATATGGAAAAGAGTTTGAAAACATAAACGATATGATTTCAGATCCAGAAAAACAACATGTGATTATTATTAAATCAATTAGTAATCCATACCCAATATTAAATAAATGTGATACATTTGTATTGTCATCATATTATGAAGGCTTGCCAATGACAATTATGGAAGCATTAATATTAAATAAAAAAGTAATTAGTACAAGCATTCCAGGACCAAAAGAATTTCTAGAAGAGGGATATGGATACTTGGTTGATAATTCAGAAGATGGAATATTAAATGGTATGAATGATGATAAAGATAATAAACTAACTAATTTAAAGAAATTTGATGCAGAAGAATTTAATGAAAAAGCCTTAAAAGAATTTGAAGAGTTATTAAAAAACTAACAAGGAACAAGTTGGAATGAAAGGGATATAAATGATGAAAAAACAATTGAAATGGATTATAGCTATTGTTGTAGTTATTGCTGTAATTTTAATGATAACATATTATCAACTATATGTTACAAATACAGTGTATAGTGCAGGAATTAGCTCAAAAAAAATACAACAATTTGATTCGTCAATAGCAAAATTAGATAAAGATAATACAATTCATCAATTTTTTACAGCAAAACGTAACAACATGGAAAGAATTTCATTATTATTTCAAGATGATGAAAATACAAAGTCTGGGAAAATTGTTATAAAACTAAAAAACGTGACAGATGATATAGCTGTGAAGGATGAAACAATAGAATATGTACGCACAGATAGAGAGCAAAAAAGAATATATTCAACTATAGGATCAGACTTGAAATATGAGTTTGAATTTGAAAGACAAAAGAACTCAAAAGGAAAAGAGTATGAATTATCTATTCAATTTTTAGATCTAGATGATGTAAGTACAAACAATGCAGGGGATTTTATAAAATTAAAGTATTCAAAAACTAATATGCATGAATCTGGAAGATTATTTATAGGAGATAAAGAAACAGAAGGAAGTATAGGAGCTAATGAATTTTATTATAATATCATTAAAATGTTAATGTTTAATGCTACTGCTATTGGAATGTCTGTTGTAGCTGTGATTCTATCAATGTTTTTGCTAATAAAAAAGAAAATAAGTGTTGAGAAGGTATTTCTATATACAATACCAATCTTATGTATAATTTATATAATGTATATACCGATGTTTACAGGACATGATGAGCAAAGACATTGGCTAAGAGCTTATGAAATATCAGAGGGTCATTTGCTAACAGAAATAAATGAAGGAAAAGTTGGAACGATTCTACCTAAATCTGTTATAAGTGGAATAAACAATCTTAAATGGTCACAAATTACATACAATAGTGTTGTAGGAGAGCTTGGAAAGAAGTTAGATTCAGATAATAGAGAAATCGCAAATATGGAAAATGTTGCAGTGTATTCACCAATTCAATATTTACCACAGTCAATTGGAATTTTTATTGCAAGATTATTTACGGATAAAGTATTAATTATGGCATATGCAGCAAGACTTATGAATGCAATTGTTTGTATTGCAATATTATATCTTGCAATAAAGAAAATGCCATTTGGAAAAAATATACTGTTATTGTGTGCATATATTCCAATAGTCTTAGAGGGAATTTGTACACTTTCAGCAGATGGAATTACTATATCAATATGTTTTTTATTTATTTCATATGTGCTTAACCTTGTTGCAGATAACAAAAAGATAATAAATAAAAAAGACATCTTTATTTTAACAGCATTATGTATTATAATTGCATTGTGTAAAATTGTATATTTACCATTAATTGGACTATTATTAATAATACCAAAAGAAAGATTTAAAAGTAAAAAGCAAAAAATTGTGGTTGTTGCTACAGTTTGGTTAATTGCTGTAATATGTAGCTTAACGTGGTTAGGAATTGCAAATCAATATCTACAATTAAAAACAGCTGGATCGTCTACAACAAAAACAATAGATATATTTAGACATCCAATCCAATATCTACAAAGAGTTTTGTATACAATGAATTCTGATGGACAAACTCACTTAGTGTCTTTGTTTGGAGGCAGATTAACATGGTCAAGTATTTCATTAATAACTATAGTGCCTTATACAATTTTTGTTATGTTTGCATTTTTGAGTGCAACTGATGAAAAAATAAAAAATAGATTAAGTATATTTGCAAAAGTAATTAGTATATTAATAATTTTAGCTATTGTTATGCTTGTATATACAAGTTTATATCTTCAATGGACTGATGATGGAAATCTAAAAATAACAGGAGTTCAAGGAAGATATTATATTCCTTTCTTACCTTTATTAGGATTGCTTATTGGTAATTTATTAAAGATGAAAAATGAATATAAAGAAGAAACAATAACAAGAACAATAGGAATAATAGGAGTATTATTACAAGTATATGCAATATTGGTTCTAGCCATTGCATACATTACTTAGAATGAAAGGTAGGAAAACAAAATGAAAAGAGTTTTAACTTATGGAACATTTGATTTATTACATTATGGACATATTAGACTATTACAAAGAGCAAAAGCATTAGGAGATTATTTAATAGTTGCGCTTTCAACAGATGATTTTAATGAACTTAAAGGAAAAAAGGCATATCATAATTATGAAACTAGAAAAAAAATGTTAGAATCTATAAGATATGTGGATTTGGTAATTCCAGAAGAATGTTGGGAACAAAAAATATCAGATGTAAAAAAATATGATGTTGACATAGTAGTAATGGGAAGTGACTGGGCAGGAAGCGATAAATTTGATTATTTACAAGATTACTGTGAAGTTGTTTATTTAGATAGAACAGAAGGAATATCATCTACTAAAATAAAAAGAGATCTAGGGCTACAAGATGCTAAAAATGGAATTAATCAAATACCAGAAGTAGGATCTAAAAAAGGTAAGATAGTAAATGAGGAGAATAAGTAAGTGAAAAATTTGGTGAAAATTATAAAAGATCATATTACATATAGACAGCAAATACTAAAACTTGCTAAGGCTGATTTAGTAAAAACATATAGAGGCGCTGCACTTGGATGGTCTTGGGCAATTATTAAACCTGCTGTTACAATATTTGTATACTGGTTTGCATTTTCAATTGGAATAAGAGGAGCAGGAAAAGCAGTAAATGGATATCCATTTTTTCTATGGCTAATAGCTGGAATGATGCCATGGTTCTATATGAGTGATATGCTAACACAAGGAACTGATTCTATAAGAAAATATAGTTATTTAGTAACGAGAATGAAGTTTCCGGTTGCTACAATACCAACATTTATTAGTATATCAAAGCTTATGGTTCATGTTATTTTGTTAGTTATATCAATTGTTATATTTATTATAATGGGTTACTCACCAGATATATATTTATTACAATTACCATTCTTTATTTTAGCTAACTTCTTATTCTTTACGGTATTCTCATTGTTTTCATCATTGCTATCATCGATGAGCAAAGATTTTTCTAATTTAATAAAATCATTTATAACAGCAATTTTTTGGTTGTCTGGAATTATATGGAATGTAAATACTTTACAAGTAGAGTGGTTAAAAAAACTATTAATGCTAAATCCTGTTACATATATTGTTGAAGGATATAGAAATTGCTTTATTAATAAAATTTGGTTTTGGGAACAACCAGATAGAATATTTATTTTTGCAATTATAATGTTTATTATGATATTAATGGCATTATGGGCATACAAAAAATTAAGAAAAGAAATACCTGATGTATTGAATTAATAAAATTCAGTATAGAAGAAAGGATTGAAAAACAATATGAATAATGATGATGTAGTAATTGAGTTTGACCATGTTACTAAAATGTACAAGCTATTCAAAAATGATAAAAAAAGATTATTATATACATTTTGTAAAAAAATTAAATATAAAGAAAAAAGAGCTGTAAATGATGTTTCTTTTAAGATAAAAAGAGGAGAGGCTGTAGCTTTATTTGGAAAAAATGGAGCAGGAAAATCAACAGTATTGAAAATGATAACAGGGGTATGTTTTCCTACTGAAGGAGAAATTAAAGTAAAGGGAAGAGTAAGCGCTTTACTTGAGCTTACTTCTGGTTTTGATCCTGAATTTACAGGTAGAGAAAATATTTATTTAAAAGGTCAATTATTAGGATTAAAGGATAGCGAAATAAGAGAATTAGAGCAAGATATAATTGATTTTGCGGGAATTTCGGAATATATTGATCAACCTGTTAGAACTTATTCAAGTGGTATGAAAGCAAGATTAGGATTTTCAATAAGTGTAAACATTCGTCCGGAAATATTAATTGTAGATGAAGCTTTAAGCGTTGGAGATGAAGAATTCAAAAACAAATGTATAAAAAAAGTAAACGAAATAATTAGCAGAGAAGATGTTACACTATTATTTGTTACTCATGCTACAGGTGTTGCAAAAGAATTTTGCAATAGAGGGCTTCTTATGAAAGAGGGAAAATTAATATTTGATGGTGATATTACAGATGCAATTGAGAAATACGAGACTACATTCAAGAAGAAATAATTTGAGGAGAAAAAATGGGAGATAAGATAAAAAATAGTAAGATAGCAGCATTTATAAAAGAAAAACAAGTTTTTATTAAATATATATTTGTAGCAGGAAGCTCATTCTTATTAGATTTGGGACTGTTTACATTATTTTCAAATTTGTTAGCCACAATATTACAAAATGTATCAATACTTGTATCAACAGTTTTTGCAAGAGTAATCTCTTCGTTTTTTAATTATGTGTTAAATAGAAATGTTGTATTTTCGAGTGATGATAAAAAAGTAATGGACAAAACAACCCTTATAAAGTATTATGCGTTAGTTATTGTTCAAATGTTAATTTCAGCTGCATTAGTAACAGTTATATTTAATTTGTCTGGATGGAATAAAACACTAATAAAAATGCCAGTAGACGTTGTGATATTTATTGTAAATTACATAATACAAAAGAAGGTTATTTTTAATAAATAAAAGATGGGAAGGTTTCAAAATGAAAGCTATAGTAATAGTACCAGCGTATAATGAAGAGAAAAGTATAGAAAATGTTGTAAAAGAAATTCAAAAATTGGAAATCTGTGATGTAGTAGTAATTAATGATTGCTCAAAAGATAATACATCTCAAATTGCAAAAGAAGCAGGAGCAAACGTTGTAAATTTAGTAAACAATTTAGGAATAGGTGGAGCTGTACAAACAGGATACAAATATGCTTTAGAAAATGATTATGATTATGCAGTACAAATAGATGGAGATGGACAACATAATCCAGTATATATAAAAGAAATGCTAGAAATAGCAAACAAGAATAATGCAGATATCGTAATAGGGTCTAGGTTCATAGAGAAAACAGGATATAAACAAACCTTCTTAAGAAAAATTGGAGGAGATTTTATTTCTTGGCTAATTAAGGCTTTGTCTGGTAAAAAAATATATGATCCACTTTCAGGATATAGATTAGTAAATAGAAAAGTAATTGAAGAATTTGCAAAAGAATATCCATATGATTATCCAGAACCTGAAACTAATTTATCAATGACCTTGAAAGGTTATAAAATAGAGGAAGTTACTATGGAGATGAGACAAAGAGAATTTGGGTCATCATTCATAACACCATTTACAGCTATATGGTATATGATAAAGGTATCTATAGCATTAATTATTGAAAGAATAGTAGGAGGAAAGAAGAAAAAATGATATATTACATAATTTTTGCAATTGCCTTATTATTTTTAATATTTGTAATTTATTTAGTATTAAAGAAAAAATTATTATTAAAATACTCTATTTTATGGATTTTATATAGTATAGGACTTGTAGTAATGTCAATTTCTGTTAAATTAATAAATGACCTTGCTACAGTATTAAATATATATTATGCACCATCAATGATATTTCTATTTGGACTATTCTTTTTAATGATTTATATGTTACATCTATCAATTGTAGTAACAAAACAAAATAACAATATGATAAAACTAACACAAGAGATTAGTTTAATGAAAAATAGAGAAGAAAAAAATAAATAATAAAAAATGAAACTTTATATTATTTCATAGTTTATTGTAATATAAATTCAAAACAAAAAAGGAAGAGATTATTAATCTTTTCCTTTTTTATGTAGTTTCAAATAATTTTTATTTTGTCAATTTATGATAAACTTTTTTTCCTTTTTTTAGTATTGCATAACCATCTTTTAAATCATCAGAAGATATTATATAAGAAGTATCTGTTATTTTAATATCATTTAGAGAAATACCACCTTGATCTATTAAAGTTCTAGCTTGACCTTTAGAAGGCGCAATACCTGTTTTAATAATTGCATCTATAATTGATGTGTTTTCCTCTATTGGTGTAGTAGGCATACTGTCTAGGTTTCCATTACCTTCAAATAATGCTTCAGCAGCTTGCTCAGCTTTTTTAGCTTCTTCTTCACCATGAATTAGTTTAGTAATTTCAAAAGCAGCTATTTTTTTTGCTTCATTTATTTTTTCATCTTTTAAAGATGATAAGCGATTAATTTCATCCATTGGAAGAAATGTAAGTAAACATAAAACATTTTTCACATCTTCGTCAGCTATATTTCTCCAATATTGGTAAAATTCATATGGTGATGTTTTTGATGCGTCTAGCCACAATGCACCTTTTTCTGTTTTACCCATTTTTTTACCTTCTTTAGTTGTAAGAAGTTTAAATGTTAATCCGTATGAATCAGAATGTCCGATTCTTCTAATTAGATCAACGCCACCTAAAATATTAGACCATTGATCATTTCCACCCATTTCTAGTTTACAACCATATGTTTCATACAAATGTAAGAAATCATAAGATTGCATTAACATATATCCTAATTCAAAGAAAGTTAAACCTTTTTCCATTCTTTGTTTATAACATTCTGCTGCAAGCATTTTATTTACTGAAAATAAAGAACCAATATCTCTCATAAAATTAACAAAATTCAAGTCAAGTAACCAGTCACCGTTATTTACAATAATAGCAGCATTTTCACCTTCGAAACTTAAAAATTTTGATAATTGTTTTTTAAAGCATTCAACATTATGATCAATTTCATCTCTAGACATCATTCTTCGCATATCTGTCTTGCCAGAAGGATCTCCGATTGTAGCTGTACCACCACCAATTAAAATAATAGGTTTATGACCAGCTTTTTGCATATGTGAAGCTACCATCATAGATACAAAGTGACCAACATGAAGGCTATCAGCAGTAGGGTCAAAACCAATATAAAATGGGATATGTTCGTTGTTTAAAGTATCTTTTAATTCTTCATGTGTAATTTGTTCGATATATCCTCTTTCCATTAATTCATCAAATATTTTTGACATAAATATCACTCCTAAGTAAAATATTATTCCATTCATTCAAAAGAACTTTGTAAAATATTGTATCATAAAATAAAAAAAATGTCACTATAATTTTTTGACTAAATAGGGAGAAATGGTCAGAAAAAATGTCGAATTTTATTGACGCAAAATCACATTAATGATATACTTTATTTGTACAATAATATACAAAAACAAATGAGGAGGTAAGA
The DNA here is from genome assembly GCA_902406115.1 of uncultured Clostridium sp. Classification (GTDB taxonomy): domain Bacteria; phylum Bacillota; class Clostridia; order TANB77; family CAG-508; genus CALXVA01. The sequence continues at coordinate 4,574 of CABPCL010000016.1, read as the reverse complement.
AAATGTTATTAAACAACATTTTATTACATTTTAAAAGAATATTAATAAAATTTATATATATATTTGTCATAATTACTTTTTTATTCTGTTTAACTTATACTCATGTGCAAGCAGCACAATATACGGAAAAATATGTAAATAGTTCATCTTTAGATTCAAATACATACCCAGGTTATTCGACTTTAATTGATAATTTAAAAAAAGCACATCCAAATTGGACTTTCACCATACTATATACAGGACTTGATTGGAACCAAGTAATAAAAAATGAAACCACAGCGGTTCATGGTAGAAACTTAATAGATGGTGGAAAAACGGGAGAATGGATATGCTCTAAATGTGCTGATGACAAATATGACAACGGAAGTTGGAAATGTGCATCAGAAGCAACTGTATCATACTATATGGATCCAAGAAATTCTCTTTATGAAGATTATATTTTTCAATTTGAAAATTTAAAATGGGTAGATGGGGTATATACAATAGATGGAATAAATAAAATATTATCAGATTGTAAATATATGCAAGGAAGTAAAATAACGTACAGAACAACTAGTGGAAAAACAGCAACAATAAATAAATCTTATGCCCAGGTAATTTATGATGCTGCAAAAGAAAATAAAATAAGTGCATATCATTTGGCAGCAAGAATAAGACAAGAACAAGGACCAGGAAAGAGTGCATCTTCTACAGCAACAGGAACATATACAGGATATAATGGATATTACAATTTCTTTAATATTAATGCTTATGGATCAGGAAGCAGTACAATTATAAAGAATGCATTAAATCATGCTAAAAGTGAAGGATGGACAGACCCCGAAAAGTCAATAAAAGGTGGAGCAAAATTCGTTGCAGATGAATACATTAATGATGGACAATCAACTCTATATTTACAGAAATTTGATGTTGATAATAGTGACGGATCATTATATTGGCATCAATACATGCAAAATGTTGCAGCAGCTAAAAATGAAGGAAGTACAATATTAAGTACATATAGAAGTATTGATTCAAAACTAAGTCAGTCATTTAATTTTATCATACCAGTATATAAAAATATGCCAAGTACAAAGTGTGAGCAACCAGGAACACAATCAGTTGTTACACAAAATATACAAGTTACGTCAGATAATATAGTTGTTAGATCATCAAAGAATACTACTTCAAGTAAAATTGCAACTTTAAATAGAAATGATAAAGTTTTAAGAATTGAAATAGGTAATACTAAAACAAATGGATATTATTGGGATAAGATTGTTCTAGATAATGGAACAAAGGGATATATAATATCAAGTGGAATTAAATTACTAGATGATATTACAAATTGTAATGTTAGAGCAGTTGCAATAGAACCAGGTAATGTTAGAAATGGACCTGGAACAAGTGGTACAACGGTAATAACAACATTAACAGTTGGTCAAAGTGTTACAATAATGGAAAAAGGAAAATATAAAAATATAAATGGAGAAGATTGGACTAGAATATACTTATCAGACGGAAGACAAGGATATATTGTGGCTAGATATTTACAAGAATCATCAAACAATAATTCATCTTCTGATGGAAAAGAAATAGTTAAAGTAGTAACAAGTAGTCTAGCTGTAAGAGAGAGCCCAGGAACTGATAAAAAAGTATTTAAGTATGTTGAAAGAGGAGATTATTTGACACGAACACAAAAACAAGTACAAGAAGTTAACGGATATATTTGGGATAAAGTAATTACAGATGACGGAATAGAAGGTTATGTTGCAAGAGGAGAGGCAAATGAAGACTACATAGTAACTGTAACTGGTTCAAATGTTGAGATTAAAGGAACAGGTTTCAAAACAAGCGGAATGAACGTTGTGTGTGAGCCAAAAATATCAGTAGAAAATATAAAAGCAACAGTAAAAGATACGGTTATAAGAGATAGCAACGGAAAAGAAATTACATCTGGAAATATAGGAACGGGTTATACAATTAAGGCAAACGGTTCAACATATACAGTTGTAAAAAAAGGCGATACAAATGGAGATGGAAGGTTAACGCCAGCAGATTCTACAGTAATTTTAAAGAGCTATGTCGGAAGTACTAAGTTATCAAATGCAGCTCAATTAGCTGCTGATACAAACGGAGATGGAAGATTAACACCAGCAGATTCTACTGTAATATTGAGAGCTTATGTTGGGCTTAAAGATATAAATATATAAATATAAAGGAGAAGAAAATGGTTAAAAAGATAAAATATTTATTATTATTTAGTTTTACTATAATATTAGCGCTTTGTACAAAATCACAAGCAAGGATAACAACAAATGATCCTACAGTTTCATCAGGAGAAACAGTAACTATAACAATTAGTAGTCAGGAAAAAGTAGCATCAGGAGCTATAAATGTTACCTCAAATGGAGGATTAACGTTTGTGAAAGCTAGTGGTGGACAAACAAATGGAACATTAGTTGCATTTGCGGGAACAGAAAATAAAACAAGTGGAATTGCAACATATACATTTAAAACACCAACAGTAACTAAAACGCAAACTTATAAAGTTGTATTTGCATCAAGAGATATGGCAAATGTAGATGGAGAATTAGTAAATTCATCAAGTGCAACTGCAACAGTTACAGTAAAAGCTAAGCAAATTAATAATAATAATAATTCATCAGGAACAGGAAACAACAAAGGAAATAACACAACAGCACCAAGTTTTTCGAGTGTAAATCAAACAGTATATGCAACAAGTGAGGCAAATGTTAGATCAAGTTATAGCACAAGTAGTAGTATTATTGGAAGTCTAAAACAAGGAGACAGCGTAAAGAGAACAGGAATAGGAAGTAATGGATGGAGTAAAGTAACATATAATGGCCAAACTGCATATGTTAGTACAGACCTTTTAACGACAACAAAACCAGAAGTTAAGCAAGATGATAAAAAAGATGAAGAAAAATCAAATAATAAAAATTTAAAATCATTGAAGGTAAGTCCATCAAGTCTTGACTCTGACTTTGTTGCAAGTACAACTGAATATACTATGACTGTTGGATCAGATATTGATACAATAAAAGTAGAAGCTGTTGCAGAAGATTCTAAAGCTAAGGTATCTATATCTGGAAACAAAAGCTTAAAAGTTGGTACGAATACAATATCAATCAAGGTAACAGCAGAAGACGAAACAGTAAGAACATATAAAATTATTGTTACGAAAGAAAAGCAAGAACAATTAAAACTAAAAGAACTTTTAGTTGGGGGAATGCCACTACAACCAGAATTTGATAGTAATATATATGAATATACAATTACATTAGATGATAATAATGTTTCTGAATTAAATATTACAGCTACACCAAATAAAGAAAAGGCGAATGTTGAAATTTTAGGAAACACACAATTGAAAGCAGGAGAAAATACAATTACAATATTATTAAAATCAAAAGATGGCAGTGAAACAGCAACTTATCAAATTAAAGTTAATGTATCTGCTGCACAAGATACTCAAACAAATAAAACAAGCGAAAATGATTTATTTAAATATATAGGAATAGGAGTTTTAGTAGGAGCTTTAATAATTGCAATTATAATATTTATTTCAAAACGTAGAAAAAAAGATGAAGACATAGAAATAAATGATTTGCCAAAATTAGAAGATGAAGATCTACCAAAGTCTCTAAGAAAAAATAAAGAACCTGTAGAGAAAAAAGAAGAAAATAAGGCAGAAGTAGAAGATGTTTATGAAGATCAAGATAGAAAGAAAAGAATAGATGACTTTTATGCAAATGATGACGATGAAACTTTAAAGAAAAGAAGAGGTAAACACTTTTAATAAAGTATAAAGAAAAAGAGCTAACATATTAAAATAATATGATTAGTTCTTTTTTTAAAATAAATTGTGAAATTTAATAAAAAGATAGAAAAAAACAAAAATATATGGTACAATAAGAAAGTGAATAAAATGCCAATATAGCTCAGTTGGTAGAGCAACGGATTCGTAACCCGTAGGTCAGCAGTTCGATTCTGCTTAGTGGCTCCATAATGCATTTTTGTCGAACCACTATATAAGTCGATTTAATCGGCTTATTTTTTTACCAAAAGTATATAAAAATAGCCTCAAATCATTGAAAAAAGGAGGTTTTTGTGATATGATACGCATAGTTAAAAGAAAATTAGCAGTAGAAAAAGAATTACTTTCTAAAATTGAATGGGCTTGCACTTTTAGTAATTGTGAACCAAAGATAAAGAATGGTAATTTGAGAATGGTTGAAAAAACTAATATCGCTTATGTAGAACCACATAGCGTAATGATTAAAGAAAAGCTATATCTATTCTTTAATAAGCATGAGTATTTCTATATAGGTAATTTAGCAAATAAAATACCACTCTCAAAATTAAGAGATTTTATCAGTGGCAACTAATACTAAAGTTTTTCTTTTTATCAGCAAGTAAATGAGAAGATAAATTTCAAGTGTTAGTTAGCTATAAGCTTTCTAGCACTTTTATGTTTTTTAGGAGGTTTCAAATGTCAGAGTTATGGAATCAATCATCAGAAGAAAAGAAAATTGCAGGTATTTATATTAGAGTAAGTACCGAAGATCAAG
>CABPCL010000015.1 GCA_902406115.1 uncultured Clostridium sp. | reverse complement strand
CTTTAGTTTGTGGGTTTCTTCCTTTTCTAGCAGCTCTTTTTCTTACTTCAAAAGATCCAAATCCAACTAATTGAACTTTATCTCCTTTTACTAATGTTTCTGTTACAACATCGATTAATGCATTTAAAGATGCTTCTGCATTTTTCTTTGTTTCTCCTGTTTTAGCTGCGATAGCTGCGATTAATTCTGATTTGTTCATTTACATTACCTCCTATAAGATTTTCGATATGTAGATTGTTTAAAAATCTATCTACTACTATCATTATTCGCCAAAGTTAGATAAAATCCTTCTTTTTTACTTTATTTTTTCTACTTTTGCTTTTATTTTTTTCAATTATATCAATGTTTTTTTACATTTTTTAGAATTTTGTATTGTCTTTCTATTTTTTTATACATTAGCATCTTTCCTGTATATACCAATGGTTCTAAGGATTTTATATATCTTTTGTCCATATGGAATCATAAAGATATTATCCTCCGAAAATATTTTTAATAAAAATACTAAAATAACATATAAAATAATTGCAGTAGCCATTGATATTATTGTACACATTTTTTTAGAAATAATACCTATTAATGTATTATATATAAATAAAGATCCTATTCCCATTATTATAGTTGCAATAATTGGTTTTATAAAATAATCTTTTATGCTTATTTTTAACTTTATATTTTTGTTCATAACATTTAAATCAATTAATACTGCAATTAAATGGCATATCATTGTTGCTATTGCTGCACCAGCAGTTCCCCCTAGTATAAATGTTTCCGGATTAATTGGTATTAATATTAAGTTCAATATTAATTTAACAATTACTCCGATTCCTAAAGCTATTGCTGGTACCATAGATTTTCCTATTCCCTGTAGAACTCCACTAATAGTTTGCTCTAGTACAATAAAGGTTATAGATAAAGCACTAATTTGCAATATAAATCCACCAGAAACCTGATTTGGAAATAATAATTCCAAAATTGGATTTGCAAAAATAATCATTCCCACTGTACATGGTAAACCTATCAATATAGTTACCAATAATGAAAACTCTATTCTTTTTGTTACATTTTCAATGTTGCCAGTAGCTCTTGCAGAAGAAACAGCAGGAACAAGTGCTGTTATAAATGCCACATTAAATGACATTGGTAATGTTACTAACGTATCAACTTTACCGCTTAATATACCATATTGCGCTTTAGCTGCACTTTCGGTCATAAAGTTTTTTAACCCTCTTACTACAGTCATAGAATCAATATTTTTATTAATTGTAGCTAATACTGGAGTTAATGACATTGGAATTGATACACTCAGTATCTCCAATATTATTTTACTAATACTTTTATATTTATAATTTACCGTATTTTTTACTTCCCTCGCAATATCCTTTTTTACGCTAAAATAGTACATATATAAATACGCAAAGCATAATACAGAAGATACTGTGGTTGCTAAGTTTGCTCCAGATGCCATAATAGTGGTATCTGTGCCACTTACAATAGCTATAACTTCCACGATAATAATTGTAAGTAGTGTTTTAAAAGTTTGCTCAATTGTTTGTGAATTTGCCGTCACTTTAACACACTGTCTTCCATTAAAATATCCTCTAATTACACAAATAAGTGACACAAAAAATATAGACGGCGAAAGTGATACCAGACTCATCTCTGCCTCTGGAATTTGTAACCACAAATTTGCTATTCTACCTGCTTGAGTGTATAGAAACATTGAGCATATAAATCCAATTGTTCCGAATGTTACAATTGCAATTTTAAAAATTTTGTGTGCACCTTTATGATCTCCTATTGCAACTCTTTCTGATACTAACTTTGATACGGCATTTGGTATGCCTATCGATGAAATTGTTAATAATAATGCATATATTTGAAATCCACTACTATATATAGCATTTCCTTTGTCTCCAAATCCTTGTCTGTTAGTTAAGTACATTCTATATATTAATCCCAATACTTTAATAAGTATTTGGGATAACATTAGGATGACAACTCCCTTCATGAATCCTTCTCTTTTTATTTTCCTATCTTTCTTAAAAATATTCATAGTTAATAATATTGTATATTATTTGAATTTATTCTTATTTATTTTTGTCAAAAGTATTGTTTTTTTCTCGGTTTTATAGGATAATATATATGTATATTTATATTTTTGAAAGTGGTGAAACTATTGAAATACATAGACAAATTTTTAAAATTTTTAAAAACAGATCGTAATACTTTTGTAACATACATTTTAACATTAATAACAGCATACGTACTAATAGATAGACTAGTAGAATTAATGTTTATGATTTTTACAGGAGTTTCATATTCTTATTGGGGACCAATTGAATATACATTAGCGATTGCAGCTTGTGTATTTGCTTTTTACTTTTCTTTTGGTTCAAAATTTGCAAAGGCAGATGTTGACAAAGTACGTTTCTTTAATACGTATGTCATTTGTTTATATATAATCTCCGTATCTGCGATTGTGCAATGGCTAAATTCAGCTGCATGGATTGGATTACTTTCACTTCCAAATTATCCTCAAATAGCAACAGAATTTTCTTATTTATTTAGACCTGCATTTACAGCAATATCGTTATATATACCTTTAGTAACTTTTTATAAATTATTTAAATGGCTTACATTTACAATTAATGATACAAAAGATTTAAAAGACTCTATTGCTGATTATGGTGGTATAAGCCTAGCTGGTAAAGATGGAAATACTGGTAAATTCAGTTGTGAAGTTAAGTTATGTGTTGATTCTGAAACAGGTGAAGATGTTATAATTCCAGAATCTAAGAGATTGGAATCTTTCTTAGCAGTTGGTGTTTCAGGTTCAGGTAAAACAACAATGATCTATGAGCCTATGATTGCAAGGGATCTAGATAGAAAATATTTCTTTAGAGAAATTTCAAAAGAAATGGGATTTACAGCATTAAAAACAGGTATTGCTACATTAAACTGTCCTTATGATAATGCATATTTAACAGAAAACTTTTCATTAGGCATGCTATCTCCAAACTCAGATAAGCTTGACATATATAACAAATATATGAAAAAAATGATTGTAGGATCATTAGGTGGAAAATATGTATATAAAAATTTAGGACTAACTTACCTTTCAGCAGAACATGAATCAATTGAAAAAATTCAGAGTGTAGCTAACAACTTTAAGATAAAAGTTAATTTAATTGATCCTAACAATTTTGATTCTCCTGGATTAAACCCATTTGTATACTCAGATCCTATTAAAACAGGAGTTGCAATTTCATCTGTATTGAAAGGATTATTTGCAACTAGTAGACCAGACATACAACTAGCGTTTAGAGAAAATACTGCAATTCAAATAATAGAAAACTTATCTATATTATTAAAAGAAATGTATCCTAGACAAAACGATGGAGATTTGCCAAATTTAGAAGATCTACTAAATATGTTAAATGATTTCTCTTTAGTTGAGAATATGTGTAATGACATGAAAGAAATCCCTGAACTTACTAGTAAATATAAAATATTAATTAGGTACTTTGAAAATAATTTCTATGCTGATAGTAATGATTTGAAAAATACAAAGCAATCTGTATTTACTGCTTCAGCGGAGTTAGATAATTTATTAAGATCACCGGGAGTTAAAAACATTTTATGTAATAGAACCAATAACCTAGATTTCGATAGAGCTTTATCAAATGGTGAAGTTACACTTGTATGTACAAGAAGAGGTGATTTAGGAGCAAATGCACATAAAGCATTTGGAATATTCTTCTTACTATTAATGCAACAATCTGTTCTTTCTAGACCTGGAAATGATAGCAATAGAATACCTCATTTCTTATACATTGATGATTTTCCAGAATTCTTATGTAAGGCAGTTGAACCAGTGTTTACAATATACAGGAAGTACAAAGTTGGATGTATTTTATCATCTCAAACACTTTCTCAATTAAATGATCCAACGGGTAATAATAACTTTAAAGATGAAATTTTAGCAAACTGTGTAAACAAAGTAATATTTGGAAATGCTCTACCAGAAGATGTAAAATGGTGGCAAACAGAACTACAAGATAAACGTGAGTGGACATGGAGTAGTTCTTATGAAACAAATCCAGAAAAAGAAAACTTTGGATATGATACAAAAGCAAATAATATAAAATTTGAATGGAAACCAAATTATACAGCTGGAAAAATAATGTCACTAAAAGCTAAGCAAATACTATTTAAAGTAAAAGATTCAAAAGGAAAGAGTTACGTTGCTAAAGGTAAATTAGATTTTATTGAAGCAAAATATAAAGAATCTAAAAAATTAAAAGAATATAATTTTGAAAAATTTACAAATGGAATTTCTGATTTAGAAAAAATAAAAGAAACATCAAAAAAATATAGAGGACAATTCTCTAGTGCAGCAGCAGATAATGACCCATCAGACTTCGAGTTAGAATCAGATCCAATTAAACTTGATAATAGTGATTCTAAATTTTTTATAGACAATGAAGATGCAATTATATTTGATTTAAATAGAGATGGATCAAAAAAGAAAAACTAAATAATAAAAAATAACATTCAAATCTTATATGATTTGAATGTTATTTTTTTGCTTATATTCCCAATAATTTAACCTCAACATTTTCCATTTTGTATTTTCCTGTTGTTTCATCTATTCTAAATTCTACTAAGGTCTTATCTAAAGTTTCTTCATTTTGTCTTAAATCTGTTGAAAAATATAATCTTATTTTATTAATTTCAACTTGGTTCATTACTATTGTTTTGAATGTTTCAGCCATATGTTTTTCGTCTTCACATATAATAATTAATTGTGGCATTGAACTAAAGCCAGAATCCATTGGTACATAATTTTCGTAAAAGTCCTTGTACATTCTCATTTTATCTACAAGTTTCTTTTGCCAATCTTCTTCTCTTCTTACCACTTCAAATAAGAATTCTATAGATTTATTGTTTTTAGTTAGCTTTACACTTCCACCTGTTGCTTTAAATGTTTTTCCTAGCATTTTAGCTGTAACTGATGGTTTTACTGTATAAGAATCAAAAGCTTTTACTTTTCTTAAATAAGCAATCAAAGTTTGATTTCCTGCTAATCTCTTTTTTATCATTGCAACAGGCTTAGTATTATCTGTAGGTTGCCATTTACATTCTATTCCTCTTGAATTTAGTAGATATTTACCCATTTTTTCTAGACAATATATTCTATAAATTCCTTTTCCATCTTCTCCAGAAAAATAGTATCTTGTTAAGATTTTAGATTTTACAAGTTGTTCTAATTTATTATTTAATTTATCCTGTGATGCAACCTCAATATTTTTCCATTCTAGCATTTGAAATAACTGTCTTGATGTCATAAATTCAAATTCATTTACTAATTCTAGTATATGAAAGTGCAAATCGTTTATATGTCCAATGTTAATTTTATGTATAATTTGATTCATTGATACATATCCATCTTTTCCATCAAATGTTTTTATTTCCCCTTCTCTTACTGCAAATGGAGAAACTAAAGCTTTTATTTGATTATCTTCTACCATATTAAATCCTCCCTAATATTTTATATAATCATTAATTTAATTTTCTTCTTTTCAGGAATAATCTTTTTTATATTAACTATTACATTTTCACCATACACTATATCCGGTTTATATTCCGCAAGTCCTACTAAGTTAGGCTTTAATTCAACAAATATTCCGTTGTGATTTTTCTCTGTTTCCCTTGCTATTCCAACAACAATATCGCCTTCATTAAATAAGTTTGCATTTTCCTGCCACGTTCCAAGAAGTTCTTTATACGAAAATGTAATTCTATTGTTCTCACTATCTATTGATTTTACCACAACTTTTACCTTTTGTCCAATTTCAAATCTTTCTGCAGGTGTTTTTATTCTTGCAACAGATATATCTTGTATATGTAATAATCCAACCGTTCCATTTTCAATTTCAATAAATGCTCCATATTGTTGTATGCTCTTTATTGTTCCTTCTACTATCATTCCCTCTTTAAGTTGTTTATCACAATTATTCTCATATTTATATACAAGCTTCATCTTTTGATTTTCTTTCAATTTTATCTCTCCTTTATTTTATCTTATGTAACACTTAGAATTTATTTTAATAGACTGTTTACTTCTTTCTCTTTCAAATATCTCCATTGACCTAGCTTTATATCTTTTACACCTATATTTCCAATTTTACTTCTATGAAGTGCAAGAACCTTTTTACCAACTGCATCACACATCTTTCTTACTTCCCTGTTTTTTCCTTCATGTATTGTGATTTCTAGTCTCGAGATATTTTTTTCTTCGTCAATTTTTAATATTCTAACTTTAGCTTTGCCTGATGTATAATCTTCTATTTCAACGCCTTCTCTCAATTTCTGAACATCTTCATCTGTAATCTTTCCCTTTAAGGTTACATTATATGTTTTCTCAATCTCATATTTTGGATGTGTAATTTTATATATAAATTCTCCATCATTTGTTAATATGATTGCACCAGATGTATACATATCTAGTCTTCCAACAGGCAATATACTTTCTTTTACCTTAACTAAATCTAAAACTGTATCTCTTCCAAATTGATCCTTAGTTGTTGTAACATAACCAATTGGTTTATTTAATAGAATATATACTTTTTTATCATTACTTAATGTTATCTTTTTTCCTTGAAAAGTAACCTCATCTTTATTCGGTATTATTTTTGTTCCTAGTTGTGTTACAGTTTTGCCATTTACCTGTACATCACCGTTTAATATATGTTCTTCAGCCTTTCTTCTAGAGCATACTCCTTGGTTTGCTAAAAACTTTTGTAATCTAATTTCGTCCAATTTCTTCTCCTTCTATTATTCTTTTAAAATATTCTGGTAAATCCGCTTCTAAATGCATTTTTACTCCTGTAATAGGATGTTTAAAATCCAAACTCTTTGCATGTAGCATCTGTCCTTCAACTCCAAAATCATTTTTTCCGTTAGAGTATATCATATCACCTACTACTGGATGACCTATCTCTGCCATATGAACTCTAATTTGATGTGTTCTTCCAGTATCTATCTTTATTTCTAATAATGTATATTTAGGATATCTTTTTAGAACTTTAAAGTGAGTGACCGCATTTTTACCATCCTTTACTACTGCCATTTTCTTTCTGTCTTTAGTACTTCTGCCTATTGGCATATCAATTGTTGCCTCATCTTCTTGTACCACTCCTCTTACCAAGGCAATATATATTTTTCTAACCTCATGATTTTTTATTTGCTCACTCATATTTATATGAGCCCTATCATTTTTGGCAACAATAAGTAATCCTGAGGTATCTTTGTCTAATCTATGTACAATCCCTGGTCTTAATTCTCCTCCAATACCAGATAGGCTCTCTTTACATATTGCCATAATTGCATTTACAAGTGTTCCATCTGGGTTTCCATTAGCAGGATGTACCACAAGTCCTTTAGGCTTATTTACTACAATAATGTCATTATCTTCATATATAATTTCAATAGGTATTTCTTGTGGTTTCAAATTTGTTTCTTTTGCCTCTGGAAGATTTATTGTAATTTGATCATTCATCTGAACTTTATATGACAATTTCTTTTTAGATCCATTAACCAATATGTTTCCACTTTCAATTAATTTCTGTATCATGGTTCTTGATAACTGTTTTCTTTCTTCTGCAACATACGCATCTAAACGTATATTGACTTTTCCAACTATTATTGTGTCCACTTAGTTCATCCTCTTTTATTTATTATTTGTTCTTTCATAAATAACATAGTATTTATCTACATATAATTGTTTATATTTTTTATCTCTTGACAAAAACATATTTAACTTTGCATTTCTCTTCACTATTACATGCGTGATTCCATAACTTTCGAATTTGTCTTCGTAATATGTTGATATATTAGAAATATTAATATAGTCTGAAAAAATATCTCTTCCTACTACACCATTAAACTGAGGTGTGTATAGCTCCGCTCTTGAATCTATAAATACAGGTATCCCTCTATATAGTAAATAGCTTCCATAATTGTATTCGTTATAAATTCTCATTGTTTTTGTATCTAAATTTTCTATAATATAATCACATGCAGCAACTGGATATGTAGAATCATCTACTACTTTACTATATATTTTATTTCTATAGAAATAAAGACTTATTAATATAACGACTAATATTGTTACTATTTTTCCCAGCCAACTAGTCATTGCTTTTGTTAACTTGTCGCAACCATCTTTATCGTATTTATTTATAAAGTTAACTAGCAATTTTTCAAATATAAATCCACAAACTATAACAAATAAAGATATCTGTCTCCTAGACATAAAGCAAAGTAATGTTAGTCCTCCTAGCATAAATAAGTCTCTTAATGTTATTTTTGTATCTGTGAAAATTAATATTGCTAAGAATAATATAAATACAGCTAATATATTTCTATTATTTATTAGAGTAAGTGGTAAATGTTCACTAATATTGCTCATTGTATTACCTTGCATTGTTTTTATAAGATATGTATAAGGAGTATCACCAAGAGGAGTAAGTAATCCTGTAAAAGCACAAATAATCATAATTACAATTAACCACTTTGCTGCACTATTTTTCTTTAATATAATTCTATATGGATTATTTCTTCTCTCTTGCTTTCTTACAATTGATTTTTCTTGCATTTCCTGTAGTTCATCTATTCGCTTAGTTAATTTATCAATTCTTTCTTGTGATGCTTTCTTTAAAGTTAATCTTTTTACTTTATTTTTGTTTAATTTTATTTTTATTCTATAATATAAGTTTGCATCTGCTATTAATGCTATTAAATATTCTGCAACATATGGCAAGAATAAAACAAAATAGAAAGGCCAAACTGCTAAGTGCACATTTGCAATAATTATTGGAATAATAATTAAACCAACAGCATATCTTTTCTTCTTTGTTTCAAGAAATTGTTCAATAAATAAAATTTGTAACACGAATAAAATATATGTAACTAATTGTGCTCTTGCAGCTATAAAATTCTGTAATAAATATATACAAGCAAATGTAATTAAAAATGCTATCAATTGATTTTTGCAAAGTTTACTTGCTACAAAATATAATAATACACCTAAGATCATTGCAAGTATTACTGTTGCAATATAAATAGCATTAAATCCACCTATTCCAATATTTTCTCCAAAGTTAAAAATTTGATATGTTGCCACATCATATGCCCAGTGAGGATATGTATATGGTAAGTTTTCATGCCATGAAAACGGATCTTTCATATCTATTCCATTTTCCATGATATGCTCCCCTATTTTTATTGTATAATATGTATCATTTTGCAAAGTTTTTGGTGTAATTGCAAAACAAAATAAAAGAATTGCTATTACCGCTAATATGTTAAATTTCATTTTTGTCTTCTTATCCATTTTTTATCTCCTTTTAAATATTAAATTCTGCATAAATTGCATAATGATCTGATGTCATATTGCTATTGATCGTTTCAAATTTTTTCAATGTAATATTTTTAGAATAGAACATTGTGTCAATACAACCTTGTCCCAAATCTGAAAACCATGTATCATCTGTATTATCCAATTTTATTAAAGATTTTTCTATCATATTATATTCTTCATATTCTGATCTTTTCTCATATGTATATTTATTTTTACCTATTCTTGTTACTCCTACATTAAAGTCTCCACCTATAATTATTATTTCGTCATCATCTATTTTATCTATGATTTTCATTAATTCTTTTGTAGAAAGAATTCTTTCTTCTTCATATGTAGACAAATGCACAGAAAATAGGTTTATCTTTGCAGTTCCCAATATGATTTTATTGCACAATATTCCTCTTTGTTCATGCATTGGATCTGTAAGTGGCATTAGATAATTTGTTGAAAAAGATATTGGAAATCTACTTATTATTCCGTCTCCATAATAGCCATTTTCAAATGTAATATTACTTTCCATAGAGCAATATGGTAAATACACCTTTTTACTAAATTCTCTTATTTGATTTTTATTTTCTGCTCTTTTTGTATACATATCTATTTCTTGCAAAAACACAATATCTGGTTTATATGCATTAATTAATTTAGCTTGTCTTTCTAAATTAACTTCTCCGTCCATTCCTTTTCCGTGAGCAATATTAAAAGTTACTACTTTTAAAAGCATTTGTTTTTCTCCTTTATTATCTATTTTTCATTTTCATTATATCAGAAAATATGTGTAACATACAAGTATTTTCATTAATTATTGGCATAATAAAAACAAACCAAAATTATTTATCATAACTTTGGTTTGTTTTATTATTATTTAATTCTAATAGCATTTATAACAGTAATTATCGTAACTCCAACATCTGCAAATACTGCAAGCCAAACTGGTGCAACTCCCAACACTCCTGCTGTTAATACTATAAGCTTCATTGCTAGTGAAAATATAATATTTTCTTTCATAATTCTAACCGTTTTTTTACCAATATTTATACTTTCTGGAATAGCTTCAAGATTATTTGAAATTAATATACTATCAGCTGTGTTACTTGCAATCTCCGTTCCTTCTCCCATTGAAATTCCAAAATCAGATGCTGCTAAAACTGGGCTGTCATTAATTCCATCTCCAACGAATAATGTCTTTCCTTGTTTTTTTAGTAAGTTTATCTTTTCTAGTTTTTCTTTTGGTAATAATCCTGCATATAAATCTGTAACATTTAATTTTTCTGCCACAATCTTTGCATTTTTTAAATTGTCACCTGTTAATATAACTGTTTTTTCTATTCCAACTTTATTAAGCTTTCTCATTAGTTCTTGTGTATTTTCTCTTATTTCTTCTTTTAAAGAAATGTCTCCAATTACTTCTCCATTTACTGAAAGATAATTTTTTCCTTCTTTTAGATCATCAAATTTTATATTGTTTTGTTCTAATAATTTTTTATTTCCAAAAAGTACGATTTTTCCGTCAATGTTTCCACATAATCCACATCCTGCAATTTCTTTATACTCCTTAACTTCCTTTTCAATAATTACATTTTTAAGATTTTCATCTTCTATTTTTTTATTAATAGCACTAGCAATTGGATGAGCCGAATTTTTTTCTAGCAAATATATATATTCTAGTACATCTTTTTCTTCATGATTTCCATGTACATTTAACTCATTTATTTCCATCTTTCCTGTTGTAAGAGTTCCTGTTTTATCAAATGCAATGACCTTTGCTTTTGATAAATCTTCAATATGTTTTGTTCCTTTAATTAGCATTCCTTTTTTAGATATTGCACCAAGTCCAGTATACAATGCTAAAGGAATTGATATTACAATACTACAAGGGCAAGATGCAACTAAAAATACAAGTGCTCTCATAAGCCATTCTTTAAATTCAAGTCCTATAATAGGTGGGACTACTGCAATTAGTATTGCAAGAACAATTACAATTGGAGTATATATTTTTGAAAACTTTGTTATAAATTCTTCTGTTTTTCCTTTATTATTTTGTGCTTCATAAACTAAATCTACGATCTGTGCAGCTGTTGAATCTTTAAACTCTTTTTGTACTATACATTTTAAACTACCATTCAAATTTATTGTTCCAGATAATAGTTCCATATCCTCAGATACGACTACTAGAATACTTTCACCAGTTATATTAGAAGTATCAATTTCAGATTTTCCACTTATGACTTTGCAATCAACGGGTACCATTTCTCCAGGTTTTATTAAAATAGCATCTCCAACCTTTAATACATTTACATCAACTACTTCTACATCATTTTCTTTTAATAAATTAGCATTTTTAGCTTTTATATCAGCAATTTGTTTTATACTATCATTTGATTTTTCAACTGCATGGTGTTCAATAAGCTCTCCTAGTTTAAATAATAATATAACTAATGCACCTTCAGTAAATTCTCCTATGACACATGCTGCGACAACGGCTATTGCCATTAATGTATCTTCTTCAAAATTTAATTTAAATATATTTTTTATTCCATCTAATATAATCTCATAACCTGCTAGAATAATAGAAACAATATACATTACTATTTTTATTGTTTCTGATATTTGAGGAAGAAAAGTAAATGCAAAAATAATAATAGCAATAATATATAAAATTTTCTCTATTCTATCCTCTTTTTCATCTTCTCTATTTTCTTTACAATTATTATCATGACAACTACAACTCATCTTTTTCCTCTCCTTCCATAATGTGGGCAAGTGCCATTTTGATAATACTTTCTATATGTTCATCTTGCAAACTATAATAAACCTGTTTTCCTTCTTTTCTATATTTTACAAGTTTACTTTTTCTTAGTAATTGCAATTGATGTGATACAGCTGATTGATTTAAGTCTAAAAGTTCGCATAAATCGCATACACAAAGTTCAGTGTTCAAAATAGCACAAATAATACGAAGCCTTGTTTCATCTGCAAAAAGCTTAAATATCTCCGATAAATCTTGCATTTCTTTTCTATCTATATTAGCCAATTTTACTTGTTTTATTAAATTATAATGTGGACACTTTTCTTCACAAATAAATTCATTTCTTTTCATAAGTTTGCCTCCTTTTTATAATATATGAACATATATTCATATGTCATAAATATAATATGACATTTATTATAAAATGTCAACATATTTATTAAGAAATTTATAAAAAATAGAGCTTAAATTTTATAAATTTAAGCCCTATTTTTATTAAATATTAATTAGATTATCCATTGATTTGTTTTGCAACTTCTTCTGCAAAGTTCTCTTCTCTTTTTTCTAGTCCTTCTCCTCTTTCAAGTCTTGCAAATCTAATTATTTTGCTTCCTTTTGATTCTACAAGTTTTCCAACTTTTATATCTGGATCTTTAACAAATTCTTGCTCTATTAAGCAGATTTCTCCATAGAATTTTCCAATTCTACCTAATACTATCTTTTCAGCTATTTCTGCTGGTTTTCCTTCATTCATAGCTTGTGCTTTTAGTATTTCCATTTCTTTATCTACTCTTTCCTGTGGAACTGCTTCTCTGTTTAAGTATTCTGGTCTCGCAGCTGCTATTTGCATACAAATATCTTTTGCAAGTTCATGAGTTCCATTTTCCATTTCAACTAAAACAGCTATTTTTCCGTCTCCGTGAATATAGCTTTCAATTAAATTACTATCAGATTCAAATCTTTCAAATCTTCTAATTGACATATTTTCACCGATTGTAGCAATTTTATTTGTTAAAACTTCTTGTACTGTTTTATCTGGCTCTGTAATTGATGTTTGTTCTAATAATTCTTCAACACTTTTTGGTGCTTTTAAAGCTACTTGTTTTGCAACATCTGCAACAAAGCTTTTGAATTCTTCATTTTTAGCAACAAAGTCTGTTTCAGCATTTACTTCAACAGCTGCTCCTACTTTACCATCTTCTGAAATATATGTTGTTACTAATCCTTCTGCTGCGATTCTGTCTGATTTCTTAGCTGCTTTTGCAATTCCTCTTTCACGTAATAGTTCAATTGCTTTTTCAAAATCTCCATCTGTTTCTGTTAAAACTTTTTTGCAGTCCATCATACCTGCACCTGTTTTTTCTCTTAACTCTTTTACTTGACTTGCTGAAATCATAAATATATCCTCCCTTTTTTACGTAATAAAATAAGGAGACAGAGCAGATAAAAGCTCTCCTCCTTTTATACTATTCTTAATTCAAAATTATTCTTCAGTTGTAGTTTCTTCTGATTCTGCTACAACTTCTTCCATACTTTGATCTTCTGAAGTTTCTGTCATTTCTTCTTGCTCTGCTTCCATTGATTCACCTTGTCTACCCTCAACAACTGCATTTGCCATACAATCTGCAATTAAACTAACTGCACGTATTGCATCATCATTTCCTGGTATTGCATAGTCAACATCTTCTGGATTACAATTTGTATCAATCAATCCAATTACTGGAATTCCTAATTTTCTTGCTTCTAAAATTCCTATTCTTTCTTTTTTAGGATCAACTATAAACATTACTCCTGGAAGTTGTTCCATTTCTTTAATTCCACCAAGATTTTTTTCTAATTTTTCCATTTCTTTCTTTAATAGAATAACTTCTTTTTTAGGTAGTACATCAAATGTACCATCTTCTTGCATTCTCTCTAATTCTTTTAGTCTTCCAATTCTTTTTCTAATTGTTTCAAAGTTTGTTAATGTTCCACCTAACCATCTTTGATTAACATAGTACATACCGCACTTTTCAGCTGCTTCTTTTACACATTCTTGTGCTTGTTTTTTAGTACCAACAAATAGAATTGTTTTTCCTTCTTCTGCTTGCTCTTTTAAGAAGCTATATGCTTCGTCTAATTTTTTAGATGTCTTTTGTAAATCGATAATATGGATACCATTTCTAGCTTGAAATATATATTCAGCCATTTTAGGATCCCATCTTCTTGTTTGATGTCCGAAATGAACACCTGCTTCAAGTAATTGTTTCATTGCAACTACTGCCATTTTATTTTCCTCCTTTTTTGTTTTACCTCCACAAAGCTTTAGGCATTTAAAAAGACTTGCTTTAATATAAAACAAGCACTCCTTTTTAAACTAGGCTCGTGTGTGTATTTTTAACGAAACTATTATATCAAAAAATTATTACAAATGCAATACTTTTGTAACATAAATGTAATATTTTTTTTGTTTATTTTTGTCAATATTTGTGATACAATATAAAAAGTTGATAATAGAATCTTACTAATGAAAGGATGAGCTTATTATGCAATTTAATAAATGTAGTCGTTGTGGATGTTTTTTTATGACCAACTCAGATGTATGTCCAAACTGTGAACCAAAGGATATGTGTGATATAAATAAACTAAAAAATTACCTATCAGATTGTGAGACGGATTCGTCTATTGAAGAAATTTCTTGTAATACTGGCATTTCACCTAAAAACTTACATCGTTTTCTTCAATCTGATGAAATTGCAAAGTTAAATTTAAATGATTTTGGAATTAAATTCAAAACAGAATTATAATATTCTATACTAAAATGGCAGATTTCTAATAATTAATTAAGATTCTGTCATTTTTATTTTTACAAGACTGTAAAAATAATTATAATGCTATTATGGCTACTTTACTTATTAAATTTACTTCTGTTAAAACAGGACATACCAAAATTCAAATTTTAGTATGCCCTGTTTTTGTTTTACACTTTTCTCTTTTTTCTTTTCAAATTTTTATTTAATAACATATATTTCTTCTAGTTCTTTAACCGCTTCTTTTGCCTTATTTTCATTATTTGCATGAATATATGCAATAATTTCTCCTTTTTTTACTATGTCTCCTATTTTTTTCTCTAATACAATTCCAACATTACTTTCAATTTTATCTTCTTTTCTTATCCTTCCTGCACCTAAATTAACTGATATTTTTCCAATCTCTTCGGCTTTTAAACTTTTAATTATACCGTCTTCTTCAGATTTTACAGGAATTATATATCGTGCTTTTTCAAACTTTTCAGTGTTTTCAATATATGAAACATCTCCACCTTGATTTTTAACAAGCTGTTTTAACTTATCTAGAGCTTTTCCATTAGAAATATTACTTAGCATAGCTTTTTTATTTTGTTCTATATCATTTCCTTTTCCTGCAAGTTTGATCATATTACTTCCAAGTTCAAGTACTACATCTTTTACGTCTTCTTGCATTTTTCCTTTTAGAAAATTTATTGCCTCAATTACTTCTAGTGTATTTCCAACACATTTTCCTAATGGCTGTTCCATTGGTGTCATAACACAAACTGTTTCTCTACCTGCCAAGGTTCCAATTTTGGTCATAACATCTGCAAGTTCTTTTGCCTTTTCTTTTGTTTTCATGAAAGCTCCACTACCATATGTAACATCTAGTACAATCTTATCTGCACCAGCAGCTATTTTTTTACTCATAATGCTAGATGCTATTAAAGGTATACTTTCAGTTGCAGCTATACTGTCACGAAGTCCATATATTTTTTTATCCGCAGGTGCCAAGTTCATGGTTTGTCCAATTAAACTTATTCCTATTTTTTTTACATTTTCTTTAAATTCATCTATTGATATATTTGTTTTGTACCCTGGAATTGATTCTAGTTTATCTATTGTTCCTCCTGTATAGCCTAATCCTCTCCCAGACATTTTTGCAACAGGTATTCCAAGTGAGCTAATAATAGGTGCTAATATTAATGTTACTTTATCTCCTACTCCACCTGTACTATGTTTATCTACAACTGTTCCTAAATCTGATAAGTCTAGTATATCACCTGAGTTTGCCATTGATCTCGTTAACTCAGTTATTTCATGTTCATTCATTCCATTAATATATATTGCCATTATTAACGCTGCTGCTTGATAATCTGTAATATTCCCATTTGTGTAGTTTTCAATAAAATATGAAATTTCCTCTCTTGACAATTCAAACTTATCTCTTTTTTTCGCTATAATCTCTTGTATATTCACTTTATATTTCTCCTTTATATAAAATTCTTCGTAAAGCTTTTTCTATGTATAGGACATAAGCCATATTCCTTTATAGCTGCAATATGTTTTGCTGTTCCATAACCCTTATGTGTAGCAAATTCATATTGAGGGTACACTTCATCCCATTGTCTCATGATTCTATCCCTTGTTACTTTAGCAATAATTGATGCTGCTGCAATAGAATAGCACTTAGCATCTCCTTTTATAATTGACTGATATGAAATTCCATCTGTATCTATTTTTGTTAGAGCATCTACTAAAATAATCTCTGGCTTTTCAATGTTACTTTCTTTTTCTTTTAAATTTCTTTCAAGTTCTTTAATGCATAATGTTAATCCTTCTTTTGTTGCATTTAGTATATTAATTCTATCTATTTCATTATGGCTAATAATCCCAACTCCATAAGCAATTGCTTCATCTATAATCTTTTCATAAATTATTTCTCTTTTTTTCTCAGAAACCTTCTTAGAGTCATTTACACCTTCTATCATTGAATCTTTTGGCATTATAACACTTGCGACAACAACCGGTCCTGCTAATGGCCCCCTTCCCGCTTCATCAATTCCACATATACTATTTATGCCTTGTTCATATAATTTATTTTCTATTTTTTTTAGTTCATTTAATCTCTCAATTTCTTTTTCCTTCATATCTTGTTTCCTTTCGGTATATATGAGCGCTAATTATTTTGTAATTCAGATAATTTATATTTTGTAGTTCCATCTGCGCCAGTTACACCTTTTGAATAAATAATTTCATTCTTATTATACTCTACAATATAGCATCCTTCTTCTAATTTAATGGTTTGTAAACCTAATTCTTCTAAATTCGATTTATCTAATACATAATAATTTGTATTTTTTCCTTTTATATCAATAATTCCCTGTTCTTGTAAAAACTTTATATCATCAGTTTCTTGTGTTATATCTGATATTTTCTTTCCTATATAACTAGCATTTTTTTCTTTTATTTTTACCTTTTGTGCTATAATTTTTGTTTTTCCTTCTATTAATAACATATCAGTCTTAATAGTTTTTAATTGCTCTGAACCGTATTTATCTTTCAAAAAGTAATATACTCCTAATGCGATTCCAACAATAAATATGATAATTAATAGTACTTTTGCATATGTTGCCAAATATCCCTTTCTCATTTTATACCTCCTAAACTCTATATATTATATATTCTATACATAGTTTTTTCAATAGAAATATTTTATATAAAAACAATAAATTTTCACAATTTATTCACAAATCTATTGTATTATATAGTTGTTTTAAGATAATATATTATTGGAGGTATAAAATGGAACAAGATAATAAAGAAAATAATCAAAATAAACAAAATGAATTTAAAACTGTTACATTTAACACAGATAAGTCATTTAAAAATGTTACAAAGGAGAAGAAAAATAGTACAGGTTTTGGAAAAGCTGTGGCTCTACCTTTTTTATGTGGAGTACTTGGTGCAGGAGTTGTAGTTGGAACTTGTTTTGGTGTTCCAGATGTTCGTAATTATTTACTTGGTAAAGCAAACTCATCTATAACATCTGAAGGAACATCTAATTCAACATCTGCAGGAACAAATATAAATTCTCAAATGATCTCTCTTACCGAGTATTCAGAAACATCAATTGCTGTAGCTCAAAAAGTTAAACCATCAATTGTAGGTATCAGTGTAGAATATTCTGTTAACTCAATTTTTAACAGAAGTTCTTCAACAGCTAATGCCCAAGGGTCAGGTGTAATTATAAGTTCAGATGGATATATTTTAACTAACAATCATGTTGTTAATTCTACTTCTAGCTCTTCTTATTATGAACTAGGAAAAGCAAATAAGGTAACTGTTAAATTATATAATGATAATACTGAATATGAAGCTAAAATTATTGGTACTGATGAACAAACTGATCTAGCTGTAATTAAAATTGACAAAACAGATTTAACTGCAGCAGAACTTGGTGATTCTGATTCTGTACAAGTTGGTGAATTTTGTATGGCAGTAGGTAATGCTCTTGGCTTAGGTGATAGTGTTACATCAGGTATAGTAAGTGCTGTTAATAGAGAAGTAACTGATTCTGATAACAATAAATATTTAGCAATTCAAACTGATGCAGCAATTAACTCTGGAAATAGTGGTGGTGCATTGGTTAATAGTAAAGGTCAAGTAATAGGAATTAATACTTTAAAAATATCTGGAACAGGTGTAGAGGGAGTTGGATTTGCAATACCTATAAATTCTACTAAAGATATATATAATCAGTTAATTCAATATAATAAAGTAAAAAGAGCATATATAGGTATTGGTGGAATTAACATAGATGAACAAACCGCAAAGCAAAATAATTTAGTTGTTGGAATTTATATTAAATCAATTGATGACTTTTCTGCAGCTGAAAAAGCAGGTTTAAAAATTGGTGACGTTATTACCGAAATTGAAGGAACTAAAGTTAAAACAGTAGATGAATTAAATGAAGTTAAAAATAAAAAATCTATTGGAGATACTATAAAACTAAAAATATATAGAGATGGTAAGACCAAAGATATAAGTTTAACACTTCAAGAACAACCATAAAAATAAAACTTATTTTCAAGCAAATCACAATTAGTTCACACAATGTTCAAAATTCATTGTTATTATATAGTCATAGTTGATAAACAAATTACTCCATTATCAACTATATATAAGTAAAACATCCCCTTTTATTTTCAAAAAGAGAGTTTCAAAGATTAGAAACTCTCTTTTAATTTTAAAAAAATACTGAAGTAATATATTTTATACTTCAGTATTTTTTGTTTAATATTAACTAGAACTAAGCTAATTCAACAACTGCTCCTGCTTCTGTAAATTTAGCTTTTAATTCTTCAGCTTCTTCTTTAGAAGCTCCTTCTTTAACTGTTTTTGGTGCTCCATCAACTAATTCTTTAGCTTCTTTTAATCCTAATCCTGTTGCATCTCTAACAACTTTAATAACTTGGATTTTGTTTGCTCCAGCTTCTTTTAATACAACATCAAAAGATGTTTTTTCTTCAGCTGCTGCTGCTCCACCAGCTACTGGTGCAGCTACTGCTGCTGCAGATACTCCATATTTTTCTTCAATTCCTTTTACTAATTCTGCTAATTCAACAACTGTTAATGTGTCGATTTCTTCTAACATTTTTTCTATTTTCTCACTCATTTTTAAATCCTCCATAAATTTATTTTTAATTATTTTTTATAATATTACTATGCATTTTCTTTTTGTGCTTTAACAGCATCAAGTGCAACTGCAAGTTTTGTAATATTTCCAAGTAAGCTTCCAGCAAGTTTTGCAAGAAGTTCTTGTCTTGATGGTAATTTTGCTAAAGTAATAATTTCTTCTGCTGTCATTACCTTTCCTTCTATGATTCCTCCTTTAATTTTGTAGAAATCATGATCCTTTGTAAAGTTATATATTGCTTTTGCAGGTGCTAAGTAGTCTTCTTTACTTGTGATAATTGCTGTTGGTCCCTCTAATAGATCATCTAATCCTGATTCGCCATTTGCATCTAATGCTCTTTTTACAATGTTATTTTTTATAACTTTGTATTCTGCATTTGTTTCTCTTACTTCTTTTCTTAGTTTAGTAACGTCTTCAACTGTAATTCCTCTGTAATCTGCTAAAAGAATTAATTTTGCATCTTTTAATTCTTCTGCTAATTTGTTTACTATTTCTTCCTTTTGTTTTATGATTGTTTTACTAGCCAATTTTTTCACCTCTTTCTTATTTCTCAAAATAAAATAAAATCTGTATATATAGCCTTAGGCATATACATACAGATTTATATCCGTACAATTATATATGCCTAGGTAAGACTTATTTTTTGCTTACTTTCTCGGGCTCTTTTATCTATTTTTGATCAATATACATACTTGGTCCCATTGTTGTAGATATAGCTACACTCTTAATATATTGTCCCTTAGCTGCTGCTGGTTTAGCTTTTATAATAGCGCCAATAACTGTATCATAGTTTTCTAGTAATTTATCGCTACCGAATGAAACTTTACCAAATCCTAAGTGGATTATATTTGTTTTATCTAGTCTATATTCTACTTTTCCTGATTTAATATCTTGGATTGCTTTTGTAACATCCATTGTTACTGTTCCTGATTTAGGGTTAGGCATTAATCCTTTTGGTCCTAATACTTTACCAAGTCTTCCTACAACACCCATCATATCTGGAGTTGCAACGATAACATCATAATCAAACCAGTTTTCTTTTTCTATTTTTGGTATTAATTCTTCTGCTCCAACAAAATCTGCTCCTGCTTTTTGAGCTTCTTCTGCTTTTGGACCTTTAGCAAAAACTAATACTTTTAATGTTTTACCTGTACCATTTGGAAGTACTGTTGTACCTCTAACTTGTTGGTCAGCTTGTTTTGAATCTACACCTAATTTAACATGTAATTCAACTGTTTCATCAAATTTTG
>CABPCL010000014.1 GCA_902406115.1 uncultured Clostridium sp. | reverse complement strand
ACATATGCAGATAATATGACAAATTTAATAGGATACTATAGTAGTAATGGAGGAAAAAGTTATAGCAGTAATAGTAGAATTAAAACACGTATAGAGACATTATCAGAAACAAAAACATGGTCAGCAAAAATAGTAGATACAACAGGAGAAGAAAGCGAAGTAGTAACAGAAGAGATACATGTAATGGCAGATCCATATTCGTTACAAACATCATATAAAGTAGTAGGAAATGTTTATCCAGTATTAGTAACAGGAAGCAATAGTGGATCAACAGTATATGGAACAGATGTATATAGCGTAGATTCATCAATACAAAGAGCAGCAGTACATATGGGACTAGTAAGTATAGGAGAAGAGAAAGTACTTAAAATTAAAGTTGTAGAATGTCCAGAAGAAGGATATGTATCAAGTACGAGAAATGGTATAAGTTCAAGCCCAGCTGGAAATAGTAGTGAGTATGGATTTGTATTCATAGGAGACAATGGAGAAGAAGTAAAAGGACCAACAATAGAGAGTGTATTAAGTAGCAAAAAGAATGCTATAGAAGTAAAAATTAATGCAAAAGCATATAATGGAGCAACAATAGAAAAATACTATTATAGTATAAATAACGGACAATATGTTGAAAGCACACAAAATAGCTATACATTTACAGGACTTACAGAAGGCACAGAATATACGATAAAAACATATGCAAAAGACAGCAACAATTCTTCAACAATTATAACAGAAAGTAAAACTATAACCGGAGACTATCCAGAGGGATTAACAGTAATAAAGGCTTCAGGGAACCTTACTTCATATAGAGGAAAGAACAATTTAGTATTAGGAGTATTAGTAACAGGAAGCAATAGTGGAAGTCTTTGGGGAACAGAAACATATACAGATGATTCAAGTTTAGCAGCAGCTGTTGTTCATATGGGAATAGCAAAAGCAAATCAAACAGTATTAGTAAAAGTTCAAATATTACCAGGACAAGAAAGTTATACAGGAACTACGCAAAATGGAATTACTTCATCTAACTATAGTAGTTATTCGGGAAGTTACAAAATATTAGACGGAGGACCAACAATAGAAAGTATTACTCAGGTACCTGCAGATAATGAAATAACAATAGGTATAGAGGCACAAGCATTTAGAAATAAGAGTATTTCTAAATATTATT
Organism: uncultured Clostridium sp.; assembly: GCA_902406115.1. Lineage (GTDB taxonomy): Bacteria > Bacillota > Clostridia > TANB77 > CAG-508 > CALXVA01. The sequence continues at coordinate 23,636 of CABPCL010000014.1, read as the reverse complement.
ATAAATTTGATGATGGAGAGTATATAGAAAGTAATTCTGCAACACACAGATTTACAGATATAGAACCTTATGTAACACACAAAGTATCTGTCTATGCAAAAGATACAGAGGGTTATTCAAGTGAAGAAAAGACGATAAATATAAGAGTATCAGGAAAAGTAACTTTATCTGGATATTCATTGATTTATAATAATGATTATGGATTTGTAAATGATGGAGACACAGTTGTTCCAAATAATATTGGAATTCATGGCACTACAGCAAATAGTTATATAGTAATAGACCTAGGTAATTATTCAGAAGATAGTACTCATACAGTTTCTATAGAGGCCGAAGTAAGTAGCGAATACAACTATGATTTTGGATATGCTACTCTTACAACAGATTCAACGGCACCTGCATATAATTCTGGAGAAGGTAGATTTGTATATATATCTGGAACTGTTGAAAATCAAAAATATACTTTATCAGATATTGCAGGTGGAAAAAAATATTATTTACATTTAGGATATAGGAAAGATGGAAGTAGTAATTCTGGAGATGACAAAGTTATATTTAGAAATTTAGAGGTTCAATAATATAATATAAAATTTTGGAGGAAGATATGAAAAAGAAAAAAATTATCATTATATCAATTATTATTATAGTTATTATAGCTATAGGTGTAGGCATAATAGTTATAAATAATAATAAAAAGAAAGACGAAGTGGTTGAAGAAGAACCTGTAGTAAGAGTAACTGGAAAAGCTGTTGAAGATAGAGAAACAAAAGAATATAAGTTATGTGACATAAAGATGACTGCAAAAAAACAAGAAACAGAAGTAGTAATAACAGTGAAAAACATTTCAGGTAAAGAAACAAAAGCAAGAGATGTGTACATTAAGTATTTAGATGATCAAAGTAATGAAATTGGAAAGACAAGAATTCCATTACCAAAAATGAAAAAAGATCAAGAAATCACATTATCAACAATAATTACACAAGATCTAAAAAATGCAAAAGATTATAAAATAGACTATTAAAGGATAGAATAAAAATTGAGGTACAAATGTACTTCAATTTTTATTTTGTTTTAAATATCGTATAAAAAATAAACCATCTACTTTTGAATAAGTATATGGTTTATTAAAACATAATTGGTGCGCCATAGAGGATTCGAACCTCCGACCATTTGATTAAGAGTCAACTGCTCTACCAACTGAGCTAATGGCGCAAATATAAAGTTAACAACATAATAATTATAAAACTATTACAGGGATTTGTCAATATTTTTTTATCTGCTAACGTTGTAATCTATATAAAAATATGGTAATATATAAAAATAAGGGGTGAGAACTATGTTAAAAATGTATAATACAGATTTTAAAACAAATATAACAGCAGAGACGAAAGAATATAAAAAGGGAAATTGGATTAATATGGTATCACCGACAGAAGATGAAATTCATGAAGTATGCAATAATATAAAAATCAGTGAAGACTTTATTCGATATGCTCTTGACTACGAAGAAAAAGCCAGAATAGACGTAGAAGATGACGACAATACAATCTTATTTATTGTAGATATACCAATTATAGAAAAAGAAAGTGGAGCGAAGGTATACAGTACAATGCCAATAGGAATAATTTTTGTAAGAGATGACTATTTTATAACAGTATCCTTGGCAAAGAATACAATCATAGACTCTCTAGAGAAAAATAAAAATATTGTTACATACAAAAAAAGTAGATTACTTTTGCAAATATTTTATTCAAATGCACAACTTTTTCTAACACTATTAAAAAGACTTAATAAAGAAACAGAAGTTGCAGAAAGTGTATTGAAAAATTCAATGAAAAACAAAGAGTTATTGAAACTACTTAACTTGAAAAAGGGATTGGTATATTTTACAACATCATTAAAGTCAAATGAAGTCGTAATGGAAAAAACTCTTAGAGGAAATTTAATTAAATTATATGAAGAAGATGAAGATATATTAGATGATGCAATTATTGAAAACAAACAAGCAATAGAAATGAGTAAAATATATAGCGACATTTTAACAGGTACCTTAGATGCATATGCGTCTATAATATCAAACAACTTAAATAGTGTAATGCAATTTTTAACATCAATTACAATTATTTTAGCAATACCAACAATGATATCAAGTTATTGGGGTATGAATGTACCAGTGCCAATGCAAAATAATCCATTTGGATTTATTACAATTGTACTATTCTCACTAGTGATTGGTTTAATTGCTATATTATGGTTAAAGAAAAAAGAAATGCTTGGATAAAAAAGGAGGAAATAAAATGCTAACAGCAACAGGAGTTACCATTAGATTTGGTAAAAGAACGTTATTTGAAGACGTAAATATTAAATTTAACAAAGGATGCTGCTACGGTATTATTGGAGCAAATGGGGCAGGAAAATCAACATTTTTAAAGGTTCTATCAGGAGAGTTAGAACCTAGTAAAGGAGAAGTTTCTAAAGAAAAAAATGAAAGATTATCTGTTCTAAAGCAAGACCACTTTGCATTTGAGGAATATACAGTAATTAATACAGTAATTATGGGAAACGAAGAACTATATAAAATTATGCAAGAAAAAGATGCGATATATGCTAAACCGGATTTTTCAGAAGAAGATGGCATGAAAGCAGCTAAATTAGAAGAAAGATTTGCCGAACTTGACGGATGGAATGCAGAATCTGATGCAGCAGTACTTTTAAATGATTTAGGAATTGAACCAGAAAATCATTATAAATTAATGAGCGAATTAGAAGCAAAAGAAAAAGTTAAAGTTTTACTTGCTCAAGCATTATTCGGTAATCCAGATATTCTTTTATTAGACGAGCCTACAAACGATTTAGACTTAAAAAGTATTAATTGGTTAGAAGAGTTCTTAATAAATTTTGAAAATACTGTAATAGTTGTATCACATGATAGATACTTCTTAAATAAAGTATGTACACATATTGCTGATGTTGACTTTGGAAAGATTAAAGTATACCCAGGAAATTACGATTTCTGGTATGAGTCTAGTCAATTAGCTTTAAAGCAAATGAAAGATGCAAATAAAAAGAAAGAAGAAAAAATAAAGGAATTACAAGACTTTATAGCTAGATTTAGCGCAAATGCATCAAAGTCAAAGCAAGCAACATCAAGAAAAAAGACATTAGAGAAAATTGAATTAGATGAAATTAAACCATCTAACAGAAAATATCCATACATAGACTTTAAGCCAGATAGAGAACCAGGAAAAGAAATATTACAAGTAAAAAATATTTCAAAGACAATTAATGGAGAAAAAATATTAGACAATATAAGTTTTACAGTAAAGCCAAATGATAAAATAGCATTTTTAGCAGATAATGAAAATGCGAAAACCCTACTATTCCAAATAATTGCAGGAGAAGTTGAACCTGATGAAGGTGAGCTTGTATGGGGAACTACAATTACATCAAACTATTTTCCAAAAGATAACAACTATTTATTTGAATCTGATTTATCGATTACAGATTGGTTAAGAGGATATTCAAAAGATCCAGATGAAACATATGTTAGAAGTTTCTTAGGAAGAATGTTGTTCTCAGGAGAAGAGGCTTTGAAAAAAGTAAATGTATTATCAGGAGGAGAAAGAGTAAGATGCGTTCTTTCTAAAATGATGCTATCTGGAGCAAATTTACTAATATTTGATGAGCCTACTAACCACTTAGATATGGAAAGTATAACAGCACTAAACGAGGGAATGGCAAAATTTAAAGGAATAATTCTATTTACTTCACATGACCACCAATTAACACAAACTGTAGCAAATAGAATAATAGATATAAAAGCAGATAAAGTAGTAGATAGAGAAGTTACATATAATGAGTATTTAGGAATGGAATAATAGGGGGAGAATAAAATGTTTTGCAATAAATGTGGAGCACCTGTGGATTTGACAGGAAAATTTTGTACAAAGTGTGGAAATTCGTTGGAAAGTTATCCACACGAAGGAAGTGTAATATTTGCGAGAATAAATCAACTTACTGGAGTAATAATGCCAGTAGATGTTTATATGGATGGAAAGCTTGTAGCAACTCTAAATGCTGGAAGAGAGGTAAAAGTTCCGATGACAGTAGGAAAACATAGAATTGCTTTTAATGTATGGAAAGAAAATGGAGAATATGAAATAGAAACAACAATAAATAATCCAAATATAAAAGTTACATTTAAACAAACGATGGGACTTGTAGTACCAAAACCTAAAATTGTAAGTATTATAAATGTATAAAAAGTGTAAGGAAAAATTTAGATGAAAAAAATTCAAATAAGATACCTCCCATCATTTTATAAAGACCTAGAGAAAATTATATAAAATAGGAAAGGGAAAAAATGAATATTATAGAAGAATTATCACAAGAGTTAAATATTAAAGTATCACAAGTTGATGCAACAATAAAATTAATTGATGAAGGGAATACAATTCCATTTATTGCACGTTATAGAAAAGAAGTAACAGGTGGGCTATCTGACGAAACATTAAGAGATTTAGGAGAAAGACTAAATTACTTAAGAAATTTAGAGACTAGAAAAACTGAAGTTACAAATTCTATTGAAGAGCAAGGAAAAATGACAGAAGAAATAAAGGAAGCTATTAGCATTGCTAAAACTTTAGCAGAAGTAGAAGACATTTATAGACCATATAAACAGAAAAAAAGAACAAGAGCTACTATTGCAAAAGAAAAAGGACTAGAGCCACTTGCAAACATTATATATGAACAAAAAGAAACAAGACCAATAGAAGAAATTGCAAAAGAGTTTGTAACGAATACTGTGGATAATGTGGAAACAGATCCTAAAAACGACAAAAAAGTTGTGGATATTTCAGACGCAATTTCAGGTGCTTTAGATATTATTGCTGAAAATATTTCAGATAATGCAGATTATAGAAAAAACATTAAAAGAATTTGTTATAGAGAAGGAATTATAGTAACAAAAGCATCAAAACCAGATGAAAAATCAAGTTATGAAATGTATTATGATTTTTCGGAAAGTATTAATAGACTTCCAAGTCATAGAATACTTGCAATTAACCGTGGAGAAAAAGAAGAATTTTTAAAGGTAAAAATTGATAAGCCTGAAGATAAAATTATAAACTATATGGAAAAAGATATAATTAAGGGGCAAACTCAATTTACTACATATTTACAAGAAACAATATTAGATAGTTGGAAGAGATTAATAGAACCTTCAATAGATAGAGAAATTCGTTCAGATTTAACGGAAAAAGCAGAAGAAAAGGCTATAAAAGTTTTTGGTAAAAATGCTAAACAACTTTTGCTTGGAGCACCAATAAAGAACTTAACTGTAATAGGTTTTGACCCTGCATATAGAACAGGATGTAAAATTGCAGTTATTGACGAAACTGGAAAAGTATTAACAACAACTACAATTTATCCAACAGAGCCTCAAAATGATGTTGAAAAGGCAAGTAAAGAATTATTAGATTTAATAAAAAAATATGATGTAAATATGTTTGCTATAGGAAATGGAACAGCATCAGGAGAATCTGAAATATTTGTTGCAGATGTAATAAAACAAGCAAAAGAAAAATTAGGAAAAGAAGTTCATTATGCGATTGTATCAGAAGCTGGAGCATCTGTATATTCTGCATCAAAACTTGCAACAGAAGAATATCCTGATATTAATGTATCTTTAAGAGGAGCAATATCAATTGCAAGAAGATTACAAGATCCGCTTGCAGAACTTGTTAAAATTGATCCAAAATCGATAGGGGTAGGGCAATACCAACATGATGTTGATCAAAAGAAATTATCTGAGAGCTTAACAGGCGTTGTTGAAGATGCAGTTAACAAGGTAGGAGTTGATGTAAATACTGCTACACCATCACTTTTATCATATGTATCTGGAATTAACAAAACTGTAGCTAATAATATTGTAAAATACAGAGATGAAAACGGAAAAATAAAAGAAAGAAAAGAGCTTTTAAAGGTATCAAAATTAGGAAAAACAGCATTTGAGCAATGTGCAGGATTTATTCGTATATTTGACGGAAAAAATCCATTAGAAACAACTGCAGTTCACCCTGAAAGTTACGATATTGCTGAAAAATTGCTTGCATTAATAGGGTATAAAAAAGAAGATCTAACTAATAAAGAAACATTAAAAGAAATAAAAACAAAACTTGAAAGCTTAAATATAAAAGAAACATCAGCAAAATTAGAAGTAGGGGAAATGACATTAAAAGATATTATATCTGAACTTTCAAAGCCAGGAAGAGATCCAAGAGAAGAAATGCCAAAGCCAGTTTTAAGAGAAGATGTTTTAAAATTTGAAGACTTACAAGAAAATCAAATCTTGACAGGAACAGTAAGAAACGTAACCGATTTTGGAGCATTTGTTGATGTTGGTGTTAAACATGATGGATTAGTTCATATTTCCGAAATGAGCAATGGATTTGTAAAAAATCCATCAGATGTAGTATCTGTTGGAGATATTGTTAAAGTAAAAGTTATTGGAATTGATAAAGAAAGACAAAAAGTAAAACTAAGTATGAAGATATAAAAAAAGACCGAGATTTTCGGTCTTTTATTTGTATTTTTCTTGTATTTCTAATATTTTATCATAATCATTATTTAGAATATCTAAGAATACTTTTGCTATTTGTGGATCGAACTGTGTTCCAGAACATCTTTCAATCTCAGATTTTACAACTTCTATATCTAATGCATTACGATATGTTCTTTTTGATGTCATTGCGTCAAAGGTATCAGCAACTGCGGCAATTCTTGCCATAAACGGAATTTCCTCACCTTTTAATTTTCCAGGGTATCCATTTCCATCATACCTTTCATGGTGGTGTTTAACTATAGGAATAATGTCTTTAAAGACTTCTGCATTGCAAAGAATATGTGCACCGATTGATGGATGATTTTTAATTTGTGAATATTCATCATCAGTAAGTTTAGACTCTTTTAAAAGGATACTATCTGGTATTCCTATTTTTCCAATATCATGGAATAGGCCACCAACTCTAAGTGTTTTTAAATCTTCCTCAGACATATTAAGCTTTTCTCCAATTAGAACAGAGAACTCAGAAACTCTATCAGAGTGTCCTCTTGTATATGGATCCTTTGCTTCAACAGTATATCTTAAAGTTTGAATGCTATCAAGATATGCTTTTTCAAGCTTTTCATAAGTTTGAGATAGTTCTTCATTCATTCTTTTTATTTCATTCATTTGTTCAATTGACTTTATTCCAGATTCAATAAGTAATAAAAGTTGGTCAAATTTATCGCTTTTTTCACAGTAACCTTGAATATCTAACATTCTAATTGTTTCAAGAGGAGGAGCTAAATCCTTATGACCAGTTAGTAATAAAATATATAATTCCTTATCAAACTTTCTAATTTCTTCTACAACCTGATCACCATGGATAGGATCCATAATAAAGTCCAAAATCATTAAATCGAAGTGTTCATTTCTAACACGTTCAATAGCCTCTAAAGGATCTGTAACTCCTGTAAAATTGTAGCCAGATCTTTTTAAAAATATAGATAAAGAATCAACGATACCTGATTCATCATCAACAGCGATAATTTTATATCCATTAGAATTTTCAGCTTGTAAGTTATTTTTTCTCATTATATCACCTCTATTTATACTACCATATTATATTCATACTTTTAGACAAAAATCAAGGTGATAAACAAAAAAAGTCGAAATTTGGTTAAATTTAAGTCTAAACTAAAGCTCTATACAAGAACGTATAGAGCTTTATTAAATATATTTTATTTAACTGGTATTATAATATGGAAGGTAGTACCTTTGCCTTGTTCTGTTTCAAATGTAATATTTCCGTTAAAATGTGCACGAATTGTTGAATATGACATAAATAATCCAAGACCTGTTCCGTTTTTTCCTTTAGTTGTTATCATTTCTTTAAATAACTTATTTTCAACCTCTTTTGGTAAACCACCTGCAAAGTCTTGAATAGAAAGAATGATATCATTTTCTTTTTTATCTATAATAAAGTTAATTTCTTTATTTGGTACTCCGTTATATGCTTGTATAGCATTTGATATCATATTATTAATAACTTGTACCAAACTTACAATATTACCATGCAATGTAGTTGAACTTGGTGTATTCATTTGAACATTAAGAACAACTAAAGCATTTTTTAATTCATGTTTCATTAATATATCTACTCTTTTTACAAGCTCATCTATATCGAAAGATACAATTTGTTCTTCTGAAAGAGTAACTGCTTGACCTTTAACAGTTGTAATTACATCTGACATATATGATGTATATGTTTTTATTTTTTCTATCCATTCTTTCATATCTTTTGCAATATCATGATGGTCATCGTTGGTAACTTCAGGATCACCAATAGACGAGTCATATTCTTTTACTAAGTCTGTTAATCCTTCAGCAGCTCCTGATATAGACATAATAGGGGTTTTTAAGTTGTGTGCAATACCACCAATTAATTGTCCAAGTGATGCTAGACGTTCTCTTTCCATAAGTAGTTGTTGGTTATTTTGAATTGTTTGCATGTCGAGCATGTGCTGAGTGGTGTCACTAAATATGATAAGAGAACCAATTACCTGCTTTTTACCTTTATTTGATATAATAGGTTGTATACTAATCTCAAAATATTTATGATTGCCATGATATGTTATATCCCAGTCATACTTAACTATTGTATTGTTCTTCTCTGATTTTTTAATTAAATCTTTTATATGAGTTAATCCTATTTTTTTATTTTTCTTAATAATTTCATAAAAATTATCATTCAAATTTATGTGAAAAATTTTAGCCAAATAATTTTTAAAAGCATCATTTGAGTATGTCATTGTTCCATCTTTTTCAACTACAATAAATGCATCTGCCATTATATTTACTATATTTTTTAAAGCTATAGGAACAGCGTCAAAAGCTTTTAATTTAAATATAGAAATGTAAAAACATATAGCTGTTATCAAATAAAGAATTGGAGTTATATATGTTTCCATTGCGATTATCTGCAGTGATGCTAAGATATTAGGAATAATTGGTGCACAAGCACCAATTATAATTAAAATAGTACCGAATGATACAAATCCAGCCTTGTTAATAGACTCCTTAATAATTTTAATAAAAGCAACTAACATAAGAATATATGTATAAATCATATGAATGTAAAAATATGGACCAAGTTCAACATCTGATACATTTATAGCATAATTTTTACAGAACAAATGATGAAAAGGATTAGTATATATCATTATAATTGAAATTGTTGGGACTATTAATAAGTACCAGTATTTTTTTAAATTCACATCTTTATCTTTATATACTGAAGCAATAAAGAATAATACAACAGGCAGATTACATGTAGAAAAGTAGCTTATTGCGTCAATATACATTAAACCATCCATATTAGTTATAAAACTTTTAAAAAAGAATAATAACATTAGTGCAAAAACATGAAGAGATAAAAGTAAAAATAATACTTTAAATAGAGTATATATAATTGACTTCTGTTTTCGCGTTGTAAAATATGCAAGGGATAATGTTGCTGCTAATGTGATTGATAATAGTATTGGAATATAACTATCCATTTTTTCCTCCGTATATTAATAAAATTTATTTTTTCCAAATAATTAAAATATTTTAACAGATAATCATCTGTAAGTATAGGCCATTCAAAATCAATCTTTTTAAGCAATTCTTTTGTATATTCAGATTTTATAGTTATATTATCATTATATTCTAAAGAGCCATCTTCAGAAATATCGGGTATAATGCCTTGAATTAGTGAAAGATTACTTTCTGACTGCATACAAGTTTTTAGTAGTTTTGTAAAACTTGGTTTATCTAGTATCTGTATCTCTACTCCTAAACTTTTTATCACATTTATAAAATTAGGCATTGGTATATGGTTGTGATTAAATAAATGATATATAATGTTTGAATTTTCTATTTGAATTATTTTATCTATTGCAACTGAAACAACGTCGATTGGAGTCATTTCAATATATTTTTTATACATATCAGAAGATATTGCATTTAAAGCAATTAAAGACTTTATTCTATTTGAAAATGCATTATCCTCTACATTTGGCTGAAATTTACCGTCAGAAAGTCTACCAGTTAAATTTCCTAACCTAACAATTTGAGCATTTAAATTGAAATTTAACATTGCTTCTAAAATCTTTACTTCTGCAATAAACTTAGTATTTACATAGACATTTTCTATGTTTTGATTAATATATAAATTATCTTCACCAAATGTTTCATGAGTCTTTATATTTTTTTGAATGGTCTGACCAGCTTCTAGTATATTTCCAGATACACTTAATGTTGACATTTGAACTAATCTGGCATTTTGTTTTAAGCAATAATTTATTAAATTTTCTACTCCTAAAATATTGTTTTTATAAAATAAATCATAATCTCCATAGTGCTTTACGAAAGCAGCTGAATTAATAACAACATCTATATGCTCATTAAATATATCATTAAATATATTTTCATTAGTTATATTACCACTGACTACTTTAGATTTTGCAAGTATCATAGATATAGTCTTTTTATCAAAGAAGAAAGTTAATTGTTTGTTAAATCTTTCTTCGGCAGATAGATTATCTTTAGGACGAATTAAACAATATATTGTATCAATTTTAGGGTTTTTCGCAAGTTCTCTTAAAATATGAACACCTAAGAAACCTGTAACCCCAGTGAGCAATACATTACCAATGTGATTGGTTAGTTTTATATCTTCACCATGATATATATTTTTATTTATTAAATTATGTATATTATCAAAATTATAATCTTTCATATCTCTAATTAAAGTATTATATGGTTTTTTTAGAAATATGTATTTATATATATCAGCTGGTGTTTTGTATTTAAATATATCTGCATATACAACATGTATATTTTGAGTTTGTAATTCTGCTACTAACTTCGAAGCTGCAAGTGAGTCACCTCCAACTTCAAAGAAATCTGAATTCATATATATATTTTCATTCTTTAAAGTTTTTCTAAATGAATCCAAAATAAGTTTTTCATCATCATTTTCAGGTAATATAGCAGTATCATCTTCTAAAAAATCAATGTTAGGTAGTTTTTTTCTATCAATTTTTCCATTTTGATTATATGGCATGTTATCTATTTGTAATAACTTGTAAGGAATCATATAACTTGGAAGATATTTTTTTATATAGCTAAAGATTTCATCTATATCTATAGGACTGTTAATTGTGTAATATCCGACAATATATTTGTTTTCATTATGTTCTTTGATGATTAAAACCACTTCTTTTATTTGTTTTAATTCTAGTATCTTGTTCTGAATTTCCGAAAGTTCAATTCGTTGGCCTCTAATTTTTACTTGAGTATCAATTCTTGTCATAAATCTAATTTCACCTTTTGAATTCCATTTCGTTAGGTCACCACTTCTATAAGAAAGACCATCAAAGCCATTTATATAACTGAACTTTTCCTTTGTTAAATCATCTCTTGAAACATATCCACGTCCGAGACCATCGCCCCATACATATAGTTCTCCAGGAACATTTATAGGACATAATTTTTGACATTTATCTAAAACATACACAGTATTATTTGATGTTATTTTTCCAAGAGGAATGTCTTCATAGCTTTCATATAGTCTATCAATTAATTTTGCACAACAAATAACTGTTATTTCGGCTGGACCATAGGCATTATATATCTTAATGTTTCTATTAGCAGAATAAAGCATATTAGTGTATTTTGGTAATAATGTCTCTCCACCAACATAAACTGATTTTATATTTTCAAAAATATGAACATTTTCTTCAACCATTAAATGGAAGATAGGAGTTGCTAAAAAAGTTGTAGAGATATTATTTTCTTTAATATACTCTTGATAATAGTGTATGTCCATAATATGTGATTTAGTCATAATATGTAATGTCATACCATACATCATGGCAGACCATAGTTCGAATCCAGAAATATCAAATGTTAGAGAAGCAGAAGTCAACATTACATCATTTGGAGAATAATCAACATAATTTGTATCAAGAAGTAATCTCACCATTCCTCTATGTTTAATCATATTTCCTTTAGGTAAACCAGTAGATCCAGAGGTATAAATAATATGCAATAAATCGTCTATATCATAATTTAAATCTAAATTTGAACTATCATTATCCTTATATAAATCTTCATTTTCAATAAATAATGTTTTGGTATCTGATATATTTCTATAAAATTGTTTTGTTGTAACAATCAATTTTGATTTTGCATTTTCTATCATATATTTTGCACGTTCATCAGGCAAATCTTCTATAATAGGAGTATATGCTGCTCCACATTTTAATACAGCAATTGCAGCAGGCATGTAATCTAGCGATTTATCAATCATTATAGATACTACATCACCTTGTTCAAGTCCATTACTTATAAAATATCTTGCTAGTTTATTTGCCTTTTCATTCAATTCCTTATAAGTTAAACAGTTACCCTCAAAAACAATAGCCTTTTTATTAGGATTTTCAGATGCACGTTTTTCAAATATTTCATGAACTGTTAATTTTGGAAAATCAGTTTTATTATCATTGAAGCTAATAATTTTTTCTTTTTCCTTTTGTGATATCATCTCTATATCACTTAATTTCTTATCTGGATTTGAAACAATAAAATTAACAATGTTTAAAAAATGATTTCCAAGGTTCTTTATAGTTAATTTATTAAATAAATCAGTTGCATACTCAAAATTAACTTGATATTTATCGATTTGAGGAACTACTTCACACGTTAAATCAAATTTTGAAGTTGCTCTTTGAACAGGTGCAAATGAAATTACTGAGTTACCTAATTTGAATTCTGGCAAATGCATTGTTTGACATACAAACATTACATCAAATAGTAGATTTCTATTTGTTGATCTTTGTAATTCCAAATCTTTAACTAAAGTATCATAAGTGTAAGAACTGTTATCAATTACATCCGATATACTGTTTTGAGATTTTTTAATGTAACTAGAAATTGTATCGTTCCAATCAATTTTTGTACGATAAGGTAAAGTTTTTACAAACATTCCAATTGCATTTTCAAGCTTTTTGCTATCTCTGCCAGAGATAGCCATACCCAATATTATATCCTCATTGTATACATACTTAGCAAGTAAAATCGAGAAAGCAGATTGGAACAAACTGTTTAAAGTAACAGAATTGTTCTTTATATAGTTATCTATCTTTTTATAATTCCCCTTATCTATTAAAAATTGTATAGAGTCACCTTTATAACTAATATCTTTTTTTCTAGGTCTATCATAAGGTAAATCATTAACTGGCAAATCACCATCGAAAGTTGTTAAAAAGAAATTTTTTGATTTTTCTAATTTATTAACATCTGTATATTGCTCAAAATATAGGTTTTTTTTGTTTATAACCGAAATGCCATTATATCTATCACATATTTCCTTTAAGAAAACTGCAAATGATGTGCCATCAAATATTATATGGTGTATATCCATTAATATTTTGATAGTATTTTCTAATACATATATCTTTATCTTAAATAATGGAAAATGAGATAAGTTAAATGGCTCGATAAAGTTTTTACATACCGTTTTATATTCTTCAAGTGAAAGTTTAATAACATCTATGTCATATGTAGTATCTTGTGCTATGTTTTTAGTAATGACATCATTATTTAAACTAAATTCTGAAAGCATATTATTGTTATTATAAATTGTGTCTAAAATGCTTTTTTTCAACAGTTCAATATCAATAGATTTATCTAAACTAAGTTCAAATGGTGCATTGTATAAAGTATTTGAAGGATTTTTTAACCACTCAAGAAATACACTCTTTTCCCCAGATGATATGTTTTGTTTTATAGTTTTTCTAGTAGATGTTTCAGACCTATGATCTTTAAGATACTCTTCAAGATCTAAAATTGTATTGTTCTCTAATATATCTTTTGTAGATAATGAAACATTAAAAATTTCATCAATATAGTTAGATAATTCTATTGCAGATAAAGAATCCAAACCTACGGAAAATAGGTTATCCTCAATACTAAAATCTACGTTTAATAATTCATGAATAATATTGTATAATTTAATTTGAACATCAGTAGAAGGTTTTACTATTGTAGTATTACTAATATTAGATATCTCTGGCAATTTTGAAATATCTAATTTGTAATTTGCATTTAAAGGAATTTCGTTAATTTGTAAAATACCTGAAGGAACCATATATGATTGCAAGTTTTTGCGTAAAAATTGCAATAATAATTTGGTATTTATTTGTCTTTTAGCGGTAAAATACAAAAGGATTTTTTTATTGCTTTTGTTTTTAGAATCTTCTTTTACAACAACAGCACAATTTTCTACATCATCGTATTTTAAAGCAACAGATTTTATTTCGTCCAGTTCAATTCTATAACCACGTATTTTTATTTGATTATCTTTTCTGCCAATAAATTCGATATTTCCATCGTCAAGTAATTGAACTAAATCACCAGTTTTATATATTTTTTTACCAATAAATTGATCATTAAATTTATTCTCTATAAAGACTTCCTTGTTCTTACTAATGTTATTTATATAGCCATTAGAAACACCGTCTCCACCTATTGCAAGTTCACCAATACAGTATAAAGGCAATAATCTATTACAATTATCTAAAACATATGCAGAAGAATTACTAATTGGTTTGCCAATTGGTAATTCAGTTAATGAAGTATCTTCAACTTTATACATAGTACAGAAAGATGTACATTCCGTTGGACCATATGAATTATATAATTTTATTTTAGGATATGTTTCTAACAATTTTTTTACATGAGGTATAGAAATTTTATCTCCACCAGTTAAAATTTGCTTAATATTCTCAAATACATTTATGTGATTATTAACAATCTGATTAAATAATACAGACGTTATACACATAATATTAATATGGTTACTATCTATATAATTTTTCAAATAAGAAAAATTAAGCAGATTCTCCTTTTTGATTAGACATAAGGTTTTTCCATTAAGCAGAGAAGCCCAAAATTCAAATATTGACAAGTCAAATACAGTAGAAGCGACTTGTAATATACGAGCATCCTTTGGAAAATCCATATATTTTATATTTCTTACTAACTTTATAACATTTCTATTAATTATCTCCACACCTTTTGGATTTCCAGTTGTTCCAGATGTATATAAAATACATACAGGAGTAGTAGGCATAATATTATCACATATATAATTACTTGTTTTTGTGTAATCTATATCTTTAATGTTAAATTGTCTACATTCGAAATCCTGTAAGCTATCAACTAAACATAATTTTACATTTGACTCATTTAAAATATATTTTTTTCTATCAAGGTTATAATTATCATCAATTGGAACATAACAGGCTCCACATTTTAGAACACCTATAATAGATACCAATAATTCAAAAGACTTATCGACTAATATTCCAATTCTATCACCATACTTAATACCATTTTCGTGCAAAAACCATGCTACACTATTAGATTTCTCATCTAATTCTTTATATGACATAGAAGACATGTCTAATATAAGGGCAGGAGCATTTGAATATGCTTTTACTGACTTTTCAAATAATTCAATAATTGTACTAGTGCTCTCGTAAGGAGAAACAGTATTATTAAATATATTAATTATTTTTTGCATTTCAGAGTCAGACATTATTTTTATATTACTTATATTAGAATTATTATCAATACCGTCTTGAATTATTGCTAGGATTCTTTCATATAGATATTTTATTTCAGTTTCATTAAATACATCTAGTAAGTAATCGATATCAAATTCTAAGTTACCAGAATCATTTAAATCTAATACATGTAGTTCTAGCTCCTCCTGTGTATGACCATTAAATATCCAATCAATATTATATTTATCTAAGTTAATATCAGCTCTTGCATTTTGATAAGAAAACGCAATGTTAAATAAATTTTCACCATTAGAATTTTTAGCTTGTACACCTTTTACTATCTCTTTATATGGATACTTTTGATGTTTAAAGATTTGAATACTGTTAAGTGCTGTCTGCATACAAAGATCGACAAAAGAAAGATCTTCTTCAAATTTAAAACGAACAGGAACAGTTGAAACAAACATTCCTTGAGTTTGTTTTTGCTTGAAATTTGACCTATTTAATACAGGAGTACCGATAATAATATCTGTATTTCCAGTAACTCTGTGTATATATGTTGCAAGAGATGACAAGAATACAGAATATACAGATAAATGTTTATCTTTGCAAAATTCATTAATCTTTTTTGATAATTCTGTACTTAGAACTTTATGAAATCTAGTAGCACGAGTAGAAAGATTATCTTTTTTCTTTAAATAAGAAGGTTCGGCTAAATTGTTAAGGTAATTAGTCCAAAATTCCTTATCTTTAAAATATTTATCACTATTTAAATATAAGTTTTCTTCAGTAATAAAATCTATATAACTTGGTCTTTTTTCTAATTCAGGACCATTGTTTAAAATATTTTCATAAATAGTTTCAAGGTCCGTACCCATTTTTGAAACAGACCATGCATCACAAATTAAATGATGAGTTTTAAGCAAAAATTCACCATATCCATCTTTACGATCTAACAATATAAAGTTAAATGGATTTATAGATATATCAATAGGTTCATTAATTAAATCTCTTTTTAGCTTAGAACATTCATCAGATGACATATTAGAAATATCAATACTTCTAACGTCAAATGGTTCATAGTCTGCAAGATATTGAGAGACCACTCCTTTATCTACTACGAACTTTAATCTTGTAGCATCATTTAATTCGACAAATTTATTTACAGTCTTTTTAGCAATATCTAAAATAAAACCGGTCTTTATTGTAAAAGTACCCGATATAATATTTATTGTCTTATCTGAATAAAAATTCTCCACAAGCCATATATTGTTTTGTGGAATTGTAAGGTTAAAATTTTTTGCCATATTTACCACCCTTATATGTGTTTTTTAATCAAAAAAATTATATACTTAAAACCGTAAAAAATCAACAAAAAATATTGAAAAATTTGGCAATTTAGTATAAAATGTAAAAAAAGTTGGAGGAAGAAGCAAATGAGTAAAAAAGAAAATAAAAAACAAACTTACCCAGAAATAAAAAATTTCAAAGAATTAGTTGAAAGATATAAAGAATATGAGTCAAAAGTAGCATTTAAATTTAAGCAAAAAGGTAAAGTTATAGATATTACATATAATAAATTTTCAGAGGACGTAAGAGCACTTGGAACAGCAATATTAAATCTGGGAATAGATAGAATTGCTGTAATTGGAAGCAACAGATATGAGTGGTGCACAACATATTTAGGTGTTACAAGTGCAGGAAAGGTAATAGTTCCATTAGATAAGGCATTAACAAATAAGGAAATAGAAAAACTTGTTAAAAGAAGTGGAGCACAAGCAATTGTTTTTGAAGATAAATATAAAGAGGCTATTGAAAATTGTGATTTAGAATATAAATTCTGTATGGATGAATATTTTGAAACAAAAGGTGCAACAAAATATAAAGATTTATTACAACAAGGATACGACTTATTAAAAAGAGATTATGACGAATATGATCATGTAAAAATAGATAATGATAAAATGGCTGTAATGATATTTACTTCAGGAACAACAAATGAACCAAAAGCAGTAATGTTATCTCAAAATAATCTTTGTTCACAAATAAGTGTGTTATCAAATCATATAAAATTATACACAACAGATACATTACTATCATTTTTACCAATGCATCACACATTTGAATGTATGGTTACATTCCTTTATGGTACTTATTGTGGAATAACTGTAGCATTTTGTGATGGAATAAAATATATTGCTCAAAATTTAAAAGAGTACAAAATAACAGTATTTATAACTGTACCTCTTGTACTAGAAACAATGTATAAAAAAATACAAAAAGGAATAGAAGCAAGTGGTAAAAAAGAATTAGTTGATAAGATGACTAAAATATCAAATGGTTTATTAAAGTGTAAAATAGATTTAAGAAAAAAATTATTTAAAGCAATAAGAGAACAATTTGATGAATATTTAAGATTAATAATATTTGGTGCAGCATCTATGGATAAAGATACAATTCAAGGATATTTAAACTTAGGTATAGCAATAGTTCAAGGATATGGATTAACAGAAAATTCACCAGTTGTATCAGTTGAAACAGAAAAGAATTATCGTTTAGGATCTGTAGGAAAACCACTTACTAATATGGAAGCTAGAATAGAAAATCCTGATGAAGAAGGAATTGGTGAAATTCTACTTAGAGGACCTAGTGTTATGATGGGATACTATGAAAATGAGGAAGCAACTAAAAAAGCATTAGATGATGAAAAATGGCTACATACAGGTGATTTTGGATACATTGATAAAGATGGATATATATTTATAACAGGAAGAAAAAGCGATATAATTGTTTTAAGAAATGGTAAAAATATTTATCCACAAGAATTAGAATTTGTTATAAACAAACTACCATATGTAGAGGAAAGTATGGTATATGCAAGAAATAAATCAAAAACAGACACAGTATTAGGTGCAAAAATTGTTTATAATAAAGATGAAATAATTGCAAAATTCGGAAAGCAAAAAGATTATAAAGAATTAGTTTGGGAAGATATAAAAGAAATGAATAAAGAGCTACCAGACTATAAACATATAAAAGAAATTAGTTTGACAGATGAACCACTTGAAAAAACAACAACTCAAAAAGTTAAAAGATTTGTTGAAATGAAAAAAATAGAAACATCAAAATAAAAATGTTTAAATTTTGTAAATCTGGAAAAAATATATATGATAAATATTTTTTCGGAGGTTTATATGAATGATTACATAAAAAAAGATAAACAAGAAAGACTAAAAGGGTATTTACGAACCGTAATATTTATCCTTTTAGTCTTTATTATTTGTGTTTTAGCTTACTATATTTATATGCAAATTGATGTAGATAAACCGAAGTTATCAACATATGAAACAAGTAAACAAAACAATTTATTTGTGGAAAACATAGAGAAAAAAGACAAGAAAATTGCAGATATTATAAGTGATATTAATGAGTGTGTTGTTGGGATATCCAAAATAAAAGAAGTTGGTGAAAGCATATTTTTGCAAGATGGAGCATCAAAACTAGGATTAGGGACAGGACTTATTGTATCTGAGAATGGATATATTTTAACAAATGAACATGTGTCGGGAAAAAAAAATAGTACATGCTATATTACTTTAAGTACAGGAAAAAGCCACACAGGAACAGTGGTATGGTCAAATTCTGATATTGATATGTCAATTATTAAAATTAACGAAAAAAAGTTAAACTATGCTAGTTTAGGAGATTCAGATGCAATTAGCGTTGGAGAAAGTGTTTATGCAATAGGAAATCCAATCGGATATGAATTTCAAAGAACTGTAACATCTGGAATTATTAGTGCGTTAGATAGAACTATTCGTTTAGAAGAAAATGGCGAAGAAACATATATGGAAGATTTGATACAAACAGATGCAACAATTAATCCGGGAAACAGTGGAGGACCTCTTGTAAATAGCAGAGGAGAGGTTGTAGGAATTAATAGTATAAAAATAACATCTGCAGAAGGGATTGGATTTGCAGTTCCAATAAATTCTGTAAAAGCTGTTGTGGAGAGCTATGCAAATACTGGTAGATTTAACGAGGCAAGACTTGGCGTATATGCATTTGATACAAATGTAATTTCATATATGAAGTCACAATCTAAAACAGGAATATATGTTACAAAAGTTGTTAATGGAACTGCAGCAGATAAGGCACAA
Organism: uncultured Clostridium sp.; assembly: GCA_902406115.1. GTDB lineage: Bacteria > Bacillota > Clostridia > TANB77 > CAG-508 > CALXVA01. Next base: position 3,819 of record CABPCL010000014.1, on the reverse strand, counting down.
ATTCAAAAAGGTGATGTTGTTTTAAGTATAGATAATGAACCACTAGAGAGAATGTGCGAACTAAGAAGATATATTTATACAAAAAATCCAAAGGATGAAGTAACTTTAAAAATATTAAGAAATAACAGAGAAATGGAAGTTACGGCTGTATTAGAGAAAAAATAACTGCAAATAATATACAAAAACGAGAAAGGATGAAAAACTATGAAATCATATTGGATTGAAGAAAATAAAGAAAAAGAAAATTATAAAACGTTAAAAAAAGATATCGAGACAGATATATGCATAATTGGAGGAGGAATAACAGGATTATCAATTGCGTACTATCTTAATCAGTATAAAATAAAAAATGTTATATTAGAAAAAGATGAGATAGGAAATAGGGCAACAGGAGGAAGTACAGCAAAGATTACAAGCCAACATGGGTTATTTTACAAATATTTAATAGACTCCGAAGGAGAAGAGTTTGCAAAAAAATATTACGAGGCAAATGAAAAGGCAATTTCAAATATTGAAAAAATTATTAAAGATGAAAACATTGAGTGTGAATTTGAAAGAGCATCATCATATGTATTTACGCAAAGTATCGATGATGTGCAAAAAATAAAAGATGAGGTAGAAGCGGTAAAAAAAATAGGCGGAAATGCTAGATTAGTAGAAGCTCACGAAATAAAAGTTCCATTAAAAATTCAAACAGCAATTGAGTTTCCAAATCAAGCACAGTTTAATCCATATAAATATGTAAAAAATCTTGCTAAAATTTGTAGCCAAAGACATACAGATATTTACGAAAATAGCAAGGTGGTGGAGTTAGAAGATATAGATAACAAATATATAATTACTTTAGATAATGGAAATACAGTAAAGGCAAAGTATGTAGTAATTGCAACGAAGTATCCTATAATAAATTTTCCAGGGCTATATTTTTTAAAAATGTATCAATCAACAAGTAATGCTATTGTGGTAGATCCGAAAGCAGACTTATTTGATGGTATGTATATAAATAGTGAGGCTCCAACTATTTCACTAAGAACCATACAAAATGGAGAAAAAAGATTGTTATTAGTTGCTGGATTTGATCATAAAACAGGTGCAGAGATAGATTTACAAGATAGTTATAATTATTTAGAAAAAGTTGCAAAAAGTATGTATCCTAAATGTGAAGTTTTATATAGATGGAATACAGAAGATACAATTCCTTTGGATAAAATACCATATATAGGAGAGTTTTCAAATTTAATGCCACGAGTATATGTAGCAACAGGATATAAAAAATGGGGAATGACAAGTTCAAATGTTGCGGCAAATATTATTGTGGATAAAATTATGGGAAATGAAAACGAATATGAAGAGATTTTTAAAGCAACAAGGATGGAGCCTATAAAAAATATAAAAGAAGTTGGAAATATAGTAAAAGAAAGTGTGTATTCATTAGTTTTGCATAAATTAGAAATACCAAAGGAAACACTTGAACAAATTCAGAAAGACCATGGAAAGGTAGTAGAAATTGAAGGAAAAAAGGTAGGGGTATATAAAGATAGTCAAGGTAATCTATTTAAAGTAAGACCAATTTGTATGCACTTAGGATGTGAATTAAATTGGAATAATCTAGACAAAACCTGGGATTGCCCATGCCATGGTTCTAGATACACATATAAAGGAGAGTTAATATATGGACCTAGTGTTAAAAATCTAGAAACATATGAATAATTATGAAATAAAATAGCAAAATTCAGAGTGCAATTATTTGACAAAAACATTATGTAAGTGATAGTATAATTTGTAATAATAAACGAAAAAAGGTGAAACAAATGAAGGATAATAGTATTAATATACAAGAGAAAAAGCATAATGCACGATTATATCCTATTTACAAAATGTGCTCATGGGATTTGCTATTTTATTATGCAATAGCATTTGTGTTTTTAACACAAACAAAAGGCATGGATGTTGCAAGTGTTATGATGACTGATGCAATATATCCATTATTTAAAGTATTATTTCAATTACCTACACTAACCTTAATAGACAAAATGGGAAAAAGGAATAGCTTAATACTTGCAAATATATGTTTATCAATATGTTTAATAATAATGATTTTATCGAATGGAATACCAATGGTACTACTTGCATATCTAGTAATGGCATTTGCTTTTGCAATAAAGAGTACAGCAGAAACAAATTTGCTTTTTGATTCAGTAACAACAAGAAAAGGAAAGGGAATGTTTGCAAGACTAGAAGAAATAGGCGCAAGAAATTATTATTTCTTAGATGGAATTACATCAGTATTTACAGGATTTTTATTTGTAATTAATGGGTATATTCCTATTATTGTATCTATCGGATTTACAGTTATAGCAGCAGCACTTTCAACATGCTTTAAGGAAGTTTACACAGTTCAAGATAAAGATATTAAATCACTTAAAATACGTGTGCAAGAATATGCAGAACAATTAAAATCTGCATTTGGATTTATAATAAAATCACATAGACTTCAAGCTATTCTTGTATTTACATTTTTCTTTGATGGGCTAATTTATACATCATATACATTAAGAGAGGGATTATTAACAGAATTAGGAGTTTCAGCACAATATTTTGCAATAATTATTTCTGTTTTAACTGTAATATCTGGAATTGCAACAAATACACAAGAAGTTATTCACAATAAATTTAAGAATAGAGCATTAACATTTATTTCTGTTATATATATTTTAAGCTTTATTTTAGTTGGAGTTGTTTGCTTATTTGTAAAAAATAGTATTATTTCAATTATACTTGTTTTAGGAATGTATGCAATTCAATATACTCTACAATCTCCATACACAGTATTAAATAGCAAATATTTAAAAAGTTTTGCATCAGCAGATATGAGAATGAAAATTGCAACAACATTTGAGTTAGTTAAGAGTGTTTCATCATTTGTAATTGCACTTATGGCAAGCATAATGCTAAGCCATATGTCTCCACAATTAAGCTTTTTAACTATTGGAATTATTTTTTCAGTGATTATTGCAATAGTTCTTATATGGATGAAAGGTAGATTTGGATTACAACCAGAACAATATAGAAAAGAAGATATTGAAATGGTAGAAAATATAAATTAAAATGTTGATATTAGGCCTCAATGCCGGCAAAGTAAAGTTTTCAGATCTTTACTAAGAAAAAGGAGACTTAAGCTATGAAAATAGTTTAGGTCTCTTTTATTTAATTGAAAATAGTGATATATTTTAGTAAGATTACAAAAAATGAGAGTGATAAAAATGTACTATTATACATATATGATAAGATGCGAAGATAATTCTATATATACAGGAATGACAAATAATTTGGAAAAAAGAATAAATGAACATATCTCAAAAGGAAAAAATGGAGCAAAATACACCAAATCGCATAATGCCGTTAAGTTAGAGATTGCTTGGAGAAGTAAGGACAAGTCTTTGGCTTGTAAATTAGAATACTATATAAAAACATTAAAAAAGGAACAAAAGGAAAATTTAATAAATGGCGAAAAAATATCAAAATATTTGTCCGGAAAAGTTGATAGTAGAAGATATAAAAGAATTTAGAAAACTATTATTATTATACTTTGTTATTTTTAAAAATAATAAAATAGAAAGATAAAGGAGAAAAAAATGGAAATTGAAAGAAAATTTAAATTAAAAAACTTACCTATTGAAATTAATAATTACGAAAAAGAAGAAATAGAACAAGGGTATTTATGTATAAAACCAACAGTACGAATCAGAAAAAATGGAAGTAACTATTCTTTAAACTATAAATGGAAAGATAAAAATTGTATTGAATCCAAAGCAATTC
>CABPCL010000013.1 GCA_902406115.1 uncultured Clostridium sp. | reverse complement strand
ATAGATATATTTTAGAGTGTTTAATTGATAAAATATGGATTTATCACGATAAAAGCGTGAAATTCGAGCTAAAACCTGAAATTAGCCGATTAATATAATATCCCCAAATTGAAGGCTTTTACCCCCGTGAGGTCTGCTTCTTTGGATGAATAGATGAAAACGCTTGATATTGATGATAAAATTTGATGACGATAAGTTTTAGCATTAAGTAAAAAACAAGAATGTATAATGTCAAATGAATATATAAGTTCAATTCTTAATATATCAAAAGTGTATAGCTTACAATTGATTAGTTTGTTGAGGGATAAAGGATATTGGTTGAAAATAATTGTGTCTTTTTGTATAATAAATTTATAAACTAAATAGTAATTTGCAAAAATTTACATAAAGTGGTATAATTAAAGTGTATTCGGAAGAATGCACTTTATTCGTTCGGCAAAATTAAAATTTAATTTTTTAGGAGGAAACAATTATGAGCAAAGCAACAGCTAAGAACGAAATTCAGGTGGTACTTCAGGAGTACCTGGGAAACAGAAAGGCAGCGAAGGTAGCTGAAACAGTGTACGCGGTAATCCAGAAAGAAACACAGCACGCACACAATGGCAAGAAGTTCTTTATCAATGAAGATTCTAATGGAGCACTTGTGCTTACAATGGAGTCTATGGTAAAGGAACAAGTGGAAACAATCTTGACCCAGTATCTTGAAAAAGATGAGGTTCAGGAGTGTCTCCAGCAACTGATAGTAGGAGGCATTTCAACTGAAACAGAGTTGACTGCAGAGTTTGAAACCATTACGGTTGAAGGTTCTGATAGTCAGGTTTACTTTGACATGTTGAAATATGCTCCGGCTAGTGAAACTGAAAAGGAATTCTTGGAGTTTCTTAAGGAAGCAGTTGATGCTGGAGTAAAAACCTTTAAGGTTCCGGTGTGCGATCCGTCGATTGATGAAAATGGTTCTCTTCAATTTGTTGCAGGTTGTAAGCCTGCAGTAGGTTATTCCTATAATGAGCTGAAAGAAATTGCAATCAAGAATGGCGTACAGCTGGGGTCTAAAAACCAGTATGTACTCTTTTTGGCAACAATTATTCATCGTTTGGTTGAAGAAGGTTGGTCTAAGGCAGACGCTTTTTTTGCAGTATGCACAGATTCAACCCAATTAGGACATTACTGGAATTCTGAAAAAGCCAGACACGATTTTGAGGTAACTGGTTCAAGAAAGATTGCAGGTAAATGTGATTTGGCTAATACCTACAAGATTTTGAGAAACGACGAAAGGGCTGGTGGTTTCTGGGTTGCTAGTGGTAGCTGCAATGGCTTTGGTGACTTCGGTCCGCTCGCTGGCCTTAACTGCAACTGTGATAGTCATTTCGACGATAGTGTTGGTTGGTTTGTGCTTTAAGTAGCACTGTCCACTGATACTGCACCTGAACGATAGAGCTCTCTAATTTAGGGGGCTCTATTTCGTTATATAGAGTAAAAAATTAAAAAATATATTATTATTTATAAAATAATAATATATAAAAATCATAGAAAAGGAAAAAGTAAAATGAGTAAAAATGAATTAGTAAGTATACCTAAAATAGAGAAATATATAGAATACATGTTAACAATATTAATAAAATTGCCAAGAACTGAAAAATTTAGCATTGGAACAGAAATAAAAACAAGCATGTATTAAAATGTAAAAATTATTTTAGATATATGGATGATATAGTTATAATATGTGAAAATAAAACTATTGCAAAAAATAATTTAAAAATGTTATCAGAATTTGCAAAAACAAATTTAAAATTAACATTTAATTCTAAAACGAAAATATTTAAAAACATAAAAGGTGTAAATTTTTGTGGTTATAAAATTAATGAAAATAGATTGAAAATTAGGAATCAAAGTAAATATAGAATGAAAAGAAAATTAAAATTGTATACAAAGCAATTAAAAAGTGGTAAAATTACATTACTTGAAATACAAAGAAGTATTGCAGGTTGGACAGGCTATGTTAAACATGCTGATACATTACAACAATAGTGTTGGTTGGTTTGTGCTCTAATATTGAGTCAGATTATATAATTTATGGATTATATACAGTACAAGTATTAGATATTAAAGGAGTTTTATTCCTTCTTAAGAATTTCTTAAGTAAATAATAAATTGTGAGCATATGTGCTAGTAGGTTGAAAATCGAATGTATGTATGCTTTAATAAGTTACAATATTGTAAAAGAACTTTTGTTTATTGTTTAAATAATACTATAGAATATGAGGGGTGGACTTTTAGTCCACCTTGTTTTTTTACGAGTCGCCCGCTAAAAGCTATGCTTTTAGGCGTAAAAGGGAGTTTTAGTAGACTCCCTGTTCCTGCAAATCTTGAAAAAATTTTAAAAATAAAATGCAACATTTAATAAAAATTTTGGACTTTTATTATAAAAAAACGGAAGTGAGCTATTGAAAAAAATTCTAAAACAAAAGTATTAGTAATTTCAAAAAAGTAATTTAAGACTAAAAGAAATATAAGGATTTCTTTTAGCATAATATTTACTTAAGAAATATTATGAAGGAGTTAATTAAATGCAAATCACTTCTTGCGAAGTTACTAATACAAAGTACACCCAAATTTATTTAACAGAAGAAGAACTACAAAAGCAAGAAACAAAAGAACTCATCAAAAAATATAAAAAAGAAAAACATAGAGTGGCTATATTTGTAACAGGAAAAGAGAATTATCCCGAGATTCTTAAAAAAATAATTACGAAGCAAGTGGAATTAAAAAACAATGTATGCTAACATCAGCACAAGCAATATCAGGCAAGAATTGGAGGAAAAATGACTGTTGTAGGATATTGTAGATTGTCTAGAGATGAAGATAAAGAAAATTATTCTAGTATAGAAGAGCAAAAAAGAATTATAACAGACTATGCAACAACTAGAAATTGGAATATCTCAGACTTCTACATAGATGACAATGTTTCGGGATATACTTTTAATAGACCTGAATTTACAAAAATGATTGAAAAAGTAAAAGGAGGAAGCGTAGATGTAGTTATAGTAAAAGACCTATCAAGAATTGGTAGAAATAACGGACGAGTTTTAGTTTTAATTGATGACTTTAAAAATATGCAAAAAAACTTAATAGCAGTATCTGAAATGGGCGGTTCTTATGATGTTTTAAATGACAGAGATGATATGATAGGAATAACAACATGGTTTAATGAAAGATATGTAAAAGACTGTTCAAGAAAAACAAGGGATCATATGTATTCTAAACAAAAAACAGGAAGATTAATTATGGGAAATTATTATGGATATGAAAAAGTTTTTAAAGATGACATACCAATGCTTTATGTAATAGATGAAATACGACCAGTTATTGAATTAATCTTTAAGTTATATTTAGAAGATGGATATGGCTTTCAAAAAATTAGTGAGATATTAAATACAAAATATAAATTCCCTACACCATCAGAATATTACAGAATGAAACATTTAGAACGAGGAAGAGTATATAAGCATAAAGTTCAAGATAAATGGACAAAAGATATGGTTAGTAATATTTTAAAAAATGAAGTATATACTGGAACTCTTGTTACTCATAAAAAGAGAAGTATCAATATTAGAGGAAAGATTGTAAAATTGCCTAAAGAAGAACATTTTATATTTGAAAATCATCACGAGGCAATTATTTCAAAAGAGATGTTTAAACTGGCTCAAGAGTTACGAGATAAAAGATATAAGAACAATATTTCAGGTGCTAATAAAAAGCAAAATTATTATTTTTCAGGAATGTGTGTATGTAATGAATGTGGATCAGGAATGTCTGGTATTACTATAAAAAGGAAAGTTAAGGAAAAAGGGTATGATTGTTCAAAGTATAGGCAATATAGTACAAAAGCATGTAATTGCCATGAGGTTAAAGAAAAAGATATATTAATTCATTTAAAGGAATTCTTAAAGCTTACTAAACAAAAGTATTTAAAAGAAATAAAATCTATAAAATTAGAACAAAAACAAAACAACAACAATAATGATAAATTTAAGCTACAAAACAAATTAAATATTCTAAATGAAGAATATAAAATGCTAATTAATCAAAAAATAAAAGAAATGGCATCTTGCAATAATTCTATGCAAAGAGAAATTATAGAAAATACATACAAAGAATTAGAAAAAGAAAAAATGCAAAGTATTACCTACTTGCAAGAAGCAATTCAAAATGATGAAAAGAAAAATTTAGAAGAAAAACTAACAAAATTAAAAACTTCATTAGAGTATTTTGATGAGATTATAAACGCAAAAGAACCAAGCAGAATTATATTACAAATGATAATTGATAAAATTTATATACATAAAGATAAAACCATTAGATTTAAGCTAAAAACAGACATCGATAAAATGATATAAAATTTATTCCATTATATCAAAATAAATGTCGAAAATTAAAAGTTATTCCAGTGTATCAAAATAACTTTACAAATATTTGAATATATGTTAAAATATATTTGAGGTGAACTGATATGTTAATTAGAGAAAAATATTTAAGTGAAATAAGAGATTTTTATGATGAAACATCTTTAATTAAAATAATTTATGGATTAAGAAGAAGCGGTAAATCGGTTATTTTAACACAGATAATAGATGAAATAAAGTCAAAAGGAATTAATGAAGAACAAATAATATATATAAATTTTGAATCATTAGATTATAGTTCTATTAAAACGGCTAAAGATTTAAATGATTATATAAAGAGTCTTACAAAGAATAAAAATAAATATTATGTTTTTTTAGATGAAATTCAAAAAGTTGAAGATTTTGAAAAAGGAATTAACTCTTTAAGAATTACAAATCAGTATAGTATTTTTATAACTGGTTCTAATAGTAAAATGACTTTTTTAGAATTATCTACAGATTTATCAGGAAGATATGTAAGTTTTAGGGTTCAACCTTTAACATTTAAAGAAATAGTAGAATTTAAAAACATAAAAAAAGAAGATTATAAAAAATTATTGCTAGACATATTTGAATGGGGATCTCTTCCACAAAGATTTTCTTTTGATAATGAGAGAGCAAAATTAAACTATATATCAGATGTATATGATTCAATATTATTAAAAGATGTTGTAGAAAGATTAAATATAAAAGATATAACATCATTCAATAAAATATTACAATATGTCTTAGAAACAGAAGGTAAAGAATTTTCAGCTAATAATGTTTTAAATTATTTAAAAAGTGAACATCATGAAATTGCTACTGATACACTATATAATTACTTAGAAGCTTTATGTTCAACATTTATAATGAATAAAGTATATAGATATGATATTCAAGGAAAAAGTGTATTAAAAACATTAAATAAATATTATGCTTCTGATTTAGGAGTTAAAAAAATAAAAACTAATAATAAAGAAGTTAATTATTCAAATTCACTTGAAAATATAGTATATAACGATTTAATTGCTAAAGGTTATGAAGTATATATAGGAAAAACTAAAAAAGGTGAAGTGGATTTTGTTGCAACAAAGAATAAAGACTTGAAATATATTCAAGTATGCTATTCTTTATCAGAAGAAGAGACTAAAGACAGAGAATTTGGAGCATACACTGGAATTGATGATTCATATACAAGATATGTTATTTCATTAGATGAAGAAGATTATTCAAGAGATGGAATTAAACACATTAATATATTCGACTTTTTAATGAATGATGATTTTTAAAAATGATATAAAATATTTGAACTATTCGAAAAATTAGAATACTTCAAATAGACGACTCTGAATTAAAAAATCAAATTATTAAGAAAATCTTAATAGTTGAATTTACACCCAAAGATTCGTACTTTACCCCCGTATGTACAACAGAAATGATTGCATTTTCGAGGGCAAATACATATTTTAAAAAATTAAATGCATGTTTAATTGGATTAAGTGTCGATAGCAATTCTTCTCATTTAGCCTGGGCTTACGACATTTTCTGTAAAACAGGAATACGTATACCTTTTCCAATCATAGCAGACAGAAATGCTGAAATATCAAGAAAGTATGGAATGATTTCAAGTGATGTAAGTAATACTGAAACAGTTAGAAACGTATATATTATTGATGATAAAGGAATAATAAGACTTATTCTGATTTATCCTATGAATGTTGGTAGATGTATTCCAGAAATATTAAGGGCATTACAAGCACTTCAAGTAGCAGATTGTAGTAATGGAAGCACACCTGCAAACTGGGTTCCATGTGAACCAATGATCATACCACCACCAAAGACTTTTGAAGCATTAATTGCGAGAAATAAGGAAATTGCCGAAGATAAAAACGGAATGAGTTGGTATTTAAGCTTCAAAGATCCTGAAAGTTGTAATGTTATATCGCAAACAGAATGTAACAGACTAGAAAATGAAAAAGAAAAGAAAGAACAAATCAATTAAAAATTAAAAACAAAAATAATATTTTATAAAAAGATAGCCATACTATTACAAAAGGAGGCTATTTTTTATGGAAAAAAATCAAAAAATAAATTGTACAGTTACAAGTTGTAAATATAATGATGAAGGAAAACAACAATGTGAACTAGAACAAATAATTGTAACACCTATTATTGGATGTAATACAAAACAATCAGATGAATCAATGTGTAGTAGCTATAGAAATGATAATAATCATTAATATATAATCATGAAATAGTTGAAAAAGGTCGTATTTTGTTGTATAATCAAAATATCAAGGCCTCTATAGCTGTATTACTAAAAGAAGTACCTTGATTAAATAATTTTATCAAGGAGGTTTACACCTTTATGGGAATGAAGGAGAATATGTTTGTCGATATAATGGCAACACAACCGGAAGTTACCGGATCCTGCAATCTTTTGATTGTGAAGTATCCCGACAAAACCACTACGCGGTTTATTGTAGACTGCGGACTATTCCAAGAGAAGGATTATTCTAAATACAACAAAGAATTTCCTTTCGATGGAAAGAACATTGATTTTGCGTTGATAACGCACAATCATGTGGACCACATTGGCAGATTACCGTTGCTGCTTAAAAAAGGTTTCACAGGACCAATCTACGCAAGTGAGGCAACATGCAAGTTTATGCCATATGCTTTGTATGATTCATACAAGGTTTTAAAAGATCTTGCAAAGCGGAATCATGAGCCTCAACTGTATTCGGAAGCAAATGTTTCTGAAACATGCCACAAGTTGATACCGTGTACGTTTAAGCAGAACATCAGCATTGATGATCATATTACGGTTACATTTATTAAAAATGGTCATCTTGTTGGTGCGGCTCTGATATTGGTCCAGATCAAATATCCGGGCTGTAGAGACAGAAATATCCTTTTTACAGGAGACTGGAGCAATAAGAATATGTTCTTTACTGTTCCAAAAATTCCTGAATGGATAAGGAAACTTCCCCTCACAATTGTGCAAGAAAGCACATATGGAACAACGGAATCGTCCGAAACAGATGCTATGTCTGGTACATTTGAAAGAAATCTTATTGATTGTATTTCTAATAACGGTACTTTCATTAGCATGGTTTTCTCATTAGGAAGAGCACAGGAAATTCTCTACATCTTAAAATGTATGCAGAAAAATGGGGAACTTTCTAAGGATATACCAATTTATTTTGACGGTAAACTTGCACAACAGTATACAAGGTTGTATAAGAACCAGGACTTAGGTATAGATGGTAGAATGTTTGACTTTTTACCTGAAAACTTGATAATGGTAGGAAGAGAAGACAGAGAATCAATAATTGAAAGCAGTGATTCAAAGGTTATAGTTACAACTTCTGGCATGGGTACTTATGGACCTGCTCAGGTATATATTCCTAGCTACATCACCAGAAAAAACTGTACGCTTCACTTTACGGGTTATACAGCTGAAGGTACCCTTGGAGAAAAGTTAAAATCGGCAAAAATGGGCGAAATGGTAAACATCAGCGGTCTTATCTGTAAAAAGAGAGCGAAGGTAGAATACACCACAGAGTTCTCTGCACATGCAAAAGCAGATGAAATGATTGAATTTCTGAAACAGTTTGAAGATCTTAGAATGGTTCTGGTTAATCATGGAGAGGCTGAAACCAAACTCAAATTTTCAGAAAGAATTGCTGAAGAAGTGAATCCGGCGAATGTGGCAATCTTAAACAGAGATTACTGCTTTAGAATTGGCCCGTATGGACTTATTCGTACGTTGCCTACAAAATTCGAGTAATTTCAATTCGATTTCAAAGTCTCATATTAAAGGCAAAACCAAGTTAAGGTTCGTGTATTATATACGAACCTTAATCTTTTTTTAAAACTATTGAATATTAAAAAAATGTAATATATAATATCAAAAGAAAAAGTAGAGGAGGAATTTTTTATGCCATTAGTAACAACTAAAGATATGTTTGAAAAATCAATGAGAGAGCATTTTGCAATAGGTGCTTTTAATGTAAATAACATGGAAATTATACAGGCTATAACAGATGCTGCAGCTGAAGAAAATTCACCAGTTATATTACAAGCATCATCAAGTGCTATTAAATATGCAAGAATTGGATATTTGAGAAAAATGGTGGAGGCTGCTTTAGATCAATACGATATCCCAGTTGCTTTGCATTTAGACCATGGTCCAGATTTTGAAACATGTAAAATGTGTATAGATAATGGATTTTCATCTGTTATGATAGATGGATCTAAATATGATTTTGAAGAAAATATTGAATTAACAAAGAAAGTGGTTGATTATGCTCATTCAAAAGGAGTAGTTGTAGAAGCTGAACTTGGAAAACTTGCAGGAATTGAAGATGAAGTTAATGTTGCATCAGCTGATGCAATGTTCACAGATCCAGATCAAGCAAAAGAGTTTGTAGAAAGAACAGGATGTGATTCTCTAGCAATAGCTATAGGAACAAGTCATGGTGCATACAAATTTAAAGGAGAGCCAAAGCTAAGGTTTGATATTTTACAACAAGTAAAAGAACGATTGCCACACACTCCTATAGTTTTACATGGTGCTTCAACTGTGATACCAGAACTTGTTGAAATGTGCAATAAGTACGGAGGAGATATACCTGGAGCTAAAGGTGTACCAGATGAAATATTACATCAAGCAAGTATGTTAGGCGTTTCAAAAATAAATGTAGATACTGACTTAAGATTAGCTATGACAGGAGCAATTAGAAAAGTTTTTGTAGAAGAACCTTCTAAATTTGATCCAAGAGCATATTTAACTCCAGCAAGAGAACAAATAAAACAAACGGTACAACATAAAATAAGAGATGTATTTGGATCTAGTAACAAAGCTTAAAAGATAAGTTAAAATATAAATCTAATAATTAAATAAAAAATACAGAAAAATAGAAGTTTTAATATTGTATAAATATAAAACTTCTATTTTTTTTTGGCGTTTAATCGTATATTCCTATTTTTCTCATATAATTAATATAACTGTTATCTATGTTAGACCATATTTCTATATTGCTATCTAAAAAGTTATTATCCAATTTTGCGTTTGAATAAGCCTCATAGCTTTTTATTATTTCGTTTTTAAATGTATCAGGGCATCTTCCGATAATTCTTCCAATATCATTATATTTATTTCCAAAACCTCCAAATCCAAAGTCTATAATAGCTGTTACTTTATTGTCTTCGTTTAGAAGTATATTACTAGAATTTAAATCCCCATGAACCAAGCAGTTCTCATTAGAAGAGAGGGAAGAAGGATTCCAGAAATTCATATCGTTTTTATCAACGTGAACATTCAATAGCTCATCTAAAAAATCTGGTAGTTCAAGACCAATATTGTTTGTTTTGAAAATTTGACTTTTATCAAAATTTAGACAATGAAGTTGATACATAAATTTTGAGATATCACCTGATATATTTTTAATTTCATTAGAATCAAGATTATTCATCTTCTCAGCAAGGGGAGTACCAGGTATTTTTTTATGTACACTAAAAGGTCTATTGTTATCATAAAATAATTCTAATTTGACAGTGTCAAAGTCGGTTTTATTATGAATATATTTAGAAAATTCATAATCTTTTACAATGGTTCTTGACCAGAATTCATCTCTTGGAAATCTGAAGAAGAAATTACCATCATTTGTTTCTACTTCATAAACAATATTGGTCCAACCTGTTGGTATTTGGTTTAAATTAAGTATCTTTTTATCAGATAATGTGGTTTTTATTATTTTCTTAAAATCATCATTTAAATTAAAATATGTATTATTTGTACAATTTATTTTATTTGTATTATCCATAAAATCCTCCGTTTATTTGTTTAATATATTCTTGACTAAATTTAAAAGCTGTTGTTCTGATTCTTCATCATAATTGTTATATAAGATATAGTCAAACTTATTTTGAAAGTTAATATCATTAATAAACATATTATATTGTTCATCTATTTCGTTTATTCTCTCAATCTCTTTTTCTTTTGATAAATTTCTTTCTCTTGCTTTCCTCTTAGGAATTTCTAAGTTTTTAGGTAATATGTATATAGTTTTTATATCTGGCTTAATTTTTTTCCAGTCATCAATCATTGTATAATGCATTTCAAATACCATATTTTTGTCAGATAAAATTTCTTCTTTTAAATATGCATATCTGCCACCAAAAACCTTAAAATCATATATGATTTTATCTTGATTTTTAAAATCATCCAATTCTTTTTCTGTAATAAATATTCCATCAACACCATTTCTTTCACCAATTCTAATGGGCCTTGTTCTTATGGTATTTACTTTATTAAAATTTAGTTCTGTTACAAGTTTTTCCTTGAAATACGATTTACCTATACCTGTAACACCTGAAAGTGCTAATAACATAATTCACCAATCCTTTTATATAACTTTGCCAAATTGTCTTCTAATACGAAGTTCAGCATCTTTTTTTGCAATATCGGCTCTTTTATCGTAAAGTTTTTTTCCTTTTCCAATTCCTAATTCAATCTTTAAAAAGTTTCCACTAAAATAAAGAGAAATAGGGACAAGAGAGACACCTTTTTGCTTAATTAATCCTGTCAATTTATTAATTTCTCTTTTAGTTAATAACAATTTTCTTGTCCTTAATGGATCTTTATTATATATATTTCCATGTTCATATGGACTAATATGCATACCATAAATAAATGCTTCTCCATTTTTTATATTTGCATAACTATCTTTTAAATTAACTTTTCCATTACGTATGGATTTTATTTCAGTACCTGTTAAGACAATTCCAGCTTCAAGAGTGTCTTCAATAGTATAATTGTGTCTTACAGTTGGGTTGGTAGCAATAATTTTCTTTGACATAAACAAATATATCCTTTATATGTATTTAGGTATTTTAACTCTTTGAGTAAATGCTAAGTAAAGAGTAATTGATTACCTATAATCAATTTGTATAATATTATATAACGAAAAACAAAATAGAACAAGGGTTAATCATAATATTAACCCTTGTAATTAAAAAATTATCTATCATTTGAATCAATGTACATATTATCTTTATTGTTTTGTCTAATGTAAGACCATAATAAAACACCAATTCCTACAGCTGTGATTGCAATTATTATCCAGGTATATACAGTAGAAGACATGCCTGATGAATTATTTGTTGTTGAATTCCCTGTTGCAGTTCTTGTTGCAGTATATTTATCATTACCATTGTTAGTAATTGTTCCTACTGTATTTTCAGTAGCATTTCCTATATTTCTTGCACCGTTTCCTATTGTATTCATACCATCTTGTACTACTCTTCCAACTGCACTTCCGGCTCCTTCTACTACATTCTCTGCTTCACCAACAGCATTTCTAATTCCTTGAGCCATGTTATTCATATTGTTAGCTGCAAATGTATAAGATATAGAAAAAAGAGAAATAATAATACCAATAACCGAGATGATTAAAACCTTTCTTTTCATATAAATACCTCCTAGAAATTTGAGTTTGAAAAATTCTCGATATTAGTATTTGTTTTTATAAATAAAATATACATTAATTTGAAATTTAAATTTAATAAAAATAAAGACATAAAAAAACTCTTAATTTTAACATTAAGAGTTTTAAAGTCTATTTTAATCTAATAATAATTGCGATAGCCAATAAAATTAAAACAACACCAACTGTTATTAATAAAATACTTAACACATTAGAAAGACCTAAACCTTCTTCAGAAATAGTTCCAATGCTACTTGCAGCAACTTCGTCATTTGTTGTACCATCTGGTGTTTGTTGTGGATCATCTACATTTTGAGAAGTAGTATTTGAATTATCTGTTACAGCATTTTCTGTAGGATTAGCAGTGTTGGCTGCAAGATTCATATCTATATCACTAGCATAAATACTATAGGCATTAATTGCTAGTGCGAAAATAATTAAAACAACTGAAAATACTCTAATAAATTTTGACATTTGTATACCTCCATATAATAACAATTTCATTAATATATATAATACACAAAACAAATATAAAAGTCTAGTTGTTTTGAAAAAAATGTTTTAATTAATGAAAAAAGAGCTTATAATAATTTATCTTTTTAATAAAAAATATATTGAAAATAAAAAAATGTTATGATATAACATTAATTATTAAGCAGTAACATATAGTGTTATTATAAAATCGAAAGGGGAATAAAAATGGAAGAAAATAACCAAACAAATGAAAATGTACAGCCACCAAATGTACAGCCACCAGTAGAAGAAAACGTAAATAATGCAAATACTGTAAATACTGAGAATACTGCAAATGCTGCAAACACTGCAGATACCACAGGTACTTCTACTAATGTACAAACAAATGCAAGTAATTATAATAATTACAATGCAAACCAACAAACTCAAACTAAAAAGAAAGGAAAAGGACCAGTAGGAGCTATATTAGCAATTATTGCCATTTTAATTGTTGCTGTAATAGCAGGTCTTGCTTATTATTTTGGAGTATACACAAAAGCTGATCAAATTTATAAAAGATTAGTAAGCTCAACAATAGATACATACGAAAAACAATTAGAAGATATTGGATATAAAACAGCTAAGGTTTCATTAAAATTTGACGCCAAAGTAGATATGGATTCTATAGACGAAAGTATAAAAACATTAATAAACAATACTGACATAGGATTAGAAGTACAAACAGACAATGAAAATAAACAAATCATAATGAATCTAGAATCAAATTATGATAAAAAAGCTTTATTAAATGTTCAAATGTATTCAAATGTAAAAGATGAAAAAACATACGTATATTTAAAAGATTTCTTTGATAAATACATTGAGGTAGACGTAGATAGTGATTCTTATAAAACTTTTAATGAAATTTTTGATAGTCAAAAAGAATTAACTGAGAAAAAAGAAAACATACAAAAAGCTATGGAAATATTAAAAAATGAAATAGTTAATGTTATAAAACCTGAATATTGCTCAAATGCTGAAAAAGAAGAAATAACAGTTAATGGAAAAACTGTTAATGCTACAAAAAATATACTTAAACTTAATGAAAAACAATTAACAGAAGAATCAAAAACAATAATTAAAAATTTAAAAGATAATGATGAATTCTTATCATGCTTTAACAACAAAGACGATGCTACTAAAATGTTAGAAGATTTATTAGATCAACTTGACAATGCAGAAGGAAATGAAGATAACACAATAGAAACTGCAATATATACAACAGGATTATTTAAACAAGAATTAGTAAAATTCTCAGTAGCTGCAACAGCAGATGGAGAAACTGTTAAAATGACAGCTACAAAAGAAACAGACAACACAATGAATATTGAGATCGTTGCAAAAGGCGAAACAGTATGTACAGGTAAAATTGTTTCAGAAGAAGAAAGCAAAAATGGTGGAACTGTAAAATTTAAAATTGATGTTAAAGATTTAGGTTCACTAGAATTAAACATGAAATATAATAAAACATTAAACCAAGGAATTGACAGTGTAGACGTAAAAGACAGTGTAAAAATGAATGAAATAACAACTGGAGACCAACAAAAAATTATATCAAATTTACAAAATTCAGAACTATATAAATTAATAGAAAAATATTCAGGATCAAATACAACATTACCAATAAATCAAAATGCAATTGATAATGGAAGTGTAAATACAGTATTTGACCAAAATTTATTAATAAATGATATAGACACAAATTCTGTAAATGCTATAACAAATAATGTAGCTAACAGTGGAATTATTGGTGGCAATACAGCTTTAAACAAAAAACAAATAAAGTCTTATGACAGCAAATACATAATAAACTTTAGTTTACCAACAGGATACACTGAAAGTTATAGTTCAGATACATACATGACATTCAAAAAAGGTTATGATGTATCAGTTACTTTAACAACTTCAGCTGCAAATAAAGATAGTTACTATACTTCATTACAAAAATCAGTAGAAAACTATTCTAAAAATTCATACTATAAAAATGTTGTATTATCAAAAGTAGAAAGCATGAATGTAAATGGAAAGACATTCTACTATGCAGATTTCTCATATGATTATGTAAGTTCAGGATATAAAACATCATATTCAAGAAAATATGTATGGACACCTATATCAGATAGATATGTAGTAGATGCAGCTATAACTGGTGCAGATAACATGACAAATGATGAACTAAGTACAATATTAATGATGGATGTTACAGAAAATAAATAGAAAAATAGAATATATAATTAAGACCTAATTTTTAAAGATTAGGTCTTTTTTTGTGCAAGTTTTACAATGATCTATGCATTATTTTTCAGTTATATATTACTATAAAATGTAAATTGTGATAATATAAAGAAAGTTATTTAAAATCTATTTAATCTTAAAGATGATTTTGTCTAAAATTCCCAAATTAAAAGAAATACCAAAATACCTTACAAAATGGAACATACGAGAGGAGACATATGGTAAAATAATATTGACAGAGGTATTGGAGTTTTATATAATAGAGATGCCGAAGATAAATATGTATTCAGTAAATACTTTATTAGATACTTGGGTAAAATTTATTAGTAATTCGGAGGACCTGAATATGGAAAATGCTGATGAATCAATAAAAAAAGCCAAAGAAGTATTAGATGAAATAAGTGAAGATGAACATGAACAATATTTAGCACATTTAAGAGAAAAGTACATATTTGAAAGACAAGGAATAGAACAAGAAAAAAGAATGTTAGCAAAAAAAATGAAAGAAGATAATGTTGATTTAGAGAAAATCATAAAATATACAGGTCTAACAAAAGAAGAAATAGAAAAAATATAATTTAATTCAAAAAATAGATTTTAAATAACGTAATTCACTTATACTAATTTTGGTATAAGTGAAAAATTATATAATAACCAAAAATGTTGTCTTTTTTTGGCCACAAAGGGAGGAATTATGTTTAAATTACACTCGGAATATAAGCCTACAGGTGATCAACCTAGGGCAATAGAATATCTGTCAAAAGGAATAGAAGAAGGTAAGAAATTTCAAACACTTCTTGGAGTTACTGGTTCTGGTAAAACTTTTACAATGGCAAATATAATACAAAAAGTACAGAAGCCAACACTGGTACTAGCTCATAACAAAACTTTAGCACGGTCAGTTGTATTCAGAATTCAAGGAGTTCTTCCCAGAGAACAACGTAGAATACTTTGTTTCGTATTATGATTATTATCAACCAGAGGCATATATTGCTTCTTCAGATACGTATATTGAAAAAGATTCATCAATAAATGATGAAATAGATAAACTTAGACATTCAGCAACAGCTTCACTTTTTGAAACAAGAGATGTCATAATAGTAGCTTCTGTTTCTTGCATTTATGGTTTAGGTGATCCTATAGATTATGAAAATATGATTGTTTCTTTAAGACCTGGTATGAAAAAGGAAAGAAACGAGATTATGAAGAAACTAATTTCTATGCAGTACAGCAGAAACGAATTGGATTTTAAAAGAGGAACGTTTAGAGCAAAAGGAGATATACTAGAAATATATCCATCTGATGAAAGTGAAACAGCAGTTAGAGTGGAATTTTGGGGAGACGATATTGAAAAAATTTCAGAAATAAGTCCATTAACAGGAAAAACAATTGCGTCAAGAAATCATATTATGATCTTTCCAAATTCACATTATGTTACAACATCTGATAAAATGGAAAGAGCGATTATTAGTATAGAGAAAGAAAAAGAAGAAAGAGTAAAATACTTTAAAGAGAATAACAAATTAATTGAAGCACAAAGAATAGAAGAAAGAACCAATTTTGATATAGAAATGATGAAGGAAACTGGTTTTTGTCAAGGAATAGAAAATTATTCTAGACATATAAGTGGAAGAGAAGAAGGAAGTGCACCATATACTTTGTTTGATTATTTTCCAAAGGATTTTCTTCTATTAATTGATGAATCTCACGCTACAATACCACAAGTACGTGCTATGTACAATGGAGATAGAGCAAGAAAAGAATCTCTTGTAAATTATGGATTTAGATTGCCTTCTGCATTTGATAATAGACCATTAAAGTTTGAAGAATTTGAAGATAGAATTAATCAGGTTATATTTGTAAGTGCTACTCCAGCGGATTATGAAAAAGAACACTCTAAAGATAATGTTGTGGAGCAAATTATAAGACCTACAGGTTTGCTTGATCCTAAAATTGAAGTGAAGCCTGTGACTAACCAAATAGATGATTTGATAGAGCAAATTCATGAAAGAGTTGAGAAACAAGAAAGAGTACTTGTTACTACTTTAACAAAAAAGATGGCGGAAGATTTAACTGCTTATTTATCAGAAATAGGTATTAAAGTAAAATATATGCATTCAGATATAAAAGCACTGGAAAGAATGGAAATTATAAGAGATTTAAGACTTCGGAGAATTTGATGTTTTGGTTGGAATTAACCTATTAAGAGAAGGTCTAGATATACCAGAAGTTTCTTTAGTGGCTATTTTAGATGCAGATAAAGAAGGATTTCTTCGTTCTGAAAGATCTTTGATTCAAACAATAGGTCGTGCAGCAAGAAATACAGATGGAAAGGTAATTATGTACGCTGATGAATTAACAGAATCAATGGAAAAGGCAATATCGGAGACTAACAGAAGAAGGAAGATTCAGCAAGAATATAATGAAAAAAATGGTATTGTACCTAAAACAATTCAAAAATCTGTTAGAGAAACGATTAAAGCAAGTATACTAGAAGAAGCTGAAACAAAATATGATATTGGAAAAAATGAGACTATAGATGATGTAATTAATAAGTTGACAGATGAAATGTTAAAATATGCAGCAGATATGGAATTTGAAAAAGCGGCAGAGTTAAGAGATAAAATAAAAGAATTGGAAAAAATGTAAAATATTAACGGTACAGTTTATTGTTTTTTTACCAAAAATGGTGTAAAATAATAAGAGTGTTAATAAGGAGGAAATTTTATGGGAATATTAGATATTACAGATCAATTTTGCAATCCAATAGATTTACAAAAAAATATGAACTCTTTAAATGGAGAAATTTATTCAGAAGGAAAAATACATGAACAACCTATAGTATCTTTTGTTCAAAAAGAAAATGAACAAGAAGTTATATATAGAGAAGAAATGTAAATGTATATTTGATATGTAAAAGACCACATTATATGAACTATATATGCAGTAAAGTTCTATATGGTGGTCTTTTAAAATTGTTGACATTTACAAACTTTTGTTTTATAATGTAATTGTTTAGAATTAAAAATAAATCATAAATTATATAATAAATATTATTATGTTATATAGATTGGGGGCAAAATGCAGAATAGTATTATTATAAAAGGAGCAAAGGAACATAATTTAAAAAATATAAATATAGAAATACCACGTGATAAGCTAGTTGTAATAACTGGCTTATCAGGTTCTGGAAAATCTTCATTAGCATTCGATACTTTATATGCAGAAGGACAAAGAAGATATGTAGAAAGTTTGTCGGCATATGCTAGACAATTCCTGGGATTAATGGAAAAACCAGATGTAGAATCAATAGAAGGCTTGTCACCTGCTATATCAATTGACCAAAAAACTACTTCAAAAAATCCTCGTTCTACCGTTGGAACAGTTACTGAAATCTATGATTATATACGTCTTTTATATGCAAGAATTGGTGTTCCATATTGTCCTAATTGTGGTAAAAAAATAGAAAAGCAAACAATAGATCAAATTGTAGATAATATTTTGGAGTTAGATGAAGGAACAAAAATCCAAGTATTAGCACCTATCATAAGAGGAAGAAAAGGTGAATTTGTAAAAATATTATCTGACTTTCAAAAGGATGGCTTTGTAAGAGCTAGAGTTGATGGGGAAACTGTTGAATTATCTGATGACATACAAATAGATAGAAAGAAAAAACATAATATTGAATTAATTGTAGATAGACTAATTATAAAGCCTGAAATAAGAAGTAGATTAACAGAGTCTGTTGAAGTAGCATTAAAACACGCAAATAACTTAGTTAGTATAGATATACAAGGAAAAGAATTACGTTTATATAGCAAAAATTATGCATGCCCAGATTGTGGAATTAGTTTTGATGAGTTATCTCCAAGAATGTTTTCTTTTAACAATCCATTTGGAGCTTGTCCAACATGTACAGGTATAGGATATCTAATGAAAATTGATCCTGATTTAATAATACCTGACAAAAACAAAACCTTGTATGATGGAGTAAAAGCATTTGGTGCTAGCAACATGAAAAAAGGCGAAACAATGGCTAAAATGTATTTTGAAAGCATAGCTAAGCACTATGGAGTAGATATTTCTGTTCCTATAAAAAAATTACCAAAAGATTTTCTAGATAAAATATTATATGGTACTGGCACTGATGAAATTGATTTTGAATACGAATCAGCAGCCGGAATTAGAAAATTTAAGGCGCCATTTGAAGGCGTAATTCCTACACTTGAGAGAAGACATAATGAAACGAAATCTCAAGGAATGAGAGATTTTTATGAGTATTATATGAGCAACAGTGAATGTCCTGACTGTAAAGGTGCAAGACTAAAAAAAGAAGTATTAGCAGTAAGAGTTGGTGAGAAAAATATTAATGAGTTAACAAGCATGTCTATTGATAAAATAAAAACATATCTTAATTCTTTGGAATTAAATAAAAAAGATAAGATGATTGCAGATCAAATTTTAAAAGAATTAAATAAGAGATTGCAATTTCTTATGGACGTTGGATTAGAATATTTAACATTATCTCGAAGTGCGGGAACTCTATCAGGAGGAGAAGCACAAAGAATTCGTTTGGCAACACAAATTGGTTCAGGACTAACAGGAGTGCTATATATATTAGATGAGCCAAGTATTGGCTTACATCAAAGGGATAATGAAAAACTTATTGCTACATTAAAAAAATTAAGAGATCTAGGAAATACTGTTTTAGTAGTTGAACATGATGAAGATACTATGTATGCCGCAGATCAAATTATAGATATAGGACCTGGAGCGGGAGTACATGGTGGAAATGTTATGGCACAAGGCACAGCAGAAGAAGTAAAATTGGTAAGCGATTCTGTTACAGGTCAATATTTAAGTGGAAGAAAGCAAATCAAGGTACCAGTTAAAAGAAGAAAATCAAATGGAAGATCGATTGAAGTAAAAGGTGCTACAGAGCATAACCTAAAAAATGTTAATGTTAAATTCCCACTTGGACAATTTATATGTGTGACTGGTGTATCTGGTTCTGGAAAAAGTACACTTGTTAATGAAGTACTATATAAAACAATAGCTAAGGAATTAAATGGGTCAAATGAAAAGCCAGGAAAATGCAAAGAAATAACTGGTTTAGATAACATTGATAAAATAATTAACATTGATCAATCACCAATAGGAAGAACCCCACGTTCAAATCCTGCAACATACACGGGAGTATTTGACGTTATTAGGGATATATTTGCAAATACAAATGAAGCAAAGATGAGAGGATATGAAAAAGGTCGTTTTAGTTTTAATGTAGACGGTGGAAGATGTGAAGCATGTAATGGAGATGGAATATTAAGAATAGAAATGCATTTCTTACCAGATATATATGTACCATGTGAAGTTTGTAAAGGAAAACGATACAATAAAGAAACTTTAGAAGTTAAATATAAAGGAAAGACAATTGCAGATGTCTTAGATATGACAGTTGAGGAAGCTCTACAATTTTTTGAGAATATTCCAAGAATTAAACAAAAAATTCAAACTTTATATGATGTTGGATTAGGATATATTAAACTTGGACAACCATCTACTACATTATCTGGTGGTGAAGCACAACGTATAAAACTTGCTGCAGAACTTTCTAAAAAAGCAACTGGGAAAACACTATATATTTTAGATGAACCTACCACAGGTCTTCATATTGCTGATGTACACAAATTAGTAGAAATTTTACAAAGATTAGTAGATACTGGCAATAGTATTATTGTTATTGAACATAATCTAGATTTAATAAAAACAGCTGACTATATTATAGATTTAGGCCCAGAAGGCGGAGATAATGGGGGACAAGTAGTCGCAGTAGGCTCTCCTGAACAAATTGTAAAAAATGATAGAAGCTATACAGGAAAGTTTTTGAAGAAATATATAGAAAATAAATAATGAGAAAGAAGCTGCTCATAAGGTTAGAGCAGCATCTTTTATACTATCTACAATTATTATTGTTATTATCTATTCTTTCACTATTTTTTTGATTATTTTTGCTATTGTTCTTATTGTTCTTGTTGTTTTGCTTATTCTTTTCTGACATAAAAAGCACCTCCAATCTGTTTTTACAATAATATTTTGCCTAAGTTTTAAAAAAATTATTCAATTTGTTGTACTTTTAAAATTCTTATGTTAAAATATTTTTTATAATTTTGGAAATAATAAAAAAGGAAATGATAAAAAATGAAAAATATTGTAATAGGAATTGAAGGTTTAGTTGGAGCTGGAAAGACTTCAATTTGTAGAGAATTATTAAAAAAAATACCAAATAGTATATTACTACATGGAGGTAATTTATATAGAGCTATCGTCTATGCTTTAATGAATTATAAAAGTAATAACTTGAATCTACAAAATTTAAGTGAAAGCTTAAAAAATGTTGATATAAAAGAAATAATGGACAAATTAAAAGTGGAAGTGAGTTTAGAAAATAACGAAACAGTAATTTATGTTGCAGGGGAGAAAATAGATGAGGATAAGTTACAATCCAAAGATAATTCGTTAGCTGTTTCAATTGCTGGAAACTCAGCTGACAACTCACATCTTTATTCATTTGGAAAGACTTTAATTGATATGTATAAAACAAATTTTAATGTTATTGTATCTGGAAGAGATTTAATGAAAATTTATCCTGAACTAGATTATCATTTTTTGGTAACCGCTTCTTTAGATGAGAGAGTAAAAAGAAAATGTACACAATATAATGGAACTGTTGATGAAAAAAATGTAAGAGAAAATATTATAAAAAGAGATAAAATTCAAGAATCTGCAGGATATTACAAAAAATATGAAAATACTATAGAAGTAGATGTAACAGATTGTAAGTCTGCTATTGAATCTGCAAATAAAATATTAGAATACATAAAATAAAGTTCTTTAATGCTATAATGTAACATTTTCGCTGATAATGCATATTATTCTATATATAATTAATTAGGAGGTATAATATGTATTATCAAAACTATGAAGACTATATGAGAAGCGTTTTAGGGTATCCAATAGAACCTGCAAGTACATATGAATCATACGATTATTTAATGTCGCCATATGAAAGATCACAAGCATATTCTAACCAACCGGGATATAATAATGAAATTTTGGAGTTATATCCAGATATATATAGGGTTGTTAATCCCATGGTATGCAAAATATGTGAGAACAATACAAAACCAATTACACGTCAATTAGTTGATCAAATGACAGATGAAATTTATATGAACTTAGAGAGTCAGCCAGAGGTAAACACAATTATTAATGTAAAGGTAAATACACAAAGTAGCATAGAAAAGAATAATAGATCTTCAAATGAATCAAATATTTCTAGTTCAAGCTCGTCCAGAAGTAAATCTAGTGATGAAAAATTAGATAGTAGAGAGTCTAAGAATAGCATGGAAAACAGGGAAGACAGGCAAAGAAGACCAAATAATAATGTATTAAGAGATCTTATTAGAATTTTAATATTAAATAGATTATTAGGAGGACCTATAAATAATATGCCACCTCGTCCACGTCCACCAAGACCACCAATGAGACCGCCATATCCAAGAAATAATGGACTATACGATGATTATTTTAAATTTTAAAATGAAAAAATTTCCAAGATATACAATTTAAATTTGTATATCTTTTATTTTTTTGTAAAAAATAATATTATATCATTAAAAATTTTTGATGATTAATACTAGAAAGGCGGTAATTTGTATGAAAGTAAAAGATTGTATGTGTGATCAAGTAGCATATGTTAATCCTAATTGTTCTGTAGAAGAATGTGCTAAAATAATGTGTAATAATCATGTTGGATGTATACCTGTTTGTGATAATTCTAAACAAATAGTTGGATTAGTAACAGATAGAGATATTATTCTTAGAACTATAGGATGTGGTAAGGATATAAAAAATACTAATGTTAGTGATATTATGACTTCCAAAGTTTGCTGTTGTACACCTGATGTAGATGTTTCTGAGGCAGAAAAAATAATGTCTGAAAACCAAATAAGAAGATTACCTGTTATAGATAATAATAAAGTTATAGGTATTCTAACTTTAGGAGATTTAGCTGCAAATGAAGCTGTTAATACACAAGGGGTTTGTGCTACATTAGAAAATATATGTGGTTGCAACGAGAAAAACGCTGAATAGTAATTAATTTCTATAATTAAAATATATTTTAAAACTTATTACTTTTACAATATATTGTCATAAAAGTGAGTAAAGGTAATAAGTTTTTTAATATAGACAAGTAAAAGTTTTTTTGTTATTATAATATTCAATATAAGTTATAAAAGGAGAATACATATGGTAGTTGATATGAATTATTGGCGAAAAGTAATAGGGAATATTATAGTTTTATTAATTAGTATTCTTGGGGTAATATTAGGTTTTAAATTAGCAATATTTTATATGCCATTTCTGATAGCGTTTATTATATCTTTAATGCTTGAACCTATTATTAAATTTATTATGAAAAAAACAAAGCTAAAGCGTAAAACTAGTTCGATAATTGTGTTTATTATAGCTATTACAATTATTGTTGGATTATTAACATGGGGGATAACTTCATTAATTTCTGAAACTTCTAATTTATTATCAAATTTTAATGAATATGCTGATTTGATATATCAATCTATACAAGATTTTATTGCCAAAATTGACTTTAGCAAAATGCAGATACCAGAGAATGTTATGGATACTATTCAGAAATCAGCTATGGAATTTTTAGGAACAATAACTAATTGGGCAAAAGATGCTTTGACAGGTGTAATTGGTTTTATTACATCTATTCCAACAATAGGTATATATATGGCTGTTACACTTTTATCTTTATATTTTATATGTGTAGATAAGATATATATGGTAGACCAATTGGAACATCATCTTCCAGAAACATGGGTAAAAAAGATAGGGGTACATCTTAAAGGATTAATTCAATCTTTAGGTGGATATTTAAAGGCAGAAGTAATTTTAGTAATTATTTCATTTGTCATCTCATTAATAGGTTTATATATTTTTCATTTCTTAGGATGGAATGTACAATATCCTTTGATGATTGCTTTGATTATTGGATTTGTAGATGCATTACCTATATTCGGTTCAGGAACAGTAATGATCCCTTGGGCGATATTTCTTGCTTTTATGGGTGATATAAGGCTTGCAATAGCTATATTTATTTTATGGGCAATTATGTCTGTAGTTAGACAATTTATAGAACCTAAAATTGTTAGTGGCCAAATAGGAATTCATCCTATATTTACTTTAATTGCAATGTATACAGGGTTTAAATTTATTGGGGTATTAGGAATGCTTTTAGGACCTATAATATTAATAATTTTAAAAAATATATATGGAACTATAATAGATAAAGGAATTGTAAAATCACTTTTCGAAAGATAGAAAATAAATAATTTAAAAAGAAAATAGCTCTTATTACAAATAAAATTTGTAGTAGGAGCTATTTCTTTAATATGTTTAAAATAATTATATAACTGTTGATGTTGATATAAATGAGCTGTCTGGTGGATATACATATTCTTCGCTTGGTTTTTCAATAGCATTAATAGATTCAATTTCTATAACAGGTATTTCGCCATTGTAATTACCTTTTGTTATTGTACCTGTAATTTCAACCCAACTGTTATCCTCATAATTTTTGGCAATAGTAGAATGACATAAGAATCCAACTACAACGGTCTGAAAATCAGAAGAAATGATCATATTTCTAGCTAAAACAAATTGTTCATCTGTAAAATCATACAATCTGTATATATATCCAGAAAATTTTACTTTTTGACCTACATATTTATCTAGATTAGTATGAACATTTTGCAGTACGTTTGTATAATTTTGAGGAGTGATATCATATACCACATTTCTAGTGTTTATTTCATCATTTGTTTTAAAGAAACTACTAAATATTAATTTATAACATATAAAAAAAGTGATAATTAGTACTATAACACAAAATATTCCTATTAATACTTTAGATGCTTTGTTTCCATCTAGTTTTATATTAAAAATAAACATATATTTAACCCCTTTTATCTTATTATTAATTCAAGATATTAATATTTATGTTTGTTTCTAAAATATATTCTATAAAATATTAGAAAAAATTTAAAAAGAGAGATATTTGCCTTGCGGTTTTATAAAAAAAGTGATATAGTATCATCAGTTTTAACTGTATATATAAATATATACAATTTTCACAAGAGGAAGGAAGAAAGAGATGGGATTATTTAAGTCATATAGTGAAAAAGAAGTAAAGAGATTAATGCCAACTGTAAAGAAAATTAATGAATTAGAACCAGAGATGGAAAAATTATCAGATGCACAACTAAGAGGAAAAACAGATGAATTTAAAGCAAAATTAAAAGAAGGAAAGACTTTAGATGATATCTTACCAGAAGCATTTGCTGTAGTTAGAGAGGCCTCAAAAAGAGTTTTAGGAATGAAACATTTTGATGTTCAATTAATAGGAGGTATTATCCTACACCAAGGTAGAATTGCCGAAATGAAAACTGGTGAAGGAAAAACTTTAGTTGCTACACTTCCAGTATATTTAAATGCATTAACAGGAAAAGGCGTTCATGTTATTACAGTTAATGACTATCTTGCAAAAAGAGATAGTGAATGGATGGGAAAAGTATATAGATTTTTAGGACTAACTGTTGGTTTAGTTATAGCAGGAATGGAACCTCACGAAAAAAGAGAAGCCTATGCATGTGATGTTACATATGGTACTAACAATGAGTTTGGATTTGATTATCTAAGAGATAACATGGTAATCTATAAAGATCAATTAGTACAAAGAGAATTAAATTATGCTATAGTAGATGAGATTGATAGTATTTTAATAGATGAGGCACGTACCCCTCTTATAATTTCAGGTAGAGGAGCTCAATCATCTGATTTATATAAAAAGGCTGATCATTTTGTTAGCAAATTGACCCCAAAAGTAATTGTAGAAGAGGATGTAAAAGATTTTGAACAAGCTGAAGATAATGAAAAATATGATTACATAGTTGACTTAAAGGCAAAATCTGCATCATTAACACAAAAAGGTATAAAAAAAGCTGAGCAAGAATTTGGATTAGAGAACTTTAATGATATTGAAAACTCTGAATTAGTTCACAACGTAAATCAAGCATTACGTGCTCATGGTATAATGAAAAAGGATATTGATTACATTGTAAAAGATGGAGAAGTATTAATTGTTGATGAATTTACAGGAAGAATTATGTATGGAAGAAGATATAACAACGGATTACATCAAGCAATTGAAGCAAAGGAACATGTAAAAATTGCTGATGAGTCAAAAACTCTTGCAACAATAACATTCCAAAACTATTTTAGAATGTATGGAAAATTATCTGGTATGACTGGTACTGCAATGACAGAAGAAGCGGAATTTGAAGAGATATATAAATTAGATGTTATTGAAATACCTACAAATAAACCTATGATCAGAAAAGATCATCATGATATTATTTATAAAAATGAAAATGCAAAATTCAGAGCAGTTATAAATGATATTAAAGAAAGTAATAAGAAAGGTCAACCAGTATTAGTTGGTACAGTTTCTATTGAAAAATCAGAGAAACTAAGCAAATTACTAGATAAAGAGGGTATTAAGCATACTGTATTAAATGCAAAATATCATGAAAAAGAAGCTGAAATTGTTGCACAAGCTGGTAAATTTGGAGCAGTAACAATAGCTACAAATATGGCAGGACGTGGAACAGATATTATGCTTGGTGGTAACAGTGAATTCTTAGCAAAACAAGAAATGAGAAGACAAAGATATTCTTTGGAACAAATAGAACAAGCAACAGCATTTAATGAAACAAGTAATCCAGCATTTATTGATGCTCGAAATAAATTTAAAGAGTTAAAGAATAAATATGATGAAGATATAAAAGAAGAAAAAGAAAAAGTTGTTGCTGCAGGTGGTTTAAAAATTATAGGTACAGAAAGACACGAATCAAGAAGAATCGATAATCAGTTAAGAGGTCGTAGTGGTCGTCAAGGTGATCCAGGAGAGTCAAGATTCTATATTGGATTAGATGATGATTTAATGAAAATATTTGGTGGAAATATGATTACTAAAGTATATGATACTTTAGGAGCAGATGAAGATATGCCAATAGCTTCAAAGATGATATCAAATGCTGTAGAAAGTGCCCAAAAGAAGGTTGAAGGAAGAAACTTCAGTATTAGAAAAAATGTACTTCAATATGATGACGTAATGAACACACAAAGAGGAATTATTTATTCTCAAAGAAAACAAGTTCTTGATGGCGAAAACATGAAAGAAAATATTTCTAATATGATAGATAGTTTAGCAGATGAGACAGTTAACAGCTATGTTACTGACGAAGGAATAAATAGAGAATCACTATTATCAGAAATTAGTACTACTTTTGGAATTTCAAAATTAGATTCATTAGATAAAAATAAAGTAAAAGCAGAAAATGTTGCAAAAGAATTAAAAGAAAAGGCTCATAAGATTTATGATGAGAAAGAACAAGAATTTGGTGCAGATAACTTAAGAGAACTTGAAAGAGTTGTTATGTTAAAAATAGTTGATGAAAGATGGATGGATCATATTGATGCTATGGATGAACTAAAAGACGGAATAGGACTTCAAGCTTATGGACAAAAAGATCCAGTTGTTCAATACAGAATAGAAGGTTTTGATATGTTTGACCAAATGATTGCTGATATCAAATTAAATGTTGTAAAGGTTCTTATGAATGCAAGAAAAAGAGAAGGTGCACCAGAAAGAAAAGAATCAATAAAAATTACTAGTGAGGGAAGAGAAGAAGCTACTCTTAATTTATCAGAAAACACTGCTCCAAGTTCTTCTTCAGGACCAAAGACTCCATATGTAAAAAAAGAAGCTGAAATTGGAAGAAATGATCCTTGCCCTTGCGGAAGTGGGAAGAAATATAAACAATGTTGCGGAAAGTAGTTAAAAGCCTTGAAATAGAGGCTTTTTTATACATAAAATTAGGCAATAAGAAAGTATCTAAAACGTATCTAAAAAGAAAAGTAAATAAGAAAAACCTAGTATTTTCAATGCTTTTAGAGGTTTTGAACCATTGTCATAATGATATTGGTAAGAGTATAATAGAATATTTTATGGGAGTTGAACAATATGTCTAAATATAAAAAAATGGGAGAATATTCTCATGAAGAATTTGTAAAATTAATTATGAGTTTAAGTGAGGAAGAATTGTTAGAATTGAGTGCCCAATATGGTGGATATCCTGTTTTATTTAGAATGGCATTAGATGATAGAATTAATCATATCCCATTTATTCAACCTGGAGCAGCAATAATAATTAGAAATGAAAATGGACAAATATTACTGCAGGAAAGAACTGATAGAAATAAATGGGGACTACCAGGTGGATGCCAGGATCTTGGAGAAGATTTAAGAGTAACAGCAGTTAGGGAAGCATTCGAGGAAACAGGAATTAAATTAGATCCAACTTCAATTGAATTAATAGATACACTTTCTGGAAAATCAAGAAAAAATAGCTATCCAAATGGAGATATAGTATATAATAATACATCATTATATATTGCAGAAATTTCTAATGTGGATGAAAGTTGTCTAAAAGGAGATTCTGAAACGAAAAGATTACAATTTTTTAATCCTGATGAGGTTCCAGAAAATCTTATGGATGCTGATTTGATAAAATCATATCTAAGTTATATATCAAGAAAAAGAGATAATTTAGATACGTTTTTAGATACATCCTGCTAGTGAATCGGAGTGTAACCGAGTGTAGCCAAGTGAATAAAAGTGCGAATTTAAGGGATAAAATACTCTAAAGTGGAGCAGAATTTACCATATTAAAAAGCCATGTGGTTCGGGAAAAAAGTATAAGAACTGTTGCGGAAAGAACGCATAAATAGTGACTTACGCAAGATTTTTTAAAGCTGAAAATTGACAAAAGAAGTTCGTTTTGTCAGCAAAAATATAAATATGCGAACAAAAACATCGAAAAAAAGGAATGTAGACATAGTATATATGTTGACATTCCTTTTTTGTTGTGTAAGAATATAAAAAATGGTAAATATTAGAAAACGTGGTAAAGTATACCAATATCAATTTAAAATTGCAAAAGTAGAAGGAAAACGAAAATACATTAGCAAATCAGGATTCAAAACCAAAAACGAAGCATTAATGGCAGGAATGAATGCTTATGATGAATATATAAATGGAGGCAACACTAAAGATTCACAGATGTCTTATGCAGATTATTTAGATTATTGGATGAAAGAATATTTTGAAATTAATTACAAATATTCTACAGCAAAGAGATATAAAGAAACTTTTAAAGTTCTAAAAGAGGAAATAGGAAAATACAAATTAAGTTTTATTACACCATTTTTGCTAAATCAGTCATTATTGAAAATTGCTCAAAAGTGTAAGACTAAAGAAGGAGTAAGAAATTATCAAAAAGTAATAAAAAGTTCTTTTAGGGATGCAACAAATCATTTTGGATTTTTAAAATATAATCCAGCAGTAGAATTACAAATTCCTAAAATACTTTCGTTTGAAACAAAAAAAACGGTATAAAACATATTTATTCTCAAGAAGAAATTGATAAAATTTTATTAAGATTTAAGAATAATAATACATTTATATGTGCTTTTTTAACAGCTTGCACTAAAACAAATGATAGTTGTAGAGAGGTTTTCATATGTGATACTTTATATAAAATATTATCTAATTATAAAGAAAAACAAAAATTATTAAAAAAGAAATATGGCAGAAAGTATAAGAAATATGAATTAGAGCCTATTAAAAATGAATACGGAAAAATAAATGAATATAAGGTTATTGAAAGTAAACACAAAAATTTAAATAGTGTAGAAATGGTATTTACCAAAAATAATGGATCATATGTGGGAACAGATATTATAAAGTATCCTTTTAAAATAATTCATAATGAACTTGGTATAAAAAATTGTAGATTTTATGATTTAAGGGGAAGCTATGCTACTCAAATTTTGAGAAAAGGAGCAGAAATTAGAGATGTTGCAGACATTTTAGGACATAGTAGAATCGAAACTACTGAAAATTATTATATAGTAAGTTCAGAAAAAACAAGAAAAGAGGCAAATAATATATTGGAAAAAATAATACAAGCTGATGTTATATTTGAAGTTATAAATTATTAAAATTTTGTAAGAAGAGAAATAAAAAAAGATTGTAATATATTGATTATATTGTTATAATAAAAAAGAAAAAGGAGGCTTGAATAAAGTGAATGATACAATAATATATTTAGTTAGACATGCTGAAACTGTTGACGAAAATGGTATTAGAAATACAAATGAGGATTCTCAAATGATTAATGAAAAAGAAATATTATCAG
>CABPCL010000012.1 GCA_902406115.1 uncultured Clostridium sp. | reverse complement strand
CACCCTGTAAATGAATTAGTTGACATACTTAGTGATATTGGTATTGTTAGTTCTCTTAAATTTGCACAATTATAAAATACTAATCCTTTCAACGTCGTTACATTATCATGTATCACTAATTTTTCTATTGATGTTCCATAAAATATTCCTACACTTAATTCTGTTATTGCACTTGGTATTTTTATTGTTCCTGTAATTCCCGAGCAACCATAAAATGCATATTCTCCCAGATATGTTAGATTTTCTATTGAGTTTAATTCTCCTTTCATTCCTGAGCAATTATAAAAGGCATTATTTCCTATTGATGTTAATGTTGATGGTAGTTTTACCATTTGCAAACCTGTACAGTCATAAAACATACTTGATCCTATTTTTGTTATTCCTTCTTCGAATGTCACATTTATGTTGTTTGTTTTTGATATATACCATGGGGTATATTGATATTTTGAACCACTAATATAATTTGCGCCTTCCCCTGTTCCTTTTGTAAATGTTACTTTTGTTAGTCCTGTACATTTTGTAAACGAGTTGGTTGACATGCTTAGTGATATTGGTATTGTTAGTTCTTTTACATTTGTACACTCATAAAATTCCATTCCCTTTGATGTCGTTATTTTATTGTTTATAACTATTTTTTCTAATTTATCTAATCCTTTAAAAGCACCTGAGCCTATTGTAGTTATTTCTATGTTGTTATGTTTTTTTGGTAAAACCAAATTAATAAGCTCACCATTATTGTAAACTGTTTGGCCTTTTTCTGATAGTCCTGTTATTGTTTCTCCTGTAGATGAATATGTAAAATATGATTGATCTGTTTCTTCTATCCATTTAGCATATAAACTAATATCTCCTGTCATATCTTTCGTTGTTCTATCTATTCTATCTCCACTAAAATCACTGTTTAAATACCACCCCTCAAATTCACTACCCTCTTTATTAGGAATAGGAAAAGCTACTACTGTATTCTCAATATAAGTTTCTATTACTTCTTGCTCAGTATTAAAATTCCCCCCATTTAAGTTGTACGTTATATGATATTCAACCTTCTTAATATCCTCTGAAGATATTTGTCCTGTTTCAAGATCAATTGTATATTTATATTTGTTTCCATTTCCTTTGCTTATATATAATATTACTTCACTATCTGTTAATTCATATGAATGTATGTTATATGTGTTAGTATCAAACTCTCCATATTTAACAAATGTCTCTTTGGTTGTAAAATAATATCTTAATTCATTTTTATCTTTCTCTTTTTCTATAATTATATTATTTACAGCAAGTTTTAAGCTCTCGCCTATCTCTGTTTTTTCTGCTAATTCTTTTGCCTGATTTGTCATTTTTATAATTCCGTCTTTCACCAAAAATAAAATTAACTGATATTGTAGCAAGTATTATTAATATCACTATGGTTACTATTAATGCAATTAAAGTTATTCCTTTGTTCATTTTTCTTTTCATCTTTTGATATTCCCTCACATTTTTTATTCATTATACCAATTTTAATTTTTATTATCAATATTTTTGGTAAGAAAAAACAGGCCACATTTTAAAAATATAGCCTGTTTATATATTTATTTATGCTCTTGGGTGAGCTTTTTTATATACATTTTTTAATCCACTGTCTTGGAATTGCATATATACTTGTGTTGAAGATATATCTGAATGTCCAAGCATTGTTTGAATTGCTTTTAAATCAGCACCATTTTGTAATAAGTGGGTTGCAAATGAATGTCTTAGCACATGTGGAGTAATATCTTTTGTGATATGAGCTTGTTCTTTATAGAATTTAACTATTTTCCAGAACCCTTGTCTTGTTAATCTCTTTCCGTTCACATTTACAAATAATGATTTTTCATTTTCATCTTTTATCATAATTGGTCTTGCTTCTTCTATGTATTCCTTCAAAGCCTTTATAGACATAGAACCTAATGGAATATTTCTTTGTTTTCCTACTGCTTTACAAGATACAAAACCTTCCTCTAAATTCACGTCCTCTAAATCTAAAGAAATAATTTCTGTTACTCTCATTCCAGTTGCATATGCTACTTCTAACATTGCTTTATCTCTAGTTCCCTTTAAGTCAATATCTTTTGGTTGATCTAATAGTAATTCTACTTCTTGCGATGTCAAAACACTAGGAACTCTTTTTTCAACTTTTGGTGATTGTATGTTTTCTGTTGGATCATTTTTTATCTTCTTTATTCTAATTAAATATTGATAAAAAGATCTAATAGAAGCTAAATTTCTTGATATCGTTGATGTTTTCTTTCCTATATCTTGTAAATTTTTTAAATATTCATTGATTTGTGCATTATCAACTTTTAAGTAGTTAACATGATTTTTATCTAAATAATCTTTATATTGATTAATATCTCTACTGTATGATTGTAATGTATTATTTGATAATTTTTTCTCATTTTGAAGAAAATCCAAGAATTGTTTAATATGTTTTTCCATTTTAGCTCTAACCCCTTTATATTAATCTCTAAATGTTTGTAATTTACATAAACATCGTATATGTTATATCAAATTACGACAAAAAAGTAAATACATTTTTCCAAATTTCATAAATATTTTTAAAATAAATTTATTCCTGCTGTTAATAAATTTGTAGATATATATACTTCTACTAATGATGAAATTATTAAACACACAAATAAACCAATTGAACAAAATGTATGCCTTAGTATCTCTATTTTAATATTTTCTTTTCTTTTGTCTTTCATAATAGATTTATATAATTTTATACCACTAACTGCTAATGCAATTAAAACTGGAACAAAAATAATATTTTGAAGTAATATAGTAAATAGTGAAAAGATAATTCCCTTTTGTGTACCGAAGCACTAATATTACAGATGATATTGTATATCCTATGCAGAAACCTCTATATAACACAATTCCTAGTACAATCGGCATTCCAATAACTGTTGATCCTATAAACCACATTCCTATTGTAAACTTTAAATTCTCTAACAATGAATTTTTAAGCAAATTAACTCTATTAATAGAATATTCTTTCTTTAAACTATCTATAAAACTAATAATATATTGTTTGATTTCTTGTATCTGGCTCTCACTAATATTATTTATAAAAATTACACCTGCTATAATTCCAACTAGTAATATGATTGTTACAATAATATATTCTTTTAAATTTTGATATATATTATCTAATATGATATTTTTTAATTGAATTTTCCTTTTATTTCTTGTTTCTCTCATTTTATCCTCCAAAAGTTTTATACATAATGTCTATTCGATAAAATAAGTTTTAGAACAAGCAATTTTAGTTTGCTGTTAATTTACCATACACACCCCCGCCACCAGCTTGGATATGTACATTTCCTTCACGTGCATTTATAACTAAATGAGCAATCTTTTCTCCTGCAACAGCTTCTATATCATCTTCTGAAAGTCTATGTAAAATATTCATTTCTGTTTCAAAATGTTGCAATAATTTATCAATTGTTTTTCCACCAATTCCTGGCATAAAAGTTAATGGAATTTGATAAATATATGGTGGTCTCATTTCTGGACTTTTAGTTTCAGTTTTATCTTTAATCATTTCAATTCTATCAAAAACCCCCATTGTAATTTTGCTACTATCGCACATATTACAATGTGTTACAGGTGCTTTTCCTTCAATTGCCTTCTCACAAACTTCACAAAACGTTCTATGGTATTTTCCTAATTTTGGATCTAATCCATAATTTGCTAATATTTTTCTTCCATCTTCATTTTTCAAAGCCTTCATTAATTCTTTAAAGCTGATGTCCTGTACTAATAATTTATTATATTCTCTTGCAATTTTAGGTAAAGAATGAGCATCTGAATTTGTTAAAAATGTTCTTGTTTCAAGTTCTGATATTTGATCTGCTAAAAATGTATCTGAACTTAAGCCTAATTCAATTGCAAAAATTTTATCAAATTTTTCTTTAAATATTCTGCTTAACCTACTTGTACAATTTCCATAAAAGCTTTTATGTGGTGTAAATGCATGAGCAGGGATTAAAACTCCATTATGTTTTTCTACAATGTCAACAAGCTGATATGCAGAAATACAAGCTCTTTGTGAACTTAGAGTAATATTATGTATATAATTTTGCATTTCTTTTGAAAATGCCTTTATATCTGAAAGTTTAGGAAAATAGCACAAATTATGAGCACTTCCCGTTTTTCCTTCATCATTAACCTCAGATGTCTCAATCTCACTTCCTAAAATAATGCAAACCTTATCCTTGTAAATAATTCCTCCATCTTCTATTTCATATGCATCTCCATTTTTCAAAAAATTTTCAATATCTTCAATTACATATGGTGAAGCACAATCTATAATTCCAACCATGTTGATTCCTTTTCTATCCGCGCATTCCTTTGCAATATTAGCAAAGTTTAACGATCTTGCTGCTGTAATTTTAATAGGTTTTCCATTCTCACTTCTTCCAATATGTACATGTAAATCTGTAAATATTTCATTCATTTATATTTCCTCTTTTCTTACTTATAATTATTTCTATATTAGACAAAATGAAAAGATTGGCGTAAATATTTTATCCAATCTTTTGTATACGTTCAACTTATATTCTATCTATCGCCAATTTCAGTTTCATTCATTCCATCTCTATACATTTCTTGCATTACATCTTTTGCTGTAACTATTTTATCTTTCTCTTGTACTTTATTTTGTTTTTTACTATCTTTGCTGTTTATTGCTTCTCTAATTTTATCATTGGCTTGTTTAACATTTTTTATTGCTGATATTACATCTGCAGTACTATTCATCATTTTCGCAACAGCACTAATACTTCCTACCATACCATTTACGTTTATCATACTAAAATTTCCTCCATTTTATTTACAAAATCTTTAAATTGTTGTAAATATCTATTATTTTTATCCTTTAAGTTTCTGTACTCTAATAACACCAAAGCTTCATCTGTTTTAAAAGCAATTCTCTCTGGTCTATCTAAAAGCATACCACCAAATTGATCAACCAATTCTAAAACATCACTTTCTTTTTCTCTTGGATAAACTTCACTATATCTATTTACACCCTCACATATTCTGCAAAATCTATCAGAAAATCCTAATTGTCTTAAATAATCTGCCCCTTCTTTTGCATAAGATCTTATTTTAGTTAGATCTTGTGGTCCAGTACTCTTTTTACAATTGCATAGTAAACAAGCAGTTATAACAATATTTTCATCTAATCCTAAGTCTGTATTATCTAAGAAAAGTTTCGCTAAAAACGTTTTAAAAACAACAGAATTATCATAGAAAATTCCTGTTTTCTTTTGTAAATAATACACGATTTCCATTTTTCTAATCCAATCTTTTTCAGATAAGATGTAATCTGCAAATGTCTCTGTATCCATTTTAACTTCCCCCTATTCAGGTTTATCCTTTTGTATATATTAATTCGCATTTTTCTAAGTAAATTATATGATAATATACATTTAATTTCAATATATACGCCCAAATGTAATATTATTGTAATATTAATGTAATTTCTTTGTAATATTACATTTTTCAACTATCTTTTTTACTTTATTTTTCATATCATCTATATTACCATTATTTTCCACGATTTCATTACATTTTTCTATATAAAATTCATTGGTTTGCTGTGAAGTTAGCCTTCTTTCTGCTTCTATGCAATCAATTCCATCTCTTGACATAATTCTTGTAATTTGCATATTTTTATTTGAAATTACTCCTATTACACATTCACACACATTCTCTAATTCACATTCAAACAACAATGGTGCATCAATTATAATTGTTGATGCACCATTGTCCTTTTTAATTTCTCTTTCAATCTCATTTTTTATATATTTAAATGTGCAGTTATTCAATTTGTTTCTTTTCTCTGAATCTCTATAAATAATATTAGCTAATTTCTTTCTGTCTAGTTCACCTTTTTCATCTAAAATATTTTCTCCAAACTCTTTAACAATATTATTTAAGTAACTGGTTCCTTTTTTAGATAATTGTTTTGCAATTTTATCAGCATCTATTATTTTTACGTTATACTCTCTTTTTAAGATATCACACACCGTACTTTTCCCCGATCCAGAACTCCCTGTAATTCCTATTACCTTCATATCAAATTTCCTTTTAAATAAAATTTTTAAAAAATCACATAGTAATTATTTTATTTGTATAATCCAAATTTGCCCATGAATCAGATTCATATCCCAAAGTATATATATTGGTTGCAAATATGTCTGTTTGTAACATCTCTTTTAAATTTTTATTGCCTACATTATCCATATATTTCTTTACAGAAGTTATGATATTTATTTTTGGATTGTTTCTAACTATCTCTGACAATAATTGTTTTCCTTTGTTGTTAAGTCCTAATACTCTTACATATGGACTTATTTTTCTTGCAACATCCATTTTTTTCTTATCTATTCCAAGTAATGCATATAACAAAATTCTTTGAATCCTTGTTTGTGTAAATCTCTTGCTTTTTATAATATTAATTAGATCATCTAATCTATTACATGATTCTGCAGCATTTTTTATAGAAACCTCTAATCCTTCTGTAACATCTGGTAAATTTTTAATCTGCTCAATTGTCATCTTTCTTAGTGCATACATTATTTCCTTTTCAAATTTAGACAGATCTATTACATAGTGCCCATCCTTCAATTCTTGTCCCAATATTTGGTAAGATGATCTTGGCATTGTCTTTCTAATATCATCAAACTGTCTAGTCATTAGCATCTTTCTAATGGCAGTCGCACTTGCAAACTCATCTACCATATATTCATCATTATATAAAACTTTTTCTCTTTTTATTCCTACAGGCATAATATCGCTTTTAGTCTTTTTGAGTGCTTTTAAATATTCTATTCCAAGTATATTGTTCGATCCAGATAATACATTAGCATATTTTTTTATATCATTCAAATACATCATTAATGCATTTTCTCTGGCCTTAGGAAAAGAATTTCCTTTTTGTAACTCATGAGCCAGTATTGTTACATATTCTTTTGGTTCAGCATATAACACATTTGCAATATTATTTAATATCGATATATCTTTTGTTTCCATTCCAAAAGATAATGTATCAACTATTTTTAGTGAATTTAATATTTTTATAGCACCCTCAGCAAAATTTTCTGCACTTGATATACTGTAGATAGTAGGTAATTCTATTACTAGGTCCGCTCCATTTGCCAAAGCCATCTTTGCTTTTGCCCATTTATTAATAATTGATGTATTTCCTCTTTGAACAAAGTTACCTGAAATAACACAAATCACATAATTAGCCCCAGTTTCTTCTTTTGATTTAGCAATATGATATAAATGTCCATTATGAAATGGATTATATTCTCCTATAATTCCAAGAACTTGGCTCATGAAAATCACCTCCTATTTTTAGGCATTTACTTGTACAAATTTCAATTTATTGATATAATATCATAAAATATATTTTTTTACAATAGGAGATAAATTTTATGGAAGAAGTTACAATTTACACAGATGGTGCATGTTCAGGAAATCCAGGTCCTGGAGGCTGGGGAGCTATTTTAATGTATAAAGAAACAAAAAAAGAAATTTCTGGAGGTCAAAAATCTACTACAAATAATGTT
Organism: uncultured Clostridium sp.; assembly: GCA_902406115.1. Lineage (GTDB taxonomy): Bacteria > Bacillota > Clostridia > TANB77 > CAG-508 > CALXVA01. The sequence continues at coordinate 27,915 of CABPCL010000012.1, read as the reverse complement.
ATGGAATTAACAGCTGTAATAGAAGCATTAAAATTATTAAAATATCCTTGTAAAGTAAATTTATACAGTGATAGTGCTTACGTTGTGAATGCCTTCCTACAAAAATGGATTATAAATTGGCAAAAGAACAATTGGAAAACTGCCGATAAAAAAGATGTTAAAAATAAAGAGTTATGGCAAGAATTATTAGACCTTACCAATACACACTCTGTTAAATTCATTAAAGTAAGAGGCCATGCAGATAATGAATTTAATAATAGATGTGATGAACTTGCAAGAAATGCAATAAAAGAACTATAATTTTTATAATTCATTAATGAAAAAAACTCTAAAGTATACAGCTATATTTTTATTAATAAGTATAGCCGTGCACTTTAGAGTTTTTTAAAATTTTTAATATTTTAATGATTGTATTCTTTTTATAGCTTCTATTGTATTTTCTCTATCGCCAAAAGCCGTTAGTCTAAAATACCCTTCTCCGCTTGGTCCAAATCCCACACCAGGTGTACCAACAACGTTTGCTTGTTCTAGAAGAATATCAAAGAAATCCCATGATTTCATATTGTTTGGTACTTTCATCCATATATATGGAGAGTTTTCTCCTCCATATGAGTTTATTCCAATTTTATCCAATCCTTCTTTTATAATTTTTGCATTTTGCCTATAATATGTAATATTTTGCTTTATTTTTTTTGTTCCTTCTTTAGAATATACAGCTTCTGCTGCTCTTTGAATAATGTATGGTACTCCATTAAATTTTGTACATTGTCTTCTGTTCCATAATTCATTTAGTGAAACTCCTTCTACTTTCAGTTCTTTAGGGATAATAGTATATGAACATCTTAGTCCAGTAAAACCTGCTGTTTTAGAGAAACTTCTAAATTCTATTGCCACTTCTTTTGCTCCTTCTATTTCATAGATACTATGTGGCACATTTTTTTCTTGTATATATGCTTCGTATGCACCATCATATAAAATGACACTATGATGTTTTTTTGCATATTCAACCCATTTAATAAGAGTTTCTTTTCTGAGTACAGTACCTGTTGGATTATTTGGTGAGCATAAGTAAATCAGATCCACGTCTCTACTTAGATCTTCTGGACTAACCTCAAAATTATTTTCCTCTGTTGATTTCATATATACTATTCTATCATATGTTCCTCTTTCCTCGTCATATTCTCCGCTTCTACCTGCAATTACATTTGTATCTAAATATACTGGATATACAGGATCAGTTATAGCAACTATACAGTTTTTATCAAACAAATCAACAATATTTCCAGTATCACATTTTGCACCATCTGAGACAAATACCTCATCAAGGTCAATATCAATGTTTCTTTGTTGGTAATCATATTTGATAATCTTTTCTCTTAAAAAGTCATATCCCTGCTCAGGTCCATATCCTCTAAATGTTCCTTTGTTTTTCATTTCATCTGTTGCTCTTTTTATCGCCTCAGTAATCGTCACAGGAATTGGAAGTGTTACATCTCCAATTCCTAGTTTTATTATATTTTTATCAGGATGTTCCTCTTGGTACTGTTTTACCTTTTTTGCTATTGTAGAAAATAAATAATTTTGTTGTAATCGTAAAAAATTTTTATTAACTTTTACCATATAACCTCCATACATTTTTTATATTTCTACTTCACCATCAAAAACCTTAGTGGCGCTTCCTTTCATATAAACATGATTATCTGTGTCCCATTTTACATCTAACTTTCCACCTGGAAGCTCCACCGTAACTTCATCATCTGTATATCCGTTTAATCCACCTGCAACAACACAAGCACATGCTCCTGTTCCACAAGCAAAGGTTTCGCCGCTTCCTCGTTCCCATACTCTCATTTTTATATTATTTTTATCTTCTATTTGTACAAATTCAACATTTATTCTATTAGGAAATTTAGAGTTATTTTCAATAATTGGTCCATATTTGTCCAACGGAATTTGATCTACATCTTCTACAAAGGCGATTGCATGAGGATTTCCCATTGATACCAAAGTAAAACGATATTCATCATTTCCAACAGAAATATTCATATCTCTTGTTATTGTTTCTCCCTGTATTTCTGGAAAATCAGGAGTTTTAAATTTAGGTTCTCCCATATCCACTTCTACTTCTTCACAAATATCATTATTGCATATTAAATGCAACTTTTTAATTCCAGCAAGTGTTTCAATACTTATATTTTGTTTTTTAGTTAATCCATTATCATATACATATTTTCCAACACACCTTATTCCATTTCCGCACATTTCAGCTTCACTGCCATCACTGTTAAATATTCTCATTTTAAAATCAGCATTATTGCTATCTTGAATTAAAATTATTCCATCTGCTCCTATTCCAAAATGTCTATCACTATATTTTTTTGCTAATTCTTCCACATGCTCCATTCTTTTGTTTCCTGTACAGTTAATGTATATATAGTCATTTCCGGAGTCCTGTCATCTTTGTAAATTTTAGCATACTATTCACCTCTAATAGGTAATATATGTAAAACCTATATTTTTATACATAAAATAAACCTTGAACTATTTAACAAATTTAATAATTCAAGGTTTTTTATATTTTATTTTTTCACTTTATATACTCTGCTTTGTCCATCATCTATTAAAAGCTCATAATCTTTTGCTCCTGTATTTTCAAGAACTGTTTTAAGTGTTTTATCAAAGTCAGTCACCCAGCATTTTATATTTAATATAAATTCTGTATTATCATCTAAGCCATCGATTTCTTTTAATCTGTCTAATTGCCATGTATTTATTATTATTGAATTATCATATCTTAAAAACTCTTCCATGTCTTGTAGCTGATTAAATGGAGATTGACCTATATATACAAATTTTAAATTAGAGTATTGTTCTGCAATTTCTATTCTTTTTGAATAATCAGTATATAAAAATTCTGGCTTGCTTTTTAATAATCCATAACCTGATACTACTAATGCTATAACTACGAGAATTATTATTGATGCATTTTTGCTAATAAATTGTAGCATTTTATCATTTTTTATTGTTTTCATTAATTCTTTTACTGAGCTTACCACTCCAAGTTCTACTGCAATTATTATAATTGGAAATACAATTGATATATATCTAATATTTATAAAAGGCGCTATTTTAGCTATCACTAATACAAATAGGAATATTGGCAAACATATTAAAGTTGCAATATCTTTTCTTTTTGCAATTATTATTCTTCTTATAAACATTGCTATTATTATGCCTAGTGTTATATATCCTAATATTTCAGGAATACTGAATCCATAAAATATTAATTTTAAATACTCTTGTAATCTACCTAAGTAACTACCCTCTGCAACTCCACCTGCTGCTCCTCTGTATGAAAAAAATATATGATAAATTGATGCTGGAAATAGTATTAATCCAATTATTGCAGCTTTAACATGACACCATACATATCTTTTTAGCGAATCCCATTTCTTGTTTTTTATCATACAAATCGCTGATATTATCGCTACTAATGCAGCATAAATACAGAAATAATATTGTGTTAAAAATCCAAGTATAACTGTTATTGTTAATTTTCTTTTAGTTTTCTTATCTATTTCAAATGAATTTTTAAATATATTTATATTTAAATACAAATATACCATTGCGAAGAATGTAAGCATCATGTACATTCTTTGGAACATTACAATTGATATCATTCCCATACTTAGACCATAAAGTAACACTGTAATCCATGATAATTCTTCTTTATTAAATAATTTTAATATTTTCTTTAGCACAAAACAACTTGCAATATAGAATATTAAATTTATCGAAAAGATAATATACTTTGTAAAATTATTTAAGCAAATTGATGATACTAAATGCACCAACATGTAGAATAATGGAGGATGCACATCTCTTGCTTGATTGTAGTAAACAGACCAATAGTTAAATATTTCATCAGAAGACACTGTCATATATTCTTTTGCTTGTTCCTTTGTCTTCCATATTGGTTTTTCCTCTGCTATTTTTTTATTTAGCTCATCTTGAAATTCATCTTCATTTTTTAAATAATATGATATATTTTTTAATGTTTCTCCAATATTCTTTCCTACAATTTTTTCATCTATTAATTGATTAAGTGAATCTTTATCCCCAAAGTTTAGGAAAAGATTATCATATTTATAGTTTGATGATCCATATGAAAATATTTCATCCTCATGCCAACCATTTTTTTGCCCTATAAATACGAACATTACTATAGTAGTTATAATTATTGCTATATAGAATAATATGTTATTTATTTTTTTCATTTTTCTTCCTCGTTTCGCTTTTATCATTTCATATAGTCAAAAGTAATATCAGATGATCTACCAAGAGCTTACGCCTCCACCACCTGATCCTCCTCCTGAGGACCCTCCACCTGATGATCCTCCACCACTAGATGATGGTGCTGATGTCATAGATGATTGAGCAGACTTCATTGTTGAAGACATAAATCTTCCAAAGGAATCCATAGAAAATCCATTTGGTGAAGTATACCATTTTGGTGCTTGCATAGCGATTGATTCAAATTGTTTTACCCATTTATCTGAAACCCCTAACGCATATGTATATGGTAATATATAGTAAAAATACTGTGGATTCTCACTAACTAAATTTTCCAATTCTTCTTTTTCTGCAACCTCCAAGAATCTCTTAAATCCTTTTATCTTTCCCAGCATTGCGCTTCCATATTTGGTTCTTTTAGGCATAATTTTCGCAAAAACAATTATTATAGCTATACATATCAACCCAATTATATATGATGTAAGATATTGAGGCACTTCTTCTACTAAGATGGGAGTAATTCCCACTACTAGTGGTATTCCCCCAAACAGAGCCCCCCACACAATTCCAAATATTTTTATCATTAAATTTGTTTGTCTAAATCCAACTAAAAGAATAACACTAAATCCAATTATTGGAAAAGCTAACAAAAAAGGAAGATCTTCTCCTGCTGAGGTATTAATAATTGGTTTTACAGTAATCAATAAAAGTATTACTATACACATTAATGCTAACCATATAATTTTACTTAATGATGATTTTTCAAATATTTTGTTTTTATTTTCCTTTGATTCTAATTTTGATTTTATACTTCTTATGGTCTTATAGAAACTATCATATAAATCCTCATTAGTTACAGAATTCTTTTTCTTAAATAACCCATCAAAAAATTCTTTTTCAGTTTCATTGTTTCCTGTATATTCTTTTAATTTTGTTATTCTAAAATCATTACCAAGTATAAAACTCTTCGTTCCACAATCTTCTATTTTTAAATAACCTTTATTAGCTAAACTTATTAATAAAGATATAATTCCTTCATCTTCAGCAACACCTTTATATATATACGCTAATTCAGCAGAATTTAGTTCCTCTGGTGGATAAAATTCAACTGTTTCAACTACTTTATTGTCTTTTCCATATAATCTCCATAATAGTGCAGATACAATCACACAAGCAACACTTATAATTGAAACCAATATTACATAATTGTCATCTTTTTCTTGAACTCTTACAAAATATCCTTCTGGCAATGTAAGTCTTACAGTTAAACCTTCAGCTATTCCTAAAGTTCCTATATATGAACCACTTATTGTATTTTTATTAACAGTATATTCTACATTAGAGCTATCAATTGAACCCTTTAATCCAGATGAAAACCCTAGCTTATCTCCATCGTAATCAAACTTTTTAGGCATTTTTATTGTAAATGTAACATTACTTATAGTTGTATCACTATCTGTACCAATTAAATTATAATACAGCTCATCTGCATCTTTTAAAGGATCTTTTCCAATATCATATGTGTATGATATTGTATATGTATGTTTACCTATATATGTTTTATTAGAGCTACCTATTTTTAATATTTTATAGCCATTATTTGTTGATGTTGAATAATTTTCACTAACCTCTATGTTCGTAATTTTTGCTCTATTATTAGAAGTTGTTCCATCTAATCTCTGAATTGTATTTCTTATTGGTATTTTTCTATTAATTCCATGTTTATATTGAGTAAAATTAACAGTTATTTTCTCAGTAATGTCAAATGTATTATTTTCGTTTACAATCATTTTTATGTCATAGCTATCTATTGTATATTCAGCATATTCATTACTTGCTTTTGACACATTACAAACTATGAGTACCCCTAAACACACACATAACATACAAGCAAGTTTTAAAAACTTATTTTTCATTTATAACTCCACCTTAATATTATTTTTTTCTTCCATGTTTGCCTCAAACATAGTAGCTTCTTTAAATCCAAACACTCCAGCAACTATATTACTTGGAAACATCATTATTTTGTTGTTATAAATTCTTACTGTACCATTGTAATATTTTCTACTATTTGCAATATCATCTTCTATTTTGGTTAGTTCTTTGCTTAAATTTAAAAAATTATCACTAGCTTTAAGTTCTGGATATTTTTCAGATATAGCAACAATGCTTGAAATTGCACCTGTTAATTGCTCATTTAATCTAATTTTTTTATTAACCGTCAAATCATTGTATGAATTTGATCTAAGTTCTGTTATCTTTGTTAGAGTGTCGTTTTCATATGATGTATAACCTTTTACAACTTCAACTAAATTTGGTACAAGATCCCATCTTTTCTTTAAATACACATCCATCGTTGAAAAAGCTTCTTTAACTAAATTCCTAGATTTCACAAGGCCATTATATATTATCAAACAGCCAATTATTAATATAGCAACTATACTTATAAAAATATAAACTCCCATCTGTTCTCTCCTTTTACTATTTAATATCTCTTTAACAAAATATATCATATTTTTAGTAAATTGCAATAAATTATAGAAAAATTTTAATATAAATTACAAAAAGGAGACAATGTCTCCTTTTTTACGGTATTCAATTTTTCCTTTCTCAGTTATGGATTATAGTAGAGAATTATCTCTTTCTTTGAGGCTTCCATTCCTTCCTTAATCGAGGCAAATTTTGCTCCACTTATGATGCCAACAAGTCCTGTGCCAATCGCAATCGACGCCACAGGTTCTTCTCCTGGAATTGCATCAAAGCATTCTTTTATGACCTCTTCCTGGTCATTCCAGCCATTTTTTAAGGAATGACAGCAAAGTGCAAAAAGCTCAATGTCATCAACCTTTTTAGTTAGCACCGTTCCTAACTTAGTTTCACCAATGTATGCAAGTTCGGGCCAGAATAAATAAGAAATTATTCCAGCAAATCCCGCATCATTTGCGCCTTCAGTGTTAACAGCAAAAGCTATCCGCTTTTCGTTTCCTTTAAGAATGTCGCCTTTTTTTGTTTTGATAATCATAATGCATTTCCTCCTAACTGAATTTTTATTTAATGAATATCATCACATGATATATTATATCATTATTATGTAAATTTTGTAAAGCCCACCTATAAATTTGTAATATGATTATTATAGGTACAAAACAACAAAAAGTAAAATTAGAGAATTAACTCTAACTTTACTTTTTTAATACTTATTGTAATCACTGTTCAATTTTAATTGTTGTTTTTGAATATTTCTTATTACTTCTATTTTATATCAAATAAATCTGTTTTTAAATCATTTTCTGATATTTTTGAGCTTTTAGATGAAAGTTTAATACTCTTTTTATATTCCTCATTTTCGAGAACTTTAACTTGTATATCGGCACCCTGTTTAAACGGATTTTTTTCTTCATAATAATTTTTAAACTGGAATAATGTACTAGCTAATTCATCTATTGTTTCAAAATCTTTCATATCAACTATCAAATCAGCATCACTTATAAAGTATTTTGGATCGTTTTCTAAATATGTATCTGCTATACAAATTCTATACCTGTATCATTTGATTTAACTGTGTATTCGTTTCCTTCATGATTACCTTTTCCATTGCCCCTAACTGGTATGTTGTTTACTTTTTTATTAGAAATGGTACTAAAAGATTCGTTTGGATATGTGAAAAATATATCATTCAATTCCAATAAAAGCAATGGTTTTAAAAGAAAACTTCAAACACTTTTATGAGAAAATTTTTTCATTTACTTTAAATAAACAAAAATCAACCAGGAAATAAAATCTGGTTGATTTTTGTATCATCTGTTCTATTAGTTTGAACAGATACGTTATTGGTGCCTCGAACGGGAATCGAACCAGTGACACAGGGATTTTCAGTCCCTTGCTCTACCAACTGAGCTATCGAGGCGTAATATTTAACATTTAATAAAAAAATGGCGACCTGGAACGGGCTCGAACCGTCGACCTCTAGCGTGACAGGCTAGCGTTCTAACCAACTGAACTACCAGGCCGTAAATAAATACGTTTTGGCTGTGTAATAATTTACACATTATTAAGCTGTAAACTAAAAAAAATTTAGTTTCCTAAATATTTTTTAGAAATGGTGGGCGCAATAGGGCTCGAACCTATGACCTCCTGCTTGTAAGGCAGATGCTCTCCCAGCTGAGCTATGCGCCCATTTCCTTCGACCTGTTTAGTATACTAAATTTTATATAAATTGTCAATATATATTTTCAAATTTTTTAATTTTTTTTAAATTTTTCTGTTTTATTTATACTAGCATAGAATTTCACTAAGTTTCTGTATATTATTTCAAAACAGATTCAACTTAGTGAAATTTTACTTTTAATTTATCTTAACATATATTATTTTAGCATCTCAATCGCTTTCTTTAATTGTGTATCATTATCATCTGTTAGTTCTTTAATATCTGTTGGCAATTTAACTTCTTCATTAGGTTCAATTCCAACTTTATTTATTTTATTTTTATTTGGAGTATAGTATTCTTCAGTAGTCATTTTTAATCCACTACCATCTGATAATTTGATTAATGTTTGTATTACGCCTTTACCATATGTTTTCGTTCCTACTAATTTTGCTCTATTATTGTCTTTTAATGCCCCTGCAAATATTTCTGAAGCACTAGCTGAATATCCATTTGTTAAGACCACAACTGGAAGTTTTATTTTTTGATTCTTTGTAGATTTCGTAACTGTTTCTTTGTTTTGTTTGTCAATGGTTATTAATAAAGTATCTCCTTTATTACATAGTAACTCTAAGATCTCTATAGATTCGTCTACTACGCCTCCACCATTTCCTCTAACATCTATAATTAAAGATTTAATTTCTTTCTCTTCCAATTCCTTATATTTTTTCTCAAATTCAGCTGCTGCGCCACCATCAAAGTCAGTAATTTCAATATATCCTATATTATCTTCTATTACTCTTGTATCTATATGGCTTACAACAATTTTCTTTCTTTCAACGTCTAGTGTTAGTGTCTCTTCTCCTCTTTGAATTTCAAGTTTTACCTTTTTTCCTTCTTCACCTTTAATTTTATTTGACATTTCACTTACATTATCTTTTGTTACTTCTTCACCCTCAACTTTTGTAATAATATCGCCTGATTTTATTCCAGCTTTCTCAGCAGGTGAATCTTTCATTGCTTCTGAAACAACAATTTTTCCATTATTGCTATCTACAAGCATATATATCCCTATCCCAACATAATTTCCATTTGCCACTTCCAACTGATCAGACATTTCCTCTGGAGTATAATATTCTGTATATTCATCTCCAACTCCAGAAACATATCCTTTAATTGCTCCTTCTATCATTTTTTCATCATCTAATGTTCCAATATATCTGTTTTCCATAATCATTCTAATCTTTGATAGAGCCAACTCTAAACCTGAATTGTCGCCACTAGATGCAATACTTTTTACATCGGTAGTCAAATTCATTTTATTATATACAACTATTGTAGTAATTATAGCTGTAATTAAAGCTGTAATCACTATTAACATCATAGTTCTATAAATTTTTTGACCTTTATTTTCACTCATTAACAATACATATCCTTAAAAAAATATTTAGGTTTTTAAGGAAAACCTATAAACCTATATTTTTATGGCACCTTTACATAATTTAGTGGATTAACACAGCTTCCATTTACTCTTACCTCAAAATGTAAGTGTGGTCCTGTTGAATTACCTGTTGATCCAACTTCCATTATCAAATCGCCTTTCTTTACTTTTTTATGTAGTTCTGTTATAATCTTCTGTCCATGTCCATACAATGTTACCAAGCCATTTCCATGATTAAGCATAACGCAGTTTCCATATCCTCCAAGCCATCCAGCATATGTTACAACTCCATCTGCTGCGGCAACAACAGGTGATCCGTATGTAGCATTACCAATATCAAGTCCACTATGTTCTTTTATAACACCTTGAATAGGATGCTCTCTAACTCCATATGTAGATGTTATTACTGTTCCAGATATAGCAACAGGCCATAACATTTCCCCTCCTGTATATTGTATGTCTAAATTATTGCTACTATTCGTTGCTTGTTGAATTAATGCTTCTATTCTAGCTTGTTCTTGTTTATATTCAGTAATTTTGTTTTTTAATTCTTGTTCTTGTTTACTTAGTTTTTTTGCATAACTTTCTTGTAATGTAATTGTATTTTGTAAAACAACTGTAGTTTGTTCTCTTTTTGCTTTTATAAGTTTTATTTCTGTTTCTTCTTTTTCTAATTTTGTTTTTGTTATTTCTATATCGTCTCTTCTCTCTGCTACTTCTTGCATAAGAGTGTTGTCATATTCAACAAATTCATTTATTAAATAGTAACCTGATATAAATTCAACAATATTTCTAGAAGATAAAAGAATATCTAAATATTGAGTTTCCCCATCTTCATACATTGCAACTAAGCGTTCTCTTAGTAATTCTTCTTTTTGATTATATTCTTCTTCAGCCACAGTAAGTTTCTGTTTCGTTTCATCAATTGAATTTTGCAATGCATCAAGCTTATCAGAAAGTCCTGTCATTTCTTTTTGATACCCCAATATTTTATCTTCTAGCTCTTGTACTTGTAGCATTGTATTTGATAACTCGCTTTGAACATATTCTAATTTTGTATTTGCCTGATTAATTTGTTCTGTAACTTCTTGATTCATTTCATTTAGGTTTTTTTGTTCATTAACTGCTTCTTCATTAGTTATATTTTCAGCAAATACAAAACTATAAAAATATTGTAATAGTACAACAACTAAAAATATTGATATTAATTTTCGTTTCATATTTGCCTCCTTCCGTTTTTACTTATGTATTACCAAAATATTAATTTTGAATATACGCTATCTGAAATGTAGTTCAATGGATTAACTCTTGAATCATATGATCCATTCGTACGTACTTCAAAATGTAAATGTGGTCCTGTTGAAATACCTGTATTACCTGACGTTGCAATTGCTTGTCCTCTTGTAACCGTTTGTCCTGATGAAACTTTGTATCCAGATAAGTGTCCATAACATGTATATAAACTATTTGAGTGTTTTATCATAATAAAGTTTCCATAACCAGATTGCCATCCAGCTGTTACTATATATCCATCTGCTGGTGCATATACTGTTTGATAACTTATTCCTATATCCAATGCTTTATGACTTGTTGAAGCTCCTGCTGTTGGTTGATCCCTTCTTCCGTACCCAGATGTAATAATGTTATATCCATATGAAGAAGTTGATACAGGCCAACTTAGTGTACCAGAAAAACTTCCTTGATATCCACTTGAATTTTTAATTGCTTTATCTATTTCTTTTTGTGCTTCTTTGATTGCTGAATTAAATTCATCTATTTGCGCTTGTAATTTCTTTTCTTGTGCAGTAAGTGAATTTACTTTTGATTGTTTTGAACTTTTAGCATTATTTAAATTCTTTGTTTTTTCTTCTATTTTATTTTTTGATGTAACAATTTCTTGTTTTTCATTTTCAAGTTCTTTCTTTGTTTCTTCTATTTTACTTTGTTGTTGTTGTATTGAATCCATCATTGCTTTGTCTGCTTCGGCAAGTTCAGAAATCATATAGTAGCTAGAAATAAAACTTACAATGTTATCAGAAGATAATAACATATCAAGATATGTTGTTTGTCCATCTTCATATATTGCTACCATTCTTTCTACGAATGCCTCTTCTTTTTCTTTAAATTCTTTTTCTAATTTTTTAATTTCTTTTTCATTTTTATCTATTGATTTTTTTAAATCTGTAATTTTTTTATTTAACTTTGTAATTTCTGTTTCATACTCTTCAATTTGTGAATCTAATTCACCTATTTCGTCTAAAACACTATTTTTTTTAGTTGTTACTTCTTGTTTTGCGTCTTTTACATCATTAAGCTTATTTTCTAATTCTTGTTTTCTTTCTTGCGCCGTTTGTGCAAATATTGCAGGCATAGTTACAGTTAACAGCAATATAACCATTAAAAATATAGATACAATTTTTCTCTTCATAAGCATTTTCTCCTTATTTTATTTCTTGTGTTTTTTATACCTCTAGGTATTTTCTCATTGATATTGCACTACCAATTGTTCCAATTCCAATTCCAAGTACTAAGTATATTATTATTAAAATATTAAATGTTTCTGAGAATTGTAATAAACTTATTTGTATTTTTTCTACCATTCCTACTGTTTGTCCTATTACATAGTTATAGGCTATTCCTAAGAAGAATACTGATAGCAATGCTGCAGTAACTCCTATAATAATACCTTCTACCATAAATGGCCATCTAATGAAACCATTTGTTGCTCCAACATATTTCATTATAGATATTTCTTTTCTTCTTGCGTGAACTGTTAGTTTTATTGTATTTGATATAATGAAAACTGATATTAATATAAGTAAAATTAATATAACAGCTGATACAGTTCTTACTCCATTTGCAATATCTATAAGTTTATTTATTGTATCATCTCTTAATCTAACACTTGCTATATTGTCTAAATCTTTAACTTGAGAATATACTTCATTTATCTTTGTTAAATCTGTTAAAGTTACTACATATGATGCTTTAAATGGATTGTTTTTTGTGTATGGTTCTATTAGTTCTTGTCTGTCTTTAAACCATGATTTAACAGTATTTAGTGCATCTTCCTTTGTAACATATTCAGCTTGATTAACATATTGTAATGATCTAATTTTATTTCCCATATCCGCAATTTCTTGTTCTGTTGCATCTGGATTAATAAAAACTTGCATAGCTTGTTGTTCTTCTACTTGTTTCATTACACCTTGTACATTCTCTCCTATTAAAAAGAAAATTCCAAATACAAACATCGTTGCACACATAATCATTAAAGATGCAATTGTTGATTTTTTATTTTTTAATACATTTCTAAATCCTTCACCAATTAAATATCCTAATACACTATACTTCACTATCATAACCACCTTTTTTATCATCTCTTATTATATTGCCTTTTTCAATTTGAATAACTCTCTTTTTCATTCTGTCTACAATATCTTTTGCATGTGTTGCTACTACAACTGTTGTTCCTCTTGCGTTTATATCTCTTAGTAAAGTCATAATGTCCCATGCTGTATCTGGATCAAGGTTTCCTGTTGGCTCGTCAGCAATAATCATTGATGGATTATTAACTAATGCTCTTGCTAAAGCCACTCTTTGTTGCTCTCCTCCTGATAATTCATTTGGATAAACTTTTGCTTTATCGCTTAAACCTACTAGCGATAATACCATAGGTACTTGTCTTCTTATATGTTTTTGTGTTGCTCTTACAATGTACATTGCAAATGCAACATTGTCATAAACAGTTTTATCTGGCAATAGTCTGAAGTCTTGGAACACCACCCCCATACTTCTTCTTAAGTATGGTACTCTTTTTGGTTTTAGGAAAGTAGTATCTTTTCCATTTATAATTATATTACCTGATGTAGGTTCTTCTTCTTTTAATATAAGTTTAATTAAAGTTGATTTTCCAGATCCTGAACTTCCAACTAAGAAAGCAAATTCTCCTTTATCTATCTTAAAATTAGCATTATGTACAGCTTCTGTTCCTGTATCGTATGTCTTATTTACGTTTCTAAACTCAATCATTTTATTCTCCTTTGCCATTTTCTTTTCCAAATATAAATGGCCATATTTTAGTAAAACTAATTGTTTTCAATTTTAAATTACTTTAAATTATTTCTTCTTAATCATAACAATAAAACATTGCAAATGCAATACTTTTTTATACGAAAAACCGTATAATTTTTCTCTTTTTATTTCTTTTTCGTATTAATACTCGATTTTTTTCACGTTTTATTATTATTGTAAATTTTTTCAAAAAAGCATCTAACCTGTACATCGTACAGATTAAATGCTTTTTTATTTTACTTATTTATTAATACTATCTACAATTGCGTCTGCATTTATTTTAAAATAGTCCATCAATTCTTCAGCTCTTCCTGACTTTCCAAATTGATCATTGATTCCTAGCCTTTTTACCTTAACAGGATAATTCTCTGAAAGTACTTCACAGACACTACTTCCAAGCCCTCCAATAATACTATGATCTTCAACAGTAATTATTTGCTTTGTTTCTTTTGCACATTTTATTATCATATCTTTATCTATTGGTTTGATTGTATGTACATCTATTACTCTTACATCAATACCTTTTTGTTTTAATATTTCTTGTGCCTTTATAGCTTCCGAAACGGTTACTCCTGTAGATATAATACTTGCATCTGTTCCTTCTCCTATTTGAATAGACTTTCCAAACTCAAATTTCTGATTTTCAGAGTAAATCTGTGGTGTAGCTAGTCTACTTAAACGTAGATAAACAGGTCCATCTATTTTAGATATTTCTTCAATAGCCCATCTTGTTTGAATATCATCTGAAGTACTCATTACTATCATATTAGGTAATGTTCTCATTAAACTAATGTCTTCAATCATTTGATGTGTAGCTCCATCTTCTCCAACAGTTATCCCTGCATGAGTAGCACATATTTTTACATTTAATTTCGGATATGCAATACTACTTCTGATTTGGTCATAACTTCTACCTGCTGCAAATGCTGCAAATGTACTCACATATGGTATCTTTCCAAATGTAGAAAGCCCTGCAGCCATTCCCATCATATTTTGTTCTGCAATTCCAACATCTATAAATCTATCAGGAAATTTCTTAGCAAAAATCTCTGTTTTTGTAGCACTAGATAAATCTGCATCTAATACAACAACTTCTGAATTTTCTTCTCCTAACTTTGAAAGTTCTTCGCCATAGCTTTGTCTTGTAGCTATTTTCTTATCTAAATTCACTAAAATCACTCTCTTTCTTCAATTTTATTATTTATTATTCAATTACCTTCAACTTGTTATTTTCCAAATTTATGTGTATCTAGTTCATTTATTGCTTTTTCATATTCTTCTTCATTTGGAGCTTTACCATGCCATTTAGCTTGATTTTCCATAAATGAAACTCCTTTTCCTTTTATTGTTTTAGCAATTAAAATTGTAGGTACTTGTTTTGTTTGTTTTGCACTATCAAATCCGTCTATCAAATTACTAATGTTATGCCCGTCTACTTGAATAACATTAAATCCAAAGTTTTTAAATTTTCCTTCTATATTATCTAATCCTGCCACGTCTTGAATTTTGCCATCTATCTGTAAGCTATTATTATCAAGTATCACACATAAATTATCTAATTTGTTTTTATATGCAGCCATTGCTGCTTCCCAAATTTGTCCTTCTTCTATTTCTCCATCTCCTAAAACGCAGTAAACTCTGCACCCAGCTTGATTCATTTTTGATGCAATAGCCATTCCGACTCCTGCAGATAACCCTTGTCCTAATGATCCTGTTGTCATATCTACCCCAGGAATTTTTTTCATATCAGGATGTCCTTGTAAGAAACTATCCATTTTTCTAAAATTTTTTAATTCTTCTTTATCAAAATATCCTTTTCTTGCTAAAACAGCATATAAAGCTGGTGAGCAGTGTCCTTTTGATAGGATTAATCTGTCTCTATTTGCATCTTCTGGCTTTTTAGGGTCTACATTCATTTGATTAAAATATAGTACCGTTAAAATATCTGTACAAGAAAGTGATCCTCCTGGATGACCAGACTGAGCCTGATACACTTCTTCTATAATATCTTTTCTTATATCATTTGCAATATTTTCTAGAGCTTGTATACTTGTTATTTTCAAAATAAATCCCTCCTTTGATTTATGATAAAGTATATCACAACTAAAATAAAAAAAATAGTAGATATTAATTAAAAATATCTACCATTTTTTAATTTACATTTCATTTGAATCTATTGAATTCGTAATTGTGTTTGATATAGTATTTGTTACATTTTGGTTTTTATTTTTGTTTTTAGTCTTTTCCTCATCTGCTACAACCTTATCTAACTTATCAATTAATTCTTGCAATCTCTTAACATCTTTTCCCATCATTTCCAAGTCTCCATTTGATGTTGATTCCTTCAAGTTTGCATTTGCTTTTATTATTGCTTTTACTAAATCATCAGTATTATCTGTATTTTCTATTTCAATATCAACAGCATATTGTGAAACTAAGTTATTTAGAGCTTCTTTTAACGTATTTCCAATAGCAAGTTTGTTTCCAGATGCAACAATTACTTTCTTCAATATTGGTACAGAATTTGTTTCATTAATATATTGTTGATATATTGGTTCAACATATATTAATGTATCATTTAAAGGTACAATTATCATATTCTTAGTAATTTTTGTTCCATTAACATTTAAACCTTCTAACTCTTTCGAAATTTTTTCATCTTGTTCTATTTGTGTATCTAACTGCATTGGCCCTAAAATGTTACTATCTGATGAGAACTTGTAAATTGATAGTTTTGGAACACCATCTTCATATGTTCCAACCATATAAGAAATTATATTTTGTTTTCCATATGGTGTAAATGGTAATACTAGTCCCAATTTACTCTCTTCACTATCTTTGGTTTTTACCATTGTATAATAAGGAGTAATATCTACACCTGCTTTTGTAGGAACTTTACTTGTATTATGTGTTGCTATATCCCATACATCGTCTCCTCTATATAGTACATCTGATTGTACATTATGATATCTTTCAACGATGTTTGATTGTATATTGTATAAAAATTCTGGATATACAAATTGACTACTTATATCTGAAGATATTTCTTCCTTTTTAAATAAGTCGGGATATATTTTCTCATACGCACTTATTATTGGATCTGTTCTATCTGTGATATAAAACTCTATTGTTCCATCATATGCGTCTATCAATACCTTTACAGAATTTCTTATATAATTTAATTCTAGTTTATTAATATTATCTAATTGTAAAGTGGTTTTTTGTGAATATGGATAACAATTAGATGTTGTATACGCATCTAATACCCATATTTGCTTTCCCTCTTCATTTATTACCATATAAGGTTCTTTGTCATATAACAAATATGGCATAATAGCTTTTGCTCTGTTTATAATATTTCTATTTACTAAAATTTTGCTATCATTGTTTACATTTGCAGAAAGAGCAAGTTTTAAGTCTCCTTCTCTTACACCTAATATAAATCTATCTAAAAAATTTAGTTGTAACCCTGCTTTTCCTGCATAAACATTCTCTGCATTTTCAGATGTAGCAGATGTAGAAATTGGATGATCAAATTCTTTTCTATTGTTGCTATTTGTAACAATATTGTTGTTTGTCTGTAAGCCAAAATAAATTCTTGGTTCACTAATTGCAACAATATCCTTTTTAGTTGTTTCAAAATTCTTTTGTAAATTATTTAAACTTCCATTTGCATTTGTTGAAACTGCTGATGTAACAATAACTCCATATCCATGTGTATACTCATATGTTTTATTATTATATGTACCATTACCATTTATTTCTCTAGGTGAAATATAAACCAACTGTTGTTTTCCATTAACTCTATAACTTGCTATTTGAGTTGATGAGTAGCTATAATATCCTTTTTCTGTTTGAACCGCATTTAAATCTTTTAAGACAGTTGATTTGTCTACAATTGTAATATTATTAATTGTCTGTTCCGTTGCTCCTAGCATTTCTTCTGTTACCGTTGTTCCACCATTTTCAATGTTAACTTCATCTACATTTATATCATATGCATTTTTAGTATATTTCATGTTGTGTTCAATATTGGCTTTCTCCTTATCCAATTCATTTGGTGTTACAAATACAATTTGAAATACTAACATTACAATTAATAATATAACTATATATACAGGAACAATTGCAATATTCATTAACACTTGTTTTGTTTTTCCATTTTTGAACGCTCTAATAGCCATGTATATAGATAGAACAATCAAAATAGGAAGTATTCTATATCCCCATAATTTTATTGTAACATCAGTTACACCTGCACCATATATAGAGTATGATGTATCTTCTTGTAAGGACATAAACTTTTCAAATCCTATATCTTGAGTTTTTAAGTATGTAAGTCCTGCAAGTAAAACAGCAACTATCATAACATTTGTTAATAATTGTTTTAAGATTTTACTTTTCTTTAATGTTTCTCTTCCTATTCCATCAAAATATATATTAAACACAGCTATATAATATATTACATTATAAATTGTAATTCCTATAACCATTAGTAATATGTATATAAGCATGAATTCAATAAATGGTTTTTGAAACATAAAATAACCTATATCATATCCAAATACAGGATCTGTTACTCCAAAAGATGTACTATTCATACACAACATGTATGTTTTTAAAATAACAGTAGAAGTAATACTACTAACAATAATTGAAATAATTAAAGCAATTGATTTGTTCGGTAGTTTAGGCATTGTTCTCTTTTCTTCATCAAAGAAAACCTTTACTCCTTTTTTTATTCTTCTATTGTTCATATATATAATGAAAAACAATAAAATAAAATTAATTGCAAATGTAATAGCTGAATAATTTAAATTTTGCCAAAATATACTGACGTATTGTTCGCCTATTTCTAACGTTCCTAGGTATTCTCCTCTAAAAAAAATGTAGCCTAACATAGCAGTAAGAAGCAAGAACAGAAGTACAACGTACATTCTATTTTTACTTTTCTTTGCTTTTTCTTCTTCCTTCTTTTTTTCTTGCATTTTGGTTGCTTTTAATTCATTTTTTATTTCTTCTTCTGAGATCTCTTTTACTTTATTAGTATCTTCGTTCATTTTTTCACTCCCATCATCTATATAATTGGATAGCTTAGATTAAAGCATTTACGAAATCTGTACTATTAAATATCTCCATATCATCTATTTGTTCTCCAACTCCAATAAACTTAACAGGCATTTTGTTTTCAGAAACAATTCCTATTACTACTCCACCTTTTGCTGTTCCGTCTAGTTTTGTTAAAACAATTCCTGTAATATCTACTGTTTCCTTAAATGCCTTTACTTGTTCAATAGCATTCTGACCTGTTGTGGCATCTAATACCATAAGTACCTCTTTAGATGCTTCTGGTAATTCTTTGTCTATTACCTTTTTTATTTTAATTAATTCATCCATCAAATACTTTTTGTTGTGCAATCTTCCAGCCGTATCGCAAATTAACACATCTGCATTTTTTTCTTTTGTAATCTTAATTGCATCATATACTACCGATGCTGGATCAGATCCTTCTGCTTTTTTTACAATATCACAACCTGCTCTATCAACCCAAATCTCAAGTTGTTCTACAGCAGCTGCTCTAAATGTATCTGCTGCTGCAACGACAACTTTCTTTCCATTTTTATTTAAATAATTAGCAATTTTCCCAATAGAAGTTGTTTTTCCAACTCCATTTACCCCAACTACTAATATAACTGATGGTTTACTTGCTAGTTTCAAGCTATTATCTACTGAATCAAACACTTTCTTAATTTCTCCACGTAATGCTTGTTTTACACCATCTTCGTCTTTTATATTATCTTTTTTTATTCTATTTCTTAATTCCGAAATAATTTTTACAGATGTTTCTACTCCAACATCTGACATAATTAACGCATCTTCTAAATCCTCTAATAATTCTTCATCTACTTTTCTAAAATTACTAAATACTCCATTCATTTTTTCTTCAAAAGATGTTTTTGTTTTAGTTAACCCCTGTTTTAGTTTGTCAAAAAAACTCATATTTCCTCCAATCATTTAATAACCATTTTACACCATAATAAGTATAACATATATTTACTAAAATGTGTACCCTGATTTTAAAATTGCGTAATATAGATTAGAATTATTTATTAATGAAAATAGAGGCCCCATTATAGAGCCTCTACCAACGTTATGCTGTTTCATTATTCATCCATTACGACCCAGCCCACTGTGTTCATCAAATCGCTGAATGGGCAATTCATTCTCGTAATATTGGATAAAGGTGAACTTCTACCAGATTCATACCAGGTACTTCCGGACATAAAGAATCTATGATTCTCTGACTCCAGAAAAACTTTACCTGTATTTGCAAGGTCTGACCACGGACCAATAGGCTTACTTCCAGTTGGGCTTAGCTTTCCAGTTGTCTCATGAGATGCATAAGCTCCTAAAGCACTACTATTGCATGAAACCATTCTCCACGCTGTCTCTATAGGAACATTCATCTTTTCAATGAGAAATTTTATTAACCCTCCAAGAAAAATAAGTCTCTCCTTTTTTGAGCCTAGCCTACTATTTTTCCTTGCTAAGATTAACTTGGCTTTTTCTTCCCAAAATACAGCCGATTTTCCTAAGGCCGGTTTAGCACCTGGCAAGTAAACAATATTACCGTCTCTATCAAAAGACGGATCTAATGCTTGCGCTCTAAAATTTGGAATGTTGCTTCTTAAAGCCTTAATAAGTTCATCCCTAAAGAAACTTCCTCTCAGATTTTTAGGTTCATATCTCAGAAGCTTCTCATCATGAGATATTTCTCTTGAATCCACAATTGGGAAAGTCTTTACAAGTTCCTCCCATGAATATTCTTCTGGAAGTACTATCTTGTCACCTATAGTCTTTTCCTCCATTGCTGCAATTGATGTCATTTCCATGTTGTTTTCCTCCTTATTTTTAAACAGCATATGCTTATAATTTGGATCATTACTGAATCCATAAGACTATTATACCACATCTTTATAAAGATTACAACTATTTATGTCACCTTTTGTTTGTCTATAGCTATACTTTATTTTTATTATATTCCCTTCATTTCTTGTTTGTTTAAAAATTTGTTTCAAAAATTTCAGCGAATTTTATATCGCCACAATCGCAAATAGATTGAAAAGCTATTTTATGGGCTACTACGATTACTGTATTATATTTTTCCTTATATTTATTAATAACAGACATAACCCTATTTTTTAGTTGCTCTTTTGTTTCCCATTTTCTCTTTTCGTTAATAGGATAAACTCCATTATTATCAGTATAATCTTTATAGTATTTTTTCATTTCATCACTATTTTTGTATTGATATGTAAGATCTGGTTGCCACTCTCTTATATCTGGCTCGACTACAATTTCTAGCCCTGTCTCTTTAGATATTATACTTGCTGTTTGTAATGCTCTTGTATATGGTGAAGCCACAATGATTTGTGCATTTTTAAATCTAACGTCTTTTGACGTCTCTATAACATCCTTTATTCTATCTTGTTTCAATGGTGCAAAATCATGCCCTTGCCCTATAAATCCATGAGCATCTCCATATGAATAATCTGGCTCACCGTGCCTAATTAAATAAAATGTTGACATATTCATTCCTCCAAAAATATTATAGATGAATTCTCGTTAAATTTCAATTGTAGTATAAAAAAATAATATACCAGTTACTATAATTGGACTAGGTAAATGTGAAACTGATATATCATATTCTTAATAAATCATGATAGCTTTAAATAAGTTTTTCTAAATTGGACTATACCCATTAAAACTAATATTATTAAAAATATCAATACGTATATAAGTGAATACTTTAGTAATATTAATGATATACAAAACCCAAATATTGCCTTAAATATTTTATATGAAAGTGACAAATATGTAAGTGCTGATTGATGTTCTTCTGAATTTGAATTTCTTAATATTGCATCTTGAATAACGGCATTAAATGAGTCTATCAGTACTACAATTATTGCATATGCAAACCCCATAATTGAAAATTTAATTAATAAATTATTTATTGAATAATAACTAAATATTAATAAAATAAATGATATTAATAGTAAAATAGGTAATATATAAATTAATTTCTCTCCAAATTTAATATATATTTTATTAAAAAATATGTTAGATATAATTCTTACTATTCTTGATATAAATATGATTATCCCAAAATAATATGTTGTATTTGTAATATCAAAAAAAGTTTTCAAATTATCCTGTATAAATAACTCTGTATTACTAAATTCTAAAGCTATGCATGCTCTTATTATTCCAAAAAATAAAATAATATTAAATATTATTTTATCTCTTGGCATATTCTTACCAAAACCACTTTTCTTTTTAAACTCTTCTGTACTTAATATTTTTACATCATTTATAAATAGTGACATTACAGAAATTATTATACAAGAACCAGCACAAAAAAACATAGGAAGGTAGTGATTTAAATTAAATAAATAAAATTGAAAAGGTTTTGCGAATTATATATAAGAATAGTATGAAAGAAATATCATATATACCTGACTCCAATATAACATTAGGTAACATATTGAACGAAAATAATAATACTACTAAAATAATAATAGATATTTTAGGAAAAGAACAAATAAGATGTCTTAGATATTATTTGCATAAAATAGACTATTATAATGCTGTAGGGCAAAATATAAGAAACGATCTTGCACATATAAATGGAAGAACAATGAAAAATTTAAATCATGATTTAATATTGGAATTACTCACTTATTATACATCTGTACTTAATAGTTGTGTATTATATTATCAAGGTATTGCCAAAAAAAATTAGGATTATTTCAAAACTATATGTCAATTGGGACGGAGTTTTTTTGCACCCATCCAATTGATAATATAAAATTAAAACTTATGAATGATTAAGTTCGTAAGTTTATTTTAATTGGAGTAATTAAATAATAAGTTGTGAACCAAGTATTCTTTCTAAAAGAATTATACGAATTTTTGCTAAATTTTAATTAGAATATAGAAAAAAATGTCTAAATATAGTAATATTTTATTATAATACAAACGGAGGTAAGCGATGGAAGAATTTATATCTATTTTAATAAGTTTTATATTTATGGGTATTGCTGATAGCATTGATTCTGCTTTTAACAATTTAATAAGTATTGATGCCATAGTAGTAACAGGTAGTTTCTTATTAATTGATTCTATTTTTAAATCTTTTGGCGAAATTGGAACTTATACATATAGAACAACTAGAAAGAACGAATGGAAATATCTATGGTTTAATATTTTATTTGGCTTATTAATGGGGATAATTGTTTTATGCTGTAAAGGTATTATAGTAAATATATTTGACCTAGCAAATGTTCAAAAAGATATGTTGTCTTTGCTATTAAATTTTTACATTGCATATATAATAATAGGAAGATTAGCAAATGCAATTTTTGAAATGATAAGGTTAAAAGGTCAATTAAAGTTATATAGAAAAAGTTTAATAGTTTATTATATTTCTTTAGTTGGATTGGATGCAATTGCTTATTTATTAACTAAAAATCTGCTATTACTATTTATTGCAACAATAATTTCTTGGATTATATCAATAATATATATGTTATACAATTTAAAATTGAAATTTGAGTATCCAGATAAAGAATCATTAAAAAATGTAATTAAGTATGGGTTTGCATATTCATCTGAAAGAGTATTATCTAGAATATTTTTATTATTGTATGGTGTTTTAGCAAGTCATATGGGAACTGAAAATTATTCAATACATACAATTTGTTATTCAGTATGTTTGTCATTAGAAATTATTACCAATGCATATCAAGCTACATTAATGATTAAAGTCCCAAATGGTAGAAATTATGAGGAACAATATAAAAATTGTATGAATATGAAAAATAAATGTTTTCCTTTAATTATCTTATTAAATTTTATTTTTGCATTTGTATATTTATTTATATCTCATGGAAGTTTACCTTTATATAAATGTTTTCCTTATATTATATTTTATTCAACTGCTGTATTTGGACTTTATCAATATGAAACATACAAAACATTATGTATTTCACAAGGGAAATCCTTAATTCTATTAATTGGTTCTATAATAGGTGTAATGATAAGATTTTTAATATGTTTATTATTTATAAACAGTAAAATCTCTTTATTTATATTTGGAATGGTAAATTTAGTAGATTTTTATTGTAGAAGTTTAGTATATAGAATTATACTTTTTATATTAAATAAAAATAGTAAACTAGATTATACATAAAAAGGGATTGGGAACTTCCCATAGTTGAATTTGTACGGGAGTACAAATTCAGTGCTGGCTAGACACAAGTTTTACTCCCAGATTTAAAAATATATAAAAAGAGGATTAAATTATTTTGATAATTTTTTCCTCTTTTTTGAAGATTATTTATATAAAAACATATTCATTTAAGACAATTTCTTCTGCTGTATTTTTATAGTTGTTCATTAATTTTGTCCATTCCAATGGATTTAATTCTTTGTTTTTTTCAGACAGTCTTTCATCATTCTTAATATAATTTTCCATTAGTTCTTTATAATAATTCTCACACGAATCACTTACTAAAAGAAGGTGATGAGTTAATTTATTTGTCATCAATAATGTCTCATAAAGTGCTTGTTTATTTTGCGCAATAAAGTGTAATCTTAATATTCCATATCTTCCAATTCTCCCATAATCTTCATCTTTTTCTAAATATAAATCTGGTAATAAATAATCTCCTTTTCTTGTATAAGTAACTTTCATTTTTATCATTCCTTTCTTTTTTAAATAGGGTTAACTAATTCATTTTTAGGTACTAATATTAAAACATCTTTAATAGTATTTCCTTCAATATATGGGCAACTAACAATGCCGTCTATATATAAATGCTCTTGTGATTTTGAAATAAATTCTTCTAAAAATTCATTAGAATATTCTTTGTTTTTCATTTTCATAATTGATAAAATATCATAATTTGATTCCATATTTCTTAATTCACTTTCATCAATTTCTTTATGAAATTTTATTCCAATATTATTATCATTAATAATGGCATTAAGATATTTTAAATACTCTTTACTGCTCTTAGTCATAAATTCTTCTGTAAATTTTATATCTTTAATATCAATATTGTAGTTTTTATCACGTTTAATTTCTATCATAGATATAAGTCTATGAATCATATCTCTTTTAGCTTCTCTTGATAACAAATCATAAAGAAAAGCAAATCCAATATTTTTAATATTAGTAAAAAATAAAGTGTTATTTTTCTCAGTACAATCTATTTTTTTAACAAGTTCTATTGTATATTCTTTAGAATTATTATCTGGATCAAGTCTTACTTTCTTTTGAGTTAGTTTATCAATTTCCTTTTTGATAACATCATTTTTATGATTAATTGTTTTGACATCTAAATTAGAACTTAAATATAAATCTACTAATCTTTTTTCCTGTAATTTTAATTTTTCGATTGCTTTTTCTATATCTTTTACATCATCACTTTTGGTAGAATTACAAGTTATAATTTCATTATCCATAGAAAGCATAAATAGTGTTAATTCTTCTAATACTTGTTTTAATTTTGTTTCTATTTTTTCAGTATTATAATGAAGTCCAAATCCACTACAATTATGATTTTTACATCTTAAATGGTAATAAACTTTTTGCTTCCCGTTAGGATATTTAAAAGATTCTGATGATGACATTATCTCGCCACAAATATGGCATTTTACTAAACCAGAAAACAAATGAATATATTCTCCATAGTTAGAATGTTTGTTTTTTACTAAAACATTTCTAGTAGCATTCCATGTTACTTCATCAATAATTGGTTCACAATAATTTTCAACTCTTAAAATATCTTGTGGCTTTCTTTTGTACTTTCCATATTCAAAGATACCAATATAAATAGAATTAGTAAGTATTTTATAAACTCTATCAGATTTCCATTTTCCTTGCTTTAGATACGCATTATTATCTTTCATAATATTAGCAATACCTCTTGTAGAATTGCCTTGTTTGCATAATTCAAATATTTCTTTTACAACCTCAGCTTCAATAGTTTCTACTTCTAAATGACCAGTCTCTTTATTTCTAATATAACCATATGGTGCTTTACTAGGATGAATACGTTCTAATGCCATTTCTTCCATAGCACGTTTAGTTCTTGCTCCAATCTCTTTTCTTTCTCTTTGACCAAATACTAAATTCATTCCAAAAATCATTTCACCATTAGCAGTAGATACATCATAAGGTTCGAGTATTAGTTCTATTTTTACATCATGTTCCTCACAATAATTAAGTAGCCAAAATCCATCATAATTATTACGAGTAAGTCTATCAACTTTAATTGCAACTAATTTATCAATCTTTTTAGATTTAATATCTTTTAGTAATCTTTGCATTTCGTGTCTCATCAAATCTTTTCCAGAATGTCCAGCATCATTATAAACATCAACAATATCATATTCATTCTTTTCACAATATTCTTTAATCATTCTAAGTTGTGAATCAATAGAATAACCATTATCTCTTTGGTCGTCAGTAGATACTCTTACATAAATACCACATCTCATAGTTTTCCTCCTTTCACTAAATTTCGAGAAATATTAAAATACTTCTCATATGTTTCCTCACAAATAAGCAAAATGTATAGTCTAAAATTAAAACTTTTTTAAAAATTGTGTAATTTCTTTAATATTGTACTTTTGATTATGCTCTTTAATATAAAATGGCTTATTTGATATTTCATTAACTTTGTATTCAAGTATTGTAAGAGTAGTAGGATATGTAATTTGGTATTCAGTAGGTATTATTACTTGTAGATTGGTGTGCAATATAGTTTTTATTTGTCCTAATATAACCTTATATTTAAAATCTTTTAAGATGTCGGTTAACCCTTTATTAGGTTTTAGTTTTTCAATTGCTTTAAATTCAAGCATAAAAAATGTCCTCCTTCCTAGAAAGAGAACATTATTTTTATATTTTGTAGAACAAGCCTTCAAGCCTGACTATGGACAAAATAAAAACTTACGAACTTTAATTAGTCCGTAAGTTGATTTCAAATGGAGCCTTAACTATACACGTTTACGAAATTAAGACTATAAGATTTGATTAAATCTCTCTGATAAGTTCATTATATCATTTTCTTAGATATTTTCAAGGGAGTATGGAAAAAAATATCAAAATATGTTATTATTATAATGGATTTATATCATTAAAATTATGATACTTTTTATTTATTAAAAAGGGAGGCAATAAATATGAATAGAAATAATATAATAGCTGAAATACAAGAAAAAGATTTAGAACAATTACAAAAAATTATGAAACAAGTTTTTAATAGTAATACAAGCAATTCAAAAGCGGAAAGATTTTATGAAGTATCTAAAAATAACAGCGATATTTATGTATTAGGATATTATATAGAAAATAATTTAGTTGGAACTGTAACTTTAAATATTTTAACAATGCCATCCGGAAAAGAAGCAACCATTTGGAATTTAGCTGTTTTTGAAGAATACAGGAAATCAGGAATAGCAACTAAATTAATGATTAAAGCAGAAGAAATTGTAAAAAGTTATGAAGATGTAAGCCGTATTTGGTTATTTAGTGGAGTTCAAAGAAAAGAAGCACATAAATTATATAATAAATTAGGATATGATGAAAACGTAGATAAAGCATTTGTAAAATATATAAATTAAGGAATGGTTTAAATGAAAAAGATAGAAGTTAAATTAGAAAAAGATAATAATGATTTTTTTAGAGAATGGATTATAAAAGAATGGCAACATCATAATACAGTAGATCCAATATACCAATTAAGAATAATAAAACCAGAAGAATTAAAATTTAAAGAAAATGAAGAATATTATAAAATCTTATATAACAATAAGATGGTTGGATTTATTGGGATTAAAAATTATGAAAAAGAAATATATTTATATAGATTTTTTATAGATGAAAAAT
>CABPCL010000011.1 GCA_902406115.1 uncultured Clostridium sp. | reverse complement strand
ATTTATTTAATTATTTTATTTTTTATTTAAATAATAAATTAATTAAAATTATTTTTTTTATTTAATTAATTATTTTTTTATAAAAAAATAAAAATAATTAATTTATTATTTTAATTATTTTTATTTAATGTTTTTATACTTAATTATTAATTATTATTTATTATTTATTATTTATTTTTTATAATTTATTATTTATTTAATTTTTATTTTTTAATAATTAATTATTTATTATTTAATTATCTAATTTTACAAATGTATCATTAAATTTTATTTTTCCATCTTTAAATTGTTGATCTTCTTTTCCGTCTATTAATATTTTAATTCCATTTACCTCTGTTAATTGAGTCATGGTATTTACAATTGAATAAATTGTTGCACTTTCTCTATTTTCGCCTCCCTCATGTTTTTCTATAAATTCTTTTGATAAGTCAATATACAAGATATCTTTTTTTAATTCTATTTTATTTATAACAGTTCCATCTGGAATTATTTTTTCTAATTTTTCATTTTTTGGACCATCAATTAGAAATTGCATTAACGTTTTATATGGTTCATTTAATAATAATTTAACATCTATCAATCTACCTTCTGGCATTAATTCATCAGAACTTTTATTTTTAAAATATAAAGATACAATACTTTGTCTTAATTGTTCATCAGATATCTCTTCTTGGGGTTTATATTCAGATATTGTTTCTTTTTCTTTATTTTTATTTATAATGTATATCCATCCTCCTAGTATTAATATTAAAATTAAAATAACAAGTATTATTTTTTTCTTCATTATTATCCTCCTTCTTTTTTAGCTTGTTTTATTTCATTTATATTATAGACAAGTCATTTTTAGAACTTTTTTATTTAATTAATTTATTTGCAGTTACGATTAAATTTTTACTATAATTTTCCACATTTTTCACAATATTTTCATTTGACAAATTTCGTATTTCCGTATACAATAAAGTTGATTTATTATCGTTATTTTTGATAAATAACTTTAATTTTAAAAAAGAAGATTTTATGTACATATATGTATATTATAGATAGGAGTTTTTATGATGGATACTTTATTACATGTAGGTTTGGACGTTGGTTCAACTACCGTAAAAATTGTTGTTATGGATGAAAAGTTAGAAACTATATACCGTGATTATCAACGACATTTTTCTGATACGAAAAACACCGTATGTAATGTTTTAGAAAATTTAGCTCAAATGTACCCTAACGCAACATTTACAATCGCTTTGACAGGATCTGGTGCAATGTCTGCCTCTAAATTTTTAGACTTACCATTTATTCAGGAAGTAGTTTCTTGTAAAAGATCTGTAGAAAAATATATTCCTCAAACTGATGTTGTAATTGAGCTTGGTGGTGAGGATGCTAAAATAATTTATTTCGATAAATCAATTGAGCAACGTATGAATGGTACTTGTGCAGGAGGTACAGGAGCTTTTATTGATCAAATGGCTTCTCTTTTACACACAGATCCAACTGGATTAAATGAACTTGCAAAAAATCATAAAATGATTTACCCAATTGCTTCTAGATGTGGAGTTTTTGCTAAAACCGATATACAACCTTTATTAAATGAAGGCGCTGCTAAAGAAGACATTGCAGCTTCTATATTCCAAGCCGTTGTAAATCAAACAATTAGTGGACTTGCTTGTGGAAGACCAATTAGAGGAAAAGTTGCATTTTTAGGTGGCCCTCTTAACTACTTATCAGAGTTAAGAAATAGATTTATAGAAACTTTACACCTAACGGATGAAGAAATTATTATTCCAGATGAGGCCCATTTACTTGTAGCTAAAGGTGCTGCACTTGACTCAGTCAATGCTCACCCTATTACAGTAGAGAAATTAAAGAGTAAGATTGAAGTTTTAAGAATGTCTCATGATGATACTTCACAACCTTTAGCTCCTTTATTCTCCATAGACGCTGAATATGATGAATTTAAGCAAAGACATGAGAAAGATAAAGTTGAAAAAGCCGATTTAAAGACATATTCTGGTGATTGCTATGTTGGTATTGATGCTGGATCTACAACAACTAAACTTGTTCTAATTGATAGTGATGGCAAACTTCTTTACTCTTTATATGGAAGTAACGAAGGAAATCCTTTACAGAGTGTAATTAAAATGTTGAAGCAACTTTATAGTGAGATACCTGAAAAAGCTGTAATTCGTTATAGTGGTGTTACTGGATATGGAGAAAAGTTAATTCAAACAGCTTTAAATGTGGATTTAAATGAAATCGAAACAATTGCTCATTATACGGCTGCAAAAAAATTCATGCCAAATGTTACAAGTATCGTGGACATTGGTGGTCAGGATATGAAATATATTAAAATGAAAAATGGTTCAATTGATAATATAATGCTAAATGAGGCTTGTTCTTCCGGATGTGGATCGTTCATTGAAACTTTTGCAAAGAGTTTGAATATTTCAATTCAAGAATTTGTAAATGCTGCTATTGAAGCAAGAAGACCTGTTGATTTAGGTTCAAGATGTACGGTATTTATGAACTCAAAAATTAAACAGGCACAAAAGGAAGGCTATTCAGTTGGTGATATTTCTGCTGGACTTTCATACTCTGTTATAAAAAATGCAATTCAAAAAGTAATGAAAGTAAGAGATGTAAAAACTTTAGGCGACCACATCGTTGTACAAGGTGGAACTTTTTATAATGACGCTGTTTTAAGAGCATTTGAATTAATAGTAGGTAAAAATGTAGTAAGACCTGATATAGCTGGTCTTATGGGTGCATATGGCGTTGCATTACTTGCAAAAGAGCAATATGAAGCTAATCTAGATATGGAATATGTATCTACTATTACGAAATTAGATGCTCTAGATAGTCTAAAAATTGATATTTCACATGTTCGTTGTAATGGATGTGAAAATCACTGCTTACTTACAATTAATAAATTTAGCAATGGAAGTAGATACATTTCTGGTAACCGTTGTGAAAAAGGTGCAGGAATTGTAGGTGAAAAAACTAATCATCCTAACCTTGTAAAATATAAATATGAAAGAATATTTGGATATACACCTTTAGAGGAAAAAGACGCTCCAAGAGGAGTAATTGGTATTCCTAGAGTTTTAAATATGTATGAAGACTATCCTTTCTGGTTCACATTCTTAACAAATCTTGGTTTCAGAGTCATACTTTCTGAAAAGAGTAACCGTAAGACATATGAAAAAGGAATGGAATCAATGCCTTCTGAATCCGTATGTTTTCCAGCAAAACTTTCACACGGTCATATTATTGGACTAATTAATCAAGGTATAAAAACTATTTTTTATCCTTGTATGCCATATTCTAGAAAAGAATATGAAAAAGCAGATAACCACTATAATTGCCCAATTGTTATATCTTATTCAGAGGTATTAAAAAATAACGTAGAAGAATTAAAAGAAAAAAATATTAAATTTTTAAATCCTTTCTTACCTTTTGATGCTAAAAATTTAGCAAAAACAATTATGGAATTACCAGAATTCGCTGAATATAATTTTACAAAAAAGGAATTATTAGAAGCTGCTAAAAAGGCTGAAACTGAATATCAAAAATGTAGAGATGATATTCATAAAAAAGGTGAAGAAACTGTTAAATACATAGAAGAAAATAATTTAAAAGGTATAGTATTAGCAGGACGTCCATATCACGTAGACCCAGAAGTAAATCATGGTATCGATACTTTAATTACTAGTTTAGGTTTATGTGTTCTTACTGAAGATAGCATTGCAAACCTTACAGAAGCAAAACGTCCTCTAAGAGTAGTCGATCAATGGATGTTCCACGCAAGGTTATATGCAGCAGCCGATTACGTTGGAAAACATGATAACCTTGAGTTAGTACAATTAAATTCATTTGGTTGTGGCGTTGATGCCGTTACTACAGATCAGGTGGAGGAAATACTAACAAGTTTTGGTAAAATGTATACTTTAATAAAAATAGATGAAATAAATAATTTAGGAGCAGTAAGAATTCGTATACGTTCTCTACTTGCAAGTATGAATAAGCGTTTAAAAAATAAAGAATTACAAAAAGGAAATGGCGACTATGAAATTCATAAAAAAATATTTACAAAAGATATGAAAGAAGATTATACAATCCTTATTCCTCAAATGGCACCTATTCACTTTGAATTATTAGAAGCCGCCGTACGTGCTTCTGGATATAAAGTTGAATTATTAAGAGAATGTACATCTCATACTGTTGAAACAGGGTTAAAATACGTTAATAATGATGCATGTTACCCTTCAATTCTCGTTACAGGACAAATGATAGAAGCACTTGAGTCAGGTAAATATGATCTTAATAAAACTGCTTTAATTATGTCTCAAACAGGTGGTGGATGTAGAGCAACAAACTACATTGGATTTATCCGTAAAGCATTAAAAGATGCTGGTTTTGAAAATGTTCCAGTTATTTCATTTAATGTTGTTGGTATGGAAAAAATGCCTGGATTTAAGATTACACTTCCTTTAATTGAAAGACTATTAAAAATGGTAGTTTATGCTGATTTACTTCAAAAAATGTTAACTAAAAATATAGCATATGAAGTAAATAAGGGAGAATCTCAAAAACTATTTGATGAGTGGATGGATAAATGTAAGAAATTACTAGAAAAGTCTACAATGAAAGAATTTAAGCAAAGTATCTATGATATTGTAAATGATTTTGAAAAAATTGAATTGGATACATCTGTTATAAAACCAAAGGTAGGTATTGTAGGAGAAGTATTAATTAAATACCATCCTTTTGGAAATAACTTTATTGCAAATAAACTTGAAGAAGAAGGCGCAGAGGTAATACTTCCAGACTTTATGGGATTTATTAAATTCATAGCTACTCATAAAATTACATTTAATCAGTTAATTAAAACAGATAAATTAAAGGCAAAATTATTTAAAACGGCTATTAAATTAATTGATATATTAGAAAAAGATGAGAGAATTGCTTTAGCTAACTCTAAAAAAGGTTATTTACAACCTTGTGACATATGGGAATTAGAAGATAAAGTAAAAGATATTTTATCAATAGGTAACCAAACAGGTGAAGGCTGGTTCTTAACAGCAGAAATGATTGAATATATTGAACATGGTATACCAAATATCGTATGTGTCCAACCTTTTGCTTGTCTTCCAAATCATGTTGTAGGAAAGGGTGTTATTAAGACTATTCGTAACACTTATCCAGAAGCAAATATATCTCCAATTGATTATGACCCTGGTGCAAGTGAAGCAAATCAAACAAACAGAATAAAGCTACTTATGACAGTAGCAAAAGATAATTTAAAGAAACAACAAGCGGAGAAAGAATCAATTAGAAAAGAAAACACTGCTGCTGAAGCACATGTTGAAAGTAAAGTTAATTAATAAAAATTAATCCCAACACAAAGTGTTGGGATATTTTTTAATTTCCTTTTGGTGGAATCATTGAAATTATTCTACCTGCAAAATCTCCAAAATTTTGAGATTGAATAATTACTCTTCCTGGTCCTACCAGTCTAGTTAAGAATAATCCTTCTCCCCCTAATAGAATATTTCCTAATCCTTTTACAGTTTCAATTTCGTAAGATACTGTATTTTCAAATGCCACTACATTACCTGTGTCAACCTTTAAAACTTCCCCAGGTGCTAATACTTTTTCAATAGGGTCACCATCTACTTCTAAGAATAACATTCCCTTTCCTGTTGCTTTTTGAAGAATAAATCCCTCTCCTCCAAATAAGCCAGAAGAAAACCTTTTTGAAAATGCAACACTTAATTCTACACCTGGCTCTGCACATAAAAATGCTCCTTTTTGTATTGTCATCCCATTTGGAACCTCTGATAAATTAATAGGTTGTATATCTCCAGGAACTGTTGTTGCGAATGCAATTTTCGCATTATCTATTTCTGCAGAATATGTACTCATAAAAATTGATTCACCTGTAAACATTCTTCCTAAACTTTTCATCAAACCACCACGTGCATTTGTTGACATCTTTATTCCCTGTGTTTGCCAAGTCATTCCTCCTCTTTGTGTATACATAGACTCACCTTTATTTAATGTTATTTCTACTGTTGGTACTGTTTTTCCAATAATTTGATATCTCATTTTATTACCCCCTTTTTCGTTATATTATCATAATATTTTACTTAATTCAACTTTTATAAATTTTTTTGCCTGATTATAGCCTTCCTCATATAAATATGAAATTTGCTTTGTATCTAATAGAGATACATCTTTTGTTTTTATTTTCATTAAATAATCCACTCCATATAATTCATAATTAGATAATTCATGGCACAAAATTCCAAGTGAATCACTAATAATATCAACCATATTTTTTTCTTTCTTAGCCTCATTTTTGGTTTCAAATCCAATACAAATTACTTTATCTACACCAACTTTTTTCCATTCTCTCCAGGGAGTATTTTCTCGTATTCCTCCATCTATAAGCTTTATTCCATTGTATTCACATGGACAAAACACACCTGGATAACTTGAACTTGCCCTAACAGCTTTTCCAATTTCGATTTTGTCATCATATACTATTTCATCTGAATAAGTAGCTCTTCTTTGCATAGAATTAAAAAAGTATATCTTTCCTGTATCTAAGGCAACGCTTGGCACTAACAATTTCTTTTGTACTTTTCCAATAGTATATATTCCTTTTTTGGCACACGCATTAGTAATAGCTTTTTCAATTGCTCTACCACTATTTAATCCTTCTACTATAAATTTTCCTTTTGTAATTAGATTTTTTAGTATCTTTAATATAGCTCCCATATCGATATATTTTATCTTTTTAGCATACTTTTTAAATAAACAATATATTTCATCTGAAGAATATCCTACAGCGTATAGAGCCGCTACAATGCTTCCTGATGATGTTCCTGATATATAATTGAACTCAATATTTGCCTCTTCGAATGCTTTTAATGCTCCAATATGTGCTGCGCCCTTTACACCACCACCAGATAAGCACAATGCCATTTTCATAATTATCACCTAATATATATTATTTAAATATTCTTATAATATGACACAAAAAAAAGGATACCTGTTAAAATAAGTATCCTTTTGGCGGAAGCTGAGGGATTTGAACCCTCGCGGCCCTTGCGAACCCTAACAGTTTAGCAAACTGTCCCCTTCAACCACTTGGGTAAGCCTCCAAAATGTTATTTAAAGCTCGAAAATCGAAGATTTTCCTATAAAAAAATGGCGGAGAGGGTGGGATTCGAACCCACGGTAGGCTACAAACCTACGCCAATTTTCAAGACTGGTGCCATAAACCAACTCGACCACCTCTCCGTGCATCTGTTACCAATCGTGGTAACAGTATATATATTAACATATTTGACCTTTGCTTGTCAATAGTAATTTTTATAAAATTTAGTGTTTGATTACCATATGTTTTTATTCATCTAAGTTATTTTTGCGTAGCTATTTCTATTGCTTGTTTTTCTTCATCAGAAAGTGCATATTTGGATTTTCCGCCTTCTATTGGTTTAGCATATATATTTGACATATCTCTTGCATAAATTCCATTTAATACCACTCCATCATTGTGTTCATTTAAAAGTGCAAGTGAGAAACTTAAATCACTTCCAGTGTCTCTAAATGCATTATATCTGACCATACCAGTTTTTTGTATACATTTTGCAACATTTTCATCTAGCCTTTTGCAGTATGAAACAATTTCTTCATTTTTATTTTCTACTCTTTCTACTTCGTTTATATATGCTCTTAATATTTCATCTACATTATTACCATTTCCAAGCTTTTTCATAAAATGGTTATAGTCTTTTCTAATTTTAGATAGCTTAACTATATTTGAAATATACAAAACAAATAAAATTAACATTCCTCCTAAAAGAATAATTAAAAAAGTATCTGTCCTTAAAAAATCTAAAACTGATTCCATCCTTCCTCCTCAAATATCTTTATTTTATAAGTCCTAAAATTCTTTCTAGGTCTTCATTTGAAGAATATTGAATAATTATTCTTCCACTTCTTTTTTTAGCATCTAATTTAACTTTAGTTCCAAAAAATCCTTGGAAAGAATCTTCAATATCTCTAAATATTGCATCATACTTTGGATCTATTTTTTGTGCTTTTTTATTATTTTTTACTTTTCTTTCAATATCTCGTACTGTTTCACCTTTTTCAACAATTACCATAGCTGCAGCATATTGCTTATCTGCATCTTGTATTGCCATTAATGATCTACAATGTCCTTCTGTTAATTTACCCTCTTCTGCTAATTTTATTACTCTTGGATCTAAATTTAATATTCTAACTGTATTTGCAATACCACTTCTGCTCAAACCAATTGTATCTGAAAGTTGTTGTTGAGTCATTCCATATTCATCCATTAATTGTCTAAATCCTCTAGCTTTGTCTATTGGGTTTAAATCTTCTCTTTGAATATTTTCAATTAATGCAATTTCCTTATTTCTTCTCTCATCATCGCCTCTTACAATGCATGGCATCTCAGTAAGTCCAGCCTTTTTAGCAGCTCTCCATCTTCTTTCTCCTGCTACTATCTCATAATAATCATCTTTTTTGTTAACAATAATAGGTTGAATTATTCCGTATTTTTTTATTGATTCTGCTAACTCTTCCAAACTTTCATTATTAAATATTTTTCTTGGTTGTTCTCTGTTTGGTTCTATCTCAATTATCTTAATTTTCTTAACAATTTCTTCTCCATCTTTAAGTTTTGTTTCTTCATCTTCTTCTAATATGTTATCTGAAAATAAAGCATCTAACCCTTTTCCTAGCCCTGTTTTTTTAGCCATTTTCTTCACTCTCTCTTTCTTATCTATTGAATTAATTACAATGCATGTTTTCCTTTTGAATCTGTTTCGTTATTCTTTAAGAATTCTTTTGCAAATTTTTCATAACTTTTTGCACCCTTTGATCTTGGATCATATATAGTAATAGGCATACCATAACTTGGAGCTTCACTTAGCTTAACGTTTCTTGGAATTACATTTTTATATACTTTATCATTAAAGTATTTTTTTACTTCTTTAACAACTTGATTTGATAGGTTTGTTCTGATGTCATACATTGTTAGTAAAGCTCCTTCAATCTCAATATTTTTATTTAAATGCTTTTTTACTAAATTAATTGTATTTATTAACTGTCCTAATCCTTCTAGAGCATAATACTCACATTGCACTGGTATTAAAACACTATCAGACGCTGTAAAAGCATTTAATGTAACAAGACCTAAAGATGGTGGACAATCTATTATAATATAATCATAATTATCTTTAATAGGATCTAGTTTCTCCTTCAGTCTATATTCTCTTGACATCATTGAAACAAGCTCTACCTCGGCTCCCGCAAGGTTTATGTTAGAAGGACAAATTGATAAGTTTTTTATATTTGTCTTTTTAGCAACTTTTTCTATTTCAGTATCATCAATTAATATATCATAAACCGATTCTTCGACATCTTTATCTATACCTACACCACTTGATGCATTTCCTTGTGGATCGGCATCTATCATTAATACTTTTTTACCTTTTTTTGCAAGTATAGTGCTTAAATTAACTGATGTTGTAGTCTTTCCGACCCCACCTTTTTGATTTGCTATTGATACAACTTTTCCCATTATCTCGTAGCCTCCATAAAAAAATTAACATATTAATCATATAAAATTATGACTAATATGTCAATGAATTATCTTAAATTTTATTAAATTTTTTTAGGATTTTTTGTTTATATATTTTGACTTTTTTAAATATTAAATGATTGGTTGTTTCGATGGAAGCCCTGCCTTTCTAGGGTATTTTTTTGGCGTTTCTGCAACCTTTTCAATTATTATAACATTTCTTTCTATATCACTATCTGGTAAAAAGAAACTCTCTACGCTTTTAATTTTTCCCCCTAATACTTTAATTGCATTTTTTGCCTCTTCAAGTTCTCTGTCTATATTTGGGCCTTTCATACATATGCATAAGCCTCCTTTTTTTACAAATGGAAGCATATACTCTATTAATACATTTAACCTTGCAACCGCTCTAGATACCACTGTTTCGTAATTTTCTCTATATTCTAAATCACTAGCAAGTTCTTCCGCTCTTGCATGGATACATTGTATATTTTCTAAACTTATTTCTTTACACACTTCATTTAAAAAATTTATCCTTTTATTTAAAGAATCTACTAGTGTGATCTTTTTATTTTGATTCATAATTTTTAGAGGAATTCCTGGAAAACCTGCTCCTGTACCTATATCTATAATGGAATTACTTTGTTCTATATACTTGTTTATTGTGATACTATCTATAAAATGTTTCAATATAATGTCATTTTGTTCTGTAATTGCTGTTAAATTAATCTTTTCGTTCCATTCTAATAAAAGCTTCATATAATTATAAAATTGTTCTTCTTTTTTATCATCTATTTCTATATTAACTTTCTTAGCTTTTTCAATTAGTTCTTTTGAAAAACTTTCTCTTTCCATATTTTCTCCTTATTTTCTCCTTTTATAGATTATTTTTCGCTTTTTTTCATTTGCTCTAAATATATTAATAATACTGATACATCGGCTGGTGAAACACCTGATATTCTAGATGCTTGTCCAACTGATTCAGGTTTAATTTTGTCTAATTTTTGTCTTGCTTCTATCCTTAATCCTTTTAAATCGCTATAATTAATATCATTTGGAAGAAGTTTCTTTTCTAATTTCTTAAATTTTTCTACTTGTTGCTCTTGTAATTTAATATAACCTTCATATTTTACTTGAATTTCCACTTCCTCTTCAACTTCTCTATCTAGTTTTGGTCTGTCTTCGTCAATTTCTTTTAATTTTTCGTACGTAATCTCTGTTCTTCTTAGTAATTCTGATAATTTTACCCCATTTGTTATCTGTGAAGAATTATTTTTAGTTAAAAACTCATTCACCTCTTTAGTTGGTTTTACTGTAGTTTTATTCATTCTCTCTATTTCTTTTTTAATTTGATCTTTTTTCTCTAAAAACTTTTTATATCTTTGCTCAGAAATAAGTCCAACTTCATAACCAATATCCGTTAATCTTAAGTCGGCATTGTCTTGCCTTAGAAGTAGCCTGTACTCTGCTCTTGAAGTCATCATTCTATATGGTTCATTCGTTCCTTTTGTTACAATATCGTCTATTAAAACCCCAATATACGCTTGTGATCTATCTAATATAATAGGAGTTTTTCCCTGAAGCTTTCTTCCAGCGTTAATTCCTGCCATTATTCCTTGAACTGCAGCTTCTTCATATCCAGAAGTTCCATTTATTTGTCCCGCGAAAAACATTCCACTAATTTTCTTATGCTCTAGTGATAGTTTTAATTCTGAAGGCTCTATACAATCATATTCTATTGCATATGCTGGTCTCGTAAACTCTACATGCTCTAATCCAGGAATTGTCCTATACATAGCGATTTGAACGTCTTCTGGTAATGATGAACTCATTCCTTGTACATACATTTCATCAGTATCTCTCCCCATTGGCTCTATAAAAATTTGATGTCTCTCTTTATCTGCGAATCTAACTACTTTATCTTCGATTGAAGGACAATATCTTGGTCCTGTTCCCACAATTTGTCCACTATAAAGTGGTGAACGATGTAGATTAGCTCTAATCAAATCGTGTGTAGCTTTTGTTGTATACGTTAGATAGCATGGTAATTGTTCCTCGCCTTCTGAAATTTTATCCTCAAAAGAAAATGCAGATGGATTTTTATCTCCCTCTTGAATCTCCATTTTTGAGAAGTCTATACTATTTTTATTTACTCTAGCAGGAGTTCCCGTCTTAAATCTTACAAGACTTATTCCCATCTTTTTTAACATGTCTGATAATTTATTTGCTGGGAACACTCCATCTGGGCCACTTTCAAAAGATGTTTCACCTATAAATATTTTTCCTTTTAAATATGTTCCTGTAGCTAATATTACAGAATCGACTTCATAAATAGCACCTATATTTGTTTCAACTGATTTTACCTTTCCGTCCTCTACATCAATATTTACTATTTCTGCTTGTTTAAGATATAAATTTTCTTGTTTTTCCAAAGTATGTTTCATTTCCATTTGATATCTTTTTCTATCTGCTTGAGCTCTTAAAGAATACACTGCTGGACCTTTTGAGGTATTTAACATTCTAAGTTGAGTAAATGTCTTATCTATATTTTTACCCATCTCACCACCTAAACAATCTAATTCTTTTACCAAATGTCCCTTTGAGCTTCCCCCTATATGTGGGTTACATGGCATATTCGCAACAGCTTCCAAGCTTATTGAAAATAGTAGTGTTTTAAATCCCATCCTTGCAGTTGCTAGAGCAGCTTCACAACCTGCATGTCCTGCTCCTATAACAGCTACATCAAACTTTCCTGCATTATATTTCATCTTTTACCTCCAATTTTATAATATTTATTCTTCGTTTATTTTAAATTCTATTCGTTTTTTATGAAACAAAAAACAATGTTTTACAAACTCGTTTTCGCTTTTAAACCTGTATTTTTTGTGTTCGACTTTTTTCGACACAAGTTTTTGTCTATTTGTCAATTACTTTCCTAGGCAGAATTTTGAAAAAATTTCATTAATTATATCTTCTGAAACATTGTCTCCAGTTATACTTCCAAGGTCTTCTAGCGTTTGCTTTATCTCTACAGCTATAATATCTATAGGCATTTGACTATTAACTATTTCTAGTGCTTTATCTATACTTTCTATTGCTTTATGAATTTGATTTTTATGTCTTATATTTGTTACAACAGTTTCTGATCCTATATCTATTTCATTCATCTTAAATTTCTTTTCAATGCAATTATATAATTCATCTATTCCTTTTTTTGTCTTCATAGATGCCTCTATAACCGTTTTATTTAATTCAGACATATAATTTATCGTTTTTGCGTTTTTTTGTCTTAAATCGCATTTATTTAACAATATAATTGTTTCTTTGTTTTTTATTAAATTAATGATTCTTAAATCTTCTTCATCAAGTTCTCCAGAGCAATCAAAAATTGCAATAATTAAATCTGCATCATCTGCCAACTTTATTGCTTTCTTTACTCCAATTTCTTCTATTTTGTCATTTGTATCTCGTATTCCTGCCGTATCTATAATTTTTAAAGGAACATCTTGAATCTTTATAAATTCTTCTATTGTGTCTCTTGTTGTTCCTGCATAATCACTAACAATAGCTCTTTCTTCATCAAGCATAATATTTAATAATGAAGATTTTCCTGCATTTGGTTTTCCAATTATAACAGTTTTTACTCCATCCTTTAAAATTTTCCCATTTTTAAAACTATTTTCTAACTTAACTAATTTCTGTTTAACATCATTTAATACTTCTAAAGCCTTGTTATTTGTGGTTTCTTCTATGTCGTACTCTGGATAATCTATTGAAGCTTCTATATCAGCCATAATACTTAATAATTCTTTTTGAATCCCATGAATTTCTTTTGATAAATTCCCCTCTAACTGACCTAAAGATGCTTTTGCTTCTTTATCAGTTTTCGCATTTATTATATCCATAACAGACTCTGCTTGAGATAAATCGATTCTACCATTTAAAAAGGCTCTTTTCGTAAACTCACCCGGTTCAGCTAGATCTGCTCCATTTAATAAGCATTGTTCCAGTATTCTTTGCTCTACAATAGTTCCTCCATGTGAATTTATTTCACACATATTCTCAGTTGTATAACTCCTAGGGGCTTTAAAAAAAGAAACTATAACTTCGTCGATTTTTTCTTTACTATCTGTATTTACTATATAACCATATTTCATTGTATAACCAGGTATTTCTTCGATATTCATTTCTGAATTTTTTGGTACAAATATTTTTTCTAATATTTTAAGGCAATCTTTTCCACTCATTCTAATAATACCTATACTACCAGTACCCGTAGCAGTCGCGATCGCTGCAATTGTTTTGCTCATATCTTTTCTCCTTCTTTTTTTAATATGAAAAAAGCCAAAGATAGAATTTAATTGTATTTCTACATTAAATCTTCACTTTGACTTCAGATTTATTATTTATATTTATTTGTTTTTTGCTATTACAACCTTTCTGTATGGTTCTTCTCCTATACTGTATGTTCTAACTTTTGTATTTGATTGTAATTTATTATGTATTACTTTTCTTTCATATGCTACCATTGGCTCTAAAGTAATTGATTTACCATTCTTTAAAACAGTTTTCGCAACTTTTTCTGCCAAATCTTCTAATGCTTTTTCTCTTTTTTCTTTATAATCACCAATATTAATAATTACACGTATTCTAGATCCGCAATTTTTATTTGCAATTGAATTGATAATTGTTTGTAGAGAATTTAGAACATCTCCCCTATATCCTATAAGTTTTGATGAATCTTTCCCTTGAATGTCTATAGCTATAAATTCCTTATCTTCTTTTATTTCATATGTGATTTCTTCAAAATTACGAAAAAAATCTTTTAAAAACTGCTCTATATTTGACATTGCAGTTTTAATATCTTCTTGACTTGCTTCTTTTTTTGGAGTTTCTATAGTTGATCTATTTCCTTTTGGCTTTACTTGTTGATCTTTCTGTTTTTTACTTTCATTTATCTCCACATTATCTTTTAATGTTAATTCTACCTTAACTATTCTTGGAGCCAATATACTAAAAAAACTTCTTTTTTGCTCATTTTCTAGTACTTTTATATCTACTTTGTCTTTTGAAACATTTAATTCTTTAAGTCCATTAGAAATTGCTTCATTAGTTGTTTTTCCTTCTGCTATTATACTCTTAGGCATTTTCCTCTTCCTCCTTATGTTCCATAATTTTATTAATTATGACTCTTTCAACTATCATCAATAAATTACTTATAAACCAATATAATGCTAACCCAAGTGGTGCTATAAATGCTATCATAACAGACATTATAGGCATCATATAAGTCATATTTTTGTTCATTGCTTGCATTGTATCTAATTCATTTTGATCTTTATTTTCATCCACTGCTTCATTCTTTTTCTTTTTATTTGTCATGTCTGTTGACATTTTTATAGAAATAACTGAAGAAACTACATATAACAATGGAATAATATAAACTTTCCAATCATTTAAATTATTTCCTGGAACTTTACTTAAATCAAGTCCTAAAAAGTCCATATTTATTGAGACTCTTTCGTCTTCTTTCCCTTTTTTATTTATAACTTCAATTTCAGCATAAGATGATTTTTGTCCATTATTCCCTTCTTGAATCTCTTGTTTGTATTGTTCTATCAAGTCTTTATCTACCCTTTTCATATATGTCAAAGGTTGACTTACTAGCCAGAATACAGATAATATAATAACAATCTGTATAATAGAGCTTAAACATCCACTAAAAGGACTCATTTTTTCTCTTTTATATAAATCAATAGTTTCTTGATTCAATTTTTCTGGATTGTTTTTATATTTTTTTGAGATTTCTCTCATTTCTTCTTGTAATTCTGCTGATTTTTTCATTGATTTTTGTTGCTTTATTGTAATTGGTATTAATATAAGTCTTAATATAACTGAAAAAACAATAATAGCAATTCCATAGTTATTAAATGCAGTATATAAAGCATTTAATAAGTACCCAAATAATTCTGCTATAAAACCCATATATCCTCCATTTTATTTTAAAGGGTCGTATCCACCTTTTGAAAATGGATTGCACCTTAATAATCTCTTTATTCCTAAATATACTCCTTTTACACAACCATATTTTTCAATTGCGTTTTTCATATATTCTGAACAACTAGGATAATATTTACAATGAACTCCTATTGATTGAAATATAGGAGAAATGATTTTCTGGTAACCTCTTAATAAAACTATTAGAATTTTTTTCATGGTAATAATTCTGCCTTTTTTAATGATCTATACATATCTTCTTTTATAATATGAAAATCTGCATTTTCCACCTTATCTTTTCTATTCCATAGAAAAACTATGTTGTATCCTGTGTATAAATCATTTTTTATTAATTTATAGTTTTCTCTAATAAGTCTTTTAATTCTATTACGTCTTACGGCATCACAAGTTTTCGTTGATATTGCAATTCCAATCACATTACTTTTTAATTTGTTTTTTGTAACATATATTGTGATTTGTTTTCCAATATAAAATTTTCCTTTTGACAAAACATTTTGAAACTCATAATTTTTTTTTAATGTTTTAATTTTTCTCATTATTATCACTCATCTAAATTTTATTATCCACATATTTCAAAAAAGGCCACCATTTCGTGACCTTCCTTAATTACGCACTTAATTTTTTTCTTCCTTTTGCACGTCTTGCTTTTAATACATTTCTACCAGATCTAGTTTTCATTCTTTTCATAAAACCATGCTCTTTTTGTTCTTGTCTTTTTTTAGGTTGATATGTTCTTTTCATTTTATTTAGCACCTCCTGTATATATTTAAACCGTAAACGGATTATCTACTAATAATAAGCTTAATAATTATATCTTAATTTTTCTATTATGTCAATATAAAAAAAACATTTTTTAAATAATCTATTTTTTGTATTGACTA
This sequence comes from uncultured Clostridium sp., assembly GCA_902406115.1. Taxonomy (GTDB): domain Bacteria; phylum Bacillota; class Clostridia; order TANB77; family CAG-508; genus CALXVA01. The sequence continues at coordinate 20,529 of CABPCL010000011.1, read as the reverse complement.
TAATATTGTTTATTTGATATTATATATCAATATTGTGGATAATTATGTGTATAATTTACAAATTATGCACTTGATATATGAAACATTATATTTTGGAAGGATTGAAATAACAATGCAAAAAGAAGAATTAAATGAACTTTTAACAAAAGCAAAAGAACTTCTAAAAAATGAAGTTACAAAAATTTCTTACGAAACCTGGATTAGAGACTTAGACATAGACAGTGCTGAAAATGGAAACATCGTCTTAGTCGCTAATAATGCTTTCCAAAAAGAATCAATTATTTCAAGATATCACGATTTATTTAAAAATACTTTTAATTATATTACTAATAAGAATTGTGAAATTTCTGTCATTTTAAAAGATGACGTTGCAGAAGATAAGAATGTAGTTTTAAATCAACCTAATACAAATTCTTCTTATCCAAATTCTACATTAAACCCAAAATACACATTTGATACTTTTGTTGTTGGAAATAACAATAGATTTGCTCATGCCGCTGCTTTAGCTGTTGCCGAAGCTCCTGCCACAGCATATAATCCATTGTTTATTTATGGTGGAGTTGGACTTGGAAAAACACATTTAATGCACGCAATTGCAAATGAAATTTTAATTAACAATAGAAATGCAAACATTTTATATGTTACTTCTGAAAAATTTACCAATCAATTAATCAATGCTATTAAAGACAACAAAAATGAGATGTTTAGAAATAAATATCGTAATATTGATGTGTTATTAATTGATGATATTCAGTTTATTGCGGGTAAGGAACGTATTCAAGAAGAATTTTTTCACACTTTTAACACATTACACGAAAGTGGAAAACAAATTATCATTTCTAGTGATAGACCACCAAAAGATATTAATTTATTAGAAGATCGTTTAAAATCAAGATTTGAATGGGGACTTATTGCTGATATTTCAAATCCAGATTATGAAACACGTTTAGCAATTCTACGTAAAAAAGCTCAACTAGATAACATTATTATAGATGATGATATATTGTGTGATATAGCTACAAAAATAGATTCTAACATAAGAGAACTAGAAGGAGTTTTAAACAAACTTATCGCTAAAGCATCTTTAACAAATTCACATATCACTATGGAAATGGCTGAAAGAGCTATAAATGATGTTGTATCAAATCAAGATAAAGTACTTTCTATTGATTTAATTCAAGAAACAATAGCAAAATATTTTAATATAACTGTGGAAGAATTAAAAGGTGTAAAAAGATCAAATGATGTAACTTTTCCAAGACAAATTGCAATGTATCTTTGTAGAAGTGTTGCAGGACTTCCTCTAACAAAAATAGGGGATGGGTTTGGGAAAAGAGATCACACAACTGTTATACATGCATGTAACAAAATAGATAAAGAAATACAAAATGATATGAGCACAAAAAGAATTGTGGAAAGTGTGAAAAACATTTTATTATCTGACAAATAATATTCATTTAAATCAATTCTTAAAATTTATCAAAATTTGTGTTTGATAAATTTATGTTTGGAAAATCTAATTGAAGTTTTACTTACGGAAGACGTACATTAGATATTCACATTGTATTGTGAATTAATTGTATATAACATGTTAATATTTAGATTTTCCCCATAAAAGATTTTTTAATGTAGATAAGTTTAGTGTTTTTCCACTAAGTTATTCACAGCTAAAAGTATAGGGAAAATAATGATCCACACAGTTTTCCACATAATCCACATAACCTATTACTACTACTACTATAAATATTATATTATTATATAAAGGAGACGAAGCAAAAATGAAACTTGTTTGTGAAAAGGATAATATCCTTAAAGCTATTAATTCCGTAACAAAAGCGGTTGCTAGTAAAACAACAATGCCAATACTAGAAGGAATATTAATTCAAACTAATGATGATGAAGTAAAATTAACAACATATGATTTAGAAATAGGAATAGAGTATATAATTCATTGTGAAGTAAAAGAACAAGGAGCAACAGTTGTAAATGCAATAATGTTTAGTGAAATTATTAGAAGACTTCCAGATTCAGAAATTAGTATTTCATTAGATGAAAAGAATTTATTAGTTATTGAATGTGAAGGATCTTTATATAAACTTGCAACAATGAATCCTAATGAATTTCCAGAACTTCCTAAAATAAGTATTGAAAATTCTATAGAAATGGATCAAACCTCTTTAAAAGAAATGATAAGAAAAACAATATTTGCAGTTAGCACAGAAGAAAACAGACCTATTTTTACAGGATGTTTATTTGAGATTAAAAACAACAAATTAAATGTAGTAGCAGTAGATGGTTTTAGATTAGCATGGAAGAGTAAGTTTCTACAATCAAAAACAAATGATTTTGCAGCTGTAATACCAGGAAGAACATTAAATGAAATAAATAAAATTATTTTAGATTCATATGATCTTATTAAAATAGGAATTGCAAAAAATCAAGCCTTATTTGAAATGGAAAATTGTAAAATAGTAACAAGATTATTAGATGGAGAATTTTTAAACTATTCAAGTGTTATTCCAGAAAATTGGGAAACAAGAATAAGAGTAGATAAAAGTGCAATGCAAGAATGTTTTGAAAGAATTAGCTTAATTTCATCATCTAGTATAGAAAAAGAAAAGAAATATCCTGTTAAAGTAAGTATAGATATTGGTAAAGTAACAATTTCTTGTACAAATCAAACAGGAGATGCAAAAGAAGAAATGTATGTAACTACAGAAGGTAAAAATCTAGAAGCAGGATTTAATCCAAAATATTTCTTAGATGCATTCAGAGCAATTGATGATCAAGAAGTATATATAGATTTTGGTACAAGCATTTCACCTTGTATTATAAGACCTGTTGAAGAAGGCGGAGACTATATTTATATGGTTCTTCCAATAAGAATGAAAGAATAAAAAAAGTTTATTCACAAAACAATGAAAATATCACCAAGTTATCCACAAAAATGTGGATAACTATACGGAAATTTGTGAAAAAAGGACAGATATATGTACATTAATAAAATAAAATTACACAATTTTAGAAATTATGAAGATCAAGAAATAGAATTTAATAAAAATATTAATGTGGTTTATGGTGATAATGCACAGGGAAAAACAAATATCTTAGAATCAATTTTTCTTTGTAGTTTTGGAAAGTCTTTTAGAACTACTAAAGAAAAAGAATTAATAAAATTTGGACAAGACCATTTAACTGTAGAAGCTGAATATCAAAAAAAAGATAGAAATGGAAAAGTAAAAGTAGATATTTCAAGTAAAAAACAAATAAGTGTGAACGGAATAAAAATAAAAAAATTGAGTGAAGTATTAGGAAATATCAACATAGTTATTTTTACACCAGAAGATATTAATATTTTAAGAGATGGACCGGTAAATAGAAGACGATTTTTAGATATGATGATTGGACAGTTAAGACCAAATTATGTGTATAACTTGAATTTGTATTTAAAAACATTAGAACAAAGAAATAATTATTTAAAACAAATAAAAGAAGAAAATAAATCACAAGATCTATTAGATATATGGGATGAAAAGTTAGCAGAGTATGGAGAAATTATATACAGGTATCGTGTGGATTATGTGGATAAAATAATAGAGAAAATAAATGATATCCACAGTAAAATAACAGATCAAAATGAAGAGCTAACAATAGAATATGTTTCAAATTGTGAAAATAAAGATAACTATTTGGGATTGTTAAAAGAAAGAAGAAAATTAGATATTATAAAAGGATTTACAACAAAAGGTGTCCATAGAGATGATTTTATGATATATATTAATAATAAAGAAGTAAATGTTTATGGCTCTCAAGGTCAAAATAGAACTGCTGTATTATCTTTAAAACTTGCAGAACTAAATGTTATATATGAAGAAATAGGAGAATACCCAATTTTATTATTAGACGATTTTATGTCTGAGCTAGATGAAAAAAGACGAAAAAATTTTTTAGAAAATATAAAAGATACTCAAGTAATTATTACAGGAACAGATAAAATTGAAATACAAAATGTGGATTACAATTTATATCATATAAAAAAAGGGGAAATTGTTTAATGTATATACATATTGGAAAGGATGTTATTATTAATTCTGAAAATATTATTGCAATTTTAGATATAAAAAGTTTAGAAAAGAAAAATTGTTTAGAAAATATTTGCAAAAATTTAGGAATTAGTGATAATATTATAGATATATCAGATAACAATAAAAAATCACTTATTATTATCAGTAAAGATAACAAAACAAAAGGATATATTTCAAATATATCATCAGTGACATTAGGAAAAAGAACATCAAAAAATGAAAGGATGGATAAAAAATAATGGAAAAATTTGAACACGAATATGGAGCAGATCAAATACAAGTACTTGAAGGTTTAGAAGCTGTAAGAAAAAGACCTGGTATGTATATAGGAAGTACATCAATTAGAGGATTACATCATATGGTTTATGAAATTGTGGATAACTGTGTTGATGAGGCTTTAGCAGGGTATTGTTCTGAAATAGATATAAAAATTGAGCCAGGAAATATAATATCTGTTGAAGATAATGGTAGAGGAATTCCAGTAGATATACATCCTAAAACAAAAATATCAGCTGCTGAAACAGTTTATACTAAATTACATGCTGGTGGAAAATTCGGTGGAGATAGTGGATACAAAGTATCAGGAGGTCTTCATGGAGTTGGTGCATCAGTTGTTAATGCGTTATCTACATGGACAGAAGTTACAATTCAAAGAGATGGTGGAGTTTTTCAAATGAAATTTGAAAAAGGAAAAACTGTAGAACCATTAACTAGAATAGGTGATTCTAAAAAAACAGGCACAAAAGTTAGGTTTTTAGCTGACGATACTATTTTTGAAACATTAGACTATAATTATGAAACATTAGAAGAAAGATTTAGAGAAATTGCATTTTTAACAAAAGGATTAAAAATAAATATTGCAGATTTAAGAGTAGAACCTATAAAAAAAGCAGAGTTCCATTTTGAAGGGGGATTAATATCATTTGTACAATTTTTAAATAAAAATAAAGAAGCAATACATAAAGATCCTATTTACATAGAAAAAGATGGGGAATATCCAGTTGAAATAGCTTTTCAATATACAACAGCATATTCAGAAAATATTTATACTTTTGTTAATAACATTAATACAATAGAAGGTGGAACTCACTTAGAAGGATTTAAGAGAGCGTTAACTAAATCATTTAATGATTATGCAAAATCACATAATTTATTAAAAGAAAAAGATGGAAATTTACAAGGAGAAGATATAAGAGAAGGAATTACAGCAGTTGTTTCTGTTAAAGTAAAAGAACCACAATTTGAGGGACAAACAAAGACAAAATTAGGAAATAGTGTAATTACTGGAATTGTATCTGCAATGGTAAATGAAGCACTATCAAATTTCTTAGAAGAAAATCCAGCTATTGCAAAAGCAATTCTAGAAAAATGTATTAGTGCATCACGTGCAAGAGAAGCTGCAAGAAAAGCAAGAGAGTTAGTAAGAAGAAAAAGTGCATTAGAAACATCAACATTACCAGGAAAATTAGCTGATTGTAGTGAAAAAGATGCTTCAAAATGTGAAGTATATATAGTTGAGGGAGACTCTGCTGGAGGTAGTGCAAAACAAGGTAGAGATAGAAGATTCCAAGCAATATTACCTTTGTGGGGAAAAATGCTAAATGTTGAAAAATCAAGAGCTGACAAAATATACAACAACGATAAATTACAACCAGTTATATTGGCAGTAGGAGCTGGAATAGGTGCAGATTTTGATATATCAAAAATTAGATATGGAAAAGTAATAATAATGGCAGATGCCGATGTCGATGGTGCTCACATTAGAACATTATTATTAACATTCTTCTTTAGATATATGAGACCATTAATTGAAAATGGAAATGTATATCTAGCACAACCACCACTATATAAATTATCAAAAAAAGGTATGAAGGATATATATTGTTATACAGATGAAGAAATGGCAAAACATTTAAACGAGATGGGTAGAGATGGAGTTAATATTCAAAGATATAAAGGTTTAGGAGAAATGAATCCGGAACAATTATGGGATACAACAATGAATCCTGAAAAGAGAATATTAATAAAAGTTAAATTAGAGGATGCAATAAAAGCAGATGAAACATTTACTATTTTAATGGGAGATGATATTGCACCAAGAAGAAAATTCATCGAAGAAAATGCAAAATATGTTAAGAACTTAGATATCTAATGAAATATTAAAATAAAAAAATAATTTATCTTGCTGTCGGCTTTTGAAAGCCTCCAAACTGCGCGATAAATTATTTTTTTATTTATTAAATTATATAAATATAAATTATCACAATATTATTAAAAATTAAATTCAAATAAAAATTAATAGCAGGTAACAATTATTATTACCTGCTATTATCATAAAACTAATATTAATCTTCAGCTAAAACTAATATGCCTAACTTATAACCTAATATATATTGCTATATAAATAAGCTAACTCATCAAACATATTAATCAGTTGCCCGACTACAAATGCACCCACAATAGCTATATTCATCCCAAAGGGACTAATAACAACCACTGCAAAATACAAGAATAATCTTAACTTCGAATAAATTACCTATAATACAACCGTATAACAAAATACTATCAATCGAAAAAGATAAATAAATACAGCTTACATACAAATAATTTATTCTCATCGCCGACATGCAACAATATAAGGTCATTACACCATTACACATCTTTGCTCGAATAATATAAAACCTATAATTAAAATCCTATATTACTCTTAGTTCAACTAATATTAATTTTATAATAGTATTATGTTCATAAAAAAAGTTTTTATTCAAGAAATAAAAAATTAATAAAATAAAAATAAATAATAAATAATAAAAAGTAAAATAATATAAAAAAATAATATGTCGAAAAATGAAACACGATTTATATTGACTTAATATACAAATCATTGTAATATGGAATTAATTTATTTCAATCTTTTTTTTCTAAAAAAATTCCAAAACCAAAAATAAATAGTAAAGGAGGTAATATGAAAAAAACAGAAAATAATTCTGTTCAAAATTGGTTGCCATTTGAAAGTATATTAGAAAATGGAACTATTAAAATAAATAATAATGAATACATTAAAATATTAAAAATAAATCCAATAAATTTTAATTTAAAATCTGAGCTGGAAAAAGAATCAATTTTAAATTCTTATAAAATATTTTTAAAAACATGCAATTTTAATTTTCAAATATTAATTCAAAGTAATAAAGAAGATTTATCAAAACATATTTCAGTCATTCAAAATCAATTAATTTCAGAAAAAAATAATATTCCAGCAATTTCAAAAAAATATATAGAATATATAAAACAATTAAATTATAGTAAAAAATCATCCTCTAAAAATTTTTATATAATTATTAAATATATAAATCAAAATAATCAAATAGAAAATATAGAAAGCTATGCGATTCAAGAATTAAATGATAAATATTTTAAAATAAAAGATTGCCTATCAAGGTGCGGAAATATTGTCGAAGATATTTCAGAAAAAGAAAAAATAAAAAATATTTTATTTTCATTTTTTAATAAGAGAATGTATTTAAAAAATAATGAGTAAAATAATTAAAAAATAATTGAAAAAATTAAAAATAAATTAATAATAAAATATTTTTTTAAAATCAAATAATTAAATAAGGAAAAATTATGGAAAATAATTTAATTAAAAAAATAATAAAAGAAATAAAAAATTTAAATGAATTAAATATAGATTTATTTAATTTAAAAAATATTAATATAAAAAACAATAAAAAAATAAATAATAATATAAATAAATTAGAATTTTTAAATGGAACATTTTCTGAAAGAGATTTTTTATCTCCATCTTTTATTAATAATTCTAATCCAAAATATCTAGAAATAGATAATATATATTATTCATCATTATTAGTAATTAATTATTATAGAGAACAAACAGAGTTAATTTTAAAATTTATTATTGATATAAATATAGATGTTAATATTTCAATTTTTTATGAAAAACAAGATACATATAAGACGATAAGAGATCTAACTTATCATATAGGAAATGTAGGAGCAGATTTAAAAACAATTAATCAAAACAGACAGGATATAGATATAGCTGCATTTACATATAATGATGCCAAATATATTAGAAAAGAAATGCAAATTAATAATGAAGAATTATATTTTCTATATATTTATATAAATACTTTTTCAAAAGATATTAAAGAATTAGAATATTTATTAAATAAAATAGAAGGAATATTACAAAGTAAAGGAATTCAAACTAGAAGGGCATATTTTAGACAAGAACAATCATACAAATCATGTCTCCCTTTAATGGATAATAATAAGATATTAAAAGAAATAACGAAGAGAAATGTATTAACAAGTGGATTAGTTGCAACATATCCATTTATATCTTCTGCTATGTTTGACGAAAATGGTATATTAATAGGTACAAATATTTATAATAATTCTTTAGTCTTTATAGATAGATATAATACTGAAAAATATAAAAATGCAAATATATGTATATTTGGAACAAGTGGTGCCGGAAAATCTTTTTATACAAAATTATTAATATTAAGATATAGATTAATGGGAATAGAGCAATATATTATAGATCCTGATAGAGAATATAATAATTTATGCAAAAATTTAAATGGGACATTATTAAAAATTGGACCACGGATCAAAAACATATATAAATATTTTTGATATTAGAAAAGAAAGTATCGAGGATAATGAACAAGGATATTTAGCAAATAAAATTAGTAAATTAATAGGATTTTTTAATTTAATCTTTGGAAATATGAATGAAGAAGAAAAGGCTATATTGGAAGAAAAATTAATTAAATTATATAAATTAAAAAATATTACATTTGATGATGCCTCTTTATATAAAGAAGAAAAAAATAAAATTATAATAAAACCCGTATTTAAAGATACGTATGATATGCCAATATTACAAGATTTATTTAATATACTAAAAGAAGATAAAAATACATATAGATTTGCAATTAAATTAATTCCATTTATAAAAGGATCATTAAAATTTTTTAATAATTATACAAATGTGGAATTAGATAATAAATTAATAGTAGCAGATGTATATGAATTGGGAGAAGAAAATTTGAAATACGGTATGTATTTATTTACAGATTTATTTTGGGATAAAATAAAAAAAGATAGAAAAATAAAAAAGGCTATTTATCTAGATGAAATATGGAGATTAATTGGCGTTACATCAAACAAAGAGGTTGCTTCATTTATATATAAGATATTTAAAACAATTAGAAAATATGGAGGGAGTAGTGTTGCAATTACTCAAGATATTTCAGACTTATTCAGTTTAGAAAACGGTACATATGGTAAAAGTATTTTAAATAATTCAAGTATAAAAACTTTTTTCTCACTTGAGGAAGAAAATATAAAGGTATTAGAAAAATATACTAATTTATCAGAAAAAGAAAAAATAGAAATAAAATCATTAAAAAGAGGAGAGTGCCTTATGTTTGTCGGAACGGAACATATTTTAACGAAAATAGAATCAGCGGATTTTGAAAAAGAATTAATAGAGTAAAAATAATAAAAAATAAATAAGAAAAAAATATAAAAAATAAACAATTAAAAATAAATAAAAATTAATTAAATAAATTAATAAAAATAATATAATAAATAAGGAGAAAAATAAATGAAAAAAATAATTACTGCTATAGGAAATGAAAATCTAAATAATTTTCTAAAAAAACAAAATAATATAGAAGTAATAGGAAGTGATATACAGTATCAAGAAGGAATATTTGAAATATTAGAAAAAAATAATAATATAGATTTTCTAATTTTTAGTGAATTAATTAAAGGAAATTTATTAATTGAAAAAATAGTAGAAAAAATAAAATTAATTAATAATAATATAAATATAATAATAATTTTAGAAAATAAAAAGGAAGAATTAGAAAATATTTTAATAGCAAAAGGTGTATATAAAATATTATATAATAACGAGGTTGAAATAAAAGATTTTATTAATTTAGTAAATAAAAATGAAAACAATGAAAATGAAGAATTAAAAAAAGAAATAAATAATTTAAAAAAATTAATTATTGAAGATCAAAAAAGAGATAATTATTTTAATAAAAATAAAAGGAAAATAAATATAATTAAAGATATAATAAAAAAAGAAAATAATAATAAAATAAATGAAAAAGATTTAATCCTAAAAAAAGAAATTATTTCTATATCCGGTCCAAGCGGAGTTGGCAAAAGCATTATTTCAGTAAATTTAGCGAAAGCAATGTCTTATCAAAAAAATAAAATATTAATTATAGATTTTGATATTCTAAATAATAGTCTACACACAATTCTTGGTGTGAAAAAATATCCAATAAAAATAGAAGAAAAATTAAAAAATAAAATAATAAATACAGATATAAATGATTTAAAAATAGAAGATTTTATTATAAAAATAAATAAAAAAATTGATTTAATTTCTGCAACAAATTTATTATTTAATACGAAAGAAAAAATGGATTTAATAAAAATAGAAAAAATAATAAATAAATTAAAAAATATTTACAATACGATAATTATAGATACATCTTCAGAATGTTTTTTTGATTTTACAAAAACAATTATAAAATTAAGTAATAAAAATATATTTGTTACAGAAACAAATATATTAGAAATAAAAAAAGCAAAAGAATTATTAAATATTTATATAAATAAATGGAAAATAGAAAAAAATAAATTTAATATATTATTTAATAAGTATGATAAAAATTGTATTGATATTAATTTATTAAAAGAATTATTTTGTGAATTTAATGTTCTTGGGACATTAAAATATAATGATAAATATAATAAATTAATTAATAAAAATATTAAATATAATTTAATTAATAAAAAAATAAGAAATGAATATTTGGAAGTAAATAAAAAATTAGTTTTAAATGAAAAAGGAGAAAAGTATGAATTTAGAAAATGAATTAAATAACTCTAATAAAATTGAAAATGATATTGATATTGTTACAGAAGAAAAACAGAACAATTTTTTAGAAACTACTCTAGGGAAAACAGTTAATACAGCGGTAGATATAGGACTAAGATGGATATTGCCAGATTTAGTTGAAGATGAGGTTATAAATATAAAAGATGGATTTATTAAAGGAGGTTTTAAAGAGGGAATTAATACTGCTATAAACACTGCTATTGATCTTGGAAAAAGCACTATGGGAATATTTACGGGTAAATTTGATAGTTTGTCTCAGGCACAAACAGCAGTGAAAACCGGTGGAATTATTGATGGAGTATCAAGTGTAATAGATAATATATTAAACAAGACAACAAAAATGGGATTAATAGATAAAAATATATCCAATTTAATTAAACAAGGGAAAAATGTAATATTAGATAATGTTAGCAAAAATATAGAGAATACATTTACAGAACAATTAAATAATATTGAAAAATTAGGGAAATATGAAAATAATTGGAAGGATTATTACGAGAAAAAAGATTTTGATGGAATGGAGAGAGAATACAATAAAATAAAAGAAAAATTAAAAGAAATAATGCCTTTAGAAAAAACAATAAATAATGCAAGAACTATAGAAAATTTACATATATTAATAAAAAATAATGGACAAGACTTTAATTTGACAAGTGAGCAATTAGAACTTGCAAAAATGCTTGTATAAATTAAATAAAAATAGCGATAAATTAACTTTTTTATCGCTTTTTTACTTGCATATTTTTGTGTGTTTTAGTATAATACAAGAGTAGTATAAAGACTAGAAAAGAGGTAATAAAATGGAAGAAAATGAGGGAAAGATAATCGAGAGAAATATTGATACAGAGATGAGAACATCATACATAGATTATGCCATGAGTGTTATTGTTTCTCGTGCCCTTCCAGATGTAAGAGATGGTTTAAAACCAGTACATAGAAGAATTTTATATGCTATGTATGAAGATGGAATTACATCTGACAAGCCATACAGAAAATGTGCAAATACAGTTGGATCCGTTTTAGGAAGATATCATCCACATGGAGATAGTTCTGTATATGATGCTATGGTAAGATTGGCGCAAGATTTTACAATGAGATATCCACTTGTAGATGGTCATGGAAACTTTGGATCAATAGATGGAGATACAGCAGCAGCTATGAGGTATACAGAAGCAAGAATGTCTAAAATAGCAGAGACAATGCTTGCTGATATTGAAAAAAATACAGTTGATTTTATGCCAAACTATGATGATAGATTACAAGAACCAACAGTATTACCATCAAAAATACCTGCTTTATTAGTAAATGGATCATCAGGAATAGCTGTAGGTATGGCAACTAATATACCTCCACATAACCTTACAGAAGTTATAAATGGAATTGTAAAGATTATAGATGATGATAATGTAACTGATGAACAATTAATGGGAATTATAAAAGGACCAGATTTCCCAACAGGAGCTACTATTTTAGGTAGAGAAGGAATTAAAGAAGCATATACAACAGGTAGGGGCAAAATTACAATGAGAGCAGAAGCAGAAATTGAGGAAATGAGTGGAAACAAACAAAGAATAATTGTAAATTCATTACCATATCAAGTTAATAAAGCAAGATTGATTGAAAATATGGCCTCTCTTGTAAAGGAAAAGAGAATAGAAGGAATATCAGAAATTAGAGATGAATCTGATAGAGAAGAGAAAGTAAGAATTGTTATTGAACTAAAAAGAGATGTTAATGCACAAGTAATATTAAATCAATTATACAAAAACACACAAATGCAAGAAAACTTTGGTGTTATTATGCTTGCATTAGTTAATGGAGAACCTAAAGTATTAACTCTAAGACAATGTTTAGACTGTTATATTGAACATAGAAAATCAGTTATTTTACGTAGAACACAATTTGATCTAGATAAAGCATTAGCTAGAGCACATATTTTAGAAGGATTAAAAATTGCATTGGATAATATTGATGAAGTAATTAATATTATTCGTAATTCATATGATGATGCAAAAGAAAGATTAATGAAAAGATTTGGTCTTTCTGATATACAAGCACAATCTATATTGGATATGAGATTAAAAACATTATCTGGATTACAAAGAGAGAAAATAGAAGAAGAATATGATGCATTAATGAAACTAATTGCACATTTAAGAGAAGTATTAGGTAGTGAAAGATTAGTATTTGATATAATCAAAGAGGAATTATTAGAAATAAAAGATAAATATGGAGATGAAAGAAAGACAAAAATTGTTGCAGCAGAGGGAGAATTCGATATTGAAGATCTAATAAAGGAAGAACAATGTGTTGTTGCTTTAACTCACTTTGGATATATCAAGAGAATGCCGATAGATACATATAAGAGCCAAAAAAGAGGCGGAAAAGGTATTACGGGTATTGCTACTAGAGAGGAAGATTTCGTAAAACAAATATTTACAGCTTCTACACACGATACAATATTATTCTTTAGTAATAAAGGAAAAGCTTATCGTCTAAGAGGATACGAAGTACCAGAAGCAGGAAGAACTGCAAAAGGAACAGCAATAGTAAACCTACTAAGCTTAGACGGAGGAGAAAAAATATCAGCAGTTATACCTATTGCTAATTTTGCAGAAGGAAAATATTTATTAATGGCAACTAAAAATGGATTAATAAAGAAAACTTCTTTAAATGAATTCATTTCTGTAAGAAAGAGCGGATTAATAGCGATTAACTTAAAAGAAGAAGACACATTAATTGATGTAAAATTAACAGATGGTGAAGATAACGTTGTATTAGTTACCGAAAAGGGTATGAGTATTACATTTGATGAAAAAGACGTAAGACCAATAGGTAGAAATGCAATGGGAGTAATAGGAATAAAACTAGATGAAAATGATAGTGTAATAGGTATGGAATCTATTATCCAAGGAAGTAATGCTACACTTCTTTCAATTACTGAAAATGGATTTGGTAAAAGAACTGAATTAGATGAATATAGAGTACAATCAAGAGGAGGAAGAGGGGTTATGACATATAAAATAACTCCAAAGACAGGTAATATTGTAGGAATCAGAATTGCAAGTGATGATGAAGATGTAATGTTAATAACAGATACAGGAACAATTATTAGATTAAAAGTTTCAGATATTAGTATATTAGGAAGAGTAACACAAGGTGTAACTCTTATGAGAACAAATGAAGGCAAAGTAGTAAGTATTGAAAATATTCCAAATGAAGAGAAATCTGAAGAAGAATAATAGATATACTAAAATCATATTAAATAAAAAATAAATACTCCATTAAGGAGTATTTATTTTTTTAAACCTAATATCGTCTCCGAAAAAATAGTATAAATTATAATTTCCAACAAGTCTTGAAACTATTCTTTCATCATAAGTATCATATAAATTTTTTAAAGTTAAATTGGTAGAAATAATTGTTTTCAATGTATGACATTGGTTTAATAATCTTGTATTTATGATGTTAAATAATTCTGTAAATTTAATACTATTCATACTTTCTGTTCCTAAATCATCAATAATAAGTAAATCAGCAGTTAGTAAAGTATCATAAATTGTTTTATCTACATTTGATTTCCCAAACCTATAATCAACTATAGTATCTAGCATTATTGGTGCAGTTTGGTATAAAACATTTTTACCTTTTTTAATTAATTCATTTGCAATACAACTTGATAAAAATGTCTTGCCAAGACCTGTATTGCCAGTAAAAAGTAAATTCTTTTCATTAGGATCATCAAAATTATCTATAAATTTAATAGATAATTTTTTAATTCTTTCTATATTATCTCTAGGAGAAATATTTGCTTTATATTTTTCTACATTTACCTCATCGGAATATAGAAATGATGAGAAATTTTCAAATGTTTGAGATTTTAAATTATAAATGTTTGATTTATTATATTCCATATCAAATAGTTTTTGCTTCAAACAACTACACATTGAAGAGGTATAGTCACTATTGGTTACATATCCAGTATCCTTACATAAATTACATTCGTAATTAGGAAGAAGATCATCAGGATTTATATTTAAATCTTTAAATATAGCAATTTTTTTGTTTTTTAAATCATCTATTTGATTTTGTAAATTTTTTAATAATGTTGGATCATTATGATTAATTAATGATTTTGTAGTAGATATAGCTAATATACTTAATTGCTTATCGATTTCTTCTAAACTAGGTTCTCTTTGATATAATTCTCTTTTCTTTAAATCTGCTTGACGTTCTTCTGTTGATTTTTTCTTATCGTATTCTATTAAAAGCTTTTTTAGTGTAGAATTATTCATTTAATACCTCCTTATTTTTATCATAATATTTTAAATCTAAAAACAAAATACAAGTATTTAGTTATTTAAATTAGCATATAAATTATTTAAATTATCATAATTTCTTTGATCATATTTGTTATATCCTGTTGATTTTTCTAATTTTTGAACGTTTTTATTTTTATTTTTCATTTCAGCTAAAAAGTTTTGTACTTCACTAGCTGCTTTAAAACCTCTGTCATGCCAATCAGAAAGCAATTTATTTAAATAATCAAAATTAGGGTTAGCTTTTGAGGTTGTTTTCTTTAATGCAATTTCTATAATATCAAAATTATATCCATAATCAACATTCCACTTTTCAACATATGCATATTCATATTCAGAAAGTAGTCTGTTTAAGCCTAATTTTTTTGATATTGTATTTGCTAGTACCTTTACCTTTTCTTGTTTTTCATAATAAGTATCTAAATCGTTAAAAGTTTTAATATTATTTTTATACCATGATTCAGCAACTCTTTGTATATATGCCTTGTGTAAAGCTGAACGATCAAAACAATATCCAAATAATGCGATCATAACTTCTTCATCAAAAGAGTATTTTTTAAACCATAATTCAATATCTGGATACCAAGTTGTAGGCATTAAACCAGAAAAATATTTATTATTAATATGGTCAATAGCTTTAGCACGTTGTTGACTTTCAGCAGATTTTTGAATTTGATCTGCGCTTAATGCTGTTTTAGGCTTATATAATTTATTTAATTCTATTTCTTGTAAGTTATTAATAATATAACCTGTGCTTTTTTTTGTAATAACTCCTTCTTCTTCCCAATATTTTATAGCATCTTGTATCGTCTTTAGAGGTAGTACTAATTTCTTTGATAGGTCATTAACTTTTATATCTTTATCATATTTTGATAAAAATAACATATACAAATATACTTTAATATAGTCACCATTTGCCTGTGACAAGTATTCTGAAAAAAATATATCTGGTATATCTGTATTAGAAAATAATGGTGCTACATCAGATTTTTCAAGTTTCATAAAATCTCCCCCTAAAGTATATTTGTCAAATTATATCATTTTATAAAACTTTTTACAAGAAACAAAGAATAAATATATACGATAAAATTAATTATTTATAAATATAGTATTTATTTGAAGTCAAAAAAAAGAAAAGATATTTAATAATATATATAAGTTTTTCATTATTAAATCCAATTATACTAAATAATAAAAATGGAAGAAATAAAATAATAAAAATACAAATCTGTAAAAAAATATTAACAGAAAAAATAAGAGAAACTAAATACACAAAAAATCCCCATACAATATTCAAAAATAAAGTTGTGTATTCAATAAATCCAAATAATTTATTATTAAAATTATAATTTTGGGGAAAAATAAATTTCAATATATCATCACCTTTATATAAATAATTTATTTTAGTATGCTCTTCATAAAATTTAAGTTATTTGAAATGTCTGTAGATATTCCACCAAATAAATGTTGAATATATGAATTTGCACGTATAAGAGCATAAATAGAACCTATACATATTAATTTAGAAGGAATATCGGAAAGACTTAAATCTAAAGAAAAAATAATTAATAAAATAATAGAAATAAAAGATTGCATAATTAATAACGCAAATATTGTTCTGAACCATGTTTTGAAAAACCAAGAAGTTGATTGATTAATTAGAGTTAAAAGTGAAAAAGGAGTTAATAAAATAAATACCTTTATCATTATATAACGAAGAGCATAAGAAAATAATAAATTAAGCAAAGAGACAGAAATAAAACTTTTTAATAAACCATCAAAAGAAAATAAATTAAAATTTTCCTGATTAACAGAAATGACAGAATTTAAATTTTGAATAAAAGAAGAAAAAGAAATACTTTGATGAAATATATTTTCCCCAATTTCTCTAATTGAAGATGATAAAATGGAATTAATATATACTATTTTTTCACAAATAAAATAAGAACAATTAATACAAATTCCAAATATTAATAATTTAAATACAAACTGATAAGGATTTTCTATTTGAATAGATGAAAAATGAGAATACAACAATTTAAAACAATAATACAAAGAAAATGCAATTAATAAAGAGTTTGCAATTAATAACAGTCCATTAGAAGAATTAGTACCAAAGATTTTTTCAAATAAAGTATCATTAAGTATAGATATATCTATAAATGCAAAATCATCTAAAACCCCATAAATACTATTATCAATAGAAGAAAATAGTTGATTAAATATATTGTTAATTGTGTTTAAGATTGTTTCGCTAATATGTTCTGTATTTGATATAGTTTCTTCCAAATAGTACCTCCTTAAAAATTAATAAATAATAAAAATAAAGAAATAAAAAATATAGAAAAATAATAATTAAATAATTAAAGAATTAGAGAATTTATAGCAGATAATATTAGATCAATAGCAAGTATAAATGCATACGAAAAAAGAGAGCCTCTAATTAATTTTTTTGAAATCCTAATTCTTTCTTCATCACCAAAACTAAACTTTTTCATAAATACACCAACTCCAACAGCAACTGCAGCAGCAGGTGTGGATAATGTTAATAACCACTTTTCAATTGATAAAAAAGCATCATCTAATTTTGATACTAATTTTGGAGTATTATCAAATAATGCTGCAAATGAATTATTTGATAAAGTAAATAAAGAAATAAATAATAAAATAAAAAAGAAATTAATAATAAATAATATTTTTTTTCTTTTTAATAGTGAATTTTTATATAAAAAATTCATTTAAATTACCTCCTTAAATAATTTAATTTTTGAAATAAGGTTTTAATAAAATTTTCTGTGGCGAAATAATTTTATTGCCATCTGATAAAAAAGCAAGGCAAGAAAAATTTTCTAAATTTCTAGTAAAATAGTTAGTATCGTAAATATAATCGGTTTGAAAGTAAGTATTGATACTTTCTGCAATACTAGAATTACTGGAATTAAGTGATCCTGTTAAATAATTATAATATGTTTCTTTAGCATTTTCTGAAATGTTTTTTGAAATCTTTTGCTTATCTTCTTTTCCTATTTGTTTCTGGGCATCTTCTATAGTGAACATATCGTCAGTTCTAAACCAAAGTTTATTAACTAAATTTTGAATAATTACTTGTACAGCATATTGACTATTTAGAGCATTTAATAAAGAAGTATAACTTTGAGTTGCAATAATGTTTATACACTTAGCTTCTCTACTCTGAGAGAAAAATTGGCTGTCTGAAACAGTACAGTACTCACTGTATTCATCAGATATAAATGCAACAGGAACAAAATTATTAGAAGGATTAAAAGCTAATCTGTTCATTACCTCTGTTTGAAAATCTAATTTTAGATATGCAGCAATGATTTTGGCTAAGTTTTTATACTCTGAAATATTAAGATTTAAAACTACGATTTTTCCTGATGAGAGAACGTCTGTGAATCCTAAAAAATTCAATTCTTCTATTTTAGGACAAAAGGTATTATATACAGAATAATCAGAAATAAAGCAATTTGTAATTCGTGTAATTTCTGATTTTAAAATTGCAATTGTTCTAGAATCTAAAGCATAAAATTCTTTTTCGAAGAAAATTAAAGATGAAAGTAAATCATATATCTGGGCATTAGTAAAGTAATTATCTAAAAATAGTTTTCTTAATATTGAAATTTTTTCTTTATAATAATTTTCAAAAGTTATTAATTTATGAATTTCATCAAATGTTACGTATGAATTATTATATAATCTGCATAATTTTATAGCTTCTGTTAAAACTTGCTCTGCTTTATCTATCCAAAAGGATTCAGAATTGTTTGGAGAAAATAACAGTAAAATATTTTTTAATCTATCGGCTAAAACAGAGGCTTTTAAGTTTGGTTTATGCAAAGGATTATACTTAAATTTACCATTTAATTCTAAAACGATTAAATCACAAGATCGGTTATATTTTTGGCAAAATTCCTGAACCTTAAGATAGTAATTTCCTTTTACATCTAGAATAAGCATGGGAATATTATTTGAATTAGAAATTAATTGTTCAGTAAACGGATACATGGCACTACTTGTTTTTCCTGTTCCAATAGAACCGGTAATTAAAATATTTTGACATAAACTTTTTTCAGGCAAATAAATATCTTTTTTAGAACTAGCCGAGTTTCCAACATATAAATTAAGATTTTTTTTAGCAGATGGAGTATTATAACTATTATTTAAAATACTATTTTTATATTTATTTTTTAAGGGATTTTTGAAAATAGAATTTATCAGAAAAATAAATTTTTTAAATAGATGAAGCTTAAAAAAATAAACAAATAAAGGATTAATTATATTTCTATAAATTAAATTTGAAATAATAATTGAAGAAAAAATATAAGTGATTAAAAATAATATTTTAATATAATGCCATAATTCGGGATTTCTAATACATATATCAAATGGATGTATACCATAGGTAATAATAACAGAGGAGGCTGTAAGTATAGGAACGAAATAATGATAGCCAACAAGAAGTAAAAAACAGCAAATAAATAAAGTAAAAATAAAACGTTTTATGAAATCACCTTCTTAGATTTAATATTTAATTTTGAACCTTGAGCATTATGAAAAAATTTAATATCGAAAAAAAGATATAATGAATAAAAAGTAATAAAAAGATTAAAAATAAAAATGATAAAGAATAGATCAATTAATTTTATAAACAACACCACCTTCCAATTTTTACCATAATATAACAAAGTTTTAAATTTGTCTATACTTTTTTAAAAAAATATGATAAAATATTTTTTATCAGTAAACAGAATAATGTAAAAGATAATATAAAAGGAGGAATTCTTAAATGAAGTTTAATAAAGACACTAAAATAGGAGAATTACTTGAAGTTGCACCAGAAAAAGCTGAGCTTCTAATGGAAGCTGGGATGCATTGTTTAGGCTGCCCAGCATCTCAAGCAGAAACTTTAGAAGAGGCTTGTGAAGTTCATGGAATAGATGTTGAAGAGTTATTAGAAAAACTTAATGCGTAGAAATTAACAAAAAAATAATAAAATTTACAAAAATTTCACAAATAGTATTGACAAAGAAAATAAAATAAGTTAAAATAGAACTTGCGTTTAGCTAATTAGATTTTGCATAAGCGCAAGCCTAAAATCTGGGTCATTAGCTCAGGTGGTAGAGCACTTGACTTTTAATCAAGTTGT
>CABPCL010000010.1 GCA_902406115.1 uncultured Clostridium sp. | reverse complement strand
ACCAACAGTAAGCAGAGAACCAAAAGTAGATTTAACAACATTAAAAAATGGAACATTTAACAGAAATGGTAAAAAAGAATATACAGCAACATATACACATTCAAAGAATGCATTAGAAGTAAAAACAGGAGATAAAGTTATATATACAATAAGAGTATATAACGAAGGCGAAGCAGATGCATATGTAAAAGAAGTAACAGACTACTTACCAGATGGATTAAAATTAGCAGAAAACAGTACAATAAACACAGAAAATGGATGGACAAATCCATCAAAGGATAATAAAACAATAGTAACAAATAAATTAGGTAAAACCTTATTAAAAGCATTTGATGGAACAACTCTAGAATACTTAGATGTTCAAATAGAGTGTGAAGTTACAGCAAGAGGAACATCAACTAAGAGCTTGAAAAATATAGCAGAAATAACAGCACATAGTGATAGTGAAAATGACACTACTGTAACAGATAGAGATTCAACACCTAATGATGTAAATAGAAATACATATGGAACAATAAGCCAAGAAGATGACGATGACTATGAGCAACTAATAATTGTTGAAAAGAAATTTGATTTAGCATTAAGAAAATTCATTACAGCAGTTGGAAAGAAAGAATTAGTAGACGAAAATGGAAAATATATAAGAGAACCAAAAGTAGATGTAACACCATTACTAAATAATGAAACAACAGCAATATACGAGCACAGCAAAACAGCAGTGAGCGTAGATGTAGGAGACGAAGTAACATATACTTTAAGAGTATATAATGAAGGTGAAACAGATGGATATGCTGATGAAATAACAGACTACTTACCAGAGTGGTTAGAATTTGTAAATGATGAATTTAATGCTCAATATGGTTGGAAAGTATCTGAAGATGGAAGAAAAGTAAGTACAACAATTACATCTAAGACTACAGATTACTCTGCAAGTAGAGATACAATATATGCAAATAGAACACAAGAACAAGACAAAGTTTTATTAAAAGCATTTGATAAAACT
Organism: uncultured Clostridium sp.; assembly: GCA_902406115.1. Classification (GTDB taxonomy): domain Bacteria; phylum Bacillota; class Clostridia; order TANB77; family CAG-508; genus CALXVA01. The sequence goes on along the minus strand of CABPCL010000010.1, from coordinate 41,610 downwards.
AAAAAAGAGCTAGACTATATAGATGTAAAAATTAAATGTAAAGTAAAAGATACAGGTATAGCAAAGAAAATAACAAACATTGCAGAAATTACAAAAGCATCTGATGATAGAGGAAATACGGCAACAGACATAGATTCAAAAACAAATAATATAACATTACCAAAAGATGATGTTTTACCAAACTATAAAGATGATGAAATCGAAAGTGGAGAAAAATATATACCAGGTCAAGAAGACGATGACGATTTTGAAAAAGTAATAGTACAAAAATTTGACCTAAGCTTAAGAAAATTCATTACAGCTGTAAATAGTACAAAAATAACTGAAAGAGTTCCTGTATTCTCTATGGATAGTGAAAAGAAATTTACTTATACACATCCAAAGACACCAGTTGAAGTTGTAAATGGAGATGTAATTGTATATACATTAAGAGTATATAATGAAGGAAATCAAGCAGGATATGCCGATGAAGTAAAAGATAATTTACCAGAAGGATTAGTTTATTTACCTGAAAATGAGATAAATAAAGAATATAGATGGAAATTATATAAAGAAGATGGAACTGAAACAACAGAAGTTTCTGAAGCTAAAACTGTAAGAACAGATTATTTATCAAGAGATCAAGAAATCCAAACAAAAAGAAAAAACTTACTTAAAGCATTTAATACTGAAACAATGACACAACCAGATTATAGAGATGTGAAAATTGCATTTAAAGTAACAGAACCAAATACATCTGATAGAATAATAATCAATACAGCTGAAATATCTAAAGATAGTGATGATAAAGGAAATTCTGTAGAAGATATTGATTCAACTCCAGATAATGATAAAGAAGATGAAGATGATATTGATATAGAAAAAGTAAAAGTAAAATACTTTGATCTAGCTTTAGAGAAAATTGTAAGTGAATATAGTATTAAACAAAATGGAAAAACAACTGTAACAAAAACTGGACACAAATTTGGTGTTCAACCAGAACCACCAGTTAAAGTTGAGTTAGTAAATAGTATGGTTAAATCTGCAGTAATTAAGTTTAAATATCAAATAAAAGTAACAAACGAAGGTGAAATTGCAGGATATGCAGAAGAAGTAAAAGACTATATTCCAAGCGGATTAAAATTTGTAAAAGAAGATAATCCAAAGTGGACTATGCTAGAAGATGGAAATACAGTTACAACAGATCAATTGAAAGACAAATTATTACAACCAGGAGAAAGTGCAGTAGTAGAAATTACATTACAATGGATTAATGGACAAAACAATTTTGGTTTAAAACAAAACTGGGCTGAAATTAGTAAAGATAAAAATGATAGTTATTCACCAGATATAGACTCAGTTCCAAACAACAAAAAAGATGGAGAAGATGATATTGATGATGCATCAGTATTACTATCTGTAAAAACAGGTTCAGCAGAAAATTACATTGTAATTACAGGAAGTATACTTGCGATAGTATCAGCTGGAATAGTTTTAATCAAGAAATTTGTTATCTAATAGTATGATATAAAAAGGGGAAATCCAAAATAAATTGGATTTCTTCTTTATTTATATAATATAAAAATTTGGTGAAAAATTGTATTATTAAAAAATATAAGTAAGATTTTATTTACATTAAAAAAAGCTTATGTTATAATTTCAATTATAATGAGGTGAAATGGATGAATCAAATTTTAATGGTCGAAAATCAAAAAAAGAAAAGAAATAGATCAAGTTCAGGACCAGTTGAAATAGAAAAAATTGTAAGATTTTTTGCAATTGCACTAATTGTTTTTGGAATATTTTTTATAGGACATGGCTCATATGCTATATATAAAGATTCTAAAGGTAGAAATGTAAAAAACATGCCAACTGTTAGTATATCAAGGGTAAATGATTCTATTGTTATAAAAGCAGAAGGTGTTAATAAGATAGAAAATTTAAGATACAAATGGAACGAAGGAGAAGAAACTGTTGTTTCAGTAAACGACACATATATAGAAGAAACAGCCTTTTTACCTGTTGAAGATAGTACCTTAGTTGTAATTGTAGAAGAGAGCAGTGGAAGAATAATTAGATATACAAAGCAGTTTAAAATAGAAGGTGTTGATATAATACAACCAACAATACAAATAACAGAAGAAGATACAAAAGGTAATATTAGAATAACAGCTACAGATGAGACAGCAATTTCATATATTACTTATAAAGTAAATGATGAAGATGAAATTAGAATTGACAAATCAGAAATAGAAAATAAAACAATAAATTATGTTCTAAAATTACAAAAAGGTAGCAATATGGTCAGAATTACTGCAGTAGATCAGGCTGGAAATATTGAAAAGGTTGAAAAGAAAATTATTGTTAGCGGAAGTACAACAATAGAACCTAAAATACAAAATGGACAAATAATAATAGACATTAAAGATCCAGATGGAATTAAAGATATTGTAATTAATCTAAATGGAGTAGTATATCAAGCTAAAGACGTTAACCAAAAATCAGTAAGAATACCTTTAAAACCAGTAACTGGAGTAAATACTTTAAAAGTTACAGTTATAAATGTAAACTCATTAGTTTCAGAAGGGACAACAGAAATAAATTATGCACAGTAAAATACTTTTATACTTTGCCATCTATTCTTTCTTAGGATGGTGCGTAGAATCAATTTATAAATCAATTTTAGATAAAAAGTTGGTTAATAGTGGCTTTTTGTATGGACCATTTTGCCCAATTTATGCATTTGGTGCAATTATAATGGCATGGATATTAACTAAATTACCTAATAATGTATTTATAATATTCATATCGAGTACAATATTATTAACTGTTTGGGAATATATTGTAGGAGTCCTTTTAGAAAAGATATTTAAAACAAAATATTGGGATTATTCACATCTAAAATTTAATATAAACGGAAGAGTATGTTTAAAGAATTCTATATATTGGGGACTATTAGGGGTTGCATTTACATTTGTAATCCACCCATTTATTAAACAATATGTGGATATGATTCCGGAAAAAACGTTAATGTATGTAAATATTGTAGTATATACAGTGTTAATAACAGACGTAGTTATAAGTGTTACAAGAATATTATTCATAGATAAAAAAATACAACAGATACATGAAATAGGCGATAAAATAAAAGAAAAAATAAACGAATTAAAACAACAAGATATAATGGGAAAAGTATCTAATGAAAGTATAACATTAGCAATAACGCAATTAAAAAAGCAACAAGCTGTATTAAAAATAAAATTGTACAAGCTAATTATTAGACTAAAGAGAGCTTTCCCAACAATGCAATCAGAGACTATTAGTAAGTTTATTAATCAAAAAATAGATTTAACAAACATAAGAAAAAAATTAAGGAGTAAATAAGGGGGAAAAAATGGCTCAATATATTTATGTAATAGATAATGAAGATGCCTTAAAAGAATCATTGGATAAAATGTTTAAGGATGAAAACGAGTATAAGTTTAAGAAAGTTGATTCTAAGAGAATTGATGTAGCCTTAAAAAATATACCATCATTAATTATAATTAATGAAGATACATTAGATGAAGATATTATTGAAGTATGTAAAAGAATAAGATCAAATGAAGATAATAGTATTACACCAATTATTGTTATTTCATCTAATAAAGAAAAGAGCCATAGAATAGAAATATTAAAAGAATGTGTAGAACATTATATAAAAGCTCCTATAGATGAAGAATATTTATATTATACAGTAAAGAATTTGATAAGATTACTATATATTAATAGAAGAGTAAGTCCATTAACTGGATTACCTGGAAATGTACAAATACAAGCAGAAATGAAGAAAAGACTTTTAAACAAAGAAGAATTTGTAATGTTATATTTAGATTTAGACAATTTTAAAGCATTTAATGATGTATATGGATTTTTAAATGGTGATGAAATCATAAAATTTACAGCTAAAACAATTGTAAAAAATGTAGATGGATTAACAAAAGAAGATAGTTTTGTTGGACATATAGGCGGAGATGATTTTGTTGCAATTGTTTCAGCAAACGAGGATTATGAAAATATATGCCAAAATATTATAGCTGAATTTGATAAAGGAGTTGTTAAATTCTTTAACGATGAAGATATAGAAAGAGGATACTTAGAAGTACCAAACAGAAAAGGTGTAATAGAAGAATTTGCATTAACCTCAATTTCAATTGGTGTAGTTGTTGCAGATAAAGGAAGATTCCATAATGTCTTGGAGATAGGTGAAGTAGGAGCACAGGTAAAACATTTAGCGAAAACAACTGTGGGAAGTGCATATTCAATAGATAGAAGAAAAAGTTAAAAATTAAGAGGGAGCTTTATAGCACCCTCTTAATTTCTTCATATCTCTTTACTTTTTGAGTCGTTGTTTTTATCATAGGTTCATCAGTGATAAATAGGTTCTTTATATGTTTGTAATTAGCAAGAGTAGAATTGATTTGTTTAATATCTTTCCAAATATAATCTTTAAACTCTTTCTCACTTAAATTAGGTAATTTTTCCATCATATATTCTTTGTTATATACAATTTTAACAGATAGCACTAAGTCGTCATCTTTAGGCATACCAAATACCATAGATTCCATAACATATGGTAAGCCATTAATTAATTGCTCTAATTCTTCTGGGTAAATATTTTTTCCATTTTTTAATACTATAACATTTTTCTTTCTACCAGTAATAAATAAAAAATTATCTTTATCAAAATAACCTAGATCTCCAGTATAGAACCAGTTGTTTTTTAATATTTTTTCAGTCTCTTCAGGCATTTCATAATATCCGAGCATAACATTTGGACCTTTTACTACGATTTCACCTATGCCTTTCTCATTAGGGTGATCAATTACAATATCTACCTCAGGTAATGGAACTCCAACAGATCCATATTTGATGCTCTTTTCATTCTCAGCTGCCAAAACCGGAGATGTCTCCGTTAATCCATATCCTTGTATTGTAAGAATACCAAAATCATGAAAACCTCTTGTTACATTTTTATCTATAGCAGAAGCACCACTTATGACAAAACGTAATCCTCCACCAAGATTATCTAGAATTTCTTTGAATAACTTTCTTCTAATATCAATTTTAAATTTCAGTAAGAAACGACTAAGCAATATAGCAAACTTTATCAATTTTGTTTTTCCTTGTCTATCTATTTGTGCATAAATCTTTTTATACATTGCTTCTAACAAAAGAGGAACACATACAAAAACAGTAACATTGTATTCTTTAAGATTTTCTTGTATATGTCTTAATCCATCACAAAATACATTTGTAACTCCATGAGATAAAAATAAAAGCAAACCTGTTGATCCAAATGTATGATGGAGTGGTAGGAAAGCCATATTAATGTCAGTACTTAATATTTTTTCGCACATATCCATGTTATATATGTTTGATGCGATATTATAATTTGATAACATTACAGCTTTAGCCATTGATGTTGTACCAGAGGTGAATATAATTGTAGCTAACTCTTTTGGAGCAATTATATGATTCTCAAATCTACAATCGCCGTTTAAGACTAGTTCTTTTCCTGTTTCTAATAAATCATGTACAGATTTAAATTCGCCATAAGAAATATCAGAAGTATCTGGGTTCATACAAACAAAGTGCTTGATTTGATTGTTGTTAGAAGAGATATGCTTCATAACTTCCATATATTCTTTTTCAAAAATAACAGCTTCTGCATGACTTCTTGCGAGAAGAGATTCAATTTCTTGATCTGGTAATCCTTTATCTAAAGGAACTGCGACTCCTACACCATTTAAAATTGAAACATAAGATAATGCCCATTCATATCTATTTTTTCCTATTATTGCAATATTTTTTCCTTCCAACCCAAGGTCTATTAAAGAAGTTCCAAGATATTTTAAGTCATCTCCAAATTCTTTGTAAGATATGTTGGTATAAGTCACATCTTTACCAATTCTATTTTTTATAATAAATGCAGTATTGTCAGGATACTTAGCTATAGCATTATTAATATAATCGCGAATAGTATCTTGCTTTTGTGCATCATATAGTTTTCTAAATGCCTTCATAATTCCTCCATAAAAATAATATTTATTTATTAGTTTAGCATAGATAAAACCCATTATCAATTTACTTGAACATACGGTCAAAATAAAATTGTATAATTTAGCTGAAAAAAAGAATTAAAAATTTAAAGTAAAAAATAGTAAATCAAATCAGGAAACTATTAAGTTCTAAAAGAACGAAAACTCTCATAAGATAATACAAATTATCTATAGGGAGTTTTTTTATGATTATATTAAATAGAAAAAGATTAATTGCAATGTTAAGCATGATATGTGTTGCGGTTTTTGTATTTAACTTTCAAATAGCTAAAAAAGAAGAAACTGTATCGACAGTTGCATTACCGGTTAGTAACAAGGTAGTAGTAATAGATGCAGGGCATGGTGTACCAGATGAAGGGGCACAAAGTAGCAATGGAACTACCGAAGCGCAAACAAACTTAAAGATTGCACTAAAATTACAAAATTTATTAGAGCAAAGTGGAGCGACGGTTATCTTAACTCGTAGCGATGAAAACGCGATTTACGATATAGATAAAACAACATTAAGAGAAAAGAAAATATCTGACATTCACAATAGAGTAAAAATCGGAAACGAATCATCAGCAGACATTTTTGTATCAATTCATTTGAATAAAATACCACAACAACAATATTATGGATGGCAAACATTTTATAAGGAAAATGATGAAAAAAGTATAAAACTTGCCAAGAGTATACAAACTAACTTAAACGATGCAATACAAAAAGAAAACAAACGTGTTTCAATGAAACTAAACACAGTATATATAATGAAACATGTAGAAATTCCAATCACAATAGTAGAATGTGGATTTTTATCAAATCCAGAAGAAGAAAAACAATTATTAGAAGATGACTATCAAAACAAACTTGCGTGGGGAATTTATAACGGAATAATAGACTACTTTTATGAAAATTAATTATATGTGGTAAGCATAAACGATAAGAATAAACTTTTTTGAAGAGCTGCGCAGTTTGAAGGATGAAGCATCCGACAGAAAAAATGAAAAAAAGCATAAACGATAAGAATAAACTTTTTTGAAGAGCTGCGCAGTTTGAAGGATGGAACATCCGACAGCAAAGATCGAAAAAAAGTTTATTCTTATCGTCATCTTATTTTTATTCTCAAACTCAAAAAAATGCATAAAATTCTACTATTTGGAGAAAATAGGTAAAAACTATTTTAACAAGGAGTGGAATTTTTTTGAAACAATATAAAGTATTAAATATAACAGGTGCAGTATTAGAAAAATATCAATTAGAAAAGTATTTAGAACAACTTGCTTCTGATCAAATATTGAAAGAAAACTCAGACAAAAACACATATCCAATTTATAGAATGAAAGAAAATTTTGAAATAATTACTGAAGTATATCAACTATTAAATGAACATATTAAATTACAAATTCCAATACATCCTGCTGGAGAGTGGATATTAGACAATTATTATATTATAGAGGAAACTGTAAAGTGGATAGAAAAAGAGCTGACATTAAAAAAGTACACTGATTTTTTGGGTATAGCAAATGGTGCACATAGAGGATTTGCAAGAGTATATGTTTTGGCAACTGAAATTGTAGCATATACTGATTCAAAAATTAATGCAAAAAATATACAAGATTTATTAAAGGCATATCAGAAGAAAAAAACATTGAGTATGGATGAAATATGGAATATGGGGATGTTTCTACAAATTGCAATAATAGAAAACATACGTGTAATTTGTGAAAAAGTTTATTCTGCACAAGTGCAAAAGTATAAAGTAGAAAATATTATAGAGAGACTTGTAGAAAACAAAGCAAAAGAAGAGTTGCAGTTTAAAAACATATGTGTATATAGATCAAAAGTAAATGAATATGGAGAGATGAAATATCCTTTTATAGAATATATGTCATATAAATTGAAAAGGTTTGGAAAAAAAGCATATCCGTTTTTAAATATATTAGAAGAGCAAGTTAACAAAATGGGAACAAACATATCTGATGTAATAAAAAAAGAACACTTTGATATTGCAGTAAAAAAAGTGTCAATAGGTAATTGTATTACAAGTATAAAGACACTTCAAAGAATCAATTTTATAGACATATTTGAACAAATAAACGAAGTTGATGAGATACTAAATAAAGATCCACTAGGAATTTACAAAAATATGGATTACAAAACGAAGATAGAATATAAAAATACAATTAAACAGATATCTAGAAAAACAAAAATATCAGAGATTTATATTTCTAAAAAATGTTTGGAATTAGCTGAAAATAGTGCTAAAGGAGAGAATCAAGAAAACTTAACAACAGAGGAAAAACAAAAAATAAATGTAAAATCACATATAGGTTATTATTTAATAGATGATGGAAAAAATAAATTATTAGAGGAATTACAAAACAAAAAAATAAGAAAAGTAAGTGGTAACCAAAAAATAAGACTATATATATTAACCAAAATAATACTTGCATTTATTATATCTATATTAATTGGTAGTTATTTGTACCATCAAACAGGAAAAATCATAATAGCAATTATTAGTGCAATTTTAATTTATATACCTACTGAAATTATAATAATACAAATAATTCAATATATTTTCGGAAGAGTTATAAAACCTAAGATGATTCCAAAAATGGATTTTCAAAACGGAGTTCCAGAAGAATTTGCTACCTTTGTGGTAATACCAACAATATTAAGTAATAAAGAAAAAGTAGAAGAAATCTTAAAAAAACTAGAAGTGTACAATTTGGCAAATCAAAGTGATAATTTATATTTTGCTTTATTAGGAGATTGTACATCAAGTGATAGAGAAACTGAAGAATTTGATCAAGAAATAGAAGAAACAGGGAAACAAATAATTAAATCTCTAAATGAAAAATATCCTAACACCAAATTCCCAAAGTTTAGTTTTATTTATAGGAAAAGAATTTGGAATGAGAAAGAGAGATGTTACTTAGGTTGGGAAAGAAAAAGGGGTTTATTAAATCAATTTAATGAGTATATATTAGGCAATTCACAAAATCAATTTAAAGTAAATACAATAGAGGAAAAAAAGGCAGACGGAATTAGGGTTCCTGAAATAAAATATATTATTACTCTAGATTCGGACACAGAGCTAGTGTTAAATACAGGGTTAGAACTTATAGGAGCGATGGCACATATTCTAAATCAACCTATTTTAAATAATGATAAAACTAAAGTTACTCATGGGTATGGAATTATGCAACCTCGTGTTGGAATTAATTTAAGAGCTGTAGGAAAAACGAAATTTACAAAGATTTATGCAGGATTAGGAGGTACTGATTCATATACAAATGCTATTTCTGATTTTTATCAAGATAATTTTGGAGAAGGCATTTTTACGGGAAAAGGAATATATGATCTGCAAGTGTTCTCAGAAGTACTTAAGAATCAAATACCTGAAAATACAGTATTAAGTCATGATTTGCTAGAAGGAAATTATTTAAGGTGTGCTCTTGCATCTGATGTAATTTTATTAGATGGTTATCCTACTTCATATAATAGTTTTAAAACAAGACTTCATAGGTGGACAAGAGGAGACGTTCAAATTCTTAGATGGTTGAGATCAAAAATAAAGAATAATCAAAATCAGTCACAAAAAAATCCACTTAATACTATTTCAAAATACAAAATTCTAGATAACCTAGTTAGAAGCATGTTTGAGCCAATTATATTAATTGCTTTTATATTTATTTTATTTATAGATGCTTTTTATAAAATAAATATTTGGCCGATGGTTGCTATTTTATTTATTTCATTACTTTCACCAATGATAATACAGATAGTAAATAGAGTAATATCAAAGCAAAATGGAGAAGTATCTCAAAGAACATTTGAAAAACAAATAGATGGAATAAAGGGAAGTGTAATAAGAGGGATTTTAGAGATAGCAACTTTACCAGATAAAGCTTATACTTTATTAGATGCAATAGTTAAAACATTTTATAGAATTAATATAAGCAAAATACATTTGTTAGAGTGGACAACCGCAGAAGAGGCAGAGAAAAAGGCTAAAAACAGTATAAAAGATTACTATATGAATATGCTTCCAAATGTCATATTAGGAATTGTAGGAATATTATTTTTGAATTTCTATAAAGAAGGTACTGTTACTATATTATTATTTCTATTATCTATCTTATGGCTTATAGCACCTTTAGTTATGTACTATATAAGTAAACCAGAAAAAAATAAAAATGCAATTGAAAAAATAGATGAACAAGAAAAAGAATATATACTTGATATAGGAAAGAAAACTTGGCAATTTTTTAAAGATAATATAAATGAGAAAGGCAACTTCTTGCCACCAGATAATTATCAAGAAGACAGAAAACCAAAGATCGTATATAGAACATCTCCTACCAATATAGGTTTAGGATTACTAGCTGTTGTTTCTAGTTATGACCTAGGGTATGAAAATTTACAAGACACATTAAACCTATTACAAAAAATGTTAGATTCTATTTTAGAATTATCAAAATGGAATGGGCATTTATATAACTGGTATAATATAGAAACTCTAGAACCATTAATACCAAAATATGTATCTACGGTAGATAGTGGAAATTTTGTGGGCTATTTATATGTATTAAAACAATTTTTAGAAGAAAATAAATCTGAAGATGTAGATAAAATAAGCATAATGATCCAAATTATAGATCAATTAATTAAAAATACAAAATTCCAATATCTATATAGTGAAGAAAACAAGATATTCTCTATAGGATATAATGTAGAGGAAAATCAGCTAACAGACTCATATTATGATTTGTTAGCGTCAGAGGCAAGGCAAGCTAGTTTAGTTGCTATAGCTAAAAAAGATATTTCAGTAAAGCACTGGTATAACTTAAGTAGAAGTTTGACTATGTTAAACAAATATAAAGGATTAATTTCATGGTCAGGTACAGCTTTTGAATATCTAATGCCAAATATAAATATTCCACAAGAACCGGGAAGTTTGCTAGATGAATCTGTAAAGTTTGCAATAATGAGTCAGATTGAATATGCAAAAAAATTAAATATACCTTGGGGAATATCAGAGGCAGCATTTAATTTAAGAGATTTAAGCAATAATTATCAATACAAAGCATTTGGAATACCCTGGCTTGGAATAAAAAGAGGATTAGCAGATGAAATGGTTGTTTCCGCCTATGGCGGAATATTAGCAATTTCAGAAAGACCAAAAGAAGTAATATCAAACTTAAAAAGATTAGAGATGCAAGGTATGTATGATAAATACGGATTTTATGAATCTATAGATTATACGCCAAATAGATTAAAAAGAGGAGAACAGTATGAGGTTGTAAAAACGTACATGGCACATCATCAAGGCTTAATTTTACTATCTATTAATAATTTGTTTAACCAAAAAATCTTACAGAAAAGATTTATGGAAAACCCAGAAATTAATGCAATAGATATTTTGTTACAAGAAAGAATGCCAGGTAATGTGATTATCACAAAAGAGAAAAAAGAAAAGGTAGAAAAGATAAAGAATATAGATTATGAGGTTTATTGCCAAAGAGAATATAACAAAATAGATAATAAATTAAGTCCTATTAATGTTATTTCAAATGATTATTATACAGTTGTAATGGACCAAAGAGGAAATGGTTATAGTAAATATAAAGACATTTTAATAAACAGATATAAACAAACTGATGATGAAGAACAGGGGGTATTCTTTTATTTAAAGAATATAAAAACAAAAAGAATATGGACTTCTTCACAATTAAAATATTTAGCAAATGCCGATAAATATACGGTATATTTTACCCCAGATAAAAATCAATATGTTAGACAAGATGGAAATATAGAAACAAATACAAAAGTATTTGTTATGCCAAATGAACCAGTTGAAATTAGAGATATTGAACTAAAGAACCATGGAAATACAGAGGAAACAATAGAAATAACTAGCATGTTAGAGCCAATTTTATCTACGAAAGAACAAGATTATGCACATAAGGTATTTAATAATTTATTTTTGAGTTATGAGTTTTTGGAAGATTCGGGAACTATACTTGTAAAAAGAAATCATAGGAGTAAAGGCGAAAAGAATATTTATTTAGCAGTAAATCTGTACACAAAAGATGAGACAATTGGAGATTTAGAGTATGAAATTGACAAGGAAAAATTTATTGGAAGAGGAAATATAAATTTACCAAAAGCAGTAGAAAGAGAATTACCTCTAAGCAAAAAGATTGGTTTAACAACAGATCCAATTATTGCAATGAAAAGAACAGTGTGCATCATGCCTAAAAGTAGCTCCAAATTTCATTTGATAATGGCTGTTTCAGAGGATAGAAATGAGGCTATTAAACTAATAGAAAGTAATAAAAATGAAGAAAAAATCGCAAGGAACCTAGAATTAGCCAAAGCTAAAGTTGAAGCGGAAACAATGTATTTGGGAATGAAAGGAAATGAAATTTCAGTATATCAAAAAATGCTGGGATATCTAATTAATAAAAATCCATTAAAGATGTTAATGTTTAAAACAAAAATTCCTGAAAATGCAGAAACTTCAGAACTTTGGAGATATGGAATTTCAGGAGATTTACCAATTTTATTAGTGAAAATAAAAGATGCAGTTGATATTTATGTTGTAAAAGAAGTATTAAAGGCATATGAGTATTTTAGAGTTAAAAATATAAAAGTTGATGTTGTAATAATAAATGAAGAAAAGAAAACCTATGACAATTATGTGGCAGAGGAAATTCAAAATGCAATATTAGATAGAAATATGGCATATCTACAAAATATTGCAGGTGGAATATTTGTACTAAATAATTTAGCAAAAGAAGAAAAACGATTGTTGGAATATAGAGCAAATCTATTAATAGATGCAAGTTTAGGTGATATAGATAGACAATTAAAAGACTATGAAGAAGAATATATAGAAAAAACTAAAGATATGAGTCAAGAAGTAATTAATAAAGTTTACTCAAATGATGAAATATATAGATTACAGTTACCAATTCAAGATATGAAATATTATAACGAATATGGTGGCTTTTCAAAAGACGGAAAAGAGTATTTTATAAAAGTAAATAAGAATGATAGACTACCAACTGTATGGTGTAATATTTTAGCAAATGAAAAATTTGGAACGGTATTAACTGAAAACATGGGAGGATATACATGGTATAAAAATAGCAGATTAAATAGACTAACTGCATGGAATAACAATCCTGTTACAGATGTACCATCAGAAATAATTTATATAAAAGATATGGAAAAAGATAATTTTTGGTCGTTGGGACTAAATCCGGCACCTGATGATAACGACTATACCATAACATATGGTTTTGGATATGCAAAATATAATCATACAAGTAATGGTATAATTCAAAAATTAGATATATTTGTGCCAAGAAATGATTCTATTAAAGTTCAAATTTTGCATTTGGAGAATACACAAGCAAAGAAAAAAGAGTTGAAATTAATATACTATATAAAACCTGTTTTAAATGAAGATGAAATAAAATCAAGAGGCTTTTTAAAAATGCAATATAAGGAAAATGCCAATTTAGTAACATTAGAGAATACATGCAAGAATACAAAAGACACAATTTTATATGTATCATGTAGTGAAAAAATAAAATCGTATACAGGAGATAAAAATAGCTTTATTGGAAATGGAGATATTACAAAACCAGATGCGATAAATAGTATTGAATTAGATAGGCAGGATTCATTAGGAAAAGACCCTGTAATAGGAATAGAATTACGTGTTAGCCTAGAAGCTTTTGAAAGAAAAGATATAGTTTTTGGATTAGGTGCAGAGTCGAGCTTAATAGAGTGTCAGGATAAAGCTTACCAATATACAAATATAAATAATGCAATAACAGAATACGAAAATGAAAAAAGATATTGGTCTGAATTATTAGATAGATTACAAGTAAACACACCATTAGAATCGGTAAATATTATGCTAAATGGATGGGTTATTTATCAGACTATGTGTTCAAGACTTTTGGCACGAAGCGGATATTATCAGTCTGGTGGAGCATATGGCTTTAGAGATCAATTACAAGATACACTTGCAATGAGGTATATTTGTCCAGAAATAATGAAAAAACAAATTATTAGAAATAGTAAACATCAATTTATAGAAGGAGACGTAGAACACTGGTGGCACGAAGAAACAAATAGGGGAATTCGTACGAGATTTTCAGATGACTTGTTATGGTTACCATATATTACAACAGAATATATTAATTTTACAGGAGATGAAAGTATACTAAATGAAGAAACTTATTATTTGAAAGGTGAAATACTTCCAGAAGGTATTGATGAAGGATATGATTTATATTTGCCTTCTACAACAAAAGAACCGATATATAATCACTGCATAAAAGCCATAGAAAAAGCAATGGTATTTGGAGAAAATGGTTTGCCAAAAATAGGATCGGGAGATTGGAATGACGGATTTAGTGAAGTAGGAAATAAAGGAAAAGGTGAAAGTGTATGGCTTGGATTCTTTATGTATGTGGTACTAGATCGTATGATACCAATTTGTAATAAAAAAGGTGACACATATTTAGTAGAAAAATATGAGAATATAAAGACAAATTTAAAAAAAGCATTAAATACAATAGGTTGGGATGGTAGATGGTACAGGAGAGCCTTTACAGATAATGGAGAAACTTTAGGAAGTATACAAAATGAAGAATGTAGAATTGATAGTATAGCTCAAAGTTGGGCAACAATTTCAAATGCAGGGGATAATGATAAAAAATATATTTCTATGGAGAGTTTAGAAAATCATCTAGTAGATAAAGAAAATGGTATTATAAAACTGCTAGATCCACCTTTCGAAAAAAGTAAGCTGGAACCTGGCTATATAAAAGCATACTTGCCGGGAACAAGAGAAAACGGTGGACAATACACACATAGTGCAATATGGGCAATTATTGCTGAATCAATTCTAGGATTTGGCGATAAGGCAGTAGAATACTATAGAATGATAACACCTATAGAACATGCAAGAACGAAAGAAGAGGCAAATAAATACAAAGTAGAACCATATGTAATAGCTGCAGACGTATATGGTGCTAGTAATCTTGCTGGTAGAGGTGGATGGACTTGGTATACAGGATCAAGTAGCTGGTTTTATGAAGCTGGCATTAAATATATTTTAGGACTTAATATAGAAAATGGATGGCTTACTATAAAACCTAATATTCCAAAAGATTGGAATGAATATAGTATAAGATATAAATACGGAAATAGTGTGTATAATATAAAAGTAAAAAATATAAGTAAAAATAATAATGGTGTAAGCTGTATGAGATTGAACGGTGAAATTATAGAGAGTCAAAAAATTCACCTAAACATGGAAGGCGGAATATATACTATAGAAGTAGAAAGTTGACTTATTATGTAAAATGTAGTATAATAAAAAGTAATTAAATAACCGTTCAGGTTATAATTTTATTTATATTAAGGAGAAAAACAATGAAGAGTTTAAACAAAAAGAAGTTAAACACAGCAGACATCGAAGCAGGAATAATTGTAACACTTATAAGTGTTATAGTACTCCTTTTTGTGGGACTTATGTCTTGGTTCATCTTAGATGGATGTAATAGGATATTAGGTACTGCATCAGAGCTAATGGACATTCGCTTCCAGGTGGATGATTATAATCGGTCTTCAAGAAAGACTGATGAGGCAACGGCTAAGATAGAAATTTTAGAAGAACGTCAGCACGAAATGGCGTATTCAGAAGATAATTTGGTCAGCACCTATTACTGGAGTAATGGTCTCGTAAAGTTTCTTATGGTACTTGGTTGCTTTGCTGGTTATGCAATGGTAGCAGCTGTTTGGTTATTCATTGCATATCAGCCAATACGACTAATACGAAGAAGAATAAGGAAAGCCCACAGAAGAAAGCAAAGCGAGTAATCGTTTTGAACACCACGTGATAATTTCACGTGGTTCTTTCTTTGAAAAAATAAATAAATATTTTACTGTTATTAAAAAATAAAATAATGAAAACACTTGTACATTTGAATTTATTATGATATATTATGCATAGTAAAAAAATGAGCTATATATAAGATAGATCTTATGTAGAAAGGCGGTATTTTTGTGGAAGAAAATAACTTTGAAGAGTCAAAGAAAACAATATTAATTGTAGATGATGAGAAACCAATAGTTGATATATTAGTATATAATCTACAAAAAGAAGGATATAACACATTAGAGGCAAATGATGGAGAAGAAGCAATAAATATAGCATTTGATAAAAAGCCAGATCTAATTTTGTTAGATATAATGTTACCAAAAGTAGATGGGTTAACAGTATGTAAAAAAATTAGAAATTCCTTTAATATGCCAATAATTATGATATCTGCAAAAGATGAGGAAATAGACAAAATTTTAGGCTTAGAATTGGGTGCAGATGATTATATTACAAAACCATTTAGTGTAAGAGAGCTAGTGGCAAGAGTAAAAGCAAATCTAAGAAAGGCAGAGGCATCTGTAAAAGTAGAAGAGAAGAAAAAAGAAGAAAATGCAGTAGATAAAAAAGATAATATAATAGTAATAGGTGAATTATCATTAAACTTAGATAAATTTGAGGTAAAAGTAAGAGATCAAGTTATTGATTTAACATTAAGAGAATTTGAAGTACTAAAATATTTAGCAAATCAACCAGGACAAGTTGTTACTAGAGAGGCACTATTAGAGAAGGTTTGGGGATATGAATACTATGGAGATATTAGAACAGTAGATGTAACAATTAGAAGAATAAGAGAAAAAATAGAAAATGATACCTCTAGTCCTAAGATATTAATTACTAAAAGAGGCGTAGGATATTATCTATCATCAAAATAGAAACCGTAGAAAAGTTAGCAATTAATAATATAGTTGCTAACTTTTATAATTTATTTAAGAAACAGATTTATAATATAAGACTACAATTTATATATGGGAGAAATTTATTATGAACAGAAATATACAATCAAAAATTATTTTAATATTTTTTGTACTAGGAATTATACTAATATCAGGATTGGGTATAAGTTATTTATATATGTTACAGGAACTAGAAAACATAAGTACAAGTCAGGGAGAGGTAATTAGTATAATAAATACTCAGATTCAACAAACAAAAATGATTATGCTAATCTCCACGGGAGCGTATATTGTTATATCTATATTAGTTAGTTTCTTTGTGACAAAAGCATTAGT
Source organism: uncultured Clostridium sp. (assembly GCA_902406115.1). Classification (GTDB taxonomy): domain Bacteria; phylum Bacillota; class Clostridia; order TANB77; family CAG-508; genus CALXVA01. Next base: position 24,346 of record CABPCL010000010.1, on the reverse strand, counting down.
GTCGCCAATGAAGAAACTTATAAAAAGTGCGGAAAAAATTGCATCTGGTGAAAAAATTGAAATAGAAAAAAATGATAATAGTAATAGTGAAGTAGGAGACTTAACAAATGCATTTAATATTATGACTGTAGAATTAAAACAAAAATTTAATGAAGTAAATAGACAGAAAAAACAAATAGAAACTATATTACTACATATGACAGATGGAATTATAGCATTTGATATGGAAGGCAATATTATTCATATTAATCCTGCTGCAAAACAATTATTAAGTATAACAGATAATGAAGACAACTTTGAAAAAATATTTAAAAAATTGAAAATAGATGTTAATATTGAAAAAATTATATATTTAGAAAATTGGACATCATCTGAGCAACGAAAAAATGTAGGCGAGAAATATGTAAATATACTATTTGCTCCATTCCAAGACGAAAACGATCGACCAGGAGGAGTAATGGTATTGATACAAGATATTACGGAACATGTTAAACTTGATAATATGCGTAAGGAATTTGTGGCAGATGTATCACATGAACTTAAAACTCCAATTACATCTATTATGGGATATGCAGATACTTTACTTGAAGGAGAATATGATAAAGAAACGCAGAATAAGTTTTTAAGTGTAATTGCAGCAGAAGCAAGAAGGATGGCAAAACTGGTAACAGATTTACTAACTTTATCAAGATATGATAGCAAGAAGATGAGAGTTGACAAAACAGAATTTGATTTAGGAGATTTAGTAAAGAAATGTCAAGAAAAACTAAAATTTGAAATCGAAAAGAAAAATCATAATATGGAATGTTTTGTTACAGCAAGTGTTCCTCCAGTAGAAGCGGATAAAGATGGAATAGAAAGAGTTGTATTAAATATATTATCAAATGCCATAAAATATACTAAAGAAAATGGAACAATAAAAGTTTATGTTGGATTTGTATATAATGATGCATATATTAAGGTAATAGATAATGGAATAGGGATTCCAGAGGAAGATTTAAAGAGAATATTTGAAAGATTTTATAGAGTTGATAAAGCTCGTACCAGAGAAATGGGGGGAACTGGATTAGGACTTTCAATAGCAAAAGAAATTTTAAATCAAAACAAAGGAAGCATAGATATAAGAAGCGAAGTGGGTAAAGGAACAGAGGTTGTAATTAGATTACCTGCAAAAAAATAAAATTAAAGGTCGAAACTAAAACAAGTTTCGACCTTTTCGTCTATTGACAGAAGGCTTATAAAATAATATACTTTATATATTGATAAAAAGGAGGTTTTCTATTAATGAGTAATGGTTTAGTAGAAATTAGATGGCATGGTAGAGGTGGTCAAGGTGCAAAAACGGCTTCATTGTTATTAGCTGATGCTGCATTTAATACAGGTAAATATATACAAGGATTTCCTGAATATGGTCCAGAGAGAATGGGAGCACCAATAACAGCATACAACAGAATTAGTGACAATCCAATACGTGTCCACAGTAATATATATGAACCTGACTATGTTGTAGTAGTAGATGACACTCTTCTAGAGAGTGTTGATGTTACAGCAGGTTTGAAGGAGACAGGTGCAATTATAATAAACACAACAAAAGATAAAGAATATTTAGATACAGTATTAAAAGGATATAATGGAAAAGTATATACAATAGATGCAAGAAAAGTATCTATGGAAACACTAGGAAGATATTTTCCTAACACTCCAATGCTTGCAGCGATTGTAAAAGTAAGCAAAATTATGGAAGAAAAGGATTTCCTAGAAGATATGCAAGGGTCATTTAAACATAAATTTGCAAAGAAACCTGAAGTTATAGAAGGAAATATGAAGGCACTAGAACTTGCATTGCAGGAAGTTAAAGAAATACAGTAAAAATATAAAGTAATGGAAGGGAGAAAATAAATGACAGAAATTAATAAAACTACACCAGCAAATAAATTGACAATAGGTGGAGATATTTACGAAGCGGGAAATGCAAGAGAGTTTAAAACTGGGGATTGGAGAAGTGTTAAACCTATATTTTTAGAAGAAAAATGTAAACAATGTGGATTATGCTTCCCTGTATGCCCAGATGATGCTATTCCTGTTGAAAAAAATCAAAAAAGAAAAGAATTTAATTATGATTATTGTAAAGGATGCGGAGTATGTGCAAAAGTATGCCCATTTAATGCAATAGAGATGAAAGATGAGGGAGAAAACTAAAATATAAGGAGGAAAATATGAGTATAAGAGAGCGTTTAAGTGGAAATGAAGCAGCTGCAACAGCCATGAAACAAATAAATCCAGATGTTGTCGCAGCATTTCCAATCACACCATCAACAGAAATACCACAGTATTTTTCAACATTCGTAAGCAATGGGAGTGTTGATACAGAATTTGTTGCAGTAGAAAGTGAACATAGTGCAATGAGTGCTTGTATAGGAGCAGAAGCAGCAGGAGCAAGAGCTATGACAGCTACATCAGCAAATGGACTTTCATTAATGTGGGAGATGATTTATATTGCATCAAGTTTAAGATTACCAATTGTTATGTCTTTGGTAAACCGTGCAGTATCAGGACCACTTAATATTCATAATGATCATTCAGATGCAATGGGAGTTCGTGATAGTGGATGGATAATGTTGTTTTCAGAAAATAATCAAGAAGCATATGATAATTTGATTATGGCACATAGAATAGCAGAGAACAAAGATGTTTTATTACCATTAATGATATGTCAAGATGGATTTATTACATCACATTCAATTGAAAATATTGAACTAATAGAAGATGAAAAGGTAAAACAATTTGTTGGAGAATATAAACCAGAACATTATTTGTTAAATGATAAAGAACCAATAGCAGTTGGCCCAATGGACCTACAAGCTTATTTATTTGAGCATAAATACCAACAAGCTGAAGCTATGAAAAATGCTAAGAAAGTAATTCTTAAGATTGCTAAAGAATTTGAAAAAATGACTGGAAGAAAATATGGATTATTTGAAGAATACAAACTAGATGATGCTGAGATAGCAGTAGTTTGCATGAATTCTACAGCAGGTACTACTAAAGATGTTGTAGATAGTTTAAGAGAAAAAGGCATAAAAGCAGGTATGCTAAAAGTACGTGTATTTAGACCATTTCCAGCAGAAGAAATAGCGAAAGCACTATCAGGATTAAAAGCTGTTGCAATATTAGACAAAGCTGATTCTTTAAATGGAGCAGGTGGAGCACTTTTTGAAGATGTTGTCTCGGCAATGTATGTAAATGGAAATAACGTAAAAGCAGTCAACTATATTTATGGTATCGGTGGAAGAGATACTACTGAGAAAGAAATAGAAAGTGTATATACTGATTTACAAGAAATAGCAAAGACTGAAAAAGTTGAAAATCCATATAGATATTTAGGATTAAGAAAGGAGTAAGTTTAATATGGCATATAATTTAAAAGAGATAATAGCAGAAAAACCTTCAAGATTTACGGCAGGTCATAGAATGTGTGCTGGTTGTGGAGCACCACCAATTGCCAGAATGATATTAAGGGCATTGAAACCAGAGGACCATGCAGTTATTTCTAACGCAACAGGTTGTATGGAAGTATCAAGTTTTATCTATCCATATACTTCTTGGACAGATTCATATATTCATACAGCATTTGAAAATGCTGCAGCAACTTGCTCTGGAGTAGAAGCAGCATATAAATCAATGAAAAAACAGGGAAAATTACCAGAAGGTAAACATACAAAATTCATTACTTTTGGTGGAGATGGCGGAACTTATGATATAGGTCTTCAAAGTCTTTCAGGAGCAATGGAAAGAGGACATGACATGTTGTATGTTTGTTATGATAATGGTGCATACATGAATACAGGTATTCAACGTTCTTCTGCAACACCAAAATTTGCAGACACAACAACTAGCCCAGCTGGAAGAGTAATACCTGGAAAAATGCAATCAAGAAAAGATCTAACAAAAATCATGGCATCACATAATATTCCTTATGTTGCGCAGACAATTGCTGTAAACAATTTTAAGGATTTATATGAAAAAGCAGAAAAAGCAATTTACACAGAAGGTCCAACATTTTTAAATGTTTTATCACCTTGCCCAAGAGGATGGGGATATGGGGCAGATATGTTAATGCAAATTAATAAGTTAGCAGTAGATACATGCTATTGGCCTTTATATGAAGTTGTTGATGGAAAATATAAAATAACATATAAACCTGCAAAAAAACTACCAATAGAGGAATTTTTAAGACCACAAAAGAGATTTAAACATATGTTTAATCCAGGGAATGAGTGGATGATAGAAGAATTCCAAAATGAAGTGGATAAAAGATGGCAAGAGTTATTAGATTTAGAAGAAATGACTAACAAAGAATAAGATTAATGAATAAAAAAGAACAGCTATATGTACATTTAATGTATTATATAGCTGTTCTTTTTGTATAGATAAATTAATAGTAAATTAATTTTCTTCGTCTTCAGGAGCTCCAACAGGACAAACACCTGCGCAAGTTCCACAAGATATACAAGCTTCGGGATCTATTACATAACGATCGTCTCCTTGTGAAATGCAAGAAACAGGACAAGCTGCTGCACAAGCACCGCAACTAATACAATTTTCATTGATTTTGTATGCCATATTATTCACCTCCTTAAATATTATTTTCATTTTTATTTGCATTATCTTGAATTTCAAGTTTTTCTAGTTCTTGTAATTCTTTAAAATTCTGTTTTTCTTCTTCATCAACATTTTCAACAGAAGCACTTTTTATAATTTTTATCTCAGATGCTGGATATTTTTTGTAAAAGTTGCTGTCATCTTCATCTTTGAATTTTACTCTTACAATTTCTTTAAGTGTTTCAACAGAATCAACAATTCCTTCACCATCACTTGTCTTTACAGTAGATCCTATTTTAGGTAGTCTTCTTAATTTATCTTCATATACTTCTTGTTCATATTTTAAACAGCACATAAGTCTTCCACAGTTTCCAGATATCTTAGAAGGATTAAGTGCCATATTTTGTTCCTTTGCCATTTTTATAGAAACTGTTTCAAAGTCACTTAAAAAAGAGCAACAACATAATTCTCTACCGCAAACACCATTTCCACCAATTCTCTTAACCTCGTCTCTAACACCAATTTGTCTTAATTCAATTCTTGTTTTGAAAATAGAAGCTAATTCTTTAACTAATTCTCTAAAATCAATCCTTCCATCAGCAGTAAAGTAAAATAGAATCTTACTATTATCAAAAGTATATTCAACATCTGTTAAATGCATATCTAATTTATACTTTTTTATTTTTTCTTCACAAATTCTAAAAGCTTCTTCTTCCTTTTTCTTATTTTCATCATAATGTTTTAAATCCTTAGAAGTTGCAATTCTAATTATTTTCTTTAAAGGATTAGCAAGATTGTCTTCAGGCATATTTCTTTTATAACTAGCAACTTCACCTAGGTCTTCTCCCATTGAAGTTTCTACAATAACTTTATCATGATAATTTAGTTTTAAATTTCCAGAATCAAAAAAGTATATTTTACCTGGTCTTTTAAATCTAACTCCAACTATATTCTTCATTAAATTCCTCCCACATTTTTAACAAAAGATTATCTATACACATATCATAATTTGCATTAGATGATAATTTTTTTTTTGTTTGTTCAATGATCTTAACACAATTGATATATCTAATATTATAGTTATCAATTAATTTATCCATAAATATAATGTTCATATATTCTAATAAATTAGAAATGTTATCTTTTGATTGGTATAAAATATCACTTTGTCCCAACAGGTCAATAATATTTTTTTTATCTAAACTGTTAATTATACTATCAATATTATCGTAATGTATTGCTGAACTTTGTAGTTCAATAGCTTTTCCAATACTTCCACTACACAATTTTAAAATGTTAGAATTAAAAGTATTATTAATATTATTATTAGAGAAATATTCTAAGATCTCACTATTACTTAATGCTTGGAAAAATATTTTAGTGCATCGAGATATAATAGTATTTAACAATTTATTTTCATTTGATAATACAAGTATAATAATAGCATATTCTGGTGGCTCTTCTAGGGTCTTTAGTAAACAGTTTTGAGCTTCTTTTGTCATAAAATCACTGTTATTAATAATATAAACTTTCTTACTAGATACAATAGGTTTTTCTGCAATTTTTTCTTGAAGATAACGAATTTGTTCTATCTTAATATTCTTGCCATCTTCTAAGTCTATCACCATAAAATCTGGATGATTATCGCTAGAAAATTGAATACATGATGGGCAGTGTTTACATGGTTTAGTAAAGGAATCTTCACTATTACATAAGATCATATTTGCAAATTCTTTTGCAAATAAAAACTTTCCAATGCCATCAGAACCAACAAATAAATAACTATGTAAAACATTATTTGTTTGTATAGAATTAGATAATAATGTTTTAACTTTAGTGTTGCCTATAATATTTTCGAAGCTCAATATTACACCTCCAAATCTGCAGTATCTACAGTTTAATATAATTAAATGTTATTTAATCTACTTTTCCAAATAAATTTAATGGCCAAAATCTAATCCACACTTTGCTCTCGATCTTTTCTAAAGGAATACATCCAAATTTTCTACTATCAGTAGATTTAGGTCTGTTATCTCCCATAACAAATACGCAATTCTCTGGAACAATTAAATCGTAGAAAGGACAATTTTCTATATTTGTAGTAACATCAGGTTGAAGATATTTTTCCTCTAGTTCTTCTCCATTAATGTATACTTTGCCATCCTTAATTTGTAAATGTTCACCAGGTAAAGCAATTACTCTTTTAATGTAGCTAATTTTATTTGATTCAAGAACATAATAAACAAATTTTCCCCAAGCAGAAGTTGGATTATTTGAATACTTTGCACGTACATCATTTGCATCATAAGTATATGAATCAGAAGTAGGTGCTTCAAATGTAATAATATCACCTCTTGAAGGCATTTCTTTTATAGTACGAGCCCATCTATTTAAAATAAGACGTTGATTTGGTTTTAATGTTGGAAACATAGAAGGCTGTTGAACAATAGTAGGAGTACCAAAAAAATATCGAATTGATAATGCTAAAACAAAAGCAATAACAATACATACAATCCACTCTATAATATCTTTAGCCTTATCATTAATTTTCATATTTAATCAATCTCCCTTTATATTAAAATATCTACACTATTATATATTTTTTTTTGCGATTTATCAATACTTTAAGAAATAAAGTGTATATAAAATTGAAATACATGATATAATGATAGATATTAATATATCGAAAATAAGGAATAAATATGAATGAGAGTAGAATAATAAATGAAATTGCAATAAAAATTAGCAATGCAGGTGGTAGACTATATCTAGTTGGTGGAGCAGTGAGAGATGAATTAATTAAAAGGGAAATTACAGATGAAGATTACTGTGTGGTAGGAATTGAAAAAGAAAAATTTGAGGAAATGTTTCCAAATGCAATTATAAAAGGTAAAAAGTTTGCAGTATATGATATTGAAGGATACGAATTTGCACTTGCGAGAAAAGAAGTGAAACAAGGTACAGGTCATAAAAATTTTGAAATAGAAACAGACAAAAACATTACAATTATGCAAGATTTAGAAAGAAGAGATATAACAATAAATTCAATTGCAAAAGATATTCTAACAGGTAATATAATTGATCCATTTGATGGAAGAAAAGATATAATGCAAAAGATAATTAGAAAAACAAGTTCCGCATTTAGAGAGGATCCGTTAAGAGTATATAGGGTGGCGAGATTCGCAGCAACATTACAATTTAAAGTTGATAAAGAAACTATCGAAGAGATGAAGCAACTTAAGGAAGAATTAAAAATGTTATCAGTAGAAAGAGTTTTCGAGGAATTTAGAAAAGCTCTTTCTTGCGAAAAACCTTCAATATTTTTTCAAGTGTTAAAAGAGGCAGAGGTTCTACAAGTACATTTTAAAGAAATATATAATCTTATAGGAAAAATACAACCAGAAAAGTACCACCCAGAAGGAGATAGCTATAATCATACAATGCAAGTATTGGATCTTTCAGCACAATTAACAAAAGACCTACTTATTAGATATAGTTGCTTAGTTCACGATCTTGGAAAGGGAAGTACTCCGGTAGAAATGTTTCCACATCACTATGGACATGAAGAAAGAGGAGAAAAGTTAGTAGGAGAGATGGGGGAAAGATTAAAGATTCCAAAAGAGTGGACCAAAGCTGGAAAGATAGCTGCTAAAGAGCACATGAAAGGTGGAAACTTCTGCAATATGACACCAAAGAAACAAGTGAGTTTTATAGAGAGAATATCAAAATCAAAGCTAGGTTTGGACGGAATGAAAATTGTAGTGATGTGTGATAAAAATAGAGATAATGCCTCTTTTCAAGATATAAATTTTGATATAATTGGAAAAGAGTGCATGAAAAAAATAAATGGTAAATATATAATTGAAAAATATCATTTAAAACCAGGCGAAAAATTGAAAATGAAACTCCATGAAGAAAGAATAGACTGGATAAAAAGTAAGCAAATTGATTGACAATAAAAGAAATTTAAATTATTATATAAATAGAAGTGATTGGAGGAGAAAAATATGCAAATGAAGAAAAAGTTAATAGAAGAGAAAGCATCTGTATCTATTTATGTATTTATTGTTTTATTTAGTTTTACAATAATGCTTACAAGTATATATTTCTCTGCAAATTCAGTAAGAAAAACACAACTATCAACAATGATGAGAATAAAACAGTCTTACGAAATAGATAATGAAAATATAGAAAAAATATATCAAACACAGTTAGAAAAAATGCAAGCAAAACAGCAATAATAATATAAAAATAATATAAAAAAAGAAACACCAAAATTATATAATATTTGGTGTTTTTTTCTATAAACATTGACCTTTTGATGATTTCCGTATATAATATATGTGTTAATAATGCACTTTTTATAGAAATTATAAAAATAAGATTAAAAAATTGTTTATTTTAACAAGGAGGAAAATTATGGGAGAGGTTATAGTCATAACATCTGGAAAAGGTGGAGTAGGTAAGACAACAACAACTGCTAATTTGGGTGCAGCCTTGGCTCTAAGAGGAAAAAAAGTAGCTTTAGTAGACACAGACATTGGGTTAAGAAACCTAGATGTTGTAATGGGCTTAGAAAACAGAATTGTATACGATATAGTAGATGTTGTAGAAGAAAAATGTAAATTAAGACAAGCCTTAATAAAAGACAAACGTTTTAATGAATTATTCTTACTTCCAGCAGCTCAAACAAGAGATAAAAGTGCAGTAAATGAAGAACAAATGAAAAATTTAATCGGAAAATTAAAAGAAGAATTCGATTATATATTAATAGATTGTCCAGCAGGAATAGAACAAGGATTTAAAAATGCTATTGCTGGAGCTAACAGGGCAATTGTAGTAACTACAGCAGAAATATCAGCTATTAGAGATGCTGATAGAATTGTAGGTTTATTAGAAGCATCTGAAATAAAAAATCCAGAACTTGTTGTAAATAGAATAAGACCTGCAATGATAAAAAAAGGTGAAATGATGGATGTTGATGATATAGTAGATTTATTATCAATAGACTTAATAGGAGTAGTACCAGATGATGAATATATTATCACACAAACAAATAAAGGAGAACCTGTTGTAACAAATAGTAAGGCTCCATCTGGAAAATCATATATGGAAATTGCAAGAAGAATTTTAGGAGAAAACGTTGAAGTAAATATTCCAGGAAGGGATGAGGGCTTCTTTACTAAAATAAAAAGTTTTTTCTCAAAAGGTAAACACTAATACTATTGGAGGTAAAATATGTTTGAGAACATTATAAATTTCTTTAAAAAATTTGGAAAAAACGAAAAAGAAAAATCAAAAAGTACAGCAAAGGAAAGATTACATTTGGTATTAGCACAGGACAGAGCACATATTTCAGCAGACTTTTTAGAGATGATGAAGCAAGAAATTATTGAGGTAATAAAGAAATATGTTGATATAGATGAAGGCGCTATTGATGTTAGAATGACAAATAAACCAGGCGAAGATGGAATAGTTGGAGCACCTGCTTTATACGCTAATATACCAATTGTTACAATAAAAAATGAGGCTAGAAAATTAGAGGGATCAATTAATAAAGATAACGAAGATACTTGCAAAGATAAAAAAGGACAAGCAGATGAAAAACTAAATGAAAAAGACACAGAAAATATGGAAAATACTGAAGTAGAAGCTGTAAATGATGCAAGTAATCAAAAATCAGAAGAAATAGTAGATGAACAAAAAGAAGATAAAAACAAAGGTGAAAAAGAAAATGAAATAACAGAAAATAAGCAAGATGAACAAGTAGAGGAAAATAAAGAACAAGAACCAGAAGATGCTAAAAAGAATAAAAAGGAAAATAAAGAGCATAAAAATCCTAATGTGAAAGATACTAAGAAAGAAAATGTAAAAGAGGAAGTAAATGAAAAGAAAAATCCTTAAAAACATAGAGTGGAGTATATTAATTTGCACAATGATATTAGTTACAATAGGAATTATAGCATTAGCATCAGCAACTAAAAACTCCGGATATGAAGAATTGAAAAAACAAATCATGTGGCTAGCAATAAGTATACCAATACTTATTGTAGTCATTTTTGTTGATTATGATATTTTTGCAAAAATATCACCAATTTTGTATGGAATTATTTTGGTTCTATTAATTGCTGTTCTATTCACTAGCGCAATCAATGGAGCTACTAGTTGGTTTGAAATTGGCCCATTTTCATTTCAACCAGCTGAATTTGCTAAAATAGTTATAGTACTATTTTTAGCATGGTTAATTACTAAAATTCAGAAAAAGGGGAAAGATGAAATAAATAGAGTATTAAAATTAGGATTAATTTTAGTATCATTTGGTGTTCCAGTTTTATTAATAATAAAACAACCCGATTATGGAACAGCTATGGCCTTTGTTGTAGCATTAGCATTTATACTTTTTTCAGCTGGAATTAGAAAAAGGTATATTATAACAGCTTTGCTACTAATAGTAATATTAGTTCCTACACTATATTTCTTTATATTGCCAGAACATGCAAAAACAAGAATAGATGTATTTTTAAATCCAAATCTAGATCCTAGAGGAGCAGGATACAACATTATACAATCAAAACTTGCAATAGGATCAGGCCAACTACTTGGAATGGGATTATTTAAAGGAAACCAAACACAACTTGGCTTCTTATATCCAAAGACAACAGACTTTATATTTTCACTAATAAGCGAAGAAATGGGATTTATAATAGCTTCATTTATTATTGTATTATACGTAGTTCTAATAACAAAAGCTATATATATAGCAAAAACTGCAAAAGACGATTTAGGCTCATATATTGCTATGGGAATTGCAGGAATATTCTTCTTTCATATGCTAGAAAACATAGGAATGACAATGGGATTACTACCTATTACAGGTATTCCTTTACCATTTGTTAGCTATGGTGGAAGTTCATTAGTAAGTAATTTTATAATGATAGGACTATTATTAAATATATCAGGAAGAAGACAAAAAGCCATTTTTGTAGAATAAAATTTTAAATAAATTATTATTATTAACATGTTTCAATAGATTATATTTACGCAATGACGCTCAGTTTGGAGACTTGAATAAGTCGACAGCAAGGCATAAGTAAATATAATCTATTGAAACATGTTGCTATGATGTTATATAGAGAAAGAAAAAGTAAAAAATAAAATATTTAGGATCAGGAAAATGTATTTAAAAAAATTAAAAATAAGAAACGTAGAATTAGAAAATAATATATTATTAGCTCCAATGGCAGGAATTACAGACCTGCCATTTAGATTAATTTGCAAAGAATTTGGACCGGGTTTAGTTTATACAGAAATGATTAGTAGCAAAGGGCTTTTTTATAATGATGAAAAAACAAAGTTATTGTTAGACATGAAAGGTGAGAAAAGACCAGTTGCAGTTCAAATATTTGGTAGTGATATTGAGTCAATGAAATATGCTGCGGAATATATTAGCCAATATGCAGATATTATAGATATAAATATGGGGTGTCCAGCACCAAAGGTAGTAAAAAATGGCGATGGAAGTAGATTGCTATTAGATTTAGAGTTGGCTGGAAAAATAGCAAAAGAAGTTGTGAAATCGGCTAAGGTTCCTGTAACAATAAAAATGAGGATAGGTTGGGATAACGAGAATATTGTAGCAGTTGAAGCAGCAAAGATATTTGAACAGGCTGGAATATCTGCTATAACAGTGCATGGACGTACAAGAAACGAATTCTATAGTGGAAATGCAGATTGGAACATTATAAAAAAGGTAAAAGAAAGTATTAATATACCCGTGATTGGAAATGGAGATATTAAAAATTCTCATGATGCTAAGAAAATGTTTGAAGATACAAATGTCGATGGAATTATGATTGGACGAGCTAGTCTAGGAAATCCATGGATTTTTAGAGATATTATTAATGAACTATCTGGAAGTGAAAGGCAAGAAATAAGTAAAGAAGAAAAATTAGATATTATAATAAAGCACATAAACTATGCTGTAGAAGAAAAAGGCGAAAATGTTGCAGTTAAAGAAATGAGAAAACATATTGCGGGCTATATAAAAAATATGAAAGATGCAAGTAAATATAGGGATATAATAAATAAAATAGACAGAAAAGATGAGCTTATAGCTTGTTTAACAGAATACTTTAAAACCATATAGAATAAAATAAAGAGTAGTAAATATACTACTCTTTTTATGTATGGAAAGGAAGGTAAATTAAGTGGGGAAGATCAATATAAGTCATCATTTTAAAAAAAATACAAACAAAAGAAAAACGTTAATAATAATTGGAATTTTAATTGTTTTATGCATATTGATATTATTTTTTATAAAAATGAATTATAAAAATAAAAATCTTGGTAATAATATGAGTAACAAAAATATTGAGGAAATTGAAAAATATATTTTAGATATTAGTTCATATCAAGCAAAAGCAGAAATAACTGTTGAAAGTAATAAAAATACAAATAAGTATGTGGTAGAACAAACATATAAAAAAGATGGAAGTGCAAAACAGGTAGTATTAGAACCAAGTAATATAGAAAAAATGGAAATAACATATGAAAATAATACATTAAAAATCAACAATATAAAAATTGATCTAACAACAGTGTATGAAAATTATCCATATATAGTTGATAATTTTTTGTGGTTAGATTCATTTGTAAAGGATTATAAAGAAGAAAAAAATGATGGAAGAAATGTATTGAAGGAAGAAAATGATAATATAATAATGGAAGTAAAAACAAAAAATGATAATAATAGATATGTCTATAATAAAAAACTATATATAGACAAAAAAACAGGTAAACCAATAAAATTATTTGTTCAAGATATTAACAAAAAAAATCTTGTTTACATATTATATAATGAGATTACGGTAAATGGTTTACACTAAATAATCCATAGTCGTATTTCAACTAATAAATAAAATATATCAAGAGATAAACCTTAAATATAGAAACTAGTGGGAGTGAAGAATATGGTAATTAGAAGAGGAGATATGTTTTATGCTGATTTAAGTCCTGTTGTAGGCTCAGAACAGGGTGGAGTACGACCAGTTTTAATTATACAAAATGATGTTGGAAATAAACATAGTCCAACCGTAATTGCAGCTGCAATTACATCACAAACAGGAAAGGCAAAATTGCCAACACATATAGAAATTGGTTCACAAAACAATGGACTTAAAACAGATTCTATTGTACTTGCTGAACAAATACGAACAATTGATAAAAGTAGATTAAAAGAAAAAATTGGACACATAGATGATGAACATGTAATATCTGAACTAAATAATGCATTAGGAGTAAGTTTCGGCTTAGAGTAAAAAAATATCCCTGATCTTTTAGGGATATTTTCTATTATATTATGCTTTTAATTTTTTAATTATTTTAACCTCATTATATAGATCTTTAATACGAGTTTGCCTTATTACTAATGCTTCTCTATACTCGTCTAAAACAGCTTTATAATTCTCAATAGTCTCATCTTGCTGAAGAAGTAACTTTATACCTTCTAAATAATAGTTCTTCGTTTTTTCTTTATTTGCTTGATCCATTTTTTGTTTGTATTTATCAATTAGTTCTAGCCTTTTTATTTGTTCCTTTAAATAATCCACGTATCCTAAAACACAACTAATTTCATATAGAGTATCGTCTATAACTACTTTAAATAAAACGCGTAACACTTTTTTGTTAATCTTTCCTAATTTAGAAACCTCTACTAAATGATCTAATGCTACAAATTTAGGGTCTGGCTTTGCGTTTTTAATTAAGTCTTTTAATGTTTCAGAGATGTTAACGTGAGTTTTATATTGTCTTTTGGTTACAAGTGCATCATACTCATCTGCTACTCTAATTATTTGAGCTTCATAAGGAATATCCTTCTTTGTGAGTCCCTTTGGGTAGCCTGTACCATTTAAAGCTTCATGATGACATAAAGCTCCTAAAGCATATGGACGTAGTTTTGGATCCTTCATACACATATCGTATCCAAGGGTAGTATGTTTTTTCATTATCTCAAATTCTTCTGGAGTAAGTTGTGATGGCTTTTGCAAGATCTCAGCAGGAATAAACAATTTTCCAATATCATGTAAATAACCACAAATTGTACAATATATTGTAAAAACTTTTCCTGTATGTAAATATTCACAAATTCTACAAACTAAGTTAGCGACATTTTCACTATGTCTTCTTGTAAAAAAATCAAGATTCCCCAATACATTTAACTGATAGCGCATAGTTTGGTCTAAATTATATGATTTTAAATTAACAGGACTATAAAAATCAAATTTTTCAGTATACATCAAAATTCTCCTTTGTCTATCATTAGTTTATCGTTAATGTTAAAATAATGATACTACAAAATATTTATTAGGTCAATCAATAAAAAAGAAAATACTTGATAAAAAGAAAAAAATTATATATGATATAAAGCGATATAAAAATAATGTGAAATGGAGGAAATTACTATGATAATAAAAAATGGAAAAGTAGTTTTGTTCGAGAATGAAGATGTAATTGTAAAAGATGTAGATTTAAAAATAGAAAATAGTAAAATAGTAAGAATAGAAAGAAATATAGAAGCAGAAGATGGTGAAAAAATTGTTGATGCAAAAGATAAGGTTGTCATGCCAGGCCTTATAAATACACATTGCCATATTGCGATGAGTATTTTTAGAGGAACATTTGAAGGCTGTAATCTATATACATGGCTTCATGAAAAAATATGGCCAATAGAAGACAAATTAACTAAAGAACAAATTTATAATGCAAGTATGCTTTCTTTTTTAGAAATGATATCTACTGGAACAACCTGCGTTAATGACCAATATTTTATGCCAGAACAAACTCGAGATGCAGCGCAAAAAATGAAGATGAGAGCGGTGTTGACGAGACCGTTAATGGATATTGGAAGCGAAGATTTATTAGAAACACGTATAAAAGAGTTTAAAGAATTCTATGAGTCGAGAGATAAAGATAATGAGCTAATTAGTTATACAGTATCTCCTCATGGACTCTATACCTGTTCAGATAGATGCTTAGAAGAATCAAGAAAATTAGCATTAGAATATGGATTACCAGTTCATGTTCACTTCTTAGAAAGTATTGATGAAGTAGATGATATAAAGAAAATACATGGTGAAAAAGCAACCTTAGTACTAAAAAAATATTTTGGAGATATTCATACAATACTAGCACATTGTGTAAAAGCAGATGATGAAGATATTAAAATTTTAAAAGAAATAGATTGCGGAATTGCACATAATCCAATATCTAATTTAAGACTAGGTTGTAAAATTGCAGACACAACAAAGTATATTAGAAATGGAATTAATGTTGCACTTCGGAACAGATGGACAAGGTTCTGGTAATAATTTAGATATGTTTGAATCGATGAGAACAGCATGTTTAATTCAAGGTGGAATACATGAAAATGAAGATAGAATTGATTCTAAAGAAGCAATTAAAATGGCAACAATAAATGGTGCTAAATTGTTAGGGCTAGATGACAAAATAGGAAGCATAGAAGAAGGAAAAGATGCAGATCTAATTTTAGTAGATATATCGGCAAAATTAGACCATATAACATGCCTTCCTAATAATGATATTTTATCTAACTTAGTATATAATACGAGCGGAAGAGATGTAACAACTACAATTGTTAACGGTGAAGTATTAATGGAGAATAGAAAAATGAAATTTATAAATGAAGAAGAAATAATAAAAAAATTTGTAAATAAAATTATATAAAATATTAAAATATAGAAAACAAACATTAGGAAGATATCGTTATATAGATTTTATCACCATGTAAACAGAAACAAATAAGTATATACTACACATATAATTCGTTCATTAAGAAACTGAGCTTTGTTATCATATACATATATAATTAAATATATGATAGGGTGAAGTAGATGAAGAAATGTAAAGAAATAAAAATCGGAAAAAAATTACAAAGTATTAGAAAAATGAACGGATTCACACAAGAAAAATTAGCTGAAAAAATTGAGTGCTCTACAAGGTACATAGGAGATATTGAACAGGACAGATCTAAGCCATCATATGAAATTTTAGTGAAAATATGTAATTTATATAATATTGGTATGGACGAAATTTTTAGTTCATATCTAGATATAGAAGAGAGAAAAGAATCCAATATATATCTTTATGGATTTGAAAAATTAAAACAAACTAATAAAGAAACAATTGTACATTTAATTGAATATTTTAACAAGAATGCGTAAGGATTATTAAAATTTATAAATTTTGTTGAAAAATAAAACAAAGTTATATATAATTTATGATATGGTTATAAATTATATATAACTTTTTTAGTGTGATAGAATGAAAATCAATTGAGAAATAGGTGGAAAAATGTATTTAAAAAGATTAGAATTGCAAGGCTTTAAATCGTTTGCAGATAAGACTGTACTTGAGTTTAAAGAAGGAATAACAGGAGTAATTGGACCAAATGGATCTGGAAAAAGTAATATATCAGATGCGATTAGATGGGTACTAGGAGAACAAAGTATTAAATCATTAAGAGGAGCAAAATCAGAAGATATTATATTTGCTGGAACACAGGCCAGAAAATCACTTGGATTCGCAGAAGTATCAATGGTAATAGATAATACAGACGGAAAATTACCAATAGAATACTCAGAAGTTACAGTAACAAGAAAGATATATAGAAGCGGTGAAACAGGATATTTTATTAATAAAACTCCATGTAGATTAAAAGATATATTAGAATTATTCATGGATACAGGAATTGGAAAAGATGGGTATAGTATAATTGGACAGGGTAAAATTGATGAAATATTAAGTAATAAATCAGAAGATAGAAGACGCATTTTCGAAGAAGCCGCAGGAATAGTTAAATACAGAACAAGAAAAGCTGAATCTGAGAAAAAATTAGAACAAACTAAACTAAATCTACTTAGAATTAATGATATTTTATCAGAAATTGAAGCAAATATTGAACCATTGAGATTACAAGCAGATAAAGCAAAACAATTCTTAGACTTAAGAGAAGAGCTAAAAAGCATTGAAGTTGGACTTTTTATATACAATATAGATACATATAAACAAAAATTAGAACAGATAATTAAAGATGAAGAAATCATTAAATCTCAAGAACAAGATGAAAATGAAAAAATGTCACATATTAAAGAGATGAAGGAAAAATTAAAGCAGGAAATTGATCAGGTAACTACTCAAATAGAAGAACTTCAAAACTTAGGATTTGAAAGTTCTAATAAAATTGAAAAAATAAATTCAGAAATAGGAATCTCTAATGAAAGAATGCAAAATAACTCTGCAAACCATGAGAGAATAGAAAAGGAAATAGATGAAGTAAAACATAGAATTAAAGAATTAGAAGAAGAAAGTGAGCAAAAGCAAAACAAAAAGGAAAATCTATTTTTAAATAAAGAAAAATTCCAAAAAGAGTTAGATGATAAACAAAAAGAATTAGATGAGCTTACAAAAAAATTATCTGACAAAGAACTTAAGATAGAAGAAAAGAAACAGACAATTGAAAAAAATGTAGATTTAAAATATGAACTTTCTGAAAATATAAGCAATCAAGAAGTCAATTTTGAAAATCTAGAAAAAAGACAAAAAAGTGTAAAAACAGAATTATCTTCTGTTATTTCTGAATTAGATCTAACAAGAACAAATAAACAAGAGCTAGGAAAAGGCTTTTATGATATACAATCACAAAAAGAAAAATCAGAAAAAATCTTAAAAGAAAAGTCTGAAGAAAAAGAAAGTTGCATGCGTAAAGTGAAAGAGTTCGACGAACAAATAAATAGACTTTCTTATGAAATGAGAATGAAAGACTCAAGACTAAAGTTCTTAATAGAAACAGAAAAAGAAAAAGAAGGATATATAAAAAGCGTAAAGGCTTTGCTAAACGATTGCGAAAAAGATAATGCACTAAGCAAAGGAATGCACGGAGTATTAGCAAATTTAATTTCTGTACAAAAAGAATATGAGACAGCAGTTGAGATGTGTTTAGGACAAACACTTCAAAATATTGTTACAGATACAGAAAATGATGCAAAAAAATTAGTTGAACATTTAAGAACAAATAACTTGGGAAGAGCATCGTTTTTACCTATTTCATCGATTCGTGGTAAAAAGATAGACAGAGTAATAAAGAATAATATAGAAGGAATAATTGGAATTGCATCAGATCTTGTAAAATGCGATAAAAAGTATGAACAAATTGTTCTTAATTTACTAGGAAGAACAGTCGTAGTGGAAGATATGGATGCTGCTATAGCTCTTTCAAAAATGAATTCTTATTCTTTTAGAGTTGTTACTGTTAAAGGAGATATTATTAATCCTTCTGGAGCAATTACAGGAGGAAGCGTATCAACAAAGACTGTAAATATACTAGGAAGAAGTAGAGAAATAGAAGAACTTGAAAAAGATGTTAAAAGAATCAACAAAGATATAGAAAATATAAATAATAAGAAAGATGAATATAGTACATCAATTACAGATGTTATTGAAGAAGTAAGTAGACTAGAAAAGAGTTTGCAAGATATTCAAGTAGTATACGCGACCGAGAATCAAAAAATGGTTGCCATAGATGACAATATAAAAAGATTAGAGACAAGAAGAGATAAGCTAAAAGAAGAAAATGAGCAAATAGAGAAACAAAAGGAAGAAATAATAAAGACGAAAGAAGAAAAACGAAAAGAAATAGAAACATTAACAATAGAGATAGAGCAACTTAATAAAGAAGTTGAAGAATTTGCTATAAACAACAAAGAAAACCAGAAATATATAGATGATCTAAATTTCGATATTACTAATTTAAAAATATCTGTATCTTCTTTTGATGAAAGCGGAACTTCAATTGATGAAATGCTAGAAAGAATAAAACAAGATATAAAGAACAATCAATTAAGTATAGAAAACAAACTAACTAATATTACTTCTATTGATAAAGAAAATGAAGATCTACAAAACAAAATACTAGAGCTAAATGAACAAATAGAGAAGATAAAATCAGATGTTCAAAATAGTAGTACAAAAGTTGAAGAGCTAAAACAATACAGAGTTGAAAAAAATGTTAATCTAAATGAGATAGAACAGCAAATTAATGATCAATTTAGTGTTATAGAGGGACTAAAGGAACAAGTTATAAAGATAGATGCTAAGAAAACAAAATTAGAACAAGATTTAGAGCAAGTTGTAAATAATTTATGGGAAGAGTATGAATTAACACCAAACATGATAACAGACTATAAAAAACCAGAAAATGTTGCTCAAACACAAAAACATGTAAATCAAATTAGAAACAAAATTAAAGATTTAGGAAGCATTAATATAGATTCAATAGAAGAGTATAAGAAAACAAAAGAAAGATATGACTTTATGTGTGAACAAAGACTAGATCTAGACAATACGGCAGGAAAACTTAGAAAGATTATAGCAGACATGACAGAAACAATGAAGATACAATTTGCTGAGAAGTTTAAACAAATAAATAAGAATTTCAATGATGTTTTTGTAGAACTTTTTGGTGGAGGAAAAGCAGAATTAATATTAGAAGATGAAAACAATATTTTAGAATGTGGAATAGACATACAAGTGCAACCAACAGGAAAGAAACTACAAAATATGATGTTACTTTCAGGAGGAGAGAAGGCATTTACTGCAATAGCTTTACTATTTGCAATATTAAAAATAAATCCAGCTCCATTCTGTATATTAGATGAAATTGAAGCGGCTCTTGATGATGTAAATGTTTATAGATTTGCAGATTACTTAAAGAAATTTAGTAAAGAAACACAATTCTTAGTAATAACACATAGAAAAGGTACCATGGAAGCGGCAGATACGGTGTACGGTATTACAATGGAAGAAAACGGAATAAGCAAATTACTATCCATAAAGTTAGCTTAAAAATGAAAAGAACCCAAAATAAAATATATAGCTGTTATAGAAAACAACTATAAAAATAACTAAAAAAAACGGCGTAATCTTATAAGATTATGCCGTTTAAAATTTAAAATAGCTTGTTCCACATGATCAGCATCTTACCTTACCTATTATTAAAAAATATAAGTGGTAAGAAAAGCTAGCAACAATGTTGAAATAATCATCAGCAATGTAAGTCCCAAAATCAGAACTACAACTTTAAAAACTGGTGAATTAAATTTTAAATTTTTCATAATTATCCTCCCGAAAAAATAATTTTCCTAAGCTGAATATTTGTTAATATACATTAACAACCCTTTAATGAAAACAGGATTTTAAATTAAAGTGCTAATATTATAACACAATATTTATGCATAGTAAATAAAATATTCATAATTAATGGACTAGCTACATATATATTAATATAACTTATACAAAGGAGAGGATGATATATATGTGGCATTCAATTGAATTGAAAGAAATACAAAGAAAACTAAAGACAAATATTTACGAGGGACTGAGTGAAGAAGAAGCAAAAAAAAGAAAAGAAAAATATGGGGAAAATAAGCTACAAGAGCAAAAGAAAGATAGCTTATTAAAAAGATTTATTAAACAATTTAATGATTTTATGATAATTATCTTAATAATAGCTGCAATAATATCAGCCGTTGTTGCAAAAATGCAAGGAAGCAATGATTATATAGATTCTGTAATTATTATTGCTATTGTAGTTTTGAACAGTATTATGGGAGTAATACAGGAAGCAAAAGCAGAAAAATCATTAGAAGCTCTGAAAAAAATGTCTGCACCAGTAACAAAGGTAAAAAGAAATGGAAAAGTTACAACTATAAAAGGAAATGATGTGGTACCAGGGGACATTGTTATATTAGAAGCTGGAAATTATGTACCAGCAGATTGTAGACTAATTAATAGCTATAATTTAAAAGTAGAAGAATCAAGCCTTACAGGTGAAACTATACCTGTACTAAAAGAGGCGAATGTAATATTATCGAAAAATGCATCACTAGGGGATATGATTAATATGGCTTTTGCTACAACTATAGTAGTAAATGGACATGCAGAAGCTATAGTAACAGAAACAGGAATGAATACCAATGTTGGAAAAATTGCTAAAATGATTATTACAGATGAAGCACCTGAAACTCCAATACAAAGAAAATTAGGTGAAGTAGGAAAAACATTAGGAATAGGTTGCTTGATAATATGTGCTTTTATTTTTGTTATTGGCTTACTAAAGAAGATAGAACCCGTTGAAATGTTTATGACATCAGTTGGACTTGCAGTTGCAGCTATTCCAGAAGGATTGCCAGCGATTGTAACAATAATGCTATCTATTGGCGTAACAAAGATGGCAAAGAAAAATAGTATTATTAGGAAATTACCGGCAGTAGAAACGTTAGGAAGTAGTAGTGTTATATGTTCTGATAAAACAGGAACATTAACTCAAAATAAAATGCAAGTTACAAAAATAATGGATACAAAAGGTGAATCGTTAAATAGTATGGCAGATTTTATATTACAGTTAGGGACTATGTGCACAGATGTAGAAATAAATGTAGAAAACAATATAAAAGAAGCAAGTGGTGAAGCGACAGAAGTTGCAATAGCTAATTGTGCATTATTGCATAATCAAGATAAAAACGAACTATACAAGAGAATGCAAAGAGTAAATGAGATACCATTTGACTCTGATAGAAAAATGATGACGACAATTCACAAAGTGTCTGGAAAATATCGCGTTATCACGAAAGGCGCACCAGATGTACTGTTAAAAAGATGCACAAAATGCTATGAAAATGGAATGATTATAAATTTTGACAATAATAAGATTAGAAAGATAGAAGACTATAATAATAGTATGGCAGATAATGCATTAAGAGTTATTGCTATTGCATATAAAGATTATGATATATTACCAA
Organism: uncultured Clostridium sp.; assembly: GCA_902406115.1. Lineage (GTDB taxonomy): Bacteria > Bacillota > Clostridia > TANB77 > CAG-508 > CALXVA01. The sequence continues at coordinate 1,871 of CABPCL010000010.1, read as the reverse complement.
ATCAAATTGACAGTAATACAATAGAAAACAATTTGGTGTTTGTAGGATTGGTGGGAATGATAGATCCACCTAGAGAAGGAGTAAAAGATGCAGTGGATATATGCAAAAGAGCGGGAATAAAAACAGTTATGATAACAGGAGATCATATTGCAACAGCTAAAGCAATTGCAAAAGAATTAGGAATATTAAAAGGTAGTGATATAGCAATTACAGGTGCAGAACTAGATAAAATCTCACAAAAAGAACTTGAAAAAAATATAATGAATTATTCTGTATTTGCAAGAGTAACTCCTGAACACAAGGTAAGAATTGTAAAGGCATTTAGAAGTACAAAAGCGGTAGTGGCAATGACTGGAGATGGAGTAAATGATGCTCCAGCTTTGAAAAATGCAGATATAGGAATTGCAATGGGAAAGAACGGAACAGATGTGGCTAAAAATGCATCTGATATGATTCTAACAGATGATAATTTTGTAACGATAGTGGAAGCTGTAAAACAAGGAAGAAATATATTTGAAAACATAAAAAAAGCAGTACACTTTTTAATTGCTACTAATATAGGTGAGATAGTAACCATATTTATGGGATTGCTGATGGGAATAAAGTCTCCACTTCTTGCAATTCAACTTTTATGGGTGAATTTAGTTACAGATTCTCTACCTGCAATAGCATTGGGATTAGAGCCACCTGAAAAAGATATTATGAGCAAAAAGCCAAGAGATAGTAAAAAAAGTATATTTGCAGATGGACTATGGAATAAGATATTTATAGAAGGAATAATGCTTGGAATGTTAACATTAATTAGTTTTAGTATAGGAAACAGTATATATGGAATAGAAGTTGGAAGAACTATGGCATTTGTATCACTAGGCTTGCTAGAATTAATACATAGCTTTAACATTAAAAGTGATGAGTCTATATTTAAAGTTGGAATTTTTGAAAATAAATATTTGATTGGAGCATTTATTATAGGAAGTTTATTGCAAATATTAGTAGTTATTATTCCAACATTTGCTCAAATATTTAAACTAGTACCATTAAATATGACACAATGGATATATACAGTAGCTATATCAATAGCACCTGTTATAATAATGGAAATGCAAAAGAAAATAAATGAAATAAAATTTGGAAGGAAAGTATATGAATATAAGAAAAGTTGCTATTAATTTAGCAACTTTCTTCATTATTAATAATATAATGTTACAAAGGTTACTAGATTGATTCCTTTAAAATCTAAATATATAATTAAGGAAGAGATATATGGGGCAAAAAGGAATGGATTTCAAACATAAAGAAGTTATTAATATTAATGATGGAAAAAGGTTGGGATTTGTACAAGATGTTTGCGCTGATTTAGAGAGTGGAACAATAACATCTATAATTGTACCAGGAAGCAATAAGTTTATGGGAATGTTTTCAAGCGGAAATGAAATAGTTATACAATGGCAAAATATAAGGTGTATAGGGGAGGATGTAATACTTGTAGAAATATAAAAGTATGTCTAAAAATATATTGAAAAAAATCTTTATAATTTCTACAAATTTCTACAAAAAAAGTATTGACTTTAAAATGGGTCTGTGGTATTATAGATAATGTACTAAGTAACATATGAAAAAACATGTTTATAAATTAGTAATGAGCAGACAAAAATTAAAAAGAAAAACAACAATTTACTAGTTTATTATTTTGCACAAATTATGATCGATTTACATAAAAAATAAAAATATTTTGAAAAAATTTAAAAAACATGTTGACATTTATAAAAATACATAGTATAATACAAAACGTTCCAACAAAAACAGGAACACAAATAAGTACATTGAAAAGTAAACAATAAACTTTGAGAAACCAATAAAGCGGTAGTATT
>CABPCL010000009.1 GCA_902406115.1 uncultured Clostridium sp. | reverse complement strand
CAATAAAAGAAAAAAAATAATTATTGATTCAAATATGACAATATCCGAGTTAAGTTTACTTTTCCTTGAAAATAAGTATAATAAAATTTCTTATAATACTTATGGTAATTATCAAGATAGATTAAAAATAATAAATGAATACTTAGGAAATACTAAACTAAAAGATTTTAGAAAGAATAAAATTGAAGATTTTGAAAAATATCTCAATAATGAAAGAAGGTGGAACTATACATTTAAGCCATCAAAAGTAACAATTAATGAGACAAAGAGTGTTCTAAATCAATTATTAAAAGCTGCAATTAGTTGGAATTTACTTAATAAAGATTATAATTGCATTGTTAAAGAAAAGGTAAGAGAAGATGAAAGGATTAATTTAAAGAAATTACAAGATCAAATTAATGATTTTCAAAAAATTAGGATAACAAATAGTTTAGATGAAATTTGGAATAGAAAGAGGTGATTGTTATGAGCAATAAAAGTGAATATGATACTATTTTATCTTTGGTTAGAGAAAGTAATTTTAAAAAGATAATGATTATGAGAGATAGTTGGAATACTGGAAATTGGTGCATTGTTAATTCAATAGAAATTAATCCAAATGGAGAACATTGCAAAACATATGGATATATAAAATATGCAAATGGGAATACTTTTAATGGTTATATTCCAGCTAGTAATACATATTCTTGGAAATTGATAAAAGTATTAGATGAAGATATAAAAGTAATAGAATAATTGATTTTGCATTTTTTGATACAAAGTTACACATTTCGACAAATTTCGCATATCAAATGTTATACAATATAAAGGGGGAATTTTATATGGAGTATGAATATAAGAATTTAAAGAACAATAAAAAAATAAAAATTAATATTGATAAGAATTATACCTTTATATATGGACCAAATGGAACTGGAAAGACTACTTTTTCAAGAGCAATTGGTAACGGAAAAATAATACCAGATAATGATTTTAATAAAATTCATTTGGTTTTTAATCAAGACTTTGTAAATAATAATATTTATATAAGTACATCAGATGGAACATATAAATCAGACACAAAAAATAAAAGTAAACTTAAACAAATATTTTTGGGCGATTCCAGTAAAGATGATAACGAAAAACTTATTTTTTTAAGACAAAAAATAAGAGAATATAGTAAATTAGAATTTAATGTTAATAATTTTAAAAATGATTTTAAGAATATAGTTATTGAGTTAATTAGTAAAGATGAAGACTATTCAGAAGATTATGAAAATTATATTTTACAATATGTGGATGATAATTTATTAAATCAATATTTTGGAAATGTTATAAAAAAGGTAAAAAAGAATGATATAAAGATAGATTCATTAAAATTAGATGATGAAAACTATATAGATAAAATAGAATTGGGGAAAATTGATAAAACATATACAGATGACGAGGTTAAAAACGAATTATTAAAATTTTATAGAGAATGTTATGATAATAAAGAAAAATCCCTTAATAAAATAGTTGATGATTTTAACAAAAAATTTGTTGATGATTTTAAAATTGAATTTATAAATGAAAAAATACAAAACATTAATGAGCAATTAGATAATTTGAAGGCAAGTAAAGAATTATATGAAATTATATTAAAATTAGAAACTGAGGAAGACGAATATCTAAGAGGAATATTAGATGGAAAAAGAATAAACATAAAAGAAGTAAAAACATGGATTACAAATGGAGATAATTTTCATAAGGAAATTGAGTTTAATAGTTGCCTATATTGTAAAAATGAAATAAGTAAAGATTTAAAAGAAAAAAAGTCCACATTAGCCAAGAATAAATATTTATTATATTTAAAAGAGTATGCAAAACAAATAAATGAATTAATAGCAGATTTAGACAATTTAGAATATGAATATAATAATTTAATAGAAAAAAATGTATATGAAACTGTTAAAAGAGAAAAGGAAGAACAATATTTTAGAATTTTAATTAAAAAGAAAAATGCCTTTAAGTTAAAATATCAAAAGGAAATAGAAGAAAAAAAATACTCTTATAATGCTATAAAACAATTAAATGATTTTATTAACTTGTTAGAAAAAGCAACAAATTATTTGAAAATAAAAATTCAAGAAGAGAAAAAAGAAAAAACACAATTATTTAAAGCATATCAATTATATTTATCATCAGATAAGTTTATTAAAGAAATAAAAAACTTATTAATAAGGCATCAATTAATAATTGATGAAAAGAAATGTAAGGATAAAATACAAAATGATACTCAAGATTATATAAGTAAGATTAAGGATTATATAAAAGAATTTGAAGACATCTACGAACCAAGATTTGAATTAGTAATTAATTCAAGTTTAAGCAGGGCAGATAACGCGGAAACTACAATAGAAATAACTTCAAATGAAACTAATTTTTTAAATAATATTAGTGAAGGTGAAAAAAATATATTAGCACTAATAATTTTCTTTAGCTATGTAAAAAATGTTTTGTCATCATTAAAAGAAAATGAACAAATTGTATTAATTCTTGATGATCCTGTAAATAGTAATGATTGGGGAAATTTTTTTAAATTTCAAGCAATAATTGAAGATTATTTTTATAAAGATATAATAGAAGATAAGAAAATTTCAAATGTGATTTTATTATCTCATAATATAGACTATGCAGTAATTCAGTTAGAAAATGATAAATACGAAAAGCATTTTGAATTTATAAGGTTATTTTCTGATAAAGCTATAAAAATTGATACTAATTTTATATTTATGGATGATATAAAACTAGGAAGTAAATTAATACATGATTTATATACAAGTATAGAGTGTGTTGAAGATAATGGTTATATTGAAAAACACAAATTATATAGAGTAGCAATTTATATGAGAAAATTTTTAGAAAGTTTTTTAAATCGAACTATATCTATAGCAGATCCTAATTTAGCACCAAATAAAAATGAAAGTATTAAATTTTTAAAAGATAATATAGATTCAACTAATATAGATAATTTATTAAGTGTATCAACTACAATCCTGAAGGACAATGGTAGAGGAATCTATAGTGCAAATCAATATATGAATTGTTTAACATTAGCATTACAGGATATAATTGCAAATTCAAATTTATTTTTACAGGATTCTAGATTAAAACTATTATTAGATAAATTTACTGATGAAAAATATATTTTTTACATAAAAGATGAAGAAGAGCAAAATATTATTGGAAATACATTTGAAATAGAACCAAATGAAAGTTGTTATGATGAAGAATTAATAGATATTATGATAAAAGGACTAATAACTAATATTAAAGATAATCCAAGCGAAGAAAAAATAAAATATATAAGGACAAAAGCTAAAAATAATTATTTAAAGTATATGAGACATATAAATGATAATGTCGGCAGACCAGTATTAGCAGTCAATTCAGATAATATAATAGAAAGTAAAGGCGAGAATTAATCTCGCCTTTAAAGTGCAAAATTTGCACTTTAAGATATAATCATTTATCAAAACAACCCATAACTAACTGAGAACCATCCACAAACCCATTCCTATAATACTTTTCAGTAATATAAGTCAAATACCTCATAAAATCATCATAAAGAAGATCAAGTTGTTTCTCAACATAAGTTCTATTCTGCTTAGGAATATTCTTCAAAATATTCTCCCTAAAAAAATCAAATTTAAATTCGTTTTCCCTATCTTGTTTATCTGCATAACACAAATAAGTTTCTTCTCTAAAATCAAACCATTCTTTTAATATATCATCATCATTTACTTCTCTAAAATTTATCATAATAATTCTCCTAACATTTAATATTTTATAAAAGGGATTGGGACTTGTCCCATTGCATAGAATTTGAAAATACGAAAAATTCGTGTGAACAAATTCAGTGCTTGCTAGGACAAGAAATCCACTTTTTACAGATTTTATTTAACAATAAATTAACTCATTAAGTACAATTTCTTCAACTCTATTCTTAATATTATTCATACATCTAACCCACTCTAATTGGTTATTTTGTTTCAAGTTTTCGTCAACATTTTCTTTCTTAGCAAGTTCATTAATAATACTTTTTACTCTTTTATTTGCACTTTTATCAATCTCAATTAGGTGTTCTGGTAATGTAGCATTTAATATTAAATCAGTATATAAACCAAGTTTATTTTTCTTTAAATATCCTAATCTTAATCTACCATATAAACCAATATGATAATCAGAATTAGTCCCTTTTACAATTAAATCAGGAATTAAATAATCTCCTTCTTTGTGATAAGTTATTTTTTTCATAATCAAAAACCTCCAAAATAAATTTTCAGGTTTCCCATTTTGATTTCCAATATTTGCTAAAAATAATTGGGAAAAAGTTGGGGAAAAAATTCTCAAAAAAGCACAAAAAATCACACAAATGTTTGCTATGCCAAAAACCCCGAATGTGTTAAAATACCAGCCGAAACCTTTGATTTCACTAAAGTACAAGAAACGGGCATGTCGCCCTCATAACCCGAAGGTCCAAACCACCCACCACCATAGTCACAATATCAAAATGCACATTTCATACAAAAGCAAAATTAGGAGTTTATACGTAACTCACTAATTTGATTAACAAATCAAACAATAATTATATAAATAAAAAATATATATCAATAGAAAAAGCCACCATGTAAAAAAATTCATGGTGGCTTCCTACAAAGCACTCATTGTGTAGCATAGTAAGAGCTACAGCTACCTCAGTTCAAGTAGAACTGTGGATCCTATCCAGTATGTAAAATCCTAACTATTCTTTTCTCCCAAATCTTCTGTAAATCTTAATAAATAACCATCAGGATCTTGTATTAGAAATTCTTTATTACCTAACAATTTATCATCTTGCCTATACCAATTTTCTTCTATATCAAAAGTTATTGAGTAATTGTTATTCTTAAAATTATTATATATATCATCAACGCTTTTAACTTCTAATTGAAAGTTTATTCCATTTCCGAAAGGATATTTTAATTCTCCAATACTCCACTTGTCATTATTAGATAATTCCTGTAGCATAAATTAAATGTTACTTAAGGATATAAATGCAAATTTATCCTCCGGTCTTTCATATTCTATTTTAAAACCAGCAGTTTTGTAAAATTCTAAGCTGTTTTCTAAATTCGTTACTGATAATTCTGGGATATTTTTATTCCAATTTATATAATCACTAGGTCTTAGGATATCACTTTTAAAATATTGCTCTTGAAAATCAGTTAGTACTCTAATTTCTTCATTGGTAAATTCCTTATTTTCAGGGACAATAATTAATTTATCATCATTATCATTTATTCTATGAATTATTGCTATGCACTTTCCAGTAAAAGTCTCTAAAGGATCATAAATTCCTAGAACATAAGCATCTAATTCCTCGCCATCTCCGCTTATTGTATTAGGTACATAACCATAATTTACAGGATAAATAAATCCATGCTTTGGATGTTTGCAACCAATAGGCCTATCTATCTGTATTTCTAAAATTTTATTTAAATACTCCAAATTATTCATTATAATTCTCCTAACTTTATATTTTTCATAATAATAGATTCCTAATGATCTCCAATTAACTCAATCGAAATTTCATCAATGATAGTTGTAAATTCGTAATTGAAATCTGCGAAATCTTTCAGGTTATTGGCTTGCCCAAGTGTTATATGTGGAATATATTTGACAGACTTCTTTAAAAGATTTGGTATTATTTTTTGATATATATCGTCATGGAGTCTTGATATTTCTCTATTACCCTTTATGCAATTCAAAAAAATGTAGTTATCATTAGATAAAGAAATTCCTTTAAAATTACTTCAAATATTACTACACATTTCTATTCTTCCTCACAAATAAATTTGTCCATATTATACCATACATTCTTCAAAAATATCAAAATTCTATAAGTTAACTCAAAATATAGATGCAAAAAGTATGATAAAAATTAAAGTTTCTGCTTTTTCTATTATAGTTCGACAAATTTTGCAATGCCATTATTGTATAATTTTTATTATATTTAGGGGGAATAAAAATATGAAATATAAGGTTAAAAAGATTGTTACAATTGTTCTAATCTGTGTTTTTTCAATAGCAATATGCAACATAACATTTGCACATTCTGGGAAAACAGATTCAAATGGAGGCCATAAAGATAATAAAAATAAAAGCGGATTAGGGAGTTATCATTATCATTGTGGAGGATATCCAGCTCATTTGCATACTAACGGAGTTTGCCCATATTCATCTAATTCATCAACAGCTGCTAACAAAAATAGTAAAACAACTTCTAAAACTAGCAGTTCAAACACAAGCTCTAACTCAAGCGCAAACTCAAAATCAGGTACAAGCTCTAACTCAAGAACAAGTTCAAAATTAAGTTCAAGCGTAAGCTCAAAATCTAATTCAAGCACAAACTCCGAATCGAATCAAACCTCAACCTCAAGCGCGAACTCAAAGTCAACCACAACCTCAACCGTAACCTCACAAAGTACGAGTCCAACATACTCAAGCAGTAAAACTCAAAATACAATAGAGGCTCAAAGTACAGATAAAAAAGGAGAGGGGAATAATATAGTAAATAACATAACAACAGAAAATGTTCAAAACAATATTAATATAGTTTCAAGTACTAATTCAGAAGGTTCAAATCCACTTGGCATAATTTTAGCATTAGGAACATTAGGCGGAGGCGGTTATTGGGGATATAAAAAGATTAAAAAACATAGCAAATAAAGAGGTGTATAAAGTGGAAGAGATGTTATATAAATTCCCAGATTATAATCTATTGGAAAGAGAAAATATAGAAGATAATATAGATCCTATTTATAAAAAACAAGAAATAGAGGGATTCTTTAAAAGTTTCAATGTGTACATAGAATGCAATGATATCTTTTATGGTATAAATTCTGTAACATATGTAATCAAATTGAATCCGGGTACTAAATTGAGTAAAATAAAAAGCTATAAACAAGACTTAATAATGAGATTTAATGCTGTAGATGTTGAGTTTGAAATATCAATAAATGGAACAGGATATTTAGGAATAATTATAATAAAAGAAAGAAAAAGAACATTAAAATATAAAAAAATGATATAATAAAGTCAAATAAATTTAGGAGAGAAAGGGATTAATCAATTAAATAGATTAATATTTCTATATAATTGATTATACGAGAGTAAAATGAAACATATATTTTTAATAAGACATGCTAACCAATTAAGAGTAAGTAACAACTTCGAAAACAGTCAAGTTGCAAATGAGAAGATTATACTTTCAGCAAAAGGTGAGAAACAAGCTCAGGAAATTAGTCAGTTAAAAGAATTGAAAAATATTGATGAAATATTTTCAAGCAGTTATTCAAGAGCAATATCAACTGCTAAATATAAAGCCACTACATAAACAATGCAAAATTAAATATATCACAAAATCCCTTCATTGTTAAACAAAGTGTTTAAAATGAGGGGATTTTCATCATTTAATAAAATAAATAATATATTAAACATTGTAACTAAATGCATATAGTTACTCAACTTTAATCCAATACTTTATAAAATAAAGGTTATAACAGGACGAACACCAAAATCAGTTTCAGCTGAATAAATTGAGCTTTGATATATATAGCTATTATTGTTGCTGCCAATAAAATAAATATTACCGCCTGTTTTACCGTTCGATGATCCAAACCAATAGCTTGATGTATATGCCCATGTATAACTGTCTTTTAATGGGTTAATTTCTTCATATGACGCTAAACGTACATCACATACAATGTTATTTAATTTTGCTCTATAGCTTTCTAGGTAATTATATATATTAGATTGACGGTTATAAACATAAGGACATGTATGATTATCCACCGTAGAATTATCTAAAGTATATGAATTATTAGGAAAATCATACCAATATAGAGAATTAGAAAAACTTGTTACCCCATTATATGGTTGATTTTCAGCTGAAAAATCATGTCCCTTCATAGTGCTATCTTGTAAACCATAATCTGAAGAAGTAGTATCTATTGGAGTTAATTTTTCACTAGTCGGATCATAAATATTTCCTACCTTTAAATTATACTTAGCAATAGCAGTAGCAACATGAGTATCACTATCATAAGCAATAATATAAAACTCTTCTGTAGTATTTTGATTAGAGTTAATAGAAACTACATCTCCAACACTTTTACCGTCTCCACTAACAACAGTTATACCTTCAGTTGGTTTTGGAGAATTTTCAGATCCATTACCTGAATTACATGGAGTTACATTACCGTCTTTATCTACCAAAAAGTTTTTATTATCTATTGTTGCTAATATAGGGAAACCATCTCCGGTTTTTTTAGCCGTAGCTCCATAATCAGATCCATAATCAGTTTCAATTGCATTTATTAATTTATCAGCAGATAATTTGCCATCTTCAGAATTTGCTATAGCAGTAAGAACCGATAATTTTACTTTCTCTTCTGCGGTTTTATCTTCTGCTAATATTTTAGAATCTTGAGCTTTAGATAATATACCATTTTTATTTATAGATAAAGAGATGGATATTGATGCAAGAATTATAAGTACTACAATAGTTATCACTAGCACAATCAGAGTTATACCACTTTGATTCTTTATTAAATCTTTTGTTGATTTCATTATTTTTCTCCCTTCTTTTATTTATTATTTTATACAAAAATATTATACCAATCAACGTAAAAATGTCAATAACTTGCAAGCAATTGGAAGACGTGCTATAATAAAATAAGATTTACCTAAAGGAGGACATCTTTATGGAAAAAGCACCAGAGACTTATAACGGAAAACACCTCGTATTTGAGGAAAAATTCCGCAGTTCACTTGTAAAAGATACCGTGCGCGGTGCAGAGCGGGTGTTAGAACATCTTCGCGAGATGTATGATTCTGCGAGTGGATGGGTTGAGATTGATGCATGGATAGAGCCAAAAGACAATGGCTATATCGCAGTAAGACACCAGGCTCAATATAAATAACAAGGTGTGATTTACCTTTCATGCAAAAAGACAAATGTCAGAATACATGGAAGGTAATTTTATATATTAAAGTATTAAAAAAATAATATAATATTAATGCTCTTGCATATAAAACAAGAGCTTTGATGAAAATAGGAGATAAAATGAAAACGTTAGATGAACTAATAGCAGATAAAATACTTGAAATGGTTCAGCTAGTACTGTCAAGAGTAATAAAGCCAGACATACATATATCCAAGTTAGATCAATTAAATTCCGAAGAAATCGAAAAATTGAAACAAAAGTATGGAATAGAAGGAATAATATTAGACGTTGACAATACCTTAAGAAAGGATCTACAAAACATTCCAAAATGTAATGATGACTGGATAGAAAGCTTAAGAGGGAAAATTAAAATCATAGTATTAAGTAATGGAATAGATAGAGAAATAGAAGAGTATTTTGCAAAAAAAGGAATAGATTATATAGGTTTTGCAAATAAACCCTTAAAGAAGAATTTTAGAAAAGCATGTAAAAAAATGGATCTAACTCCAGATAAAGTGTTAGTAATAGGCAATAGCTTGGTTTGTGATATTTATGGTGGAAAGAGAAATAACATGAAAACAGCCTTAGTAAAAGACGTAGAAGATAATGAAAGGTGAATTAATATAAAAAATATATTAAAATAATTATGTTAGGGGGAATTTATTGTATGGATATTACATTAAAAGTAGAAGACTACAAGTTAAACATGAGGGCAGCAGGGATAATAATACATAATAACAAAGTATTGCTACATAAAAACGTAAATGCAGACCATTATGCTGTAGTTGGTGGAAGAATAAAAATAGGAGAGAGTTCATACGACGCAGTAAAAAGAGAAATACTAGAAGAAACTGGAAAAGAAGTTGAAATTACAGGATATATAGCAACAGTAGAAAACTTTTTTGAGCTAAAAGGAGAGAAATACCATGAAATCCTATTTGTTCACAAAGCAGAATTTAAAGATGAGAAAGATAAACAAATAGAAGAAACAATAAAAAATGTAGAAGGAAAAGAATATTTAAACTATGAATGGATAGATCTAAATAAAATAGATGACTATCGAATTAAACCAGATGTAATTAAGGAAATATTAAAAGAAGGAGAATTTCCAACACATAAAATAAATAGAGAAATTTAATAAAAATAGGGTAAAGCACTATAAGCTTTACCCTATTTTACTTATTAGAATATTATAAATAATATTAACAAACTAAAAAGAACGAACATTCACAATATGTATAAATCTAATTTTTGAAATATCATAATTTCCCAAAGGTTTCTCAAAAGTATCAAAGGTATGAGAAGAAGTATATATTCTAGAAATATCATTGGGATCTTCAATTTTTACTACAATAACAGTATGAGAAAAATGCGTACCATCAAAAGAAATTTGAGCAATATCACCAACTTGTAAATCATTCATAGGTATTTCTTTACCAAATGGCCCAACACCTTTATTCCCAATAAGAAACTTATAAAGAAAATCTACGCCACTCCAAGAAGGAGACTTTCTATTTCCATTTATATAATACCAACCAAGTCTTTTATCATAATTCATAACTTTTGATCCAGCATATAAACATTGAGAAACAAAGCTAGTACAATCTCCACCAACAGGATCAAAATTATAATACTTAGGATTTCTCTTAAAAGCCCAAGTTTTTGCATATTCGTAGGCCATTTGCCTATTGTAAATTAATTCTTTCACAAACATCACGTCCCCATAAAATAATATGAAGGCAAAAGAATTAATATGATACAAATTATTTTTTATAATACATACCTTGAAATAAATTTTCTTGTTTTAATTTTTTATCTAATCCATTCATTATCCACTTTTTGTGTAGATTCCATTCAGGTGCCAAAAGTAAATCCTTAGGAGCATCACCAGAAATTCTATGAATTATAATATTAGGACTAATATGAGTTAAAACGTAACTTGCTTCTTCTAAATATTCATCCAAAGTAATTGGAACATATTCCTTGTTTGTATACATATCTGCAAGCTTGGTACCCTTAATAACGTAGCAAGAGTGTATTTTCAAACCTTGTATATTATGCTGATTAATAAAAGAAACAGTATTTTTCAAATCATTTCGAGTTTCATTAGGTAGCCCGATCATTATATGTGTAACAACATCAATACCATACTCATTCAAAAGTTTTACAGCACTAGAGAATTGCGCACTAGAGTAGCATCTGTTAATCAAATCTCCAGTATAATCGTTAGATGTTTGTAATCCAAGCTCAACCCATACATAATATTTTTTAGAATAACTTTTTAGTAATTTAACAACATCTTCACAAATACAATCTGGACGAGTTGCAACAGCCAAAGCAACAATACGGTCATCAATTAATGCAGAATCATACTTCATTTTCAAATTATCTATACAATCGTAAGTATTGGTAAAATTCTGAAAGTATACAATAAATCTATTCGCCCTTTTAGACCTGTAACTTTGAAAATAATCTTGTACTTGTTTGGAGATATCATAGTTTTTTATATGGTCGCCAGATCCTCTTGCACTACAAAAAATACAACCACCAACTCCTTTAGATCCATCTCTATTTGGACATGTAAAACCCCCATCAATACAAATTTTTAAAGTTCTCTCACCAAATTTGTTTTTCAAATAATTATTAAAATGTTTATATCTTTCTATATTTTTCATAATGAATTAAGTATATCAAATATATTGCAAAAGATAAATATATGTAGACAAAATAATACAAAATGTGATATTGTAAGATATAGTGAAAAGGAAAGAAGGAAAAAGATATTATGAAAGAAGAAATTATAAAGCTACTAAAGTCAACTAATAGAGAAGGAATAGATAAAGTAATAGAATTTATGGAAAAATCAGACTTCTTTACAGCACCAGCAAGTACAAGATTTCACGGAGCATATGAAGGTGGACTTGCAGCACATAGTTTTAAAGTATATGAAATACTAAAATACAAAATCAAAAATAATATAGAAGACATTCAAGTGCCAGAAGAAAGCATAATAATATCAGCATTACTACATGATATATGCAAAGCAAATTATTATAAAACAGATTATAGAAATGCTAAAAATAGCTTTGGAGAGTGGGAGAAAGTACCATACTATACAATAGATGATACTATACCATATGGACATGGAGAAAAATCAGTTATGATGCTAACAGAATATATAAAATTAACAAATGACGAAAAGTACAGTATTAGATGGCACATGGGATTTTCAGAACCAAAGGAAAATTATGCACCATTAGGACTAGCTTTTAAAAAATACCCACTAGCATTAATGCTACATGAAGCGGATTTAGAAGCAAGTTATTTTTATAATGTATAATATAATAAGAAAGGAAGTAGTAGTGTTATGGAATATAGATACATACCAGAAGGAGTATGTTCAAGAGAAATAATAGTAGAAATAGAAGGAAATATAATAAAATCAGTTAAAATAAAAGGAGGCTGCCCAGGAAATACACTTGCAGTAAGTGCTATGGTAGAGGGTAGAGATATAGATGAAGTTATTAAAAAGCTAAAAGGTATTCCTTGTGGAACAAAAGGAACCTCATGCCCAGATCAATTAGCAAAGGCACTAGAAGAAATTAAAAAGAAAATGAACTAACCAAAATGCTTACTTTAATGTCAAAAAATATTGATATATAAAGTAAGTATTTTTATCAACAAAATTAGCGAACAAAAATTTGAATTTTTTTATAAAAAGTATTGACAAATGAAAATTAAATATGTAAAATATAACAAACAAAAGTTTGAAAAACATATTTTCTGTTTGGAGGTAACGATTATGAAAAAAATAATAAATAAAAATATAATGAAAAATGTAAAAATATTCGGTATTAATTACCAATTAGATGTAACATATAAATACATAAAAGTACCAAAATTAAAAGTAGAAGAACAATCAATAAAAATTGTTCTTCCAAATAAATATAAAAAAATAGAAAACGAAACAATATTAAAACTTTTAATAAACAAAATGTATGAAGCAATTGCAGAAAAAGAACTAGACACTATGATGGAAAAAGTAAGATTAACATTAAAATTTGCACCAGAAGATTATGAAATAGCAAGAATAGATAAAACATTAGGAAAATGCTATAATGATAAAATTATTATAAATCCAGACATAGTAATGTACAAAAAGGAAACAATAGAATATATAATATTCCATGAATTTTGCCATCTTAAATTTAAAAGACATAGTAAAAAATTCTATGATATGATAAAATCATATTTTCCAAATTACGAAGATTGTGCTTATGAAGTAGCAGGAATGCAATATTAAAAAATAATTGATGTAGAAGTAAAAACTTCTACATCAACACATAACGCATTTTGGTAATATGCTATGTATATAATTTCAAAATTCATGCAAATATAATTTAAATTGATTACATAAATGTAAAACTATGTAATATTTTGTCACAAAAAAATCTTATAAAAACAATAATATGTCTTGAAAAGCAAATAAATATAAAATATAATAAAACAAATTTATTCAAAATATAATCATAAAATTTTATATTCAAATTTTAATTCAAAAAACTAAATGGATTCAAAGAAATTAAAATTAAAAAAACACAAAGGTCCAAAAGTTCAAATTAAAAATCCAAAATACAATTAAAAAGGAAAATTTAATATGTTATCAATAGTCAAAAGTATGTCATTAAATGGAATTAATGGCTATCTTGTCGAGGTCCAAGTAGACATTGCAGAGGGGATTCCATACTGGGAGATAATTGGCCTACCAGATACTAGTGTAAAGGAATCTAAAGAAAGAGTAAGAACAGCAATAAAAAATTCAGGATTTAAATTACTTAGTAGAAGAATAATTGTTAACTTAGCTCCAGTAAATACGAGAAAAGAAGGCCCAATATTTGATCTGGCAATGGCAATAGCTATATTAATTAATTTAAAAGAAATATCGAATCAAGATCTAGAAAATACTGTATTTTTAGGAACGTTATCATTAGATGGAAGTATTAGCAAAATTAATGGTGTTTTACCAATGATAATTGAAGCAAAAAAATTAGGAATAAAAAGAGTAATATTACCACATGAAAATCAAAAAGAAGCAACAATAATAGAAGGAATAGAAATAGTAGGAGTAAAAAATCTAAAACAAGTAGTAAAGTATTTGAATAATCAATGTGAAATTAATTATAAAAAAGAGCCTATAGAAAACGTATGGGGTAAATCGGCTGAATATGAAATAGATTTTTCAGATATTAAAGGTCAAGAAAATGCCAAAAGAGCACTAGAAATTGCTGCAGCAGGTGGACACAATTGTATTTTAGTTGGAAGCCCTGGTTCAGGTAAAACAATGTTAGCCAAGGGGTTACCATCTATTTTGCCAGATTTAAGTTTTGAAGAAGCGCTAGAAATTACAAAAATACATAGTATAGCAGGGTTATTACATTCTAATAATCCACTGGTTATAAAAAGACCATACAGATCACCACATCATACAATATCACCTATTGCATTGATAGGTGGAGGAAAAAATCCAAGGCCAGGGGAAATAAGCTTAGCACACTATGGAGTATTGTATTTAGATGAACTACCAGAGTTTAATAAAAATACATTAGAAGTATTAAGGGAACCAATAGAAGAAGGAAAAATTACAATAAGTAGACTAAATCATACAATAACATATCCATCATCATTTATGTTTGTAGCCTCAATGAATCCATGTCCATGCGGGTTTTACGGTGTAAAAGAAAAAGAATGTGTATGTTCTCAACTTTCAATTAACAGATATATGAATAAAATTAGTGGACCGCTATTAGACAGAATAGATATTCAAATAGAAGTTCCAGCTTTACAATATACACACATATCTAAAGAAGAAAAGCCAGAAAATTCTGCAAAAATAAGAAAAAGAGTAAATAATGCAAGGAAAATTCAAAAGGAAAGATATAAAAATGATGGAATTTATTCAAATTCAGAATTAACGCCTAAACTAACACAGAAATATTGTGAACTTGATGGAGAAAGTAGAAAAATTCTAAAAATAGCTTTCGAAAAATTAGGATTATCAGCTAGAGCATATAATCGAATCATAAAAGTAGCAAGAACAATAGCTGATTTAGAAAGCAGTAATAACATTAAAGAAAGACATGTCGCAGAAGCAATACAATACAGAAGTTTAGATAAAAAATATTGGAAAAATTAAAGGAGGTAAAATTATTAAAGTAATAAAATGTACGGATAAAAATTATCCACAAAGACTATTAGAAATAAAAAATTATCCACAAAAAATATACATAGAAGGAAATGATAAAATACTAAACAATGACAGCATTGCAATTGTGGGATCAAGAAAATGTACCATGTATGGCTGGAATCAGGCAATGAAATTTGCAAAGGAATTATCTCAAAATGGCATATGTGTAGTAAGCGGAATGGCAATTGGAGTTGACAAGGCAGCTCATATTGGAGCAAAAAATGCATGGGGAAAAACTATTGCAGTATTGGGAGGAGGATTTAATAATATATATCCAGAGGAAAACAAAGAATTGTTTTACGAGATTATTCAAAACGGAGGATGTATTGTAACAGAGTATGAACCAAACGAAAAAACTAAATCTATTAATTTTCCAAAGAGAAATAGAATTATTAGTGGAATAGCAAAAGGAACTTTAGTAATAGAAGCGGCACAAAGAAGTGGCAGTCTAATAACAGCTAGATATACAAAAGAGCAAAGAAAACCGTTATTTTGTATTCCAAGTAATTTAGGAGGAACAAAAAGTGTTGGAACAAACAACCTAATAAAAGAGGGGGCAATATTAACAACAAGTGTTAATGATATATTTGAAGAATTAGATATCAAAAAAAGATTAAGAGAAGAGATAGTAGAACCAAATATAAAGGTGGATAAAAAGTATGAAATTGTGTATAACGTTCTTGAAAATATGCCAATAACTGTAGATGAGATAAGCAAAAAAACTAAATTAGATATTTCTCAAACAAATCATATACTTACCATGTTGGAAATTGAAGGACTAATAAAATGTTATCCGGGAAATGAATATTCTTTGTTAGAAGAAGGAAGATAAATATGTATACCAAAAAAGAAGTAGGTAAAATAGGAGAAGATATATCAGCTAAATATCTAGAAAATAGTAATTATGAGATTATTAACAGAAATTTTTTCTCAAAATATGGAGAGATTGATATTATAGCAAAAGATATAAAAAGAAATGAAGTAGTATTCATAGAGGTAAAAACAAGGACTAATAAAAAATATGGAGAACCATCAGAAGCAATAGATCAAATAAAATTAAAACATATATATAAAACAGCTCAATATTATATAAAACAAAATAAACTAGAAAAAGCGTATATTAGATTTGATGCAATAGAAGTATATTTATCACCTAATCTAGTAAAGGCTAATGTAAATCATATATTAAATATAATGTAGAAATGAAAAAAGTAAATAGATAAAAAATAACCCCCAGTTGCTACATTTTTATAACAAGGGGGTATCTCAATCAAAAATTAGTTTCTTTTCTACCAAGTACATTTTTTTCATACATTTCTTTAGCAATTTCCGGATTATATGGACCATTGAATGATTTGATAGGAGCAAATTCTTCTTTTGGATTTACTCTTAAAAGAGTGATATCATCAAATTGAGAAAAAGCATCAAATATAAATTGTTCAAATTTATAGACATTAGGGCTCTCAGGTACTTGCTTCATACCTTCATAATTTATAAAAGTGTTCTTTTTAAAAGCCTTGTGATAAGGTAAAGAAATATCCTGCATGTACATTAAAGCATCTATACTAAATATATGTGCTAACATGTTAGTTTCTCTATATAAATATTTGCCATCTTTATCTTTTACTTTAGAAACTTCATTAATAAAATTCTCACAACCAACAATGGCAGGCTTTCCACATTTTCTGGCAAAAACCCAGTCTGGATCTAAAGGATCTTCTTTAAATATTGTTTTAGAAGAAATATGATTTCCAGAGCTAATTGTTAGACCAATAAATGATGGATCTACAGGATTTAAAAGAACATTATCTATACCACCTGTAAATACCCATTTGATTTTTCGGGCTCTCATGTTTTCTAATAAATGAGCCTTCTTCAAAGCAGAAAATATATTACCATTGCCATTTGATCCAACTTTTACTTTGTATGTTTCTTCTAATATCAATTTTCCATTTACATCAATAATTGGTAAATTATCTTGTTCAAAAAATATAATGTCCTCTTTAGGATAATTAAAGAAATTATTTTTTTTAAAATAATCCATAGTTGCTGGGCAATTATCGGTGCTAGTCATAATATACCATGGGATAGAAATGTTAAATTTCTTACAAGCGTATTTTAAATAATTACATATAACTTCAAAAAGCGATATCCTAGGACAAGTATCCAATTGAAAAATGCCTTTAGGCCCATTAAAGCCTAGTCTGGATCCTTGACCACCGGCTAAAGTAATAACGGCTATTTCACCATTTTTTAGTGATTCTATTCCTATATCAATATATTTATTAATAGATGTTTGATCCAAAATGGATTTGTCAATATATTCAAGTGGCTCTATCTCATAAGTATTTTCTACAATATTAAAATGAGGTCTTTCATAGAGTGACATAATTGTATCAAAATCAATAGATAAAATTTGATTAAGGAGAAAAGCCTTCTTTTCTTCGGATAAATCTTCATAAAACTGAATTAAATGTTCTTGATGATAGCTAGTTAATATATTCTGAACCTTTTTCAGTTGTTCTTCCATATAAACCTCCAAATTTATTATTATGTTTAATGCTAACTTCTAACGACGAAAGTTAGTTGCAGTTCTTAATTCTACTGATAATCTTTCTTTTCCAGGAAAGTTACACTTTTCAGCAGATTCTATTTCCTTCTCAATATCATAAGGTAATCGAACCAAAGTAATATTAATAGAAGAAAGCTTTTTAGAATTTAAAGTCCCTTCTAATATAGTATATGAAGCAAGAGCGGAAAACTTGTTAGTCTTATCATTAACATCAGTATTTAACATTTCAATTGGAATACCGACACTTCCTGGATTAAAGATAGTTTTATTTTTCACTCTAAATATATTTGGAGTATGAGTATGACCATATCCTATAATGTCAGGAATAGGATCATCAGGAGTTTTACCAATAAATGGTGTGTTTTCAAACAGGTCAAGAGGATTTTTAAGTTCTGTGATAGAATAAATTGTCTCATCATTTGAAAACATAGGATTATACATATAATCTAATCCATAAGGAGATGAATGGAATAACCTAATTAAATATCCGCTCATATAAAATTCATAAGTAACAGGTAAATTATAAATAAAGTTTGCACGTTCTTCACCTATTTTTTCTCTAGTCCAGAACTTGCCAGGTGGTACATCAGGTCTGCATACTGCTTCATCACAGTTTCCTTTTATGATAATATCACATTGCTCTTTTAGTAAGTCTATTACTAAATCAGAGTTGCAACTTTTTAGTACACTATCACCTAAGCAATAAATATGATTAATATTTTTTGATTTTATATCTTTTATAACAGCTTCTAATGCAGTAATATTACCATGCACATCAGAAATAATAGCAATTTTATCCATAAATTTTAATTCCTTTCATTAGCACGTATTATATATTAATTACAGCAAAAATTCAATAATAATAAACAATTGTAATTCTTTTGTATATTATATATAATAAAGACGAAAAGAAAAAGGAGTTGAAAGTATGATAAAAAATATAGGAAACACGCCTATGATAAAAATACAATATAAATACAAAGATAAAATAAATTTTATATACACAAAGTTAGAATACTATAACTTGACAGGAAGTATAAAAGATAGAGTAGCATATTACATAATAAAAAATGCAAAAGAAAGAGGAGAATTAAAAGAAAATATGCCAATAGTAGAAGCTACAAGTGGAAACACAGGAATCGCACTTGCTGCATTAGGAGCATATTATAAACATCCAGTATATATTTTTATGCCAGATTGGGTAAGTGCTGAAAGAGTAAAAATAATGGAAAGCTACAATGCAAAAGTTACTCTAATATCAAGGAAGCAAGGAGGCTTTAAAAAATGTATACTAGAATCGAAAAAACTTGCAAAACAGTTAAATGGATTTTTAGCAAATCAATTCTCAAATTTAGATAATATTTTAGCTCACTATGAAACAACCGCACAAGAAATTGTAAACCAACTTCCGGAAGAAATAGGAGGATTTGTTTCAGGCGTTGGGACAGGTGGCACATTAATGGGAATAGGAAAAAAACTAAAAAAGATGAATAAAGATGTTTTAATTACGGCTATTGAGCCAGATAAAATGCCAATGATATCAAGAAACAGAATAATATCAAATCATAAAATAGAAGGAATTGGTGACGATTTTGTCCCAGATTTAATTAATAAAACACTAATAGATAAAGTGTATTTAATAAATGATGATGATGCAATAAATATGTCAAGGAAAATATCTAGAGAATTAGGAATAGGTGTTGGAATATCTTCTGGAGCTAATTTTTTAGGATGTGCTCTATTACAAGAAAATGTTAGAAAACCAGTTGTAACAGTATTTGCTGACGATAATAAAAAATATTTAAGTACAGACCTAAGCAAAGATGTAGATTTAAACGAAAAATTCATATCAAATCAAATAGAATTAATAGATTATCAGGTCATATAAATTAGGAACAATAGAAAGCTCTCTTTCATAACATATAACAAATAATAAGGAAAGGA
This sequence comes from uncultured Clostridium sp., assembly GCA_902406115.1. Taxonomy (GTDB): domain Bacteria; phylum Bacillota; class Clostridia; order TANB77; family CAG-508; genus CALXVA01. The sequence goes on along the minus strand of CABPCL010000009.1, from coordinate 23,788 downwards.
GTTTTCTATGTTAAAAAACATTATACATAAATTAACACTTGTATGTATGGCAATTAGTTTAATGGTGTTTGTGGCTTTTGGAACAGCGGTGTTAGCATTTGAACCATCTAGCAAAGAAATATATGAAGGAATAGATGTAAGCGAGTGGCAAGGAAAGATAGATTTTAAAAAAGTAAAAAAATCTGGAATACAAGTGGTATATATGAGAGCTGGTCAGGGGTTTAGTTATGAAGATGCTGAATTTGAAAGAAATTACATGGAGGCAAAAAATCAAGGATTAAAAGTAGGTGCATACCACTATGTTACAGCAAGAAATGAAGAAGAAGCTAAACAACAAGCAACATTTTTTGTATCTCTAGTTGCAAACAAAAAAATTGATGCAAAATTAGCTATGGATTTTGAGTATTTTCCAAACTTAAGCAAAGAAGAAATTAATAAAATCTCATTAGCATTTATAAAAGAAGTAGAAAGATTATCAGGAAAAAAAGCCGTTGTATACAGTGATGCATATAACGCAAGTAATACCTTTGAAGGAGAAGTTACAAAATATCCTTTGTGGATTGCACAATATGGAGTAACTAATCCAGAAAATAATGGGAGATGGTCATATTGGGAAGGATTCCAATATACCGATAGAGGAAGAGTATCTGGAATTAGTGGAAATGTTGATAAAGACAAATATACAGAAAATATTCTATTAAACGATAATACACAAATACCAAATGTAGAAAAACCAAATAATATAAAGGAAGATAGAATTAGATATAGAGTGAAAAGAGGAGATACATTATCAGAAATTGCATTAGAATATAACACAACAGTAAGACATCTAGTAGATCTAAATAAAATAAAAAATCCAAACTTAATATACATTGGAGAGATACTAATAATTTCACACAACAGAATAAATAAAAATGTTAATTCATATAAAGTAAAATGGGGAGACACTTTGACACAAATTGCACAAAGGTACCATACAACTGTAAAACATTTGGTAGAATTAAACAAGATAAAAAATCCAAATTTAATTTATGCAGGAGAAATGCTTCTTATTTAATAAGAAGCATTTAAAAGGAAAACATTTGAAATATAAAAAATGGACAAGCAACATAAAACATAAACGATATATGTTTGACATTATCGTATAGGTAATATAAAATAAACAAAAATATACATAGGAGGATCAAAATGCAAGTAATAAAAAGAGATGGAAGAGTAGTAGATTTTAACATAGAGAGAATTGTAAAAGCAGTAACTTTAGCAATGTCACAAACACCAGGAGGAATAGACCTAGACTTAGCAAACAAAATTGCAATTAGTGTTCAAAAACAATTAGAAGATAAAACTCAAGCAAGTGTTTATGAAATTCAAGATTGTGTCGAAAAAAAATTAATGGCATCATCAAGAAAAGATGTAGCACAGAGTTATATTACATATAGATACAACAGAGATGTAGCAAGAAAATCAAAAACAAAGGAAGTTTTCTTAGATATTATAGGGGCAAAAGCAAATGACATAACAATGGAAAATGCAAATATAAACGCAGATACACCAGCTGGTATGATGATGAAATTTGCATCAGAAACAACAAAACCATTTGTAGATGATTTCCTATTATCAGACGAAGCAAGAGATGCTGTAAAAAGAGGATATATTCATGTACACGATAAAGACTACTATCCAACAAAATCATTAAATTGTTTGCAACATCCATTAGATAAAATTTTAAGAGAAGGTTTTAGAGCAGGACATGGCTCATCAAGACCTGCAAAAAGAATAGAAACTACAAGTATATTAGGCTGTATTTCTTTGGAAACTGTTCAAAATGAAATGCATGGAGGACAATCAATACCAGCATTTGATTATTATTTAGCACCATATGTACGTAAGGCATTTAAAGAAGAAATAAATAGAGTGGGAGATTTCATAGAAAAAGATTTAACACATTTGCATAATTATCCTGTAGAAGACTATATGGTAAAGCCAGTAGATGGATTAGAAGACGAAGCAAAATTGGTTCAACAAGCAATAAATAACACAGTAGAGAGAGTACACCAGTCAATGGAATCATTTATACATAATATGAACTCTATACAATCAAGGGGAGGAAATCAAGTAGTATTTAGTACTATAAACTATGGAACAGATACTTCTCCAGAGGGAAGATGTATAATAAGAGAAATATTATTATCAACAGAAAGAGGAGTAGGAAATGATGAAACACCTATTTTCCCAATCCAAATATGGAAAAAGAAAAGAGGTATAAATTATTTACCAGGTGAAAAAAATTATGATCTATATAAATATGCATGTTCTGTAGCTGCAAAAAGATTTTTCCCAAACTTCATAAATTTAGATGCTACATTTAATCAAAATGAAAAGTGGAATGAAAATGATCCAAAAAGACATGAATATGAATGTGCTGTTATGGGATGTGGAACAAGAATATTTGAAAATAGATTTGGAGACTCAACACCAGTAGGAAGAGGAAATTTATCTTTTACAACAATAAATTTACCAAGAATTGCCATTGAATCAGCACATGAAGCTCAAGAAAAGGTTGGAATAGAATTTGATTTGGGAAAAGATACAGAAAAATTTATGACAGAAGCATATAAAAAAGCAGTCAAAAAAATTTTTATGCAAAAACTAGAACACTATGCAGGAGTAACAGCTAGACAACTTTATGATAGATACAAATTTCAATGTACTGCTGTTGCAAGACAATTTCCGTTATTAATGTCTGGATTATGGACTGGAAGTGAGGAGCTAAAACCATATGATGAGGTTGAACCAGTATTAAAACATGGTACATTAGGAATAGGATTTATTGGACTAGCAGAGTGTCTGACAACACTTACAGGAAAACATCATGGAGAATCTGAAAAAGCCCAAAAATTAGGAATAGAAATTATTACAGAATTAAAAAACATGGCAGATGAATTCTCAGATAGATATAACTTAAATTACTCTATATTAGAGACTCCAGCAGAAGGACTAGCAGGGAAGTTTACAAAAATAGATCAAGATGAATTTGGAAAAATTTTAGGAGTTACAGATAAAGAATATTATACAAATAGTAGCCATGTTCCAGTGTGGTATGAATGTACAGCTGAGCATAAGGCAAAAATTGAAGCACCATATCATGAATTAACAAGAGGAGGACATATATTCTGTATAGAATTAAATGAAAAAGATGCGCGTGATCCAGAATGTATTGAAGAAGTTGTTGATTTAATGGATAAATACAACATGGGATATGGAAGTGTAAATCATGTAAGATCAAAATGTATGAATTGCGGATTTGAGAAAGATATTGCAGAACTAAAATTCTGCCCAATATGTGATGGAGAGGAAATAGACACAATTCAGAAAATAACTGGATATTTAGTAGGAACAACATCACATTGGAACTCTGGAAAACTAGCAGAATTAAAAGATAAAGTAACACATACAGGCCTAAATTAATAATAAATATTAAAATTTTAACAAAAACTTCCACCAGTATTGACAAAAAACAATAAATTAAGATATAATAATATCTGTTCATGTACAAAACTAAAAAAATAGTATATTAAATATTAGCTGTACATAGAAGTAATATTGAAAAGAATCCCACACTTAAGAGTGTAATACTGGAAGGAGGGGAATATAAATGTCAGAGGTTAAAGTTAATAATGGAAATATAGAAGATGCTTTAAAAAGATTTAAAAGACAATGCGCAAGAAATGGAGTATTGCAAGAAGTTAGAAAAAGAGAACACTATGAAAAACCAAGTGTAAAAAGAAAGAAAAAATCAGAGGCAGCTAGAAAAAGAAAATTTTAATAAATAATAATGAAGGCTAAAAATTAGAGGACCTAGTTTTTAGCCTTTTATTTATAGAATATAAATAAAATATAAAGAAAAATAAAGAAAATAATTACAAGAATAATATTAAAGTATAATTTTTCCAAATTATATTATAATATGAAAAGAGATATAGGAGGGAAAACAAATGAATTACAATGTACAAGAAATAAAAGAGGGCATTAAACTTCATACAATAAACACAAATAACTTTAAAACAAACTTATATGCAATATTCTTAGCAACTCCGCTAAAAAGAGAAAACGTTACATTAGATGCGCTACTTACTGCTGTGCTAAGAAGAGGAACCAATAACATGACATCACAAGACGTTATTAGTAAAAAACTAGAAGAAATGTATGGAGCAAGTTTTGATTGTGGAATAGAAAAAACAGGAGACAATCATATTTTTAAATTTTACCTAGAATCAATTAACGAAGAATTTCTACCGGAAAAAGAAGAAATAGCACAAAAATGTTTAGAAATTCTATTTGATATAGTCTTTAATCCACTAATAGAAGGAGATAAATTTAAAGAAGAATACGTACAAGGAGAAAAAGAAAATATCAAACAAATAATACAATCAAAGATTGATAATAAATCAAAATATGCATTAGATAGATGTATAGAAGAAATGTTTAAAGATCAAGCATATGGACTATACAAATATGGATACGTAGAAGACCTAGAGAAAATAACACCACAAAGTTTATATGAATACTATAAAAAGTTAATAAATAATTGTAAAATAGATATCTTCTGTTCAGGAATTATAGAGTCAAAACATATAGAAAATATAGTTCAAGAAAATGAATTAATAAAATCGGCAAATCCAAGAAAAGCAGAATATGTTGTAAATAATGAAACCACGGAAGAAGTAGAAATCAAACAAGAAAAAGTAGTAGAAGATCATATGCAAGTTACTCAAGGAAAATTAGTAATTGGATTAACAGTAAATGATACAAAAGAAGGATCTAAATATACAGCTTCTCTATACAATGCAATTTTGGGTGGAGGAGCAAATTCAAAATTATTCCAAAATGTTAGAGAAAAAGAAAGTTTAGCATATACTGCAGGTTCAAATTATGTTAGACAAAAGAACAGCATATTTATTAGATGCGGTATAGAAATAGAAAACTACGAAAAAGCATTGCAAACAATAAAACAACAATTGGAAGATATAAAAAATGGAGAGTTTGATGAGAAAAATATAGAAAACTCAAAAAATCTAATTATAGAATCAGTAAAAAGTATTCCATCAGAGCAAGATACAGAAATAACATACTACTATGGTCAAGAACTATCAAGTGAGTTCACAACAATAGATCAATATATTGAAAAAATAAAATGGCAATCTAAAAAAGAAATTATAGACTTAGCAAGTAAAGTTAAGGTGAATACAATCTATTTCTTAAGAGACTAAATGCAAAAGGTTTATAGGTAGAACCAAAATAAAAAACCTAAATATATTATACAAGGGTAAAAAATATGAAAGTAATTGAAAGCTTAAAAATAAAAGAAAAAGCATATATAGAAAAGCTTGAAAATGGACTAACAGTAATTATTATTCCAAAACATAATGCAAATAAAAAATATGTAATATGGGGAACTCATTTTGGATCAATAGATAATAGATTCATTATGCCAAAAACAGAAGAAGAAGTATTCATACCAGACGGTGTTGCGCATTTTCTAGAACATAAAATGTTTGAGCAACCAGATGGAACAAACAGCATAGATACACTAATGGCTCTTGGAATAGATGCAAATGCTTATACAACAAATGACCATACTGCATATTTGTTTGAATGTACAAACCATTTTTATGAAGGTTTGGATGAACTGATGAATTATGTACAACATCCATATTTCACAGATGAGAATGTTGAAAAAGAAAAAGGAATCATAGGTCAAGAAATTGGCATGTATGATGATGATCCGGGCTGGCAACTATACATGAATGCAATGGATTGTATGTATAAAGAAAATCCAATAAAAATTGATATTGCTGGAACAGTTGAGTCTATTAGTAAAATTACTCCAGATGTATTATACAAATGCTATAATACCTTCTATAATCCTTCTAATATGATAATGGTTATATGTGGAGATTTTGAACCAGAGCAATTATTAGAAGAAGTAAAGAAAAGATTAGTGAAAAAAGAAACACAAGGGGAAATTAAAAGAATATATCCTCCAAAAGAAGATAAGATAAATAAACCATATAAAGAATCAGAAATGGAAGTAAGTACACCAATATTTGCAATAGGATATAAGGATACAGAAGCGTTAAAAGAAAATAGACAACAAATTGTAAGAAAACATATTGCAATAGAAATTTTATTAAATATGATCACAGGTAAAAGCTCAGAATTATATAAAGAATTATATGAAAATGGAGATTTATTATCACAACCAGATTTTGATTACGAATTTAGTGACGAATATGCACATATATTAATATCTGGACAATCAAAAAATCCACAAAAAATACAAGATAAAATCAAAGAAACTGTAGAAAAATATAAAAATGAAGGACTTGATACAGAACACTTTGAAAGAATAAAAAAGAAAATATATGGTGATTATGTAGTTGAATACAATAATGTAGCCGATATAGCAAGAATGTTTCTAGCTGACAAAATGAAACAAATAAATAGTTTTGATTATATAGAAGAGTATAATTCTGTCACAAAAGAGTACACAGAAGAGATACTGAAAAATGTCTTTAAATCAGACAATATGATAATGTCTGTTATTAAATGTAAAACGCAAAAATAAATTGTTGAAATATGTAGAAAATTGATATACGAAAAAACCGCAAAAACCACTAAAATCAAGTAAAAACGATTGACTAATATGTAAAATTATGTTATTTTAAAAATGTACAAAAGAAAAATACACGAAAAAAAGGAGAGTGGTTTTTATGTTAAATGATAAAATTTGTAAATTAAGAGAAGAACTAAATGATAGTATATTAAATGGACAAGATTATAGCGTAACATATGAACTAAGTATAGCACTAGATGAGTTAATTGCAGAATATTACAAAGTAGAGATAGATAGCTCTACAACACAAAAGTTAAGGAAAACTAAAGCGAAGATGCAGAAAAAATTAATTTGCTATTAATATATATAGCCACCCCTTTACTAGTAGCAGGTAGAGGGGTGGTTTGCTGTTGGAAAACATAAACAGAATACAAGTAATCTTGACAATATATTACAAATATATTACAATTTTAACATAACAATAGAAAAAAAGAAAACTACATGTTATAATAAACTATAATTATCATAACTTATTATAATATGGAAAGGTGAGTTTATGGGAAAAACTAAGAAAATAATAATTGCACTTATAATGATGATAATGATGATAGCAATGATAACAGAACCATATAAAGTGTATGCAACTACAATAGATGTAAATGCATATAAACCAAACATAGAAGGAGTAGATTCAGCAAATAGGGCAACTACGATAGCAAATTCAATTACTAATATACTTGCTGTAATAGGAACTGTTGTATCTGTTGCAATGCTAATAGTACTGGGAATTAAATATATGATAGGAACAGTACAAGAAAAAGCAGATTATAAAAAAACAATGGGACCATATTTAGTTGGAGCTGTTATGGTATTCTCAATTACACAAATAATCAATCTTATAGCATCTATGGTTTCTGAGGTTGGATAGAATAGAACAACAAATATTTAAATATGTTACATAAATTTTATATTGAAAAAAATAAATTGATGTAGTATAATAAATAAAAAGGAGAAAATATGTGTAAAAATGTAATTATCAAAATTGTTTTTGCAATCATATCTATTATGCTTATAATTCCTTTAGCAAATTCAACGGTGTATGCAACAGATGATAGACATACTGTAAGTGGAGTTTTTGATGGTGCAGATAAATTTATAAATGCAGGACAATCTAAAACAGATATGGGATTTAATGAAGATACAATGAAAGATATGTCAAACTTACTATATAATATATTATTAGTTATTGGAATAGCCATAGCTGTAATAGTAGGAATGGTTATAGGTATAAAATTTATGACAGGAAGTGTAGAGGAACAAGCGAAGGTAAAACAAACTCTAGTTCCATATGTGGCAGGATGTGTAGTACTGTTTGGAGCTTTTACGATATGGAAAATTGTGGTAACAATAATACAAGGAAGCGGAGTTTCATAAAAATGTTTTTAAAATTATCTCTATAATAAAGAGATATAATTAGATATATAGTTATATAAATAGAAGGAGGGAAAAATATGAAAAAGACAATAAAAATAATGAGTATACTATTAGTAACAATTATGTTTGTAACAATACTTGCAACTAGCGTTAATGCTACTGCTTCTGGTATTATAGACCAAATGAAACCAACTTATAATGATCAAAGTGGAATTGCTAGTGTTGGACAAAAAATTGTTGATATTATATCAACTGTTGGTGTAGTTGTTGCTGTAATTATTCTATTAGTAATTGGTATTAAATACATGATGGGAAGTGCATCAGAAAAAGCAGAATACAAAAAGACAATGATTCCATACTTAGTAGGTGCTGTGTTAATATTTGGAGCATCTGCAATAGCAAAGGTTGTAGTATCTATGGCTCAAACAATTACTGCTAAATAAATTTGACAGATATTACAAAAATATTACAAAAATATTACAAGTGCATGACAAATGCACTTTTTTTTATTTTTTATACCATTTTTCGAGCATATCTGTTATACTATATTATATAAGTAGAAATGTATACTAAGGAGGAATTGTTTGTGGGAACATATAATTTACCTAGAAACGTAAAAGGAGAAGGAAGAATCCTGTTTGTTTTTACAGGAAAAAGCCTTATATATTCAGTTATTGCAGGAGGGGTTGGATGGTTAGTTTTTTACCTCTTATTTGCTGCATTAAATATGCACATGGTAGGAATAGGAATTACTGTATTTTTTGCATTGATAGGATTTTCGATTGGAACATTTAAAATACCTAATCTAACCAAATTCGAGTTTACAAAAAAAACTGGAGGAGAGAACATAGACGATATAATAAGAAGAGCTATAAGATTTAGAACAAAAGGAAAGAAAATATACGTATACAAGGAGGAAAAAGAAGATGGCAGATAAGGTCAATACATTAATATCAATATTTATTGTAGTAATTTCAGCTATTTGCGTTTTACTAGCTATTTTATGCATAATATATTTTGTATCAAGGAAAAAGAATGAGAAAGAGAGCAATGCGGAATTAAGTAAAGAAGAAAAAGAAAAGGAAACAAGTAAAACAAAAACTTTTGCCGTAGAATCAGTAATTGATTTTATGGAATTTGATAAAGTTGAAGACAATATGATTATTCAGAAAAAAGGTACAAAGTTTATAATGGTTGTTGAGTGCCAAGGAGTAAACTATGATTTAATGTCAGAAGTTGAAAAGAACGGAGTAGAAGAAGGATTCATACAATTTTTGAATACAATCAGATACCCAATACAAATATATACACAAACTAGAACAATTAATTTGGAAGATAGTATTAGAACATATAAAGATAAAGTTAAAGAAATAGAAGACAATCTACATAAACAGGAATTAAGTTACAATGAGATGGTAAAGTCAGGAAGATACACAAAGGAACAATTACAACAAGCATATTATGAATTGACAAAAAGCAGAAATTTAAGCGAATATGGTAAGGATATTATATATTCAACAGAAAAGATGAGTTTAAATAAGAATATATTAAATCAAAAGTATTATGTAATAATTCCATATTATCCCGAAGATTTAGGTGAAAATGATTTTGATAAAGAAGAAATTAAAAATATGGCGTTTTCAGAATTGTATACAAGATGTCAATCAACAATTTCAACTTTAGCAGTATGTGGAATTAATTCAAGAATATTAAATTCAGATGAATTAGTTGAATTACTATATGTTGCATATAATAGAGACGAGTCAGAAATATATGGATTGGATAAAGCTCTAGAAGCTGAATATGATGCTTTATATTCAACAGCTCCAGATGTGTTAGATAAGAAAATGAAAGAATTAGATAAGCAAATAGCACAAGAAGCTTTTGAAAAAGCAAATGAGAAGGTGTATGAAGCACAGTCTGAAAAACAAAAACAATTAGAGAAAAAAGAAAACACTAGAGAAGAATTAATAAATCGTATGGCTAAATTAATAATAGAACAAAATAGAGCAGCTATAGGAGATGATATAGCCGAAAAAGCGACAGAAAAGATAGACAAAGAGAAAACAAAGGAAAAAGGAGGCACAGAAAATGGCAAAAAAACAAAGAGAAGAACAACAAAAACAGCTTAATGATTATACAAAACCAGATGATTTTAAAATTTTAAAGAAAAAAACAATAAAAGAACTTATTGCTCCATCTGGAATTGATGCAACTAACATTGATCACTTAGAGATAATTTCCAATGTTACAAGATATGCAAGAAGTTTCTTTGTATCATCATTACCAAGAATGTGTACATTTCCAGAATTGTTTAGAGATATGTATTTGTTTGGAGATATTAATACCTCAATATACATTACACCAATAGAAGAATCAAGATCACAAAATGAGCTTAACAGAGTAATTAATGAAATAGAAACAGAAAGAATTGTTGCAGCAGATAGAGGAAACATCAACAGAGAAAGTACATTAGGACAAAAGAGGTTTGAAGCAGAGCAATTGAGAGATGAAATTGCAGCAGGATATAATAAATTGTACGAAGCTTCTGTTGTTGCAACATTATTTGCATATAGCCTAGCTGACCTAGATAGATATACAAAACTTCTATCTACAGAAATGTCTAAATCATTAGTTGGAATTAAGAGTGCATGGGGAATGCAAGAGGAAGCTTTTAAATCAAACTTACCATTTATGGAAAATAAGATAAAAAAGACACATACATTTGATCGTAGATCAATGGGAACAGTATTTCCATTTACAACTTCAGAAGTAGGGCATCCTACTGGTGTACCACTTGGAATCAATAAACAAACTGGCGTACCAATATTGTTTGATAACTTTCATAACTCATTAACAAACTATAATATGGTTATATTTGCAAAATCTGGTGCAGGAAAATCTGTTACTATGAAAACATTAATATCAAGATCAGCTGTGCTAATGGGAATACAAAGTTTAGCATTAGATGCTGAAGGTGAGTATAGTATAGTTGCTGAAAGCTTGGGAGGAATTAATGTTGTAATTAGTCCAAATTCAAAGACAGTTATTAATATATTTGATATAGAAACTGAAGTAATAAAAGATGAAATAACAGGTAGAGATAGATTAGTATTAAATGTAGAAAATAAAGTTGAGGACGTAACACAAGCATTACTTACAATGGCAAGAGGTAGTACAAGAAGTGAAGAAGTAAATGAGCTTACAAAACAAATTATTGCAGAATCTGTGGCAGAAGAATATGCAGCACATGGAATTACAAATGATCCAAACAGTTTATTCCAAGCAAATAGTAATGGAATAAATACAAATATGTTAGGAAGAACAAAAAAAGAAATGCCAACAATTGGATCTTGGTATAAAAGAATTTTAACAAAAGCAGAACAAAATAAAAATCCAGACTACAGTTTTCATTATAGTTACTTAATAAAAGTTATGAAACAATATATAAGAGAATATGACGGACAAATGGCGTATTTTGATGGACAATCTACATTTGACCTATTAGAGGGAACATTATTTATAAACCTAGACATATCTCAACTAGAGGAGAAATTTGCAAGACCACTTGCACAGCAGATATTACTAGAATGGATCTGGGAAAAATATGTAAAGAAAAATAGTGAAGATAAAGGTAAGGCTGCTAAAAAGAGAGTTTTAATAGATGAGGCATGGATGTTACTTCCATTTCCAGAAGCCGTAGACTTTTTAAATACAATGGCACGTCGTGCTAGAAAGAGAAATGTATCTTTGGCAATTATATCTCAAAGATTCCAAGACTTCTATGAGAAACCAGAAGCACAAGCAGTACTTACATCATCTGACACAAAATTATTTTTAGCACAAGATAAGTCAGAAATACAATACTTAAAAGAAGTATTTAAATTAAGCGGTGGAGAAGCAAACTTCTTAATCACATGTGCAAAAGGAGAAGGATTACTAAAAGTAGGAGCTGATAGCGCTATTATACAGATTAGACCTACAAAGAAAGAATTTGAGTTTGTGGAAACAAACTTAAATAAATTAGTACAAAAGGGAAAAAATCAATATGAGAATTATTAGGGGGATAAGATGAAAAAGGTTACTAATAATAATATTGTACAAAAGATAGCTATAACAATTTTGATAGTACTATCATTTAACTTCATAACTCCAACTTTTTCGAGAGCTGATTTCGGAGGTGTACTTTTAGGACCAGTGGTTGACTTAGTAGCAGGATTAGGAGATGCATTAATGGCTCTTTTACAGACTTTTATGTATGGAAACGTTGAAATAAATTTGGGTGGAGGAGAATTAAATCCGCTTGAAAAATTATCAACAGCATTTATGATTAATGCAGATGACTATGCTAATGCCTTAAAAAGTGATGAGGGAAAAGAAAAATTAAGAAAATTAGGATTATATGAAGATGAAATTACGGGAACTGTAAAAGAAGTGAATGAATCAAGTCTAGATCATGGATGGTTTGGAATGGGCTCATACTCTATACCAGTCGTAAAATACAGCCCAGACATGATATTTTCAAACCAAGTTCCGGCGCTAGATGCAAATTTCATAAGCCCTATGAAATGGGATAATAATGAACAAAATAACAAATCAATAGCATTACAACTTCAAGAAACAATATCTGCATGGTATAGATCATTGAGAAATTTAGTAGTGGTATGCTTATTAGCAGTATTGCTATATGTTGCTATAAGAATAATAGTAACGAGTGTTGCAGCAGACAAAGCAAAATATAAACAAATGCTAATGGATTGGTTAATAGCTTTGTTCCTACTATTTTTCTTACATTACATAATGTCATTTACAATGACTTTAGTAGAGATCATAACGTCGTCGCTTGCTGATTCTTCAAGTGTAACTGTAAAAATGATACCTGAAAACACAGAAGATAGTACGGAAGTGTATTTTAAAACAAATCTTACAGGATATTGCAGGCTAATGATTGAACATGTAGATTTAGGAACGAAGGCAATATTTTTATTCTTTTACATTGGAATAATAGTATACACCTTTAAATTTACATTTGAATATATGAAAAGGGCGATAACTCTGGCGTTTCTCACATTAATGGCACCATTAGTAACTCTAACATATCCAATTGATAAAATGGGAGATGGAAAAGCGCAGGCATTTAATGCATGGTTTAAGGAATTTGCATATAATGCAATATTACAGCCTTTTCATTTAATAATATATTCTATATTCATGGGAGCTGGAATGAATATAGCAGTTGAAAATCCACTATATGCAATATTCTTTATGGCATTCTTAACTCCGGCAGAAAAATTATTGAGAAAATTCTTTGGATTTGATAAGGCTCCATCAGCAGGAGCGTCATTTGCAGGGGGATTTGGAGGAGCCGCTGCATTCAATGCACTTAAAGGCGTAGCTAGCAAGGGAGTTAATGCTCTAAACCATGGCAATGGCAATAGCGGTAGCAATAGTGGAAAGAACAATAATATTAGACAGAAAAATCAAATTAAAGATCCTAATGCACCAAAAGGTTTGGAAGCATTTAAAAATGGACAAGGAAATCATCAATTAAATGAAAATGAAAAACCTCAATTAAATAGCAGAAGTGAAAATTTAGGTGATGATACAAATAGTAATAGACAAAGCGATAGGGATGAAGTAATGGACAGATATTCAGCAGAGGGATTTGGACAAAACGTTAATGGAGAATACTTTAATCCATATACAGATGAATATGATGCCTCGTATGATCCACATAATGACTCGTCATATAGTCAGCAACCAAGCCTATCCCAAAGTTCAGCAGCAAGAGCTATGCCTAGTGGATCAGGAAGTGCAGGACAAGGTTCTATGCCTAGTACAGGTTCAAATGCATCACAAAATTCAGAGCAATCTGATAAGAAACATAAAGTATATAAACAAGATGAGAATTGGGGACTTGGCAAATGGGTAAATGAAAATTATGGTAAGCCTTTAGCACGAAAAGCTGTATCTGGAATTAAAAATGTAGCAGGTAAGGCTTCTGATAAATTTAGAAATTCGGGTGCATATACGAGAGTAATAAAACCAGGTATGAAAAAAGCTAGAGATATGGCTAAAGCAATAAATAATAGTAAAGCAGGACGAATAGTTGGTAGAGCCAGTGATAAATTAGATGCAGCTAAGAAAAAAATGGATGATATAGGACTTACTAGATCATTAAAGAATTCAGCTAGAGGAGCACTTAATGTCGGAAAAAAGGCCGTAGTAGGCGGTGCAAAAATTGCTGGTAAAGGTTTAGCAGCAGCAACAGGTGCAGCAGTTGGACTTGGAATGGGAATTGCGGGAGATAATTTGGAGGATGTAATTCATTATGGATTAGCTGGTGCAGCAGTTGGATATGCAGCAATCCCAGCAATAGGTAAAGGTGCTGTAAACGGAATGACAAAACTTGGAAACAATATAAGAAATACATACGAAGAAGGAGCATTTGGAAAGACACAAGCAGCTTTAAATCAACAAACTAGAGATATATTAAATGACAAAGAATTAAGAGCTGAAGAGGAAGAACTAATGAGATTAGAAAATGATGGTATACGTCCGACTCCAAAAGAACTAAATGATAGAATGCATCAAATTGCAGATTATAATAATGCAGGAGTAACTGATATTTCAACAATTCATAAATCAATAGAAGTGGAAGATCAAATAAGTAAAGAACTTGAGATTTCAAACCAAGAAATGTCAGAAAAAGAGAGAAGCGAGCGTGCAAGAAAGCAAGCAAAGACAATTGCTCAAATAGCCAATGACTATAGTGCTAAGGACTTAAGAGATGAAAAGAAAGTAAATCAGTTACAATCAGACATTGTAAATCAACTAACTTCCGGAAAAACCGGCTTAGATTCAGAAAAAGCAAAGGCTAGTGCTGATAATATAATTGGAAAAATAAAACAAATAAAGGGAGTAGGAAAATAAATTAAATAATATGGAGGGCTATAATTGTGAGAAATTTTATTAGATATTGGAACCATAATAGGAAAAAGATAATAATAGTGATTGCAATAATAGCCTTCATTTTTATTCTAATACGAATTTTAGATGGTTATTACAAAAATAAATCAATTAACTCTAGTAGTCCAGTTATAGATATGACAAAGCCAATTCAGTCAGTAATAACAGGTCAAAAAGTTGATGAGAAAGTTACAGACAAAAACATGAATTGTATTGATCAATTTATTAATTATGAAAATAATAAGGAGTATGAAAAAGCATATTCTTTGTTAACAGATGATTGTAAAGAAGAGTATAGTAATGACGTTAATACATTTATCAATAATTATTGCACAAAGATATTTGCTACAAAAAAAACATATAACCTAGAATTATGGTTTAATAGTGGCGACGCATATACATATAAAATAAAAATGTATGAAGAAAATATGTTAGCAACTGGAGAGGGTAATTTAGATAAAAACATTGAAGATTATATAACTATTGTGAAAGGAAAAGATGAAGATAAAATAAGTATAAACGGATTTATTCGAAAAAGTAATATTAATAAATCCAATGAAGTTAATAATATTGAAGTTTTAATAAGAAGTAAAAAAGTATATAAAGATTATGAAACTTATAATATAACGATAAGAAATAAAACATCTAATGATATATTAATTGGAGACAGAAAAAACAATAAAGATATATATTTAGTGGATAAAGACAATATACAGTATTCCGCATTTTTAAATGAATTATCAACAGACAGTTTGTTATTAAAATCTGGATATGAAAAAAATATTAGTATTAATTTTAATAAAATATATGACCAAAATAAGATAATATCTGAAATAAAATTTAAAAATATAATATTAGATAGTGAAAAATATTTAAATAACAAAAATAATGAAAAAATAGATACTTTAGAAATAGGTGTAAACTTGCAATAGGAGGTGAAAAATATGGATGAAGATGACAAAGAGAAAAAATCATCAAATGGACAAGAGCAAAGTACGGCTCAGAAAGCATCAGAGAGTATCAATGATACTGTTAACATGGCAAAAGATGGAGCAAGCTTAGCAAAAAATATACAAACAGGTAATGTAATAGGAGCAGTTAAAGATGCAGTAAATCTTTTAAAAAATAAGAAGTTCAGGAGAATGTTACTTATAAACTTTATAGGGTCTATATTACCAATACTATTAGCTGGAACACTTATATTAGGAATATTTGGAGCTATTGGAGACTTCTTTGAACAAATTGGAGCTGGATTAGCGGCTTTTGGAGCAGGAATAGTAGATGCCTTAAGAATAGATGAATCAGGTATAATACAAATAAGTGATGAAGAGGTAGATACAATAATAAATGGAATTTCTGCTGAAGGAGTTAGCCTGGATGGTCTTAAATTGTTGGGAGATGTTGATTATAGTAATCCAGATATAGAAAAAGAAAATAAAGAAAAAGCAAGAACGTACATAAGAAAATTTTATGAAGCACAAGAGATTACAAGAACTTTAAATACAAAACCAGATTGGCTTGAAAGCTTAAATGCAGGATCTAGACCATATGGAAATGTATATGTTCACAGAGATTTAGATGATAGTGATAAAATCGAGGCAAATAAGGATAATCAATTAGAATTTATGGAATACAAAAAATTTTTACAAACAAAGAGTGATATAGAAAGTAATATGGCAGTTGCAAGTTCAATATACAATTACTTCTCCATAGATGAGAATGGATACTTAGTATACGCAGATACGAATACATATGGAGATCCAGCATATGGAAACTCAAAGAGCGAGATTATAATAAATCATGTCAATTATTTAGACAGTATAGCACCATATACAACTAGTATGAATTTTTATATATATCTTACCATGATTTCAAAGAATCCAGAATTTGCATCTAAGGTAGCAGACTTGGCTAAACGATCTGAAATTAGAATAATGATACTAAATGATGGAGTTGTTACTGATACAAAGATTGTAACTAAATATGATCAGAATAAACAAAAGGTTGAGAAGGAAGAAAAAGATGGAAAAACAACATACAAAGAGGGTGAATTGAATACAGAAAAAGATAAGCAAGAAGAGCGTACATACCAAAATAATATATCTGATTCAAGAGTTGTAGTAACGTATGTAAAAACATGGTTTTCAGAACAAACTATAAACTATGAAGTAGAAGAAGACGAAGTAAATGTAGATACAAAGGAAAATGAAAAAGGAACAGACGAGAATAAACCAGAAATGTCATTAACGGAAGAAAATGTTGGAAAGGAATTCACGTGGAAAACAAATGTGAGAAAAGATACAACGGTTACAACAACAAGGAAAAAATATAAAAAAAGTACAGCTAGTGATGTTGTAGATAAAACAGGAGATAAAGATTCTCAAGGTGTAAACGGTGATGGAAAAGTTGATGATAATACAACATTTATAGGTTTAATGTATGATGAATTTGATATTCCAAACTCTTCAGCAAAATCTGCTGCTGGACCAAATTTAGTAAGTGGTGCAGAAATGCTTTTTGAATTACTAAAAAATCATGAAACAACGCAAAGCTTAGAGCAATATATGAGATATGTTATGAACAAATATAAAAATACAACGAAATATGGAAATATAAAATATGAAGATTTAGCTAAACAATTTTCTATAAGAGAAATCTCATCAGGAAAAAATTATACCGTAGATACAAGTACTTCTGCAAAGAGTTTATGCATAACAGATAAAAGTGTTTTGAAAAAAGCAATAGATAATTTAAATAGAGGTGAAAATGTTAAGAAAAACCTAAATTCACAATTAGATGCTTTTTTGGGTATGCAAAAAGAATATAATGTTAATGCTGTATTTGCAATTGCAGTAAGTATTGTAGAGTCCGGTGCCGGAACAGCAAAGAATTGTCCAAATGACTACTCAATAACAAACAATTGGTGGAATGTTACAATAACTCCTGATAGTACATATTATAATCTACATGATTATAATATTAAAGATGTTCCAAAAGGAGCATATCCTGATAAAACATATTACTATAGTCCAACAAGCGGTAATGAACTTAAATGGAGAGTATATAAAGATGCTAGTACTGGAGTATATAGATTCGGAGATTTGATTGCAAATACAGATGGATTATATTTTAAGGCAAATGCCACTACAGTTCAGGAAATAGAAAAAAGCTATTGTCCTAATGGAGAATGGGCAAATAGTGTAATTGCTATCATGTCTGAAATTTACGAAAAAGTGGGAATACAAACATTGGGGTCGTCGACTTCTTCTTCATCATTTGATTTTGTAAGCGGGGGAATACAAAATCAAGCTGAGGCAGATGCACTAAATGAAAAGATAACAAAAGAATATTTCAAGGGAACAATTCCTCATCCTGAAAAGTTATATAATACAGATGAATTTATTGATTGGTTCAGTTCAAAAAACGATATATTTAAGCTTCAAACACCATCTGAGCCAGATTATGCATTTCAATGTACATGGTGGGCTTGGGGAAGAGCATCTATGTATTTAGAAAGCAACGGATATGGCCTACGGAAAATACCCAACAGCTTTGGGAAATGGAGGACAATATTATGAAATTAATAAGGAAAATGGATGGTTTGATTATGGAAATACACCAAGACCAAATTCTATTATTTCATGGTCAAATGGAAAGGTTGGACATGTTGCATATGTTGAAGGAGTAAGTGCAGATAAAATATATATTAGCCATGCTGCTTCAGGAACAGAATGGAAGGGTGTAGAGGCAATTCCAATAGATGGAGACATTGGTTGGACAGGATATACATTAAATGGTTACATTTATTTAGACACACCTCTTACAATTTATTAGTAGTTTAGAAAGGGGATTAGAAAATAAAAAGTATGAAAAAGGTTAAGAAGATAATTATTTCTCTATTAGTATTACTTATAATTTTATCTATCATATTAATCATATTGATAAAACAAAATAATAATATAGATGAAAATCTATTACCAAATAATGAATTGGCTAATACAAAGGTATATGCAAGTAATAGCGTAAAAGAAAACAACATTTATACAATATTAGCTATAGATAATGTTATTCAAAATGTAATTGACTATGCTAAGGAAAGTAATAAGCAGGCATTATATAATATAACAGAGACAAATTATATTAAAAGAAATAATATATCAACAGATAACGTTATAACAATTTATGAAAATATAGAAAAATACTATATACAAGAAATGTGTGCATTTGAAACTAGTACTATGTCAGAGTATTATACTTATGGATTTATATTAAAAGAAAATAATGATAAACCAGAAAATTATTATTTTAAAGTATGTAAAGATTCTTCAAACAGTACATTTTCAGTGAGTCCCTTAAAAATAGATGAATATAATAAAGCAAAAGAAGGAAAAATAAACAAAACAGAAAACGAGTCAATAAAATCAAATTTATATAATAAATATAACTACAATTTATATTCTGGAAAAGATGTTGCAGAAAAATATATAAACGATTTTATATTTAAGATGAAATATATTCCAGATGTTGCATTTGGTACACTGGACGAAGAATATAGAAATAAAAAATTTAGTAATATAGATGAATTTAAAAGTTATATTAAAAACAATAGTGAAAGATTCGATGATTTCATAATAAGAAGCTACGGAAGAGAAGCAACAGAGAATATAACAAATTACGAAGTAGAAGACATTAACAACTATTATTACAAAATCAAAGCATCTAGTGGAATGGATTATACAATTATATTAGATGACTATACAGTTGAATCAAATGAATATGTACAAAAATACAATAGCTCATCTGATAGTACAAAAATAGCTACTTGCATAAATAAATTCTTTAAATTAATAAACTCCAAAGAGTATAAAAGTGCATATACATATTTAGACGATACTTTTAAACAGAAGAACTTTGATACTGTAGGTAAATTTGAGACATATGCAAAGCAAAATTTCTTCAATAACAATACAGTAACAATTAGTTCAGCTGAAAAAGTTGGGGACATATATTCTTGCAAAGTACAAATTAAGAGTGGAGTTTCAGTGGCCGCTATGAGTAAAGATATAACAGTAATTATAAAATTAAAAGAGAATACAGATTTCGTTATGTCATTCAGTATAAATAAATAATAGGGAGAAATAAACTATGAAAGAGGAAGAAAAAAATAAAATTATAAATCATATGAATCAAATAGGTAAATTAGTTGACTCAGGACTAGACGCTGATTCTCAAAAAAGAGAAAATACAATGTATTTTAGAGATTTTGAGTTCGGCAATAGTGGACTTGCAATAAAAAATGTGTATATTGTGGAAATCAAGCAGAAAATTCAAGAGAAAACTGCAGATAATCCAGAAAAAAATGCAGACAAAAAAGAAAAAGAAGATAATTTGACTACATATGAGATTTTTGATGATAATGATAAGTTGATTGCTATGGTATCATCAGAGGGAAAGGTTCAGTTTGTTCCAGAATATTTAGAACAATTAAAGGAAAATTACGGAGAATATTTCAAACAATTAGAACTAGACGATATTGACTTTGAGTTACCAAAAGAATTAAAAGAAAATGATATTGTAATGACAAAAGCTGAACTAGATGAACGTGAAAAGAATGGATTAGAAAGAAATAAAGAAGGTAAAAAAGAACAAAAACAAGAAGGAGATTCTGAAAAAGAAAAAGAAGAAGAGGAAGAAGAAAAAGAGCCAGATCAAGAAACAGAAGAAGAAAAAAAGGAAAAAACAGCAAAAGCCTTAAATATTGATAAAGATGAAATTAAAGCAGTATCTACTATTAACCCAAGCGAAAAAATTACAGATAAATATAACTTGGTTGATCTTATGCCAGAAGCTTCAAAATATGCATCTGTTTCTATAGTTTGTAGTACTCCAAATGAAAAGAGTAATGGACAATTTACCATACTAGGGGTAAAGCAGGATGGAACAAGAGAGCCAATTAGTAGCATAGAGCCAGTAGAAGGAACAACAGGTAATAAAAATGTAATTTCAATTAATGAAGATGGATCTAAAGTAGAAGAAAAACAAGTAAAAGGCTTGCTAAGAATAAATGCAAGAAACAGAGATGACGGAATTGCAGTGTCTATTGGAGACTATGGAATGTTAAATGTAGATTATGTTAGTAATATAATGGATAAAGAAAATAGAAGATCTACTCCGATAAGAACAATGGAATCTGAGAATCAGAGAATTCCATCTGCTAAGGTTAAAGAAAATGCAGGAGATTCAAAAGAAGAGGTAAAGCAAGAAGGCAGAATATATAGACAAAAAGAGGAAGATGGAATGGATCCTCAAACATTAGACGGAATAGATACTGATCAAATAGATGGAAAGATGACTTTAGAAGAGCTTAAGAAACAAATAGTTGATAAGGCTTTAGAAGAAGGAGATATGTCTAGAAACGAGCAAAAAGAATTTATTGAAGCAGAAATAAATAAATCTGGTTTGGAGCTTTCAGAAGATGAAAAACAAAAAACAGTAGAAGAAATAAATACAGAAATAGTTGATGAATCTAGATTTCCAGATAGAAACATTAGACAATAATAAATAAAAATTCATAAAAATCACCTTTATAAATATAATTTAAAAGGTGATTTTTTAATGAAATTAAAAGTTATAAATATATTGGTGATATTAATAATCTTGTTTAATAGTTGTATTGTGTTTGCAGATCTAGAAGATGATAAAGAACAAATAAATATAAGAGAGATTAAGGAAGAATTAGTTGAAACAGCAAAAACATTAAATAATGAACCTAAGTTAAATTCAAGGGTGGCACTTGTGTATGATAGATCTTCAGGGAGAGTACTATACGAGAAAAATGGAAATAAGCAAACGCCAATGGCAAGTACCACAAAAATTATGACTGCCATAGTAGTAATGGAAAACAGCAATTTATCTGATATTGTAACAATAGACAGTAAATCAGCAGGAACTGGTGGGTCTAGATTAGGATTAAAGAAAAATGATAAAATTACAATTAACGATTTACTATATGGACTTATGCTAAGATCGGGCAATGATTCTGCAGTTGCATTAGCAATTCATATAGGAGGTAGCATAGAGGGATTTGCCGAAATGATGAACCAAAAAGCAAAAGAATTAAAATTAATAAATACACACTTTGTGGTTCCACATGGTTTGGATAAAGAAGGACACTATACAACAGCATATGAATTAGCTAAAATAGCAGACTACGCTTTGAAAATTGACAAGATAAAAGAAATAGTATCTACTAAAACATGTACAATATATATAAATAACAAACCAAAAATAATAACAAATACAAATGAATTATTAGGAAGCGTAAATGGCGTATATGGAGTAAAAACAGGTTTTACTAATGGGGCTGGAAGATGTTTAGTATCTTCGTGTAAAAGAAATGATTTAGATATTATAACAGTTGTAATTGGAGCTGACACAAAAAAGTATAGAACAGCTGACAGCATAAAACTTATTGAATATACATATAAAAATTATAAAATGATAGACATAAAGAATAAAATTAAAGAGCAATTCAGTACATGGCAAAAAATAAATCAACAAAGATTTATAATTAATAAAGGTGAAAAATCTACAATAGATTTAAAAATGCAAGAAATAAATTATGATAAAATCGCAATAAAAAATACACAGGTAGATAACATTCATATAGAAATTAATGTAGTATACAACTTAGAAGCGCCAGTAGGAGAAAATCAGATTATTGGAAATATGAAGATTATGCTAGGTAATGAAGTGATAGAGGTGTTAGATATATATAGTAAAGAAACAATAGAGAAGAAGAATGTAAAAAATTACTTTATAGAATTTTTAAAGGTTTTTTAATTAACAAACAAAATAAAAATAGAGGAATCTAAGTCAATTCCTCTAAATTTTTTAATTATTGTGTTCTTT
Organism: uncultured Clostridium sp.; assembly: GCA_902406115.1. Taxonomy (GTDB): domain Bacteria; phylum Bacillota; class Clostridia; order TANB77; family CAG-508; genus CALXVA01. Next base: position 858 of record CABPCL010000009.1, on the reverse strand, counting down.
TAACTTTTGGTTGATTTCTTTTATCCAACCTCTTTCAATAACAGATTTTATACATAAACATATACCAGACATTGTAAATATTATTACAAATGCGATTAACTATTTATTAATTATTTTATTTATATTTTCTATAAAATCAATTTCTTCTATTTTGTTTATCCCAAAACACTTTATTCCTAAATCTTTTAATGATGCACCACAATGATATAGTTTTTTATTATCTATAATAATGAACCTATCATGAAATTTATCAGTTCATAGCTATCCAAAATTTGTCATTTAAAAAATATTTTTTGTTTAAATTCTCGTTTTTTATTATTTTGTAATTCATTAAATACTTGATTAAATTTATTATCATATTCCAGTAATTTATATTCAACATTTGTTAGTCTTTCAAAAACTTGACAATTCAATGAAATAAATTTTCTCATTTCTACAAATGCATCCATTATTTTAATGCTAACATCTACTGCAACCCCTGTTCTTATAATGGTTGCTAGCATTGCGACTCCTTGCTCTGGAAAGACATAAGGCAAAGTTCTTGTTTTCAATATTTCTTTTAACTGCTTGATTTATAGTTTTAGTACCATTTTTACAATTATATAATTCTGCTAAATCTCTATCTAGCATTACTTGTCTTCCTCTTATGTAATAAATTAAACTTTTAATATTGTTTGTTTCATATTTTAAAGAGATACTAAAAGTGAGCTTTTAGGCGAAATGCGTACAGCTCTAAAAAGAAAAAACGACAGAATTTCATTTTAACATTAGAAATTTGTCGTTTTTTTGTCGTTTGGAGGCGCCACCCGGATTTGAACCGGGGATCAGAGTTTTGCAGACTCGTGCCTTACCACTTGG
>CABPCL010000008.1 GCA_902406115.1 uncultured Clostridium sp. | reverse complement strand
CCCTAAAACAAATAATTTTAATTAATTTATTATTTAAATAAAAAATAAAATAATTAAATAAATAATTAAAATTAATAAAGAATAATTAATTAAATAATTATTTATTTATCTTAATATTTTATATAATTTAATTGTATTAATTAATTTTTTAAAATCACACAGAAAATGTTCAACTTCAAATAATGAACAAATTGTATTATCTTTTTTCTTTATAAAATCTATTTTTTTTTCTTTTTTATTTTTTTTAATATTTACTAAATTATTACCCATAAAAACCCTTTCAATATAAATATAAATTTGATTTAAATTAAAATATAATATATAATATATTATGCAATAAATATAATTTGGTTAATAAATAAAAAATAAAGGAAAATAAGAATGGAATTAAATAAAAATGAAAGAATAGATGATTTAGAAATTAATAATATGAAAATAATTCAAAATAAAGAAGGCTTTTGTTTTGGAATTGATAGCGTATTACTTTCTGATTTTGCAAAAGGAATAAAAGATAATTCAAGGTGTGTAGATCTAGGAACTGGCACAGGAATATTAGGTATTTTATTATGTGCAAAAACAAATTTGTCAGAAATAGTTGGAGTAGAAATTCAAGAAGAAGTTGCAGATATGGCAAAAAGAAGTATTAAATTAAATAATCTAGAAAATAGATTTAAAATTATAAATATAAATTTAAAAGAAATAATTGATAAAAAAAATAATGAAGAAATAGATGATTTAAATAAAAATAAAATAAAAAATTATTTAGAAAAAAATAGTTTTGATTATGTAATTACAAATCCACCATATAAAAAAATAAATACGGGAAAAATAAATGAGAATAAAAAGCAATTAATTTCTAGACATGAAATAACAGCTAATTTAAATGATTTCATTAAAACAGCAAATTATTTATTAAAAGATAAAGGAACATTATTTATGGTTCATAGACCGGATAGATTGGCAGATATTTTAGAAGAAATGAGAAAACAAAAAATAGAGCCAAAGGAAATAAAATTTGTTTATCCTAAAATAAATAAAGAACCTAATTTAATATTAATAAAAGGAATAAAAAATGCAAGACCATTTTTAAAAATAGATAAGCCAATATATGTTTATAATGAAGATGGGGAATATACAGATGAAATTTTAAAAATATATAATAAAAATAAATAAAATATTTAATTATAAAATAATAATATATAAAAATAAATAAAATAATAATATATTTATTAAAAAATAAGAAAGGAGAAATATATTTTTTAAAAATAAAATATATGAAAATAAAATGAACGGAAAAATATATTTAGTAGCAACACCGATTGGAAATTTAGAAGATATTACATTTAGAGCAATTAATACATTAAAAGAAGTTGATTTGATTGCAGCAGAGGATACAAGGCATACATTAAAATTATTAAATTATTATGAAATTTCAAAACCATTAATTAGTTATCATAGACATAATGAAGATATTAAAACTGATTTTTTAATAGAGAAGGCTCTAAATGGAGAGAATATTGCAATAGTAACAGATGCAGGTACTCCAGGAATATCTGATCCTGGCGAAGAAATTGTAAAGTCTGCGATAGAGAAAAATATAGAGGTTATTCCAATACCAGGAGCATGTGCATTAGTAAATGCTTTAATTGCATCGGGACTTAATACAAAACGATTTGGTTTTTATGGTTTTTTACCAATAAATAAAAAATTAAGGAAAAAAATATTTGAAAAAATATTAAAAGAAAATAAAACAATTATAATTTATGAAGCACCACACAAATTACAAAAAACATTAATAGATATTCTTGAAAATATAGGAGATATTAATTGTGTAATAGCAAAGGAATTAACTAAAATACATGAGAAATTTGTCAGAGGGAAGGTATCGGAATTAATAGAGATTTTTAAAGAACCGAAGGGAGAATTTATTATTTTATTAGATTTAAACGATATTCAAGAAGAAGAAAATGATATAGAAGATAAAACACCTGAAGAACAATATGAGATTTATAAAAAACAAGGATTAGAAAAAAAAGAAATTATAAAAATAATTGCAAAAAATAAAAAGGTATCAAAAAATGAAATTTACCAATTATTTATAGAAAAGTAAAATAAAAAAAGTAATTTTATAACTAATTATAAAATTACTTTTTTTATTTTTATTATATTTTACTCTGATTTTAATTCAGATATTTGTTTTGAACATTTATCACAAATTAATTTACCTTTATATTCTGATAAGTTTTTTGAGTTTCCACAAAATACACAATTTTGTTCATATTTCTTTAAAATAATATTTGAACCTTCTACATATATTTCTATAGGATCTTTTTCTGCGATTCCAAATTTATTTCTTAGTTCAATTGGTATAACAACTCTACCAAGTTCATCTACTCTTCTTACTATACCTGTTGATTTCATAAAAATTCCCTCCTACAACAAAATTCGACAAAATAATCTACAAATATAATATCACAAATTGTAAAAAAAGGCAACCTAAAACTTGAAAAAATTTACAATTATTTAAAAAATATATAAAGAATAAAAATAAATATAATGAATAATTATTTACTAATATGGAAGGAGAGAAAATATTAGTATGCTAAATATATTATGGCCAGCTGCTATTATCATATCATTTGTATATGCCGTATTTGCAGGTAAAGTAAGTGATATTAATGATGGAATTTTTTCATCTGTGTCAGATGCAGTTCAATTATCGATAACATTTTTAGGGACAATTTGCTTATGGAATGGAATTATGGAAATTGTAAAGAGAACAACTTTAATGGAGCAACTAACTAAAATGTTAAATCCAATTATGAAGTTTTTATTTCCTGAATTAAAAAATAGCCAAAAAGCAAAGTCTGAAATTTCTATGAATATAATTGCAAATATATTAGGCTTGGGAAATGCTTCTACACCATTAGGATTAAAGGCAATGAAAACTATGCAAAAAGAAAATAATAAGAAAGATACATTATCGGATTCTATGGCTATGTTTATTGTATTAAATACGGCATCACTACAACTAATTCCGACAAATGTAATTGCAATTCGAACCTCTTTAGGTTCTCAAAATCCGACGCAAATCATTTTACCTGTATGGGGAGCAACTATTGTTGCTGCAATAGTTGGTATTATCGCAACTAAAATAATTATAAAAAAAATAAAACAATAAAAAATAGACAAAAAAATAGATCAAAAAATAGATCAAAAAATAAATAAAAAAAATAATTAAAGATAAATTTAAAATAATAAGGAGAAAGAAATATGATGAATTTTATTTCAGCAGCTGCTATTCCAGGTATTATTTTATTAATTATAGTTTATGGATTAATTGAAAAAAATAGAGTATATGATACATTCTTGGATGGAGCAAAAGAGGGCATAGAAATTGTATTTAAAATGTTTCCAACTCTTGTCGGAATATTTATTGCTGTTGGAGCACTAAGAAGTTCTGGTATTATTGATTTGATTGTAAATATTATAAAACCAATTATAAGTACACTAAAAATCCCAAGCGAAATTATGCCACTTGCTTTATTAAGACCAGTATCAGGGAGCGCATCTTTAGCGGTAGCAGTAGATATAATGAAAACACATGGAGTAGATAGTATAATTGGGTTAATTAGTTCTACAATTATGGGATCAACTGAAACGACATTTTATACAATAGCTATATATACAAGTTGTGTGGGAATAAAGAAAACAAGATATATCCTAGTGGCATCATTATTAGCAGATATTGCAGGAATGATAACATCTGTCATAATTTGGAAAATGATGTCGTAAAGTTTTTATTGACAAGAAGGAATAAAGGTATTAAAATAAAAAATATAAAATTAATTTAATTATTTCAAAAGGAAAAATATGTTTTTTATAATCTTAATAATTTTTTCTATTTTTATTTTAATATTCTTTATAAATAAAAAAATTATCCAAAAAATCTTAATAAAAAAAATATTGAAAAAAATTAATAATTAAATAATATAAAATAAATATAAATTATAATAAAAATATATATTTTATATTTATTAAAAATGTTTTTAATTTTGTAGAGGAAAATTTACTTTAAATTATTTTGCCCCCGAAAGCAAAAATAAAATAAAAATAAATAATTAAAAGAAAGGAAAAAAGATATTTTAATTAAAAAATATCTATAAAAATTAAATTATAATAAATAAATTATTCTCAAAAGAATTTCGTAATCTAACATGAAAATTGTGATTGTTTTTGAAATCTAGATATTCCCATATTTTAATTTTCCTCTACATATTTTATATAAATAAGAAATTACCTATGGTATGTTTCGTGATTTGATATTTTAAAAGCTCTGAAAATTTGCTCTAATAGAAATACACGAATTAATTGGTGAGGAAATGTCATTTTAGAAAAACAAATTAATTCATTTGAACGGTTTAATAGTTCTTTAGACATTCCAAGAGTTCCGCCAATTACAAAAGTTATATTACTATTATAATTTAGTGCAATGGAGTCTAATTTTTGTGAAAATTTTTCTGAAGTATATTGTTTCCCATTTAAATCTAAACAAATTATATAACTGTCTTTTTTAAAATGAGATATAATATTAGAACTTTCAACTTGCTTTATATTTTCGCATAATTTATCGCTTAGATTATTAGGAACTTGTTCATCAGGTAATTCTAATATATTTAAAGAACAATACTTAGATAAGCGTTTTGAATATTCAGAAATAGCATCTTTCAAATATTGCTCTTTTATTTTTCCAACGCATATAACGTCAATATGTAACATAAAAACCTCCTGCATTTATGATTCTAAGTCAATTATAGGACTTGGAGAGCATCGATTTGCAACATTTATACTAATAGTATTTTCATTAAGTTTATTTTCTATAACTTCATCAACTACTGTTTTATATGCTAGTTCAGGAAAGTTATTTTCTTTACTCAAATGTCCCAATGTAACTTTACCTAAACCACTTTTCATTAAATATGATATAGTTTTACCTGCTTCGATATTAGGAAGATGTCCTTTGGGGCCGGCAATTCTTTCTTTTAATAAATATGGATATTTAGAACATTTTAAGACATTAGGATCATAATTTGACTCAAGTAAAAGAAAAGAGCTATCCTCTAATTTATGAATAACATCTGATGTCATATGACCAATGTCTGTTGCAATGCTTATTTTTTTATTATTATAAAAAATGTTAAAACCACATGGATCTGCTGCATCATGTGGAATTTCAAAAGGATTAATTTTTAAATCCCCAATTTCAAATTTTTCAAAACAATTAAAATGTTTTTTATTTATATCTAATATTTTTGCTTCTTGTTCTGGCATAGCATCCCATGTTTTTTTATTAGCATATACAGGAATGTTATATTTTTTTGATAATGTACCTAAGCCTTTTACATGATCAGAATGCTCATGTGTAACTATTATTGCATCTAAGTCATTCACATCAATGTTGACTGATGAAAGAGCTTCAACAATTTTTTTTGCACTTTCACCAGCATCAATTAATATTTTTGTATTAGCAGTTTGAACCAATAAACTATTTCCAGAACTTCCGCTATATAAACTACAAAAATTAAACATGTGTATCTCCTTTAATTACTCATCAACTCTTATAATATCAGCGCCTAAGTTTCTAAATTTTTGTTCAATATTCTCATAACCTCTATCTATATGATAAATATTATAAAGTTCGGTTTCTCCATTTGCAACTATTCCAGCTATAATAAGAGCAGCACCAGCACGTAAATCTGTAGCATATACAGGAGCACCAGATAATGATTTAACACCTTCAAATACTGCAGTTTTGCCTTGAGCTGTTATGTGTGCTCCCATTTTATTTAATTCACAGGTATATTGAAATCTTGATTCCCAAATACTTTCATTTATGATGCTTGTACCATCTGCAATTGATAAGACTACTCCAATCTGAGGTTGCATATCTGTTGGAAAACCTGGATAAGGAAGTGTTTTAACAGTGGCTTTAGTAGGCCTTTTACTTGTCCATACCCTAATAGAGTCATCTAATATTTCAACATTTCCTCCTATTTCTAATATCTTTGCAGTAATACAATCTAAGTGCTCAGGAATACAATTATGGATTATTATGTCACCTTTAGTTGCAATAGCTGCTAGCATAAAGGTTCCTGCCTCAATTTGATCTGGAACAACGGAATATATTCCGTTGGTTTTTAAAGCTTTAACTCCATTAATTTTTATAACGTCAGTTCCAGCACCACGAATGTCAGCTCCCATTGTATTTAAAAAATTGGCAACATCAACAATGTGAGGTTCTTTTGCAGCATTATCAATAGTTGTTGTTCCCTCAGCAAGAACACTAGCAAGCATAATGTTGATTGTAGCACCAACAGACACAACATCCATATAAATAGAAGTACCAACTAATTTTTTTGCTTTAGCATATACTTTTCCTTGTCCAACTTCCACTTTAGCACCTAGAGCTTCGAATCCTTTTATATGTTGATCTATAGGTCTTGCCCCAAGATTACAGCCCCCCGGTAATCCAACTTCAGCTTCACCACATCTTCCAAGCAAGGAACCTATTAGATAATATGAAGCTCTAAATTTGCTAGTCATATCTAAAGGAGCATTTGCACAACATACATTTGTTGTGTCAATTGTAATTTCATGTTCGTTGTTCCATGTAATCTTAGCACCTAATTCTTTTAATATATTACAAATTATTTTTACATCACTAATATTAGGCAAATTATCAATTGTGCAAATTCCATTTATTAATAAAGTTGCAGGAAGTATTGCGACAGCTGCATTTTTAGCTCCACATATAGTAACTTCGCCTTTTAATCTAGTTCCACCTTTTATTACTAATTTTTCCAAGATTGTCCCCCCAAGAAATATATTTTATTTATTTAAAATCTAAATAAAAGTAGAGTTTAAAATAATTAAACTCTACCTTAATATATATATCACAATTTAATATAAAATACAATACTTTGTTAAAGTTGCTATTTATTGGCAATTTTTAAATTTTGGAACATCTCTATTAAGCTAAATTTAAATTGAATATCTGAACTATTCTTATTGCTAATAATATTATATTCTTCTGAAGATAAATTACTTTCAATAATGCTTTTAGAATCATCTGGAACAACACCAGAAGTTACATCTACAAAGCAAAGAGGAGGGAACATCACACACCACCAATTTTGTCCGCTGGCATTTCCAATTTCAATTCTCAAAGCATCATAATTTCCTGCTGGAAAAGAGATATCACCATAATGCTTTGTTGGAAAGTTGAAATTGCCAATTTTAATATTAACATCATAATTATATCCATTATCAACAATAACTTGTTTTGCTATTTTATAAAAATCATCTTTATGATCATTTACAAGTTTAATTACTTCTGATTTTGAAGAACAATCCATAGAAATAGAATTCATATATTTCAAAACGGCATCTCTTACCTTATATTTTAAATTCTGATCTTCAGTACTGTCGCTATTTGCAATAACATGTAATCTAAATATACTATTTGATATGTCAGTTGATACGGCATCAACATATGAAATTGCAGAAATAAGTATAAATATGCATAATAATATTAAAATAATAAAGGTATGTTTTACCTTGGTACTGTGTATAAAATTTAATAAAATTTTCATAAAAAACCTCCAATAGAAATTTATGTTATTAATAAAATTATTAGCTTAATTAAAAAAAATATACATTATTGGAAAAAATAATTTAATATAAAATGATGTGTCGAAATAAGACATACGATTTTACAGTAAAACAGCTTGACTTACGGAAATAAAGATGGTAAAATTTACCATATTAGAAATGAGGGGGCTTTATCATGAAAAGTTTAAAAGAGTGTTCAGAAAAATTATGTAGTTTTTACGTAAGTAACGCACATTTGGTAACAATGCTAATCCCATATTTAAGTAGAAAAATAAAAGAAGGAAATAATTTTATTATATTTACACAAAATAATTTAGAAAATGAAGTAGAAATGTTATTAAGTAAGATAAATATAAAAGAAGAAGAAAAACAAAAAATAAGAAATATAAATTGGAAAAAAAGTTTATATCAGGAAAATGTAATAAAAGAAAAATTAGAAAATAATATAGAAAATCTTTATATTATAATAAATGGAGATAATGAATATGTAGAAAAAATAAATGAGAAAGTGGAAAGAATAAATGAGAAAAACCAAAAAAATGTTACAATTATTGATTGTTATGAGGTACTACAAGTAAATCAAGAAATAAACAAAATACTCAATAACCATGACAAAATATTAAATACTTCAGGTGAAAAAGAAATATCAGAGGTATTTCAAGGCTACCAAAAAGATAATAATTTAAATAAAGAAAGAAAAATAATATAGACGATTTACTCGTCTATATTATTTTATGTAATAATGAATTGACGAAAAGCATAATTTGATATAATATATAAACAATTCGATTTTAGAAAGGAAGTTTTTTATGGAAGAAAAATTAGAAAAAGTAAAAACTATATTAGAAAAAAATGGGCAGACACATTTACTTAGTGCATTTGATAAATTAGATGATAATAAAAAAGAGATATTACTAAATCAAATTTTAGGAATTGATTTTGATTTAATGGAGAATCTTTACGAAAATACAAAAAAAGAAATTGAATTAGGGGATGTAAAGATAGAACCTATTTCATATAAAGACAAATATAAGATGCCAAAAGATGAACTTGAAAAATACAAAGAAATAGGAGAAGAAGAAATAAAAAATGGAAAATTAGCAGCTGTAACAATGGCTGGTGGACAGGGAACTCGACTTGGACATAGCGGACCAAAGGGAACTTATATGTTAGGTATAGAGCCAAATAAATCACTATTTCAAATACTTTGCGAATCGTTAAAAGAGGCAAACCAACAGTATAAAGTTGTAGTACCATGGTATATAATGACAAGTAAAGAAAATAACAAAGACACAATTAATTTTTTTGAAAATAATGACTACTTTGGATATCCAAAGGAAAAAATAAAGTTCTTTATACAAGGTGAATTACCAATGATGGGAACTGATGGTAAAATATTATTAAATGAGCAAGGACTTGTTAAAGAAGCAGCTGATGGACATGGTGGAATATTTGAAGCAATGGTAAAAAGCAATATTATACAAGATATGAAGGATAATAAGATTGAATGGATTTTTATTGGAGGAGTGGACAATGTTCTTGTAAAAATGGTTGATCCTGTATTAATAGGATTGGCAAAAGAAAAACATGTATTAGCAGCAGGAAAATCTTTAGTAAAAGCAGGACCAAAAGAAAAAGTTGGTGTATTTTGCAAAAAAAATGGTAAACCAAGTGTAGTAGAATATACTGAAATCACAGATGAAATGGCAGAACAACAAGATGAAAATGGGGAACTTGTATATGGAGAATCTCATATTCTATGTAACTTATTTAATATAGATTGCTTAGAAGAAATAGGAAAAAATAAATTACCATATCATTCAGCATTTAAGAAAGCAACTTATAGAAAAGAAAATGGTGAGATAGTAGTTCCTACTGAACCAAACGCATACAAGTTTGAAGCATTTATATTTGATGCATTCGAGAAATTAGACGATATGGTGATATTAAGAGTAAAAAGAGAAGAAGAATTTGCTCCAGTTAAAAATGCAAGTGGAGTTGATAGTCCAGAAACAGCTAGAAAATTATATAATGATTTCATAAAAAATAGATAAATCAAAGAAAGGAAATTATATGGAATATAAGAATAAATATCAAAATTGGTTAAATGATACTAACATTGATGCTGAAACAAAAGAAGAATTAAAATCTATCAAAGATGAAAAAGAAATTGAAGACAGATTTTATAAGGATCTAGAATTTGGAACAGCAGGATTAAGAGGCATTATAGGGGCAGGTACAAACAGAATGAACAAATATACTGTAACAAAGGCTACTCAAGGTTTAGCTAATTATATAGTAAAAAATAATGGGCAAGATAGAGGGGTTGCTATTGCATATGATTGCAGAATAATGTCAGAGGAATTTAGTGAGCAAACAGCTTTATGTTTAAATGCAAATGGAATTAAAACATATAGATTTGATTCACTAAGACCAACTCCAGAATTATCATATGCTGTTAGAAAATTGGGCTGCATAGCTGGAATTGTTATCACAGCTAGTCATAACCCACCTGAATATAATGGATATAAAGTTTACTGGGAGGATGGAGCTCAAATTGTAGAACCAACAGATAAAGAGATTATAAATGAAGTTAATAACGTTACAGATTTTTCATCAATAAAAACTATATCAAAAGAAGAAGCTGTATCAAAAGGATTATATAATGTAATAGGAAAAGACATTGATGATCAATATATTGCAGAGTTAAAAAAATTAGTTGTTAATCAAGAAGCAATTAATGAAATGCAAAAAGATATAAAAATTGTTTATACACCACTTCATGGAACTGGAAATATACTTGTTCAAAGAATCTTAAAAGAAATTGGATTTGAAAACGTTTATGTGGTAAAGAAACAAGAAGCTCCAGACGGAAAATTCCCAACAGTGAGCTATCCAAACCCTGAGGATCCTAATGCATTTAAATTAGCAATAGAATTAGCACAAAAGGTAGATGCAGATGTTATTTTAGCAAATGATCCTGATGCAGATAGATTAGGGGTATATGCTAAGGACAATAAAACCGGTAAATATATTCAATTTAACGGAAATATGACAGGAAACCTAGTTGCAGAATATATTTTATCTCAAAAGAAGGAAAAACATACCTTACCAGAAAATGGAGCAATTATAAAAACAATAGTATCTTCTAACTTAACAGATGCTATAGCAGAATATTATGGCGTAAAATTATTCTCAACATTAACAGGATTTAAAAATATTGCAAAAATTATTAGAGGATTTGAAAAAGATAATACATATAATTGTTTATTCTCCTATGAAGAAAGTTATGGATGTATAATAGGTACTCATGCAAGAGATAAAGATGGTATTGTTGCGGTAATGACAGTTTGTGAAGCAGCAGCTTATTACAAAAAACAAGGTCTAACTTTATGGGATCAAATGTTAAATATCTATAAAAAATATGGATATTACAAAGAAAAACAACTTTCAATTGTACTTAAAGGAGCTGAAGGTGCAGAACAAATTAAAAAAATGATGGATGAAATGAGAAAAAATCCACCAGCTAAAATAGCAGAATATACTGTTAAGGCAGTAGGAGATTATAGTACACAAAAAATCCATAACAATGAAACAGGTGAAGATTCTAATACAAATCTTCCAAAATCAAATGTATTGTATTATGAATTAGATAAAAATGCATGGTGTTGTGCACGTCCATCTGGAACAGAACCAAAAATAAAATTCTATATGGGTGTATGTGGCACGAGTTTAGAAAATGCAGATATGGAATTAGAAAAATTAGAACAGGCTATTAAACAAATTGCCCAAGAAGCTCAAAAGTAAAAAAAGATACAGTAATATTTAAATATTACTGTATTTTTTTAAAAATCAGAATGTTGACAAAGTATATAAAATTATTTTATTCAACTGTCTTTTCTTTGGATTTATTCTTTATTTTATTTCTTTCCAACCATTTATATTTGCTCTTTTAATAGCTCCCATAATATTAGCGCGAATATTAGGAATTTCAAGACTTAATTTAAATAACATATCCTTCATAGATTCTCTTTTTGAGACACCATCCATTGGGCAGGTTTTAGGCATAACAGTAATTCCACTTCTCTTAATAAAACTGCGAATCTCCTTTTCAGGAGCATAAATTAAAGGACGAATTAATGTAATTTGTGATCTATCCATATAGCTAACGGGAGCAAATGTAGACAAATTTCCTGCATACAATAAATTTAAGAAAAATGTTTCTAAAACATCATCTTCATTGTGTCCTAAAGCAAGTTTATTACATCCCTCTGCAATAGCTGTTGAGTTTAATATTCCTCTTCTTAAATTTGCACATAAAGAACAAGGATTTTTTTCGTTTCTTATATCAAAAACAATATCTTTTATATTACTTTTTGCCTCAACGAATTTTACATTAGCACTATCACATATTTCTTTTAGAAAATTTGAATCGAAAAATTCAAAATTAGGGTTTACACTTATTGCTACAATTTCAAAATATTTTGGATAGAAACGTTGAAGAGCCTTTAAACCCAATACAAGAGTAATTGAGTCCTTACCGGCCAGAAAGGCCAATAGCAATTTTATCTCCTTCTTCAATCATATTATAATGTTCAATAGCTTTTCTTAAATAACTTAATATTTTTTGCATACATATCCTCTTAAATCTTAAAAATAATTCTAATATCTATTATATAATACTTGTCAAGAACATAAAGATATATTTGACGTCAATACTTGAAAAAAAGAGGAAAATAATATAAAATATTATTTATTAAAAATAAGTAAAAAAATTAAACATATTTTTAATAACTTAAAATATGTTTAATTATAAAATAGTAATAATATGTCTCCGTAACTCAGTTGTATAGAGTAACCCTCTCCTAAAGGGTAAGTCGCCAGTTAGAATCTGGCCGGGGACACCATTTTTTTATTCTTTTATAAGTGGTTTGAAATTACTAATAGCATAAATTAATTTTGGATGTCTAATTACAAAATGAATAACAGGATTAGAACTCTTAGAAATAATAACATAATTATTATCTAAAATAGTCACGGTTATATTTTTAAATGTCCTATTTTCAATAAAATTAATCTTATAATTATCATTTTTATATTTTTCTAATTCGTTTATATGTTTTAAATACTCATCATAATTGTAGCTAATTTTCTTATCAATAAAGATATTTTCTAATTGTAAGTAAGCAGGATTTTCATTAAATTCATCTTCGGTTTCTATATAGATATTATCATTTATAATATTTTTCTTTAATATATATTCTATATTTTTTTCTTCATTTTTTTTATATTTAAAAATTTTTTTTATTTCATCACTATTAATATCATTTCTTATTAATATAGATTCAAGCAATGTATCACTAATAGTAAATAACGGTAGACTAGATAAAAATCTTTTTCTATCACCATTTACTTTATAGTCGTTAGACAAAAATGCATCATATGAACTTTTATTATCTGTAGTATAAATATCCATAAGAGAATAAGCTTTTTTTAATAACAAATCACATTTTTGTTTATAATAATTAACTTCATTATTATTAGTAGTTAAATAATATTTACCTTTATCATGAGATCCTTTTATACATTCACCTGATAAGGCACACACATTTGATACATAATTTAAGTGATGATATACACTATTTTTAACTTCTTTTAAATAATATGGAGATACTTGTCCTGTCATATATATTGGAATCCAACTCTCAAGCCCTAACATCATCTCATTAAATGGTCTATCTATATTATGAATTATATTTAAGTGAAGGCCTTTCTTTAAGCTCATTGCAATCGCAAACATCCACTTTTTACCAAATTCGACATCTTCAGCCATATCTTCCATTGGCATATCACTGCACATAAAGATAGAATCAGTAGATTTTGAAAGAACAGTAGCCTTAAAGAAATCTAATTCACCTTTTTTCATTTCCTCTATACCATAATAATTTCTAGAAGATGCCTTATAGAAAGGGATAAAAGGAATTTTCATTTTATCAAAATGGATTGCTTTTATATATTGATTCAAATCAAATGTATCTAAATTGTTTAAAAAGTCATTAATATAATTATGAATAGGAGCGGAATTAGTTGAAAGCCATTTTAGTAAATTAGAATAATAAGTTGAAGTATTATTTAAATCATTTAATGGGCAATCAATAAGTAAAGATACAGCTTTTTTATCATCTTCAGAGGTATATTTATTTATAACAAAATTACATACACTCTCAATAAAATCTTTAGGTTTAGCAGGTGTTCTAGTACCATTTCGTATTTTAGATACGAAGGACGAATCGTATCCTATAAATCTTGCAAGATCAGCGATACTTATATTTAAAGTTGTAATAAGCTTATTAAGATTCTTACTTAATTGTTCAAAATCAATATCAATATCACTTAATGTGCATATCAAACCATTATAAATTTCTTCCTTTGATATGTTTATTTTTCTATCACTGCTAATTATATATAATCCATTAACCAAATTTTCAAGATGCTTACTTTTTATATTTGGAGTTCTCTCTCCATTACGGTAACGACTTATAACAGCTGAAGATAATCCAGACGCAAGAACTAACTCTTGAGAAGAACATTTAAATTCATTAATATAGTTATTTAATTGTTCAGAAAATGTCATAAAATCCTCCTATTTAGTATATTATATTGTATTATAGCATAACACAATATAGGCCTAAAATCAATTACCAAATTGGCACGGAAAAATTGGTAAATAATAAAAAAATAGATACGTAATATGATAAAATGGCTAAAATAAAGAGAAAGGAGAGTTAAAATAATGAGATTCTTGAAATCTATACAGATTTTGGCCATACTTAGTATACTGGCTAGTTTAATATTTCCAATGTTTGCAAATAAGGTATATGCAACAACAGGAAATGAGGTGACGCTAAACTTTGAGGGCGGAATCATTCATGATGGTTATGTAGAGTATAGTGAAATAGGAAAAATACAGTTATTTAAAGGTAATGAAATAGTTGTTAATATTTCAAATAATATGACAATTGACTTAGATGAAGCAGAGTACAAATTTGTAATTGAAGAAATTGAAGATACAAGTGTTTCAGGTGCTAATAAACCTATAAAATTAAACATTAACAATTGGTATTACCCTATGACAACAATAGTAGGTGAAACTAAATCTACATTCAAACTAGAATCGAGTAAATTTAGTGGAACATTAGATGTTAAACTTGTAAGAACAATAACAGCTATTAATACAAAAGTTGAAAATGTTTATAATGATATATCATCAAAAGGTATAATTGATTTGACTGGTGGAAAAGAATATATAATTGATTTTTCTAAAAATGATGAATTAACAGAAGGATTAAAATCATTTGCAGATTTAGATAAAACACTATATTACCAAAGATTCAATGAAAGTCTATTAGTAACAGACAATGAAAGTGTAGCTGTTATAAAAATTGTTGGGAATAGGTCAGAAAATAAAGCAATATTAACTGCAGTAAATGTCGGAACTAAAAAAAGTGAAGTTTTTAAAGGACTTCATACTAAATATACAGGTTCTGCACTTGACTATGACAGTACTGATGGTGGAATTATACTTGAAACAAGATATGATTATTACACTAAATGTAAATATGAATTTACATTTCAATATGTAAAAGAAGAAGCTGAACCAAAAGAGTATAAGTTCATTGAAGGAGCAAATCAAACATATACAATTGATGAATCAAAAAATGCAACATTTAGAATAGATGCAGACTATAGCCTATTTACAAACAAAGTATATGTAGACAATAAATTAGTAGATTCTACAAATTATGACTCAAAATCAGGAAGCACAGTTATCACTTTAAAAGATGAATACTTAAAAACATTATCTGTTGGAGAACATACATTAAAAGTTGATTTTTCAGATAATGGAGAAGCTATAACAAAATTTTTAATAAAAGAAAAACAACAAAATGAAACACAAGAAGATAATAAAAATACTGAGAATACTGGGAATACAGAAAAAGAAGAACAACCAGAGAACAATAATGTAACTAATAATGATGTTCAAAAAGATAATACAAATACAAATCCTAAAACAGGTGATAATGTTATAGTGTATGCTGTATTGTTTGCAATTGCACTGCTAGGAATAATTACATTAATAATAGTTAACAATACAAAAAGAAAAAATTCAAGAAAACACTAGGAGGAAAAGAAAAATGAAAATTAAAAAAAGCTTAATATTTTTAACAATTATTTTAGCTGTTACATGTTTGTTTGTTTTTTCAAACAGAGTAAATGCAGCTACAATTAGTGATGATGGAAAATATTCATTAGTACTAACTGCTAATGAAGATGAAGGCTGTTTTGATGGTGAGTATGCCAAGCTTGTAAGATTTAATATTGAAGAAGGAGAAACAACTGTTAAGCTATCAGAATTAACAAAGGGAATTGTTCCTTTTAATGGCAAAACTGAATTTTCACATTGGGAAATGGCAGAAAATACAAAAGCTAGTGAAGAATTAGAAATAGCAAACTTTACAGGTAGTGGTAACTTTTATACATCAGCAGGTGAAGAAGTTAATTATATTAATGGATTAAGGCTTAATGCTAAATTTTCAGATAAAGAATTAAAAGATAGTGGCAAATACTATGTAAGTATTGATGCATTTGGCGGTACAATAAATGGTAAAGCAAAATTAACATTGGAAAGTAAAACAGAAGAATTTAAAACAATTGATTTAACAAAATATACACCTGTAAGAGAAGGATACACATTTAAAGGATGGGATTTAGACGGAAAAATTGTAACTTCTATTGATTCTAGCTATTTTGCTAATAGTGATTGTGTAACAGTAACTGCTACATATACTCAAGATACTTTTAAAGGTGATGGAATTGTATTAATATTAAATGCTAATGGTGGAACTATTGATGGTAAAACATCTAACAAATATGACTATCTAGGTGGTGGAAATTCAGGAACAGATATGTCACTTTTACCATACGTACCTGTAAGAGAAGGATATACTTTTAATGGATGGAAAGCTAAAAAAGACGGAAGCGGAGATAAGATTGAGTATATTTACTGGAGAATATGGGATAAGAATGAAGAAACAGATAAAGAATTTGAAAAAGATACTGTAATAAAAGAAGAAAGTGGATATGAGAGATATAAAAATGTAACTTTATATGCTTCTTGGACAAAAAATCAAGAAACACTAGATGATCAATCTAAAGATACTGTAAAGAAAATTGAGAGTACAGGAAGTACAAAAGCAAATATTGAGTTCTCAAAAGAAATTAATAAAAATTATAAATTAGAAATTAAAAAAGTTGAAGTAATAGAAAAATTAGCAAACAAAGATGTTAAATTTATAGCAGATATTAATGTATTAGATGGAGAAAATGTTGTAAAAATAAGCAATACAAAAATGAAAATTAGAATTGCAATGCCAGAAGAGTTAAAAGGATATAACAAATATGAAGTTGTATATATTTTAAATGGTGAAATAAAGGAAACATTACCTGCAACAGTAGAAAACGGATATATAGTATTTGAAACTACTCACTTAAGTGAATATGGAATAGTAGCAAAAAAACAAGTTAGTATTCCAGAAAATGAAACAAATAATCCAAAGACAGCAGATAACGTTATGGTAAATATAATCTTATCTGTAATTTCTATAGTAGCTATTAGTACAATAGCAATAGTTAATAAAAAAAATAACTAGGCAAAAAAGTAAACTAATAGATAATAAAGACTAGCTATTAGTAGCTAGTCTTTATGTGCGAAAGGAACAATAATGGAAAATAGAAGCAAAAAAAATAATAAGGTAAAAAAAACAATCTTAAATCTTGTTATATATGTTCTATTATTTTCTGTTTTAATATATTCAGGTATAAATATATATAAATGGTATAAAGACAAAAATAATAACAATGAAATAGCTGAAAAAATAAAAGATGCTGTAATAGCTAAAAATAACGAAAACGAGGATCAAAATAAAGAGGAATATACTATTGACTTTGATAAATTAAAAAAGCAAAATAGTGATGCTGTTGCGTGGATTAAGGTAAATAATACTAAAATTGAATATCCAATTGTAAAGAAAGAAAATAACGAATTTTATTTAAATCATAGTTTTGATAAAAGTGAGAATTTAGCAGGTTGGATCTTTGCGGATTATAGGAATAAATTTGATGGCAAGGATAAAAATATTGTCGTTTATGGTCACAATATGAGAGATGGATCAATGTTTGGAAGTATGAAAAATATCTTAACTTCAAAGTGGTATAATAATAAAGAAAATTACAATATTATATTTAATATAGAAGGAGAAAATTGTATTTATGAGGTTTTTTCAGTCTACAAAATAGAAGCGGAAGATTATTACATTAAAACTAAATTTAGTGATAACAAGGAATTTGAAGAATTTATAAACACAATAAAAAAACGAAGTGTTAAAAATTTTGATATAAATGTATCAAAAGATGATAGCATTTTAACTCTATCGACCTGTGCAAACAACAATAAATATAGAGTTGTTTTACATGCTAAAAAAAGCAAATAAAAGGAGATAAGTATGGAAGAAAAGAACAAAAATAAAAGAATTATAATTATTGCATTTACAATATTAGTAATTATAATAGTAATTTTAATTGCAATGCTTCTTTCGAAGGAGAAAAATGGGGGAAATAATATAGCAAGCAGCAAAATATCCGACAGTGTATCAAAAGACGATAATGTAAAGATTAAAAAAAGTGAAGCAGCAAGTCTGCAGATGGAAGAATACAAAACAGATGATTTTACTATGAAAAAACCGACTGGCTGGAAAGTTGAAACTGGAGGATCAGGAATATATTATGCAATAAAAGTTACAGATCCTAATGATGATAGAAATCAAGCATTCTTAATGCTTAAAATGCAACCATTTCTAAAAAGTGAAACTGCAAAGCAATATTGGAATAATTATTACAATTTAAGCGGATATAATAGTCAATATAAATTGTTCTCAGAGGCGGTTGTTTTAGGTGAACCTACAACTGAAGAATTTTACAAGAAATTTAATGATATAGCAAAATTTGTTAAAACATATGGAGCGATGTCAAATTTTAATTTCCCAACATTAAATAACTTTACAAAGGTAGAGGAAAGTCAATCATCAGCTAGCATGAAAAGTGTGGCATTAGATAGCAAAGTTTTGAGAGCAAATTTTAAAGATGCAAATGGAAAAGATGGAGAAGGAATGTTTATGGCATCTATAGTAAATTTTGGAACTCAATATACTGGAAATGTAGACTTAGGATATTATATGGTATATGACATTGTATCAATAACATCAGTTAGAGACGAATTCATAAACTATCAAGATATATTAACACAAACAATAAATTCAATAGATTTCAGTTCATCATTTGTAAATAAAACTATAGATGATGGTAATACTCAAACCAAAAATGCACTTGCATTAAATGCTAGTGTACAAAGTGCCTTTGATTCTTATATGAATGCATGGGAAAACAGACAAAAGTCATATGATATAATGAGCCAAAAACAAAGTGATGCAACACTTGGGTATGAAAGAGTTTATAATACAGATACTGGAGAAATATATAAGGCATATAATGGATTTACAGATGATTATGATGGTAACAAATATAAAGCGATAACAGATAATATGTACACAGAAAAAACATCTGGGTATATAGAAAAATAAAAATAAAAACAACTTACAATTTATATTTTGTAAGTTGTTTTTTCATAGAGCTTGTTTCATAGAAGCTTGAAATCTTTTCTCCAAATCTACTATCTAATATACCGTCTTCAAGAGTTATAACTATATAGTGATTTGA
Source organism: uncultured Clostridium sp. (assembly GCA_902406115.1). Taxonomy (GTDB): domain Bacteria; phylum Bacillota; class Clostridia; order TANB77; family CAG-508; genus CALXVA01. The sequence continues at coordinate 24,782 of CABPCL010000008.1, read as the reverse complement.
TTTTAATTGCTTAAGTAAGCCAATATTTAAACCTGTAATATATTATATACTCCTTATAATAATTTAATAAAATACATATATATAACCTATAGTTAATAGAAGTAAATAGAAATAATATATACATAATTTTATAAAATATTTATATTACATTTATTTACTTTATAATTTAACAAAAAAGCAAAGAAATATCCCCACTAAAATTTAGCGGGGATTAGAACTACTTAGAAAAGCGATTAACTCTTCTTAATGCCATTTCTCTTAACCGGAGCTGAAACATTAATTGAGCATGTAATTCTTTAGCCTCTTCAGCCAGTTCTTTTAACTCTTCCAAAGAGAGTTCAGAGATGTTGAAATTTTCAATATCTAATTTTTTTGCCATGGGTGTTTACCTCCTGTAGTGAATTATACATATTATATCATAAAATATATATAAAATCAAAAAATGATTTTAGAATTAATATTAAAAAATAATTATATATATTATTTAATAAAAATAAAATTTAAATAAATAATAAAATAAATAATAAAATAAATAATAAATATAAAAAATAAAATAAATAATAAAATTAAATTATTAAAATTAATAAATAAAAAATATAAAATAAAAAATATAAAATAAAAAATTTATTCGAATTTTTAAACAATAAATTATTAATTTAATTATTTAAAATATATAAAAGATATTATAAAAATAAAATATTAATTTTATAATATCTTATAAAAAAATTTAGTCAACCAAAAAACGAAAATTATAGTAAGTTAGAAAAAATGGTTTGAAAAGTGTAAAAAATGAAATGTGAGAAAAGTGTAAATAATTGGAACTAAAAAAATTGAGCTAATTGCAAAGACTTATTCAACAAAAAAAGCTTAAAGAAACAAAGAACATGATAAATAGAATATTGTCAAGAAGTAAAAAGAATATACGAACTATAAAATGTTTCATAGAGATAACAGAATAGTTAAAAAAGTAAAAAAGAGAAATATGAAATATTTAGTTACCAAAAAAAGATCAAAATACTCCAAAAAAGTATCGGATCAAAGAAAAAATAAAAAAACATCTTGTAAAATAGAGAGAAGCACAACAAGGTTACATAATTCAAGAAAAAACGAATAGATTATTAAAGTTTGGGAAAGTGAAAGAAGCAAAATACTTTTATTAGATCAAAAAGACAAGAAGATGATATGAAAAATAATAAAACAAAACTTCAAAATGCATATCAAAACATATGGAATATTTTAGAAGTAACATTGATTCTAAAAATATGAAGAGTAAACCGAATAAGTAGAATATGTAAACTAAAAAAGGTGATTTCATAAAGATCAATCTGATAAGAATAAAACATCAAAATAATTACTTTTAAAAAGATAGAATTATTTTTAATGAAAAAAAGAATATAAATAGATATTATTTTTATATAAATAAGATAAATTTATAATTATTTAAATAAATAGAAAATAAAAATATAATTTAAAATATAAAATAATAAAATAAAAAAGAAATTGAAATAAAAAATATAAAAAAATAATAACCTAATAAATCGAAAAATTAATTAATTAAAAATAATTAAATAATATATAACAAATAAAAAATATATAATAAATAAAATTAATTAAATTATTTATTTTAAATTCAAAAATAAAAAAATATAATATAATTAATTATATATTTCATAAATTTTATTTCTTTGAATTAACTTTAAGTTAATTATTATAATAGTTAATTATAAAATTAAAATATAAAAATTTAAAAATATAATAGTAGAAAATTTGATAGAAAAAATAGAAGTAATAAAATATTAATCGTATAAAAAAGAGTTTTGATATTATCAAAATTAGTTAAAAAAGTTCATAGCTTAAAATAGTAAAAATATGGATTTGGTAACAGAAGAAAGAACAAGTATAAAAAGTTATAATCTAATAAAAGCGGAGTTGCAAAGCATTGTCAAAAAGTAAATTAATAAAAAAGAAAAGATAAAGATTACGTGAGTTACCAAAATAGATGAGGTTAGAAGTTACAATAGATTATACAATATGAAGAAAGAAATTGTTAAAAAAATCCTGGTGAAAGATATCGGAATAGTGAAAATTCTAAAAATATATTTTAAAAGTCATGAATAAGTCAAAAGGTTACATAACTAGAAAAAATGTGCCAGAGATGTATATATTGTACAGAGTGATATGATAAATTTATAATAGTTTATACAAAAAGACAAAAATTACTTGCTGAATCAAAGATAAAAAATAGATGAAATATTTTTTGATATTGTAAAAAATATTAGAAAATTTATGCTATTGTTTAAGAGAAAAAAGTAAACTAGATAATCATTATATGTAAACAAAAAACAGTTCCAAAAAAGGAACAAATAATCTAACTGTAATGTAAAATAAAGGAAGAAATTTGCAAGTAGAATATTAATTGTATAAAGAATAATATATTATAATTTAATATTACAATTTAATATTTTAATTAAATAAATTATAAATTAAATAATTAAATAATAAAATAAATAATAAAACAAATAATTAATTAAATAATAAATTAAATATGGAAAAATAAAATTAATTATAATAAAATATATTTTTATTAAGTATAATTTGAATATTAAAATAAAATATGATAATATGTATATAAATTATGCGATAAAAATACGAGGTATATAATGGACGAAAATAAATTAAAAATAAAAAATATGAAACAAGCTTTAATAGAAGCAAGAAAAGCATATGAAAAAGAAGAAATCCCAGTAGGAGCTATTATTGTAAGAGATAATAAAATAATAGCAAAAGCTCATAACATTAAAGAAGAAAAAAATGATACAACAAAACATGCTGAAATAATTGCTATACAAAAAGCTAGTAAAAAGTTAGGTTCATGGAGATTAAATGATTGTGAAATGTATGTAACATTAGAACCATGCGCCATGTGTGCTGGTGCTCTTATTCAATCTAGAATAAAGAAGGTCTATATTGGAACAATGGATTTAAAGACAGGTGCATGTGGATCAGTATTAAATTTGCTAGAGGATTATACATTTAATCATAAAGTAGAAATAGAAAAGGGTATAATGCAACAAGAGTGTGAAAAAATCTTAAAAGATTTTTTTAAAATGTTAAGAAATAAAAAAAATAGTAGCAATTAATAAATATATATTTATGATTGTAGAAATTATATCATTATGATACAATAAAAATTACGCTATATATTTTTGGAGTGGTATCGAAGTGGTCATAACGAGGCTGACTCGAAATCAGTTAGACGCTTAGAGCGTCCCGTGGGTTCGAATCCCACTCACTCCGCCAATGTATAAAATGCATAGATTATTACCTTATATATAAATATGTACATAATCAATTTTAAACATACATTATATATTTGGAAATTATTTAAATAATAGGAGAGAAATTTTGGAGAAGGAAAAGAAAAAACAGATAATTAAATTATGTTTAGCAGTAACAGCATTAATAATCATATTTATAATAGTTGGAATAATTATGATAAAATATGAGGTTGAAGGTGATAAAAATATGCCTTTTGACCTAACAAAGATTGTAATGGTAAGTACAGCAGAGGGTGTTGAAAGTAAAGGAAAAAATAAATGGAACTTGGCTATTTACCAAAACAATGATATATATTTCTATATTGATAAAAATGAAAAATATCAAGGACAAAATACACATATAGAAAAAGTGAGAATAGAAAATATACAAATTGTTGAACAACCTAAGGTAGGAGCAATAAAAGCATATATGCCAAATAGCACCGAAGGTAGATTATTTAGTTATGATAATACATATATAATAGAAGATAAATTGGAGTATAAAGGAGCAAGTAAAAGTAATTCTAAAACTCTAGAAATTGGAAACCAAGGCGGAAGTGCGCTAATGCGTTTCAGCAATGTAAGCTTAGGAAATTATTCTTCAAATAAAGACAAAGAAATTGTGCATGATGGAACATTACTAAAAAAATTGAATTTAACTGAGGAAGATGTTAAGTTTTCTGTTTCATTTGACTTTATTATAGAAGTATCTAAACATCAATATAGAGCTAAAATTAATTTACAATTACCATGTGGTAATATAATAGAAGATGGAACAGAAAGTATAGAAAAGACAGATATGAGTGATGTTATCTTTAAAAGAGAATAATATATACATTCGTAATGCAAAATATAATGTAGTATATAATGTAAAATATAATTTGAAATTATAAAAAATAAACTTAAATGACGTATTTTGTAATATAAAAATATAATAAAATACTTGATAAAATATATAAAAGAGTATATAATGCAAATGGTATGGGAAATTCAACTATTGTATGGAGGAAACCAACAGAAACCTGTGAACTTTGTCAGGTCCGGAAGGAAGCAGCAATAAGCAGATCCTTCTGTGTGGTATCTTCCATAGAGTAGTTGAACAACTCACACCATTTTTTACATATAGGTATGAGAGGTGATATACATTGTCGTATACAGCTTTATATAGAAAATTTAGACCATTAACATTTGGTGAAATTGTTGGTCAAGAGCATATTACAAGAACATTAAGAAATCAAATAGTAGCAGGAAGAGTAGGACATGCTTATTTGTTTAATGGAGGAAGAGGGACAGGAAAAACCTCAGCAGCAAAGGTACTCGCAAGAGCAGTCAATTGCTTAAATCCGCAAGACGGAGAGCCTTGTAATGAATGTGAGATCTGTAAAGCAGCTATTGATGGCTCACTTACGGATATAGTAGAAATGGATGCCGCATCAAATAATAGTGTAGAAGATATTAGATCTATTAGAGAAGAAGTTAATTTCTTGCCAACAGTTGCAAAATATAGAGTATATATAATTGATGAGGTTCATATGTTGTCAACAGGAGCTTTTAATGCTTTGTTAAAAACATTAGAAGAGCCACCAGCACATGTTAAATTTATTTTGGCTACAACAGAACCACAAAAATTACCAGCAACAATACTTTCAAGATGCCAAAGATTTGATTTTAAGAAGATATCTGATGATAATATAGAAAAACGATTGGCATATGTATGTGAACAAAGTAATATAGAAATAACCAAGGAAGCGTTAAAATTAATTGCTATTTTATCTGAGGGAGCTATGAGAGATGCACTAAGTATCCTAGAAAGATGTATACAAGATGGAGAAGATAAAATTGATGAAGATAAAATAAAAGATCTAGTCGGAATTCCAAAACTTACTATGGTTAATAAAGTCGTAAAAGCCATTTTTGAATATGATGTAGATAGTGTAATTGGGGCAATAAACGAAGCTGTTGACGCTGGAAAAGATTTGAGCAATTTATTGTGGGAAATGATTAAATACATTAAAGATATATTAGTATATAAAGTAAGTCAAAAATTACAAATATATAGTGAAGAAGAAATGAATGAAATAAAGAAATTATCAGAGATAATTTCAAAAGAAAGATTACTACAAATTATATATGATCTATCTGAACTTGAGAATGATATGAAATGGTCTTCACAAAAAAATATATTATTTGAAGTTGAAATGATTAAATTGTGTAGTAATATAATTCCAATTCAGAGTGTGAATAATGTGGAAAAACCAGTTCAAAATCAGAGCAAACTTGTAAATAAACCAGCAGTAACAAAAAATAATCCACAAACAATGAAAAAAAATGCACAAAACTTGCATACAAGTGCAAATGCACTAAAAAATTGGAGCAAAATAGTAAATGACTTAAAACAAGCAGGAAAGATATTGTTATATACAAACTTACTTAACAGTAATGCTGTAGAAATTAATGATATGACAATAGGAATAGAATTTCCAAATGGGCTAACACCTTTTGGAAAATCCATATTAGAAAAACCAGAAAATATGCAGGAATTAACTAAACTAATTTCTATGGAATGTGGAAAAGAAATGAGAGTAAAGTTAATAGAAAAATCTCAAAAAAATGAGGAGAAACCAGAGGTTAATCCAATTGAAAGTATGGCTAACGATTTAGATATACCATTCAACATCATAGATGAATAGTTAGAATAAAATAGTTATAAAAAAATAGTTATAAAATGCAAAGCAAAATACAAGATAATAAAAATAAAGGAGAGAAAATTATGTCTAAAAGAGGAGGATTCCCAGGAATGGGAGGATTTGGTGGAATGAACATCAATCAATTAATGAAAGAAGCTAAAAAAATGCAATCAGAAATGGAAAAATCACAAGAAGAATTAGCAACAAAAGAATTTGAGGCATCAGCTGGTGGTGGAGCTGTTTGTGTTAAAGTATCAGGATCAAAAGAATTAAAAGAAATAACTATAAAAAAAGAAGTTGTAGATCCAGAAGATGTTGAAATGCTACAAGATTTAATTTTAACATCTGTAAATGAAGCTTTGAGAAAAGTAGATAGCGCACAAGCTACACAATTAGGAAAGTATAATATTCCAGGACTAATGTAGGAAGGACTTAGAGTATGTCATATTATTCGCCATCAATAGAAAAATTAATAGAAGCTTTTGAAAAACTACCAAGTATAGGAAGCAAAACCGCAGCGAGACTTGCATTTTACATTTTAAATGCGAGTGAAGAAGAGACAACAGAGTTTATAAATGCGATAGAAAACGCAAAGAAAAATTTAAAATATTGTTCGAAATGCTATAATATATCTGATACTGATCCATGTACAATTTGTGGCAATCCAGCAAGAGATGCATCAACAATTTGCGTGGTTGAAGATGTAAGAGATGTTGTAGCAATGGAAAGAACACATGAATTTAAGGGTGTTTATCATGTATTACATGGCAGTATTTCTCCAATGAATGGGGTAGGCCCAGATGATATAAAAATAAAGGAGTTGCTTTCAAGATTAATGGATGGGCAAGTAAAAGAAATAATATTAGCAACAAATCCAAGAGTAGAAGGAGAAGCAACCGCAATGTATATTTCTAAATTAGTAAAACCATTAGGTATTAAGGTTACACGTATTGCACATGGAATACCTGTTGGAGGAGATTTAGAATATACAGATGAAGTAACGCTAAGTAGAGCATTAGAGGGAAGAAGAGAATTATAATTATCTACAATAATTAATTATAAATTATCTTCATTTGAACAATTAGAGTCATCTGGTTGAACAGCAGCAATAGTGCTTAAATTACTTCCAAGAGCAGAGAAAAAATTACCTAAGATATCTGTTTCCTCAGAGGTTAAATCTTTTGCAATAGATACAGATAATATAGCAGCAAGTGATACTAGCTCGCAGCCAGATAAATTAAAAAAATCCATAAAAACAACCTCCTATTTAACATTATATTTAGGAGGTTGTTTTTTTATTTCATTAATATTTCACAAATATTTTTGGTAGAATGTGTTTTGGCCAAAGACTTTGTATTCTCTCTCATATTTTCAATCTTGTCTTTATTATCAAATAAATTTAATAAAATGGCATCGGGATCATCATCTTTTCTAATCCAAATTCCAACCTTATGTTTTTCTAAAAATTCAGCATTTTCTTCTTCTTGACCCGGTATCGGATTAATAATTATTATTGGCAAGTGAGAGGCTAAACTCTCTGTTGTTGTAAGACCACCTGATTTTGTAACTACTAAATCAGAAATACTCATTAATTCTGGAACTTTATCTGTAAAACCTAGTATTTTAACTTTTGATGATACATTTAATTCTTTTACTAAACTTTCAAACGCCTCTTTCATTTTCTCATTTTTTCCAGAGATTGCAACAATTTGATAATCATGTGCATTTAAAATTAAGGATCTTAAAATTTGAACAGTTCGTTCTTTGCCAAGACCAAATTCACCACCACCAAAGAACAGAATAACCTTCTTATCAGGCATTAAATTAAACATCCTTAATATAGAAGTACGGTCAAATTTTTCAAAAAATCTATCAGACATAGGAATACCTGTTACATGAATTTTATCTTTAGCTACCCCATAATCACATAATTCTTTTTCCATATTATCATTTGACACAAAGAAGAAATTTGTATATTCATGACCCACCAACCATTGCTCGTGTGAAGCAAAGTCTGTAAGAATTGTGGCTAACTTACAGTTAACTTTTCCTTTCTTTTTTAAATAACTTACCATTTGACTACTAAATGGATGAGTTGAAATGATTAGATCAGGATTTTTTTCACAAATTAATTTTTTTAACTTTATAGCCATAATTTTATTTGCTCTTGAACTAACATGACCTAAAACACCACTTTGTGAGTTAGAATAAACTTTCCCCCATAAATTAGGTGCTTTTTTTGCCATTTCTCTATATGCTCCTGTAGTCACTACGTCAAGCGTAGTGTTAATATATTTCATACAATCAATTATTTCAGATTTAACTTCAGCTGAGTAGTGCTCTTCTAAATATTTCTGAATAGATTTAGCCGCTGACAGGTGTCCTCCACCATATGAGGCATAGAATATAAGTATTTTTTTCATAAAAATCTCCTTTAATCAAATTAGACTGTTACTAATCTGACACACAATATAAAATAATTTTATCATATAATATTAAAAATTACAAAAAAAAGAATATTTTAACAAAAAAAGAACAAAATATTTAAAAGCAAAAGAACTTTATGGAAGGATTGATTTTTTTGAAAAGTTTAAAAAGTAAAATGATAGATTGGAAAAACAGACTAAAAGATAGACATATGTTGTCTATTGTAGTTGTTTCGATTGCAGCATTAATTATTCTTGGATTGTACACGTACAAAAAACAAACTGAGTATAGACAAGCTTCAGAAAATTCATATAACATGGCTTTTTTTGAGTTGGTAGATTATGTACAAAATGTAGAAACATATCTTGCAAAATCATTGATATCTAGTTCCTCAGAACAAGGAGCAGAAACACTTACAAATGTGTGGAGAGAAGCAAACTTAGCAGGTGCATATTTAGCACAACTTCCTATTGAAAGCAATGAGCTTCAAAATACTGCTAAATTTTTGAATCAAGTTAGCGACTATAGTTATTCTCTTTCTAGAAAAAATATAAATGGACAAAAATTATCTGATCAAGATATGAAAAACTTAGAAGATCTTCATAAATACAGTGTTGATTTAGAAAATACATTAAATCAATTATCTGCAGATATGAATGAAGGAAGAATAAGCTGGGGAGAGTTAACAAAAAAAGGTACAGAAGCATTTGCAAAACAGGTAAGCAATATATCAAAAGATAGTTTTAGCAACTTAGAAGAGAATTTCCATGAATATTCAGGATTAATTTATGATGGAGCGTTTTCTGAACATATAACTAATAAAGAGAAAAAGGGACTTACAGGAGAAAATATTAATGAAGAAAAAGCAAAAGAAATAGCAATTGATTTTATTGGAACAGATAGAATAGAAGGAATAACATCAAACGGAAAAAGCGAGAATGGAAATATTATATCTTATGATTTTTATGCAAAACTAAAAAATGAAGAAAGAAATATAGCCATTTCTGTATCTGAAAAAGGTGGCCACATTGTTTACATGAATTCTGACCGAAATGTTTATGCAGAATCAATTTCACAAGAAGAAGCAGATGCGAAAGGAAAAGAATTTTTAAATCAAAAAGGTTTTTATAATATGAAAGAAACATATTATTTAAAACAAGATGGAATAGTAACAATAAATTATGCATATAAACAAGACGATGTAGTTATATATTCAGATTTAATAAAGGTAAAAGTTGCATTAGATAATGGAGAAATACTCGGAATTGAGACAACAGGATATTTAAATTCTCATACAGAAAGAAAGTTAGGAGAAATAAAAGTATCAAAGGAAAAGGCAGCGGAGAATTTAAACAAAAAGTTAGAAATTAAAAGTGAAAATTTGGCAATGATTCCAACAGAATGGAAAACAGAAATATTATGTTGGGAATTTAAAGGAACAATAAATGGAATGGATTTTCTAGTGTATGTAAATGTAGAAACAGGTAAAGAAGAAGATATTTTGTTAATAGTTAATACTCCAAATGGAATACTAACACATTAAGCTCAAATAGAAATAGCAAATAGAACAGCAGAAAACAAATAAAAGTATTTAATTAAAGAGAGCATCTATATAAGAACAGTTTCGTACTTATATAGATGCTCCATATTTTGTTATTATTGTTTATAAATAAATAATAATAGTTTATTCGTCTATTTTTTTACCAAAAATTTTTTTAGCGAATTCACCAATAACAGGTAATTCTGGATCTTGATCTTTATTTACTCTTACAATACCCATAATAATTACTATAATGTAAAGTACCCATAAGATTGTAGTGAAAAATGGTATTGAAAATGGTAGTATATTGTAAATCATAAGAATTATAGTGTATCCAAGACTTGCTACAATAGCTTGTGCAGCATGTAGCTTTGTTGTTCTTGAGTTATCTTTAGTGGCATATAAAACAATAAGACCACCGATCCATCCAAATAAATAAGCTAATATTGACTTTGTTTTTTCATTCATAATATCCCCTCCTTTTAATATATTAACATGTAAAACAAATAAAGTAAACAATTTTTGACAATTATAATAATAATGATATAATATCTATAAATTTGATAAACAGGAAGGAATCATTATGGAGAGCTTTGATAAACTAGTATCTCAAATAAAAATAGATATAAAAAACGTTCTATCTGAGAAAAGATATGAACATTCTATAAGGGTTATGGAAAGAGCTGAGGAATTAGCAAAAAAATATAATGTGGATATTGAAAAAGCAGTTCTTATAGGATTAGCACATGACATTGCAAAAGATATGACTAGAGAAGAAAAAATAAAATATGTTAAAGTGAATAATATACCTATTGATGACTTTGAAAAGGAAAATATAGAATTACTACATGCGAAAATAGGAGCAGATATATGTAATAAAAAATATGGATTTACAGAAGATATGCAAAAAGCAATTAAATATCACACAACAGGAAGTCCTCAAATGGATAATTTGGCAAAGACACTATTTATAGCTGATAAAACAGAAAAAGGTAGAAAAAATCTTGATTGGAAAGAGATAGAACAAATAGAGAAAAAGGGAATAAATGAGATGGTAATACATTTAATAGACAACTCTATTAAATACACTATAGATCAAAGAAAAATTATTCACCCAGATAGCATATATACGAGGAATGCTATGCTACTAGAAAAATAAATATTATCTTGAAAAAACGAATAAAATATAATATAATCATACCGCAATTAATGAAACAAAAAGGCTATAGGTGAATACAATTTATTATTATTGTTTAATTTACCTTTTACATAGAAACGAGGGATCACATGAATATAAAAATTGATGACATAAATGTAGAGTATATAAAAAAAGGAAATGGAGATAACAAAATATTACTTTTACATGGATGGGGATGTAATATAGATATTTTCAAAAATATTATAGATTATCTATCTGAATTTATGGAAGTATATGCTATAGATTTTCCGGGATTTGGCAAAAGCGATGAACCCAAAGAGGCATGGGACGTGGGACAATATGCTGATTTAACCGAAAAATTTATTGAAAAGATGAATATAAAAGAGTTATCTTTGTTGGGACATTCTTTTGGTGGAAGAGTAATAATAAAATTAGTAAATAGAGAGAATTTAAAATTTAAAATAGATAAATTAGTTTTAGTAGATAGTGCGGGAATAAAACATGAAACCAAGAAAACATTAAAACAAAAAACATATAAAATTGTTTTTCCAATTATAAAGAAAATATCACCAAAATTATTAAATAAAATAAAAACAAAAGTTGGATCAAGTGATTATAGAAATGCTACACCTGTAATGAGAGATGTATTAGTAAAAGCTATTAATGAAGATTTATCAGGATTAGTTCCAAATATAAAAAATTCTACTTTAATCATATGGGGAGAAAATGACACAGCTACACCATATAGTGATGCAGAGTATTTAAATGAAAATATAAAAGATTCAGGAATTGTCAAAATTGAAAATGCAGGACATTTTTCATTTTTAGATAATCCATATTTAGTAAACAAGGTATTAGAAGCCTTTCTAAGAAATAATAAATAAAAGAAAGTGAGATTATAAAATGGAAATATTATTAATTGTTCTGTACTTAATTGTAAATTTTTTAAGCCTAAAATATAATATACATATTTTTCAATTAAATTATTATACACCTAGTACACAGTTAAAGTGGACAATGAAAAACTGGAAAAAGTTTTTAGGTATAATTATATTAAATGTTATAGGAATTGTTGCTATTATTCTAAACAATAAAATTGGAATAATTGTTTCAGTAAGTGTTTTGTTAATAAATGCATACATAGTATTAGAAAAAAATGTTAAAAAGAAAATAGTTTTTACAAAAAGAGTAATAAGATTATTCATAACGAATTATATAATATTAATAGCTCTAGGACTTATATTAAAAAATAATATTGATATTTTCAACATAACATTATTATTAATAAATGCTATAATACCAATATACATGATATTATTAAACTACATAAATAAACCAATTAATAATGCAATAAATCAACACTACGTAAATGACGCGAAGAGAATTTTAAAAAGTATGCCAAATTTAAAGATCATTACTATAACAGGTAGTTATGGAAAAACAAGTACTAAGAACTATTTGGCGAAGATATTATCTGAAAAATACAATGTGTTGTATACACCAGGGAACTTCAATACTTTGCTTGGAATAACAAGAACAATAAGAACTCAACTAAAGCCAACTCATGAGATATTTGTATGCGAAGTTGGGATAGACAGAGTTGGAGAAATGGAAAAAATAAATAAATTAGTACAATCAAATTATTGTATGATAACAGCTATAGGCCCTCAACATCTAGAAACATTTAAAACACAAGAAAATATAATTAAATCAAAATTAAAAATTATGGACGGCTTAAAAGATGGAGGCGTTGCATTTTTAAATTTAGATAATGAATATTTAAGAAATAGCAATATAGAAAGAAAATACATAGGATATGGAATAGAAAATAATGACAATAATAAAATGAAAATAACAAATGTATCATATGGAGCAAAAGGATTAGAATTTAGTATAAATGACGGAAAAGATGAGTATAAATTTAATTCTAAATTGTTAGGAGATCACAATTTAGTAAATTTATTTGGAGCAATTACTGTTGCAGAGTACCTAGGTGTGCCAATGAAAGAAATAGCAAATGCTGTTAAGCATATAGAAAGTGTTGAACATAGACTTAAATTAATACCAGGTAACGAATATAATTTAATTGATGACTCATACAATTCAAATCCAATAGGTGCATCAAATGCATTAAAAGTTTTAGGAAAAATGCAGGGCATTAGAATACTAATAACACCAGGAATGGTTGAATTAGGTGATAAGCAATATGAATATAATTATAATTTTGGAGAGGTAGCAGCTAAAAATGCTGATTATATATTCTTAGTAAATAAGCAACAAACTCTACCAATATATAATGCTCTTATGGATCAAAAATATCCAAATGAAAAAGTAGAAGTTGTAGATGATTTTAATACAGCTATGGAAAAGGCAAGAAAAGTAGAAAAAAATGGTAAAGAAAAATATATATTAATAGAAAATGACTTACCAGATAATTATTAAGGAGGTAATGTAACTATGAAAATTAAAGTCGGAGTTATATTCGGAGGAAAAAGTGTTGAACATGAGGTTTCAATAATATCGGGAATACAAGCAATAAATAATATGGATAAGGAAAAATATGATATTGTTCCAATATATTTAACAAAAGAAAATAATATGTATGTTGGAGAATTGGTAAAAGAAGTTAAAAATTTTAAAAACATAAAGAATGTAATAGAAAATAGCCAAAGAGTTATAATGGTAAACAATGAAGGAAGAGTAGATTTAATAAAATATCCAATGAAAAAGTTTGGAAACAATCTATATGATTCTATAGATGTAGTGTTACCAGTAGTACATGGAACAAACGTTGAAGATGGTGCGTTACAAGGATTTTTAAAAACATTAGACATACCTTTTGCAGGTTGTGATGTATTATCATCTGCGATTGGAATGGATAAGTATGTTATGAAAACAGTATTAAAAGACAATAATATTCCTGTATTAGACTGCTTAAGAATAAATGATTTTGAATATATAAATGATAATGACGAAGTTGTAAATAGAATTCTAAATAAAATTGCACTTCCAGTTATAGTAAAGCCAATAAATCTAGGTTCAAGCGTAGGAATAAAAGTTGCTAAAACTAAAGATGAATTAGTAGAAGCTATAGAATATGCCTTCAACTTTGCTAAACAAATATTAGTAGAAAGAGTAATAAGCAATCTTAAAGAAATAAACTGCTCAGTATTAGGAAATATAAAAGAATGTAAAGCATCAGAGTGTGAAGAGCCTCTTGGTGCAGGAGTAATATTAAGTTACGAGGATAAATACATATCAAACAAGTCTAAGAGCGGAGCATCAAAAGGAATGACTTCACTTGGAAGGAAACTTCCTGCAGATATCCCAGAAGATACAAAGAAGAAAATCCAAAATTATGCAGAAGCAACATTTAAAGCATTAAATTGTAATGGGGTTGTTAGAATAGACTTTATGATAGATATGGATACAGACGAAGTATATGTAAATGAAATAAATACAATACCAGGCTCATTAGCATTTTATTTATGGGAAGCTAGTGGACTAAAATATAAAGAGATGCTTTCAAAATTAATAGATCTGTCATTAACTAGAAAAAGAGAAGAAGGAAACCTTTCATTCTCATATGATACAAAGATCTTAGATGGATATAATGGTGGAAGCAAAGGCTCAAAAAACTAATATAAAAAATGAAATAGGTTTTTACAATGAAATAGGTAAAAACCTATTTCCTTATTGAAAAATCTATGATATAATAATGCCACCATTAAGTTGGGGGGACGTTAAATGATTTTTAAGAATTATTACAAAATATTAGGATTAGATACGAATAAAGTAACTGAAAGTGAAATAAAAAGAGCTTATAGAGAACAAGCAAAGAAATATCATCCAGATATAAATTCTGAAAATGCATTTTCAGAAGAAAGATTCAAAGATATTAATGAAGCATACAAGGTATTATCAGATGAAACAGCTAGAAGAAAATATGACAGAATGTGGAATTCTCGAATTGGATATAAAAAGAAAAACGAAGAAAGCAAAAGAGAAGAGGGATCATTATTTAGTAATTTCTTTAATATGTTCTTTGGAAGTATAAATGAAAAAGGAAATAAAGATAATAGTGTAAAAGATAAAAAGAAGATTGCCAAAAAAGGAGAAAATATAGAAACAGAAATTGAAGTATCTATAGAAGAAGCCTTTTATGGCTCAGATAAGAAAATCTCTTTAAGAACATTAAATGGGAAAATGAAAACATTTACCGTTAAAATTCCTGTTGGAATACGAAATGGAGAAAAAATAAGACTACTAGGGCAAGGTAAAAAAGGTGAAAACGGAGGGAATAACGGAGATTTATTTATAAAAGTTAATATCATAAATAACAAACAATTTAAATTGAATGGTATTGAATTATATACAGATTTATTATTAACACCATGGGAAGCTGCACTTGGAACAAGATCTACTATTGAAACTATTGATGATACTGTTTCAGTATATGTACCTCAAGGAATTCAAAGCGGGGAAAGAGTTAGAATTCCAGGAAAAGGCTATTTAGATGGAAAAGGTGGAAGAGGAGATTTAATAGCAGAAGTAAAAATTAGAGTACCAAAAAAACTAACTGACGAAGAAAAGGAATTATTTGAGAAACTAAGTAAAGTTTCAAAATTTAATCCAAAAAATGAGCATAACTAAAAACGAGTTAAAATAGTATTTTAAAAAAATAAAAATAGTATAAAAAAAACAAATAATGTTAACATAAACAATCAAAATAGTTGACATAGGCGTTTAATTATTATATAATAATAAATAGTTATTATTTACAAAAGACAAACTATGACAACTTAGATTCATGGAAAGAAGGGTGAAAAATATGGAGGATACTATACAAGGTAAGCACTTTAGTATAACAGATCCACAAGGAGTAAGCACTGTAATTTATAGAGTTAATAAAACAGAAAAAGAATTCTTAAATGAATCACCTAAGTACACAGTAGAAAGATTGCAATCAGCAGAGGAAATTAGAGGAGATTTAAAAAAGAAAACATTCTTTGTTGACGAACCAGATGATGAAGAACAATTAGTAATATTATCTTTTGGAAAAGATCGTGTAGTAGTTAACATGGGAATCCTAGAAGAAAATAGGGTTAAAATATCTAAAAAACCAATGCCAATTAAGTTCGATACTCTTTATTCTGAAAAAGAAACAGTATATAAAGAGTTTAAATATACGCCAAATTTAAAAAGACCAATATCTATTATTGATCCAGAAACAACAGAAGAAGTAAAGCCAATACTTTACTTTGATGAAGATACAAATGAAGTAAAAGGTAAATGTAAATTACAACCATATAAATCATATTTTGCATTTGAAATTAGAGACAAAAAAGATGATACTTAAAGGGGGATAAGAAAGAATGAGTAGTACAAATGTACATTCAGAAGAAAAATTTAATATATATTGTGCAGGAGCGCAAATAATACCAACAGAAAAGGAATTAGAAATACCACCTAAGAATGCCAAAAAAGGACCAAGCAGTTTAAGTGTTGAACTAGGTGAAAATGTCATGGAAATTCCAGCAGAAGCCTCTAAAATGAATGAAAGAGGAGAACTAAAATTACAAGACGGAACTGTAGTAGCAAAGTTTGATACAAAAGCATTTAGCAAAATTAAAGCTTCTGAAGGAAAAAGAAAACAAGCTACAAAAACAAGATCAAATAAAGATGAAGGACAAGAAATATAGATAAATAAAAACCAATGAAAAAGGTGAAAAGATATGGGATATAAATTAAATAAAGCTTTTAAAGATAATAAAAAAAGTATTGTTATAGTTCTAGTACTATGGGTAATTTTATCCATAGTACTTATTGCTCCAATGAGTTATTCAATAGGTATATCAACTGTTAATGGAGTATTTAAATTAGACACGTTTATAGAAAAGTTCTTTTCAGAAGTTACTAGCTTTACATCAATAACAAGGGTGTTTTCACAAGGATATGGAGCAATTTTTGGAAAAAGCCTATTATATTTTACAGTTATATATGTAGTATTTGCTTTAATTGGAATATTTAAATCAAAACCAAAACATGAATATACAGATATTGAACATGGATCAAGTGATTGGAGCGAGAACGGTGAACAATATAGCATACTTAGCAGAAATAAAGGAATAATACTTGCTCAAAACAACTATTTACCAGTAGATAAAAGAGGAAACGTAAACGTATTAGTAGTCGGTGGTTCTGGATCTGGTAAATCTGCTTCATACTCAATTCCAAATGCATTTCAAATGTTAGGATCTTATGTATTTACAGATCCAAAAGGTGAGTTATATGATAAAACAGCAGGATATTTAAGAAAAAACGGTTATGAAATTAAAGTATTAAATTTAGTTAATCCGGCAAACAGCGATGGATACAATCCTTTAATGCACGTTAATAGTGAAATAGATGTTGACGTTATTGCAAACACAATAGTTAAAGGTCAAAAATCAGAAGGTGGAGGCTCTGATCCATATTGGGATGATATGGCAGAGATGCTATTAAAAGCTTTAATATATTATTTAATAGCAGTAAGACCAGAAGAAGAGCAAAACTTAGCAAGTTGTTCAGAACTTGTAAGAGCAGCTAATACGAATGGAGGAAGTAACTTATTAACAGAGTTAATGAACCAACTTCCATATGATCATCCAGCAAGAATGAACTATAAATCTATTGAAATAGCTCCAGAAAAAACATATGGATCAATTTTGAGTTCATTGCAATCAAAACTAGGTAAATTTGATTCAAAAGAGATAGCAGAAGTTACATCAACAGATACAATTAATTTTGAAGATATAGGAAGCAAAAAAACAGCAGTATATGTTATATCATCAGATACTCATAAAGCATATGATTTCTTACTTACAATATTCTTCTCACAGATGATACAACAATTATATGACTTTGCTGATAAAAACGGTGGAAGATTAAAAGTCCCAACATTTTTCATATTAGACGAGTTCGCAAACATTGGACAAATACCAGATTTCGATAAAAAGATCTCAACATCAAGAAGTAGAGGAATTTCATTCAGTGTTATATTACAAAATTTGGACCAATTAGAGGCAGTTTATGAAAAGTCATACGAAACTATCATGGGTAACTGTGATACGCACGTATTCTTAGGAAGTAACTCATACAAAACAGTAGAATATTTCTCAAAGGCACTTGGTGAGAAAACAATTACAAGAGAAAGTTTATCTGTAAACAGAGATAAACAATTCCATAGACAAGGATATAGTGATTCAGATCAGATTATGGCTAGAGCGTTAATGACACCTGATGAATTAAGAAGAATGGATAATGACTTATGTATTATCTATGAAAAAGGAATAAAACCTGTAAAAGCACATAAATACTACTACTTTGAAACATCAATGGCTAAGAAATTAGGAGAATTTACATTAAACCATTTAGAGTTTGATATAGGAAGTAGAGGAAAATGGAGAAAATACAATCCATATAATCCATATAAGGACGATGAACCTGAAAAAAACGTAGACTTAAATGTAGAATCATTAGATGATCTATTTGAAGATGATAAAGTAGAAGAAAATCATAATGAAACAGCAGATAACATTACAAAAAAAGAAACTGAAACAACAAAGACAGAAGCTGCTCCAGTATTACCTCAAAATGATATTGATAATGATGATGATAATATTTTATCAGTTGATATACAGGCTCAATTAGAAGCAAAGTTTGATGAACTATTTGGACCAGATGATGATGAAACATAGTTATATTAATACATACAGCAAATTATAAAAATTAAATACCTTAGATATTAAATAAATATCTAAGGTATTTTTTTGTGGATAATTTTTGAAAATGTGGATAAAAATTACTAAAAAATAGGTGATTATATAATATGTAGGAAAAATATATCATAATGGGTTATTTCCGTAGTAAACATTAAAAATGGAAATAAAAGGCAAAAATAGAAAAGCTACGGAAATCCGCAAAGCCAGCTATATTCTACAAAATATTACAAAAGATTTACAATATTATAAATATATGACATTATGTTGCAAATTATTGTAAAGTGTAACAATATATTGTATCATGAAATTATACATTGATTTTAGAAAGGATGTAAAAAACATGAAGGGAAAAAATGATACAATGGCTAAGAAAATACTAGAAAGCGGCGAAATTAAAGACGAGAGAAATAAGAAAATCAAGAGTAGAATAGCTGGAATGACTCTAATCGCGCTAGTAGTGACTATAATTGTAACTATTATTCTTGCGACAGTAGGAATAACTATAGGACTTGGAAGCGGGGGAATTATAGAAAAAGCACAAGTATCAAAAGATATAGTTAAATTATCTGAATATGAAAGTTCCATTAAAATGGTAACTGCAAGTGAATATACAAAGAAAATGTCAAATGAGAAGACAGGAAAATTAAAAAAACTTGTTAAAGATACATTAAAGACAGAAGAAAAATGGGTTAAAGATGTTGAGGATGTAAAAGATGATGAAAACAAGATAAAGGTAATTACAGTTGAAGACTACATAATAGTAGCTCAAATATGGGACGATGGAGATCTTGATATCATTAATTCTGGTAAAGACAATGAAGAACCATATCCTGTAATTAGCATTGATCAAGAAGTAGTAGACGAAAATACAATTAAACTAAAAGTAATTGCAACGGTTACAACTACAGACAAAACAAAAGGAATAGATACAGTTACATTCATTAATACAGGTGATGTAGTTAATAACTATAGAGCAGGAGACGAGTTAACATTTAATGTAACTAAATCAGGTAAATATACATTTGAAGCAGTAACAAACATGGGAAAAGCAACTAAACAATCAGTAATAGTAAAAATAGAATCAGCAGAAGCTGATATTCAAATTGCTTCAGAGCCAACAACATCAAGGAATACATTGAAAACAGGAAAACTAAATGGTGTAGATGCAGGACCAATAGAAGTAAGCATAGATTATGGATATACAAAGTTATTAAAACAATACAAACTTGGAGAAGATGGTACATGGACAAATGTAGATTCACAAAATGTTAAGCTTAAAGTTACAGATAATATGACTGTATACGCAAGATATTTTGATGGAGAAAGCAAAGAAGTAAAATTAACATCATATGATGTAGCGAACGTAGATAATATTGCACCAAATGCATTCAACATAACAGCAACATCAACTTCAAATAGTATAACAGTAAATGCAAGTACAATAGACACTGCAAATAAAGGTGCAAAAGTTGGAATTTCAGGTGTAAAAGAATACTTATATAGAATATTCAGAAACGAATCATGGGGAGAATGGCAATCAAGCAAACAATTTACAGATTTACCAGAAGGTGAATATAAAGTACAAGCAAAAGCAATAGATAAAGCAGGAAATGAAACAATAAGCTCAAATGTTGTAACATTAGAATGTAAATTACAAAGAGCAGAAGTAACATTTGATAACAATGATGGAAGCGATAAGAAACAAACAGTATCAAAAGTAGTAGGAACTGAATTAGGTGAATTACCAACAGTATCAAGAGAAGGATATGAATTTGCTGGATGGTATACTGATAAAACATCTGGAACTAGAGTAACAGAAAATACAGTAGTTCCTGAAACAGATGTAACATATTATGCAAGATGGGAAGAAGTAGTAATAACCCTTAACCCAACAAGTTATACTTATGATGGAACAGAAAAGAAACCAGAAACTACTGTAAAAGTTGGATCAAAAACACTTGAAAAAGACAAAGATTATACAGTAGAATATAAAAACAATATAAATGTAGGAACAGCAACAGTAACAATAACTGGAAAAGGGTCATACGTAGGAGTCACAGCAACAAAGATATTTAAAATTAATGAAAAGAGAATAACAATACCAGCAGGAAAAACACTAACATACAATGGAGAAGAACAAACAGGTGTAGATAGCAAAGCTGAATATAAGTTAAGCGGAACAATAAAAGCAACAAATTCAGGAACATACAGTGCAATTGCAACACTTACAGATACAGCTAATACTAAATGGAATGACGAAACAACAGAAGCAAAAACAATAAGCTGGAAAATTAACGCAAAGAATTTATCAGGAAATGTAACAGTATCAGATATTGAAGACAAAACATACACAGGAAGTGCAATAACTCCAGAAGTAGAAGTAAAGGATATATCAAGAAATACTGTATTAACAAAAAATACAGATTATACAATAAGTTATAAAAATAATGTTAATGCAGGAACAGCAACAATAATAATAACAGGAAAAGGAAACTATACAGGAACAGTAGAAAAAACATTTAAAATAAATGGTGACGAAAACCCAATAAAAGTAACAAATAAAAATGTATATACTGGAAGTACAATAGACTTATCTACATTAGTATCTGATGCTCAAGGAGATGTAACATTTGAAATTAAGACAAATGGAACAACAACAGCAAGTACACTTGCTGGATCAAAACTAACAGCAGGAGCAATGAGTACTACAGATGATAAAGATCAAACGATAGTAATAACAGCAAAGGCAGCAGGAAATGGAAACTATAATCCTGGAAGCAAAGAAATAATAATAACAGTACAAAAATTTACAGCAACACTTACTTGGAACACAACGACACCAAATAGTGTAGAATATGGAACAACAGGTAAAACAGCTACAGCAACTGTAAAAGTAACAGGAGGAACAGCAGGAAAGTTAACATACACAAGTGGAACAATAAATGTATTAGAAATAGGTACAAATACAGGAGCATTAACAACTAAAAAAGTAGGTAGCTCAGATATAACAGCAAAAATGACAAGAACATCTACAGTAAAAGAAGCAAGTATAAAGAAAACAATAACAGTAACGGCAAAGAAAATTGAAATACCAACAGGAAAAACATTAACATATAATGGATCAGAGCAAATAGGTGTAGATAGCAAAGCAG
This sequence comes from uncultured Clostridium sp., assembly GCA_902406115.1. Classification (GTDB taxonomy): domain Bacteria; phylum Bacillota; class Clostridia; order TANB77; family CAG-508; genus CALXVA01. Next base: position 2,737 of record CABPCL010000008.1, on the reverse strand, counting down.
GATATAATTTAAGTGGTACAGTAAAAGCAACTATTGCAGGAACATATAATGCGACTGCATCACTTGCAGATACAAATAATACACAATGGAGCGATGGATCTACATCAGCAAAAAATATAAGCTGGAAAATCAATGCTAAAAATTTGTCTGGAAATGTAACAATATTAAATATAGCTGACCAAACATATACAGGAAGTGCAATAACACCGCAACCAACAGTAACAGATACAGCAAGAAATAAAACTTTAACATACAACTCAGACTATACATTAAGATTTAATGATAATACAACTGTAGGAACAGCAACGATAACAATAACAGGAAAAGGAAACTATACAGGAACAGTAGAAAAAACATTTAAAATAGTAAAAGCATCAGTTGTAGTACCAACACAAAATGGAACATTAACATATAATGGATCTTCACAAAGTCCAAAGTGGAACAACTATAATACAAATTTAATGACCATAGGTGGAACGACTACTGGAACAGATGCAGGAAGCTATAATGCAACGTTTGCATTAAAAGATAAAGCAAACTACCAATGGAATGGTGGAACAACCGATGATAAGACAGTAGAATGGAGAATAGGACAAAGAGAAAACACAATATCAGTAGCAGGAAAGACATTAACATATAATGGAAAAGAGCAAGTATTAGTAACAGTATCAAGTGCACAAGGAACAGTATATTACAGCATAGGAACAGCGTTAACAAGTTCTAATTACAAAACAGCAGGAAGCACAGAAATGCCAAAAGCGACTAATGCAAATACAGAAGGATATAAAGTATATTATTATTGTGAAGGAGATATAAACAATAAAGCAAAAAGTGGTAATGTAACAGCAAAAATTAATAAAGCATCAAACCCAATGGGAGTAACAAATAAAACAGTATATGCTGGAAGTATAACAGATTTAACAACAGCTGTAGTAGGAGCTCAAGGAAATGTAACATTTGAATTAACATCAAGTGGAACAACAACAGCAAGTACTTTATCTGGATCGAATTTAACAGCTGGAACATTGAGCACTACAGATGATAATACCCAAACAGTAGTTATAAAAGTAACAGCAGCTGGAAATGACAACTATAATGAAGGAAGTAAAAACTTAACGATAACAGTACAAAAATACACAGCAGGACTATCATGGACAACAACAACACCAAGCAACATAATATATGGAACAACAGGAAAATCTGCAACAGTAAACGTAACAGTAGCTGGAGGAACAAAGGGAAAAATAACATACACAAGTGGATCAACAGATGTATTAGAAATAGATGCAAGTACAGGTGCATTAACAACTAAAAAAGTAGGTAGCTCAGAAATAACAGCAAGCATAGAAAGAACATCAACAGTAAAACCTGCAACTACAAAGAAGAAAATAGCTGTAGTACAAAATACAAATCCAATAACAGCAACAGCAAAAACATTAACATATAACGGAAAGGATCAAGAGTTAATATCAGTATCAAATGCACAAGGAGATGTATACTATAGTGTTGGAACAGTATTATCAAGCAACAACTATAAAACAGCAGGAAGCACAACAATACCAACTAGAAAAGATGCAAATGTAAATGGATATGTAGTATATTATTACTGCGAAGGAAACACAAATTATAGTGCAAAAAGTGGAGGTGTAACAACCAAAATAAACAAAGCAAGCTTAACAATAACAGCAGATAATAAAACAATGACATATGGTGGAACAGCACCAACATACACATATACAGGATCTGGTTACGTAAATAGTGAAACAGCAAGTGTTCTTGGAGGAACAGCAAGTTATACAGTAAAAAATAGTAGTGGAACAGCAGTAACAGTAAATAGTACAACAGCAGCAGGAACATACACAATAACACCATCAGGATTAAGCTCAAGTAACTATAACATAACATATAAAACTGGAACATTAACAATAGATAGAGCAAAAACAGCGATAGCAAGTGCAGCAAACAAAACATATACAGGAAGTGAACAGACAGGTGTAACAGGAAGTGGAGTAACATGGACGGGAACAACAAAAGCAACAGATGCAGGAACATATACAGCAACAGCAACACCAGATGGAAACCATGCATGGAGTGATGGAACAACAGGAGCAAAGAGCGTAAGTTGGACAATGAGTCCAAAGACACTAACAGTACCAGCAAGTCCAGCAGCAAAAACATATAATGGAGCAAGTCAAGCAAGTGGAATAAGTGCACCAGCAGGATCAAGTATAGTAACAGCAAGTAGTACAACAAGTGCGACAAATGTAGGAACATATAATGTAGTAATACAATTAAGTAGTACAAAGAACTACAAATGGAGCGATAATACAACAGCAAATAAGACAATAACATGGAAAATAAATGCATACAACCTAAGTAATGCAACAATAGCAAGTGTAAGTGCACAAACATATACAGGAAAAGCAATAACACCAACACCAGCAGTAACAGTACCAATACCAAGTGGAAAGACAACAACATTAGTAAGTGGAACAAATTACACATATGGATATAGTGCAAATACAAATGTAGGAACAGCAACAATAACAGTAACAGGAAAAGGAAACTATACAGGAACAAAGAACATAACATTTACAATAAGTAGAGTAAAAACAGCGACAGCAAGTGCAGCAAACAAAACATATACAGGAAGCGAACAGACAGGTGTAACAGGAAGTGGAGTAACATGGACGGGAACAACAAAAGCAACAGATGCAGGAACATATACAGCAACAGC
>CABPCL010000007.1 GCA_902406115.1 uncultured Clostridium sp. | reverse complement strand
CTTCTATCCATTTTAATGCTATATATGTTTTTCCTGTTCCTGTTGGATGCACCACCGCTGCTCTATCTGTCTCCTTTAACATATCTTTTATTTTTTGATATGCTTCTTCGTTATGTTTCTTTAAATTTATTCCCATGTGTTTACCTCTTTTTTATAAATATGCATTTATATTTTTCAATTATTTTGATTACTCACCTAAGTAACTCCTTTAGGTCATTTTCTACCACTTCAATATCTCTGCTATTTTCTATGTTTACTACCTTTATATTTGGATATCTTTCTTTTATCTCTTCTGCCATCTTTAAATATGCTCTTTGTTGATTTATACTACTTTCAGCTTTAAATTTCGCATAATCCGGAACTGCTTTGCCCTCTCTTTGAATTCTTTTTTCAAATAAACTTTCATCTTCTAAATATAGAGTGATATAGTAAATGTCAAAATCCATTTTGCTTAGCTCTTCTAGTAATTCTTCATATACATCTGTAAAAGAATATTCTTTAAATCCTAATCTGCAATATATTTCTTCAGTAAAAAATGTTCTATCAAAAAGTAAATTAATACTTAAATTTTCTAATGTTTTCATGTATGATAATAAGTTTTTATACATAACTGTTGCTTTTTTCTTTCCTTCTTCACTACTATCAGCTGTACCAGTTAATCTGTATAAATTTGTATATTTTATTGAATATCTTAAAAAATCTGTTATTGTTGTTTTACCTGCTCCTTGTGCTCCTTCAACTATAATTACTTTTGAATTTGACATTTTTATTTTCCCCCTAATTATCATTGTATTTCTTTATATAGAATACCATAATGTATTAAAATATACAATAAATCAAATATATTTTTATTCATTATTTTGTAGTTCTGTTTTAAGCTTTTTCACTCATAAATATTGACTTTTAGGTTATAATATTGTAAAATATTTTGTATATTTATAAATAATTTAAATTGCGTTGATAATGACAAGAAATTAAAGTTACTATTAGAGATAAAGGATCGCGGCTGAAAGTCCTTTTTAGAAGAACATAATTTTCGCAACACATTGGAGCAATATATTATAAAGTGGAAAAACTAAAAAGTTTTTCAAGCAGGGTGGCACCGCGGAAGTTATTTCGTCCCATGCATTTAATTTGCATAATGGGGCGTTTTTTGATGCCTTAAATGCGCTTATATAATAATATATAGAACATTATTGTTCAGATGGAGGTTTTTTTAATGAGCACATATAGAACTCACAATTGTAATGAAATTAGTTTAAACGATGTTGGCAAAGAAGTTAAAATTTGTGGCTTCGTTGAAACAATAAGAGATTTAGGTGGATTAGTATTCTTAGACATTAGAGATATGTATGGGATAACTCAAGTTGTTACTTCTGGAAAAGAAGATGCCGTTGATTTTGCATCTAGAATTCCTATTGAGTCAAGTGTTTGCGTAGAGGGAACAGTAAGAAAAAGAGATCCTGAAACATACAATCCAAACATTCAAACAGGTGAAGTTGAAGTTGTTATAAAAGATATCAAAGTCCTTGGAAAAAGAACAAAAATGCTACCTTTTGAGGTAAATTCAAATCAAGAAGTTAGAGAAGATTTACGTCTTCAATACCGTTTTTTAGATTTACGTTCTAAGAAATTGCAACAAAACTTAATTTTAAGAGCTAAGGTTCTTCAATTTTTAAGATCACAAATGATTGAACAAGGATTCTTAGAGGTTCAAACACCAATTTTAACAAGTTCATCACCAGAGGGCGCTAGAGATTATTTAGTACCAAGCCGTGTACATCCAGGTAAATTTTATGCACTACCTCAAGCACCACAGCAATTTAAACAATTACTTATGGTTTCTGGAATTGATAAGTATTTCCAAATTGCACCATGTTTTAGAGATGAAGATGCAAGAGCAGATAGAGCTCCTGGTGAATTTTATCAGTTAGATATGGAAATGGCATATAGCACACAAGAAGATGTCTTTAGTGTAATTGAACCTGTTGTATATAATACATTTACTAAATTTTCTGACAAAAAAGTAGCAGAATATCCTTTCCCAAGAATTCCATATAGCGAAGCAATGTTAAAATACGGAAGTGATAAACCAGATTTAAGAAACCCATTATTCATTATTGACTTATCAGACTTCTTTAAAAAATGTACTTTTAAACCTTTTATAGATAGAACAGTAAGAGCAATAAAAGTAAAAGGACATTTATCTAAAGGATTCCACGAAAAAATGCTAGAATATGCAATGTCAATTGGTATGGGAGGTCTTGGATATTTAGAAGTACAAGAAGACTTATCTTTTAAAGGTCCTATTGATAAATTCATACCTGATGAATTAAAATCAGAACTTCTAGAATTAGCTAACCTAGAAAAAGAAGATACAATATTCTTTATTGCAGATAGTAAACCAAAAGCAACTGAACTTGCAGGTCTAATTAGAACAGAACTTGGAAAAAGATTAAATTTAATTGATGAAAATATATATAAATTCTGCTGGATAGTAGATTTTCCAATGTATGAATTAGATGAAACTGGAAAAATAGCATTTTGCCATAATCCATTTTCTATGCCACAAGGTGGCTTAGAAGCCTTAAACACAATGAAACCTTTGGATATTTTAGCATATCAATATGATATAGTATGTAACGGAATCGAGCTTTCATCTGGTGCTGTTAGAAATCATGACCCTGAAATTATGATAAAAGCATTTGAAATAGCTGGATATGAAAAAGATGAAATTGAAAAAAGATTCTCTGCATTATTTAATGCTTTTCAATTTGGTGCTCCTCCTCATGCTGGAATTGCCCCAGGTGTAGATAGAATGCTTATGTTATTAACTGGTGCTGAAACAATTCGTGAAGTAATAGCTTTTCCGATGAATAGTAAAGCTCAAGACTTAATGATGGGAGCTCCTGGAGAAGTTACAAAAGAACAACTTGAAGATGTTCATATTAAATTAGATATAAGAAAATAAAAAGAAAAAGTTAAGAATAGAAAAACAAAAAGAAAACCGCTGAACCTTTTAAAGTTCATGCGGTTTGTTTTTCTTTTTTTAATACTCGAAAAACTAAGAGAGTATAGAGGTAGGATTCGTCTCAGCTTAATCAGCCAAGTCTCCCAAAATCAGCTTGGACAATGTTCTGTGACATTCCTTGGGATTCGTGAAATCTGCATACTTAAACTCATATGCATCTTCATCGAAAGTGATTCTTCCCCATCCTTCTGACGGATTCACAAACATACTGATTTTTTCTGAGTTCATATAATGACCTCTTTCGTTCACTTCGTTAAGTGCCTTTCTTAAGCGAGTAGAAAACTCGTATGCTTCATCTTCATTTCTGAAGGTTAATGTGAATTCCTGTTTTTCAGTTGCATCGAAGACTGAAATGTACACATTTTTCTTGTGGTTGAAGATCTCCGTTTTAGTTCTGCTGATTGCCTTTTTCATTATGGCATTTCCTCCAATTTAAATTTTTCCACAATAACGTGGTTAACTATTATATTAACATAATTTATTGCATTTGTCAAATTTTATCTTTTTTTGTTATCATATCTTTTTTTGTTATCATATCTTTTTTTGTTATCATATCTTTTTATTAAAAACTATTTTTTTTATATTGTCTATATGAAAACACTCCTACTCCAGTAAATATTACTATCAATGAAATTATAACTGTTGCTTGAACTCCTGTCTGTGGTAATTCACCTTTTGCAGTTGAGTCATCTTCTTGTTTTGTATTTTCATAATCTGGCCATTTTAAATTATTGTCTCCATAAAAAAACATTGACCATCCACCAGGGTATGTTTGACCTTGAGCAAGTGTAACGGCCTCCTGTGTTATATACTTTCCGTTTTCATCATCTACTTTTACATATAAAAAATAATATGCTCCATCTTGTAAATTATCTAATTTTATTAGATCCGCTTCATTTGAATCTTTATTTGCATCATAGCTAACATCACTCTTACTATCTTTTTTGATTTCTACATTCTTATTAAAAATTCCATCATTTGATTTTGCTAAAGAAAGTAGTGATTCAAATCCTGAATTATCTCCATTTTTTATTTTTTTTATAATTGATAAATCCGTAACTCTGCCAATTTTTATTTGCACATTTCTATCAGCTTTACCTGAATAAGTAAATTTTGTTATTATTTGGTCTTTTTTATTTGTCATAAAAGTAGCCAAAAATGCATCATTGTATTTAGGTTCAGAATATCTATTTATTTTCTTTCCATATATAACAACTTCTTTATCTTTATTTTCTTCAATAACTGATGCATATAAATCCTGATTTAATTCGACATATTCTTCTAGTTCATGAGAATAGAATTTTTTATTATTACTATCATAAGTTAATGAAATTTTCTTTTTTTCAGTATCACTAGTTATCTTTGGTTTATCTGTATTTGAAGTGATTAGTAAGTAATATAAACTATTTGACTTTGGTATAACGTTCGAAATCTCCAAATTACAACTTGAAGTTCCAACTTTCTTTAACTCAAATTTAGCATTTGTAAAGTCTGTCCATTCTCCATTTTGATCAACAGTTATTGTACAAGTAGCTGTTTTTTCGCTTCCTTTTGCTGTAATAACAGCATATCCTTCTTTAATCCCTTTAACTAATCCATTACTGTCTACCGTTGCAATAGAAGTATCACTACTTGTCCATGTTATTTTTGAACTTGTAGATGACGATGCTGTTAATTGTAAAGTTTCGTTTATTTTAATTGATGCAGAAGTTTTACTTATTGAAATAGTTTCATTTCTATCTACTTTAGAACTATATATTGTCATATCATAATATACATCTGTTCCATTATCTATTTTAGCCCATAAAACGAAATAAATCTTTCCTGAATAATTTTTAAAATCTAACTGCACATTATCTGTGGTATTAGTCGTAGGCGTCCAGGAATTTGTATAATTAGGTATTAGTGCATAATATTCTTGGTTCATTTTTTTTAAATTTGCATTTACTGTATTAACATATTCATTATACTCATTTGATGCCTCTTTAGCTTTATTATATGCTTCTGTTAATTGTTCTTCCGTCGCTGTACCACTCTTTTGTAAAGTATTATATTCTTGATATAATGTATTTGCTTTTGCTTCTTTTTCGTCTAAAGTCTTTTTACTTTCATTGTAATAATTATCTATTTCAGTGCCTTTATTTGAAATTTCTTGATATTTACTCTCACTCATATCAACCTTTTGATATGAAATACTATAACTACTTGCAGAAGAGCTCACTCTAATTGTCCCTGAACCAACTCCATTTGATAACATAATTGACAAAGGCATAGTAATATAATTTTTTGGATCTAATTCTCCGCTAAATGCTTCTACATTACAAAAAATTGAAAGTATTGAAACACAAAACGTTATTAAAATCATTAATACTATTATTTTCTTTCTCATTTTATTCCCCTTTTATTTTCTTTTTATTTTTAGTATAAACCTAATTTGTTTTATCATTATATTTTTTTATTTATTTTCCATAATAACTGTCTAACAAAATTTGTTTTAATTCTGAAACAAGTGGCAATCTTGGGTTTGCTGTTGTACATTGATCCTCAAATGCTCTATCTGCAAGCATATCTACTTTACTTAAAAATTCTTTTTCATCAATTCCTGCATCTTTAAAACATTTTTCAATTCCTAAATCTGCATTTAATTTTTGAATTTCGCTTATTAAAGAATTAACACCTTCCTCATTTGTATATGCTGGGAAGTTCATTCTTCTAGATAAATCTGCATATTTTTGATCAGCTATAAAATATTCATATTTAGGGAATGACACAAACTTTGTTGGTCTTTGACTATTGTATTTAATTACATATGGAAGAAGAATTGCATTTATTCTTCCATGAGCCATATGGAACTCAGCCCCTATTTTATGTGCTAAAGAGTGATTTATTCCTAAAAATGCATTTGTAAATGCCATACCAGCTATTGTACTTGCATTGTGCATATGCTCTCTTGCAACTTTATTGCTTCCGTTATTGTATGCTTCTCTTAGATTTTTGAACACTAATTCAACTGCTTTTTCTGCTAAGCCATCTGTATAATCTGAAGCCATGTTTGAAACATAACTTTCTATGGCATGTGTTAATACATCCATACCTGTATCTGCTGTTATTCTTTGAGGTAAACTCATTACTAGGTCAGGATCTACTATTGCAACATCAGGTGTTAATTCATAATCTGCAAGTGGGTATTTTTTGTTTATTTTTTTATCTGTAAGTACTGCAAATGAAGTTACTTCTGATCCTGTTCCAGATGTAGTAGGAATAGCTACTAATTTAGCTTTTGTTCCTAATTTAGGGAATTTATATGTACGCTTTCTAATATCCATAAACTTAAGTTTTAATCCCTCTACATCTGCTTCTGGATGTTCATAGAATAACCACATACCTTTTGCAGCATCTATAGGACTTCCTCCACCAACTGCTATAATAACATCTGGCTTGAATTCATTCATCATTTGAAGTCCTTTATTTATTGTTTCAAATGAAGGGTCAGACTCTACATCTGAGAATATTTCTGAATGAACGTATTCTCCTCTTTTTCTTAAATGATATAGTATTTTATCTATATATCCAAATTTAACCATTGAAGGATCTGTTACTATAAACGCTCTTTTTATATCAGGCATTTTCTCTAAGTAACTAATTGATCCTGCTTCAAAATATATTTTTTCTGGAACTTTAAACCATTGCATATTAACTCTCCTTTTTGCAACTCTTTTTATATTAATTAAATTAACACTAGATACATTTGATGTTGTTGAGTTTCCTCCAAATGTACCACATCCTAATGTAAGTGATGGCATATTGGTATTATATATATCACCAATTGCCCCATGAGTTGATGGAGAATTTACAATAATTCTTCCAACTTTAACTTTTTCTGCAAATTTATTAATTGTATCTTTATCTTCTGAGTGTATAACAGCTGAGTGTCCAAGACCTCCAAATTCAATTAATTTTTCTGCTAGATCTATACCTTCGTCACTATTATTTACTATATAGTATGCCAAAACTGGACTTAGTTTTTCTTTTGAAAATGGATATTCAACACCAACACCATTTTCTTTTAAAACTAATACTTTAGTATCTTGTGGCACTTCTATACCTGCACCTTTTGCTATAACATATGGGCTTTTACCAACTATATCTGCATTTAGTGCACAACCTTTTTCCTCTATAAACATACTACCACGTAATTTTTTTGTCTCCTCATCTGAAAGGAAGTAGCATCCTGCTTCTTTCATTAGTTTTTCAAATTCTTCTTTGATTTCTTTATCCACTATAACTGATTGTTCTGATGCACAAATCATACCATTATCAAAAGATTTTGAAAGAACTAAATCATTAACAGAAGTTTTTAATTTTGCTGTTTTGTCTATATAACATGGAACATTTCCTGGTCCAACTCCAAGAGCTGGTTTTCCGCAAGAATATGCAGATTTAACCATTCCTGTTCCACCTGTAGCTAATATTAAATTTACATCTGGATGATTCATTAATGCTCTTGTAGCATCTATTGAAGGTTTTTCAATCCATAATATACAATTTTCAGGTGCTCCTGCTGCAACTGCAGCATCTCTTAAATAAGTAGCTGCTGCGACACTACATTTTTGTGCACTTGGATGGAATCCGAACACTATTACATTTCTTGTTTTTGCAGCTATAATTGATTTAAACATTGTTGTAGATGTTGGGTTTGTGACTGGTGTAACACCTGCAATAATACCAACTGGTTCAGCAATTTCTTCATATCCTTCTTCTTCGTTTTCTGAAATAATTCCAACTGTTTTATCGTATTTTATACTATGATAAATATATTCTGTTGCAAACATATTCTTAGTTATCTTATCTTCGTAAATTCCTCTTCCTGTTTCTTCAACAGCCATTTTAGCAAGTTCCATATGATGTTCTAGACCAGCCATTGACATAGCTTTTATTATTTTATCAACTTGGCTTTGATCTAGTTTTAAGTATTCCTCAGATGCTTTTTTAGCTTTTTGCATTAAACTATCTATCATTTTTTGAACTTCATTTTCTTCTAGTTTATTATCCATTACTAATTCCTCCTTTGTCACAACAATATTATATAATACTTGTCCTAATTGTCAAGAAAAAAATATCGCAATTTCCGTATGTTTTTGACAGTTTTTAAAAATTATTATATAATACACATATTAATGTTGAAAGGAATGATTTTATGGCATACAATTTTAAAGAAGTTGAAAAAAAATGGCAAGATAAATGGTATAACGAAGGAACTTTTTATGCAAAAAATGATCCTTCTATGAAAAAGTGGTATGGGCTTATTGAATTTCCATATCCATCTGGTCAAGGATTACATGTAGGTCATCCAAGAAGTTATACTGCTCTTGATATTATTGCAAGAAAGAAAAGAATGGATGGATATAACGTATTATTTCCAATAGGATTTGACGCTTTTGGTCTTCCTGCTGAAAATTATGCAATTAAAAATCATATTCACCCTAAAATTACTACAGAAAAAAATATTGCTCATTTTAAAGAACAATTAAAATCTCTTGGTTTCTCTTTTGATTGGTCAAGAGAAATAAATACAACAGATCCAGAATATTATAAATGGACTCAATGGATTTTTATTCAGTTATATAAACATGGTTTAGCATATAAAACAACAATGCCAATTAATTTCTGTACAGGATGTAAAGTTGGTTTAGCAAATGAAGAAGTTGTTAATGGTGTTTGTGAAAGATGTGGAAGCCCTGTTGTTCAAAAAGAAAAGAGCCAATGGATGTTAAAAATCACCGATTATGCTCAACGATTAATTGATGACTTATCTGATTTGGATTTTCTTGATAAAATCAAAGCACAACAAAAAAATTGGATTGGTAGAAGTGAAGGTGCAGAAGTTAAATTTGCATTAGATGGTACATCTGATAGCCTTACAGTTTACACTACAAGGCCTGATACACTATTTGGAGCAACTTACATGGTTGTTGCACCAGAGCATCCATTTATCAAGAAATATGCAGATAAAATCACTAATATAAAAGAAATAGAAAAATATCAACAACAAGCAGCTTTAAAATCAGATTTCGAACGTTCTGAATTAAATAAAGAAAAAACAGGTGTAGAGTTAAAAGGTATTAAAGCTATTAATCCTTTAAACGGAGAAAAAATTCCTGTATGGGTTTCTGACTATGTTTTAATAACTTATGGTACAGGTGCAATCATGGCGGTTCCTGCACATGATGACAGAGACTTTGCATTTGCATCTAAATTTAATATTCCTATGATACAAGTTGTTGCTCCATTAAACAATGATACTACTATAGACATTTCTAAAGAAGCATATACAAATGTAGAAGATGGTGTATTAATAAATTCAGGATTTTTAAACGGTTTATCTGTTAAAGATGCAAAAAAGAAAATAATAGAATTTTTAGAAGAAAAAAATATAGGAACAAAAAAAGTAAATTATAAACTACGTGATTGGGTCTTCTCAAGACAACGTTACTGGGGCGAACCAATTCCTATGGTACATTGTGAAAAATGTGGCTGGGTACCAATTCCTGAAGATGAACTACCATTAGTTTTACCAGATATTGAAGATTATGAACCTAGTGAAAATGGTGAATCTCCTCTTGCAAAACATACAGAATGGATTCACACTACTTGCCCTCATTGTAAAGGTGAAGCAATAAGAGAAACTGATACTATGCCACAATGGGCTGGATCTTCATGGTATTATCTAAGATATATGGATCCACACAACAATAATGCTCTTGCTTCTAAAGAAGCTCTAAACTACTGGTCACCTGTTGATTGGTATAACGGTGGTATGGAACACACTACTCTTCACTTATTATATTCAAGATTCTGGCATAAATTTTTATACGATATTGGAGTTGTTCCTACAAAAGAACCTTACCAAAAACGTACTTCACATGGTATGATTTTAGGTAGTAACGGTGAAAAAATGTCTAAATCAAAAGGAAATGTTATTAACCCTGATGACATAGTTGATGAATTTGGTGCAGATACATTCCGTGTATACGAAATGTTTATGGGACCATTTGATCAAACTGCATCTTGGTCTATGGAAAGTATTCGTGGTTGTGGTAAATTTCTAGACCGTGTATGGAATCTTCAAGATATGTTAGTAGATGGTGATTCATACTCTCCTAAATTTGAAAAGATGATGAATAAAGCTATTAAAAAGGTTTCTACTGATATAGAAGAAATGAAATTTAATACAGCCGTTAGTACATTTATGACAATGGTAAATGAATTTTATAAAGAAAAGAAAATCAATACTGCTGAATTCAAAACTCTATTACAATTATTGAATCCTTTTGCACCTCATATGACAGAAGAACTTTTCAGTAAATTATCTGATAAAACAATTGCTGATACACCTTGGCCAACATATGATGATAGTAAAACGATTGATGATGAAATAGAACTTCCTATACAAATAAACGGAAAGGTTAAAGCTACTATATCAATTATTTTAGATTCATCTGAAGAAACAGTAAAAGATTTGGTACACAAAAATGAAACAATTCAAAATCAATTATCTGATAAAACAATTGTTAAAGAAATATATGTAAAAAACAAGATATACAACATAGTTGTAAGATAAATCTTGTCATATAACTGTAATAAAAAAGTAATATGTTTGTAATATTACTTTTTTATTTTTGTTGTATAATATTAGCATGTGAATTACTAAGGAGAAATATAGATTATGAGTATTGAATCAGATTTAAAAAAAGATGGAATTGAAGTTGTTGGACGATTAGATACACTAAGTGTTAACAGTCTTGCACATGATGTTGCAGAAAAAATTTGCAAAGCTTTTCCAGAACAAAACTTTATATTTCAAAATCTTTTTATAGCATTATCTAGAATACCAATGTACATAGCCAATATTCCTGATGGATTTGCTGAAGCAAACTACTTCTACAAAAATTCATCTATTTATTTCAAAGCAGGTGAGCCTGTTTATGAGTTAGAAAAATATGCAATCCACGAATTTATTCATTATTTACAAGAGATTAAAGATAAAAAAGGAAATCTTGTTAGATTAGGCTTATGCGAATTTGGAGATATAAAAGTTAATGGTATGGCACTAAATGAAGGCGCTGTTCAACTTATGTCTTCAAAAGCTTTAGAAAATGATCAAGAAATTGTTAAATATTATGGAATTTCTTTGCCAACAAACAGTCCAACTTATTATCCAATATTATGTAATTTAGTTGCTCAAATGGCTTATATTACTGGTGAAGATGCTTTGTTTGATAGTACATTTTATTGTTCTGATCTATTTAAAGAACGATTTGCTAATTTGTGTGGCATTAATGCATTATATAAAGTTCAGAATAATTTAGATAAAATTATGAATTTTGAAGAAAAAATCATTAATTTAAATCAAAAACTTGTAAGTGATAACTGTGAAGGTATGAAGGCTCAAAGAGTTGCTAGTAAGATATCTAAGTATAAAAACCTAATTCAAAGCATATACTTTTCTACACAAGATTTAATTTATTCATCCTACTTTAATACACAATTTTCAAAAATTACAACTACAGCTGATATTGATTCATATAGATTTAAATTATATAACTATAAAAATTATATTGGAATTAGCGAAAATTACTCTAATTTTAATGATTATTATATTAATAAAATGGTTGACCTTGATGCAAAATATGAAAGCATTATCAATAACACAAGTATTGCTGTTATTAAATCTTCTGCAATTTCAACATTTTTTAAGAAGATCAAGGCAATTCTTACTTCTGAAATAGAATTACAATAATTAAATAGTTTATATAAAAAAACAATGTAAGAAAATTCCCCATAAAAATTTCTTACATTGTTTTTTATTTATTACATTGCTTTTCTGTATAATTCTATAAATTCTTCTTTACTTACTTCTCTTGGATTTCCTGGTTTACATGGATCTTCCATAGCTTTTTCTGCAAGCATTTCTAAATCTTCTTCTTTTGCTCCATAATCTTTAATTGTTTGTGTTATTCCAACTTTTTTACTTAATTCAGATATCATCCATACAAAAGTATTTATAACATCTTGATCATTTAAATGCTCTGCATCTGGTCTTCCTATATTCATTAATATTTCTCTAAATCTGTCTGCACATACTTCACCATTAAATCTCATTACTGTTGGTAAAAGCATTGCATTCGCTATTCCATGTGGTGTATCATATACAGCACCTAATTGGTGTGCCATTGAATGAACTATTCCAAGCCCCACATTTGAAAATCCCATTCCTGCAATATATTGTGCCATTCCCATCATTTCTATTGCTTTTTTATCTTTGTCATTTACTGCTGCTGGTAAATATTCAAATATCATTTTTATTGCCTTCATATGGAACATATCAGATATTTCATTATGAGCTTTGGTTATATATCCTTCAACCGCATGTGTTAAAGCATCCATACCTGTAGCTGCTGCAAGAGATTTTGGCATAGAAGCCATAAGCTCTGAATCTATTATAGCTACAATTGGAATATCATTTGGATCAACACATACCATTTTTATTTTTCTATCTTCATCTGTTATTACATAGTTTATTGTAACCTCAGCTGCAGTTCCTGCTGTTGTAGGTAATGCTATAACTGGCATTCCTCTGTTTACTGTATTTGATGCTCCATTAAGTGATTTTATATCTGCTCTATCTGGATTTGTCATTACTATAGATACTCCCTTTGCAGTATCCATACTTGATCCACCACCAACTGCAACAATAACATCTGCTTTTGCATTTTTACATGCTTCAACTCCATCTGTTACATTTTTTATTGTAGGGTTTGGTTTTATCTCGTCATATAATGTGTAATCTATTTCTGCATTTTTTAATATTTCCTCTACTTTAGCTGTTACTCCAGCTTGTACAAGTGACTTATCACTTACTAAAAATACCTTTTTAAAATTTCTTTTTTTAATCTCCTCTGTAAGATTTTCTCTGGCGTTATCTCCAAAATAAGATGTCTCATTTAATACAAATTTAACTGACATTTTTATCCTCCTTTGTTTTATTATAACCAAATTATATCAGCATTATATTTATAATTCAATAACTTTTTTGTGATATTATTGTGAATTATTTAACTTTATTTTAAATCGTCTACTATACTTTTAGCAGCTTCTCTTCCTGCCATTGCTGCCCATGCTACAGTTGCTTTTTGACCTATCAAATCCCCTCCTGCATATATTTTTTTATCAGAAGTTTGATATCTCTCATTTACTTTTATATATCCATATTTATTCAACTCTAAATTTAACTTGCTTAATATATCTTTTTGTGGCTTTGATCCAATTGCCATTACAACATAATCTACATCTATCAGATAATTACTATTTTCTATGTTTACCGGTACTTCTCTTTCTTCACCATCTATTTTTATAAGTTCTGTTTTTATACATTCTATTTGTTTAACCTTGTCTTTTCCTAATATTTTGACAATATTGTTTTGAAACAAAAACTCTACTCCTTCTTTTTTTGCAGCTTCTATTTCCTTTGTTTCTGCAGGCATTTGTTTTTCTGATCTTCTGTAAATCACATATACCTTACTAGGATTCTGTCTTTGAATTGTCCTTGCACAATCCATTGCAACATTTCCTCCACCTACTATTGCAACTTTCTTTCCTTCATAATTTGGATGCTCATTTTTTTCTAATAATGCATTTCCACCATAAACACCCCTTAAATTCTCTCCTTCAATATTCATCTCTGTTGATATATTTGCGCCCAATCCAAGAAAAATTGCATCATATGATTTCTTTAACTCTTCTATTGTAATGTCTTTTCCTAATTCTTGCTGATATTCAACTTTGATTCCTAAATTTAATATTGAAGAAATGGTACTTTCAATTACTTTCTTATCTATTCTGAAGTCTGGGATTCCATGTGTTAGAATTCCACCAAGTTTAGAATTTTTTTCATAAATTGTTACATCTGCTCCTTGTATGGCTAGAAATGTACTGCAACTTAGCCCTGCAGGTCCACTACCTATAATAGCAATTTTCTTACCTTTTAGTATTTCGCTTTTCTTTATTTTCTTATCATATCCGTTTTTTATAGCTTGATCAAAAACATATGCTTCTATTTTGCCTATATTTACAGGTTCACTTTTAATTCCTCTTACACAATGTCCTTGGCACTGCTTTGTATGAGGACATATTCTACCACAAATGCTTCCTAACATAGTTGTATTTATAAGTGATTTATATGCTTCTTCAATTTTTTCGTCTTTCGCAAGTTTAATAAATGTTGGAATATCATTGGATAATGGACATCCTTTTTGGCATGGCTTAGTTTTACAGTTTAAACAATATTCCATATCTTTTTTTATTTTTTCTTCACACATTATACTTTTTTTCCTCTTCGTTATATTTTTCAACTACCTGTTTTAGATCTTTCCAAAATTCTATTTTCTTTGTTTCATCTCTTAATAAGGCTGCAGGATGCCACGTTGGCATATATAGTATACCTTTGTGTTCTATCCACTTTCCCCTCACTGCTGTAATTGAATACTCTTTACCTAAGATATTTTTTAATGCTGTGTTTCCTAGTAACACTATAATTTTAGGTTTTACTAAAATAACTTGATTCCTTAAATAGTTTAAACACTCTTCTGTCTCATCATTTTCTGGAACTCTATTTGCAGGAGGTCTACATTTTACAATATTTGCTATATATACTTTTCCTCTATCTATTCCTAGGCCTTCAAAAGCCTTATTCATTAATTGCCCTGCTTTTCCAACAAACGGTATTCCCTGCTTATCTTCATCTGCTCCTGGGCCTTCTCCAATTAGCATTATATCAGCATTTTTGTTTCCTATACCAAATACAATGTTAGTTCTATTCTGGCATAGCTTACACTTTTTACAATTTGCAATACTGTTTTCTAATTCTTCCCAATTGTCATACATTTTTTATTATTTCTCCTTAATATTTTTTATCTCATTATTGGTTCTATTAATATTATCTTTTTTAATTCATGTGTATTAATTCTTGCAGGCCCACCAATAGGAATTACCGTTTTCTTTTCTGTATGTCCAAAGTTGTTTGATTTTACTATCGGAAAATCATATTCATTTTGTAGTACATCTAATAATATTTTTTCTAAAGATATACTTCCATCATAATTACCCACCCAGATTCCTTTTATTTTATCAAACACACCATTTTGTTTCATATTGTATAAATAATTAAATACAAGTTCTGGAGGTGTTTCTAAATATAGCTCTTCCATAAATAATATTTTATTTTGAAAATCAATATGATATTTGCCACATACCATTTCATTTATCAAACTTAATGTACCACCAACTAATTTTCCTTCTACTTCGCCTTCTTTAATTGTAATAAATTCGTCATCTGCTTGTCCTAACTCTAAACTTCCATGTACAAATCTATTCATTACTTCTTCATATCCATACTCCGTTGCCCAACTTGTTAGTGCTTTAAATGTTGGTCCATAGAAAGTGGGAATATTTGTTCTAGCATAAATTGCATTTGCGATTGAAGTGGTATCACTAAAACCACATAATGGTTTTGGATTATTTTTAATTATATCATAATCTATATAATCTAAAACTGAATTTGAATTAAATCCTCCACTTATGCAAAAAATTGCCTTAACCTCGGGATCTTTAAACATTTCATTTACATCTTCTGCTTTTTCTTGTGGAGTTGCTCCATACCCTAAAGTATTCTTAAATACATTCTTAGCAAATTTTATTCTAAATCCAGCCGCTTCCATTAACAATACAGAATTATTAATACATTCTAAATCATCTTTATCAACTGCTGAAGACGGAGCAATTACACCAATAGTATCATTCTTTTTCAACTTATCAAACATTTTTTATCTTCCTTTTTCTCGTATATTTACAGCTTATTATATACTCATTCTTGTAATTATTGCTGCATTTCTCCCAGATTTCTCTCTATCCGATCTGTATGAGTGAAGCTCATCAGAATTGCACACTGTACAGATTCCACTGTCTATCACATTTTCATCTTTTAGTCCAATTTTTCTTAATAGAATTTTATTAATTAGAGTAGTATCTATATAATATTTTTGTGCATTATTTATAATTTCACCTTTTTCTATTACATCGTTTTTGCAACATATGTCCGCAAACTCTTTTTCAAATAACTCCTTAACATCATCTTCAACTTCAAAATGACATTTTCTAATATGCGGACATATACAACATATAATGTCCTCTGGATTGCATCCAAATTCATCAATCATTTTCTTTACAGCCTTCTGACCTATTCTCTGTAAAGTTCCTCTCCATCCAGAATGAATACTCCCAATTACCTTTTTGATAGGATCATAAAGTAACAGAGATGTACAATCTGCAGAACTTGTGCTAAGTGTAATATTTTCTTTATTAGTAATAAGCCCATCTACTTCTTTAAATTGTTCAGAAGTATTTGTAACAACTTCTACATTGTCTGTATGAGTTTGTATTGGTTTTACAATTTTTTTATTATCTATTTTTAATACATCACATATTTTTTCATAGCTTGTTTCTAAAACTTGTATATCACCATCTATTCTGAAATTCAAATTATCACTTCTTAAAGTATAGCAATGTTGTATCTCTGGATATTCTAATAACCTTTTAAATTGTATATATTCGACTCCATCTTTCTTAATATGCACTATAGTTTCATTTGATAAATCTTTCATTAATACTCCTTTCCATCATAAATCAAAATTTATTTATTTGCTTTTTCTTCATCTGAAATATTACTTAGGATTGCTTCTTTGTTTAGATTACCAACATAATAATACGAATTTTTACATATTCCGTTGTTAAAATTACATATTGATTTGTACTTGCAATATTCACAAGGCGTCTTTCCTCCCTTTATTTTATAATATGGCTTTGTTTCAATATTTCCTGTTAATATTTTTGTACTAATCTGTTTAATCATCTTTTTGGTATACTTCTGTAAACTCTCAAATTCTTTCCTAGTTATTGCATTTGATCTGCTACCCAAATTTCCATCTTTATCAATATATGCAGGTATTATATCAGATTTTCCATTTTCTACTTTTGTATCCATCATTTTAGCAACTTCAACATCTGCTAAAATAAAACCTTTCATTTTAAATTGTTTTCTTATCTCTGATTCTATTTCTTCATCTGTCATATGAGAACTAGCTTTTATAGTAGGATCTATCAGATTAAAATATAGCACACCTGCTGGTAAAAATTGATTAGACTCGCATACTGCATCTAAGTAAGTTAGAAGTTGTAACTGTAAACCAGCGACCACTTCGTTTAAATTAATATCTTTTATAGATGATTTATAATCTATAACTCTAATATAATTTCCTTCTACTGTCTTTGCAATATCTAATCTATCTATTTTACCTGTTATTTCTATTTTTTTACCATTGTCTAATGAAATACATATTGGATCATATTCCTTCCCTTGTTTAAACTCCATTTCATGTCCCAACACTTCAAATTTACTATACTTTAAACTATCAACTATGTATTTCATCGATTTTTGTATAACCTTTTTTAGTCTAGCAGCTAACACACGATATTTTGGTATACTTGTAAAGATATAATTTTGTTTTAGCTGAAGTTTTTGTTCAACAATTTCACTTACAATTGATCTTATTTGATCATCTGTTATTTGTTTTACTGAAATATTTTTTTCTTCTATAGTTTCAAAAAACTCGTCGATAACGTCATGCATAAATGTTCCCGTATCTATTGCTTCTATCTTTAACTCATTTCTATCAGATAATTTTAAACCATACTTTAAATGATATGAAAATGGACAAGATTTATATTGTTCCAATTTTGATATACTTGTTTTTAATGTATTTCCATATAATTTTTCAATCAATTCTTCATTAATTTTATCTGGCTCATTTGTATAATTTAGTGCCTTCATACTATTTTCTAACTGATTTTTCCATTGCTCATTATTTTTATAATAATTATATAATATTTGCCACACTTCTTTTTGATTTTGGTTTATTAAATCACTGTCATTTTTAAAGTCGTTATCATCACCGAACTTTCCTTCATCTCTTAATATTCTTAATTTATCTAAAAGTTCTTCAAAAGATATCTCTTCTGTTAGAATTTCATTTTGCTTTTTCATAACATCGCTTTTTTCAGTTAATTCTGGAAAGATCTTTTTTATTCTATTTATAATCATAGAAGATCTTAATGATCTTCCTTCAAGATCTGCTGATGAATAAGATAAATATAATTTTTCTTCAGCTGTTGAGAAGGATTTATAAATATTAAAATTATCATCATATAATTTTTCTAATATTCCTTTTGCAAGTTCTGTACCTTCATTTTTTAATTTTTCTCTATCTTTATCATTAAAAAATCCTTCATTTCTATTTACACTTGGAAACATTCCATCGTTTAGGCCTATAATAAATACAGCTTTTACCTTATGACTTCTAGATCTATCCACATCTCCCACAATTACCTGATCTTGTGACGCTGGTATCTTACCAAGTCCACTATTTCCTAAACCAATTTTTAATATGTCTGCATATTTTTCAAATGTAATTTTTTTATCTCCAAATATATATATCATTTCGTCTAAAACATCAACAATAACTTTCCAACTTGTTTCATATTCCTTTGCTTTTTCTAGCTCTCCTATTTCAGTTAATTCTATTATTTTTTGTTCTAATTTTTTATCAATTTCATTTTCTATTAAAAAGTTATATATTGCCTCTGTGATACCTTTTACATCTTTTTTATTAATCAATTCTTCCTTAAACTTTAACAGTGGTGGTACTATGGTATTTCTAACATGTAGTATTTTTTCTTTTTCGTCGTCACTTTCATTATAGAAATTCCATTCCTCTTGATACCACTTTTTACCTCTTATTCCCCATTTTAAGCAATAGTTTTCTAATAGGTTAATATCCATAGAATCAATTTGTATAAATCCAGTTTTTAAGTATTCAAATACTGATTCATATGTCCAGTTTTGAGCAAAAATGTTTAATATAGCTAATATGTATCTTACCAAGATATTTTGATTTAAGTCTTTTTTCTCATCAATAAAAACAGGTATATGATATTTATTAAGAATTACCTTACACAAACTCGCATATCCTTCTAAATCTTTTGTTATTACAGATATTTCGTTATATCTATATCCGTGATCTCTTACTAACTTTACAATTTCAGCTCCAATATGTTCAATTTCTGAATATTGATTTTTTGCCAAAAATAGTTCTATATTTTTTATTTGATTTGTATATTTTTTATATGGTACAGCATATATATTTTCTTCTAAATGTTTTAGCTCTGGAACTTTAAATCTATAATTTTTGTCTAATAAAACTGGCTTTTCAATTTTTATATCTTCCTGTTTTGCTATTTGAAATATTTTATCTAAAGTATTTTTATTTGTGTAAAATATATCTGTGTCAGGATTTGTCCCCATATCAATATCATCTGTGCAAACAGTTATATGTATATCGTTTTCGTTTTTTAATAGAGCTCGTATAATTTCGTATTCTTGCTTTGTAAAACCTACAAATTCGTCTATGTATATATCACATTTTTTGAAGTTGTTTGCTTTATCTAAGTTCATTGCTAAAATTGATAAACAATCATTTTCATCAATATATTGATTTGAAATTTGCTCATCATATTTTTCATATATTGTTAACATATCTTGTATTTTTGCTTTTAAATATTCATCTTCTGTTTTTTTCATTGTATCTTCTAGTATATTAGTCGTAATTCCATGCTTTTTAAATTCCGTAATCTGTTTGGAAACCAATTCTACATTTTCATTTGATTTTCCTATAAATTTTAATTCCTTCTTTTTATCTAGTAATATGTTAAATAATAACATAGACTTACCACAAGCAGATAGTGTTTGAGAATCAGCTCTCCTAGTTTCATTTATTATTCTATATGCCATACGATTAAATGTAACTACCTCTGCATCCGTGATTGCATTTGTCTTTATCGTATCCATTAATTTTTTCTCTGCTGTAAAAGAAAACTGTTCCGGAGTTATAATGTATATCTTTTTTGCAAATTCTCTGTTTTTCCTTCTATCTTCCACTTTTCGTGCTATTTCATTAAAAATATATGTACTTTTTCCTGTTCCTGATTTACCATATATAATTTCTAAACTCATGTCTTCTCCCTTTATTTTATGCGGTTTCTCTTTTCCAGTAAAATAGATATTGCTGTGCTATTCCTTCTAAATTTCCGTATTTTTCTTTTGCTAAATTTTCTATTTCTTTTTTACTTACTTTTGTCTCATCTTCATTTTTTATATATAATTCGTTCATTACTCTTCTTACCCATACATCTATTGGAAAAACATCAAAACGTTTTAATTTTGAAAATAATAAAATACAATCTGCAACTTTTGGGCCTACTCCAGATAAGGTTAATAAGCTTTCTTTTACTTTGCTTGTGTCTTCCTCGTACATTTTATCTAAGTCTACCTCTTTATTTAGTATCATCTTCGTTGTTTCATACACTCTTACATCTCTAAATCCTAATCCCAAACTTCTCAAGTCTTGTACACTTGCTCTAGCAAGTTGTTGTACTGTTGGAAAAGTATAATACGTGTCTCCATTCCATTCTATTTTACTTCCAAATTTTTCTGATAATCTATTTATAATTCCTTTTATTCTTGGAATATTGTTATTTGCAGAAATTATAAATGAGATAATTGTTTCCCACAAATCTTGGTTTAAAATTCTAATTCCTTCTCCATAATCTATGCTCTTTTTTAAATTATCATCTACCTTAGATAACTCTAATTTTATATCTTCATAGTTTCTTGCCAAATCAAAGTATTCTGTGCAAACTTCTTTTATGTTATTTTCACATATACCTTTAAATATAATATCATTATCAATTTTATTTACATTTAATACATTGTTATTAAAAATTCCTGTATAACTTCCGTCTTTTTGCTTTTCCCATCTAAAACATTGACCACAATCAAAAACATGGTTAGGTTCAAACGATTTTGCATCTTTTAAAATATATTTTTGTTCTTGCATACTTTTACCTCACAAGTAATTTCACAACTTAAATTATACAATTATTTTCTATTAGTGTCAATAGTGTTTAGAACGTATGTTCAGTAATATTTTTTTATCTAAAACCTTTTCCCCAAGCTTCACGTGCATTTGATATAACAACAAAAGAGGCCGGATCTATTCTTTTTGCAATATCTTTTATAATAGCAATTTCGTTTCTAGAAGCTACACACCATAGCATCATTTTTTTCTCTTTTGTATACATTCCTTTTGCATAAATTCCGGTTGTACCTCTATCTAGTTTTTTGCCTATTTCTTCTGCAATTTCTTTATATTTATTAGATACTATAAACATATTTTTAGTAAAATATATTCCTTCAAAAATCACATCTATCATTTTTCCCATAATATAAATTGCAATGGCAGAATATAATCCTATTTCTATTTGTTTAAATACTATAACATTTAAAATAACTATAATTCCATCTACAATAACAATAAGATTTCCTGGTCTATATGTTGATCTATATGATCTTATAATATATGACAACATATCAGTTCCACCTGTAGAAGCATTTGCCTTTAAGATTATAGCTGTCCCAATACCAACAAGTATTCCACCGTAAATACATGCTAATAACCTATCTGTTGTTAATGGTTTTATTTTATCAAATATATCTATAAAAAAGGATAACAATACCGTTCCTATAATTCCTTTAATTGTTGTTTCTTTTCCTACTTTAACATATGCCATTATAAATAGTGGAATATTCAAGCATAACATTGTGACTCCAAGTGGCAAATTAAACAAATAATAAATAATTGTAGAAATACCTGCAAATCCACCAGTTGACAATTGATTTGGTAATAAAAATAGTGATGTTCCAATTGCCATTATTATGCAACCTACTGTTAAATATAAAATTTCTTTAGTCCACTTTTTTAAAAATATATTTATTTCTTTAGTTCTTAAATTAATCATAAAATCACCTATTATTAGAATTATTTCCAATAATAGGTGATTTATACTCTTTTATTCATATGTCTTAAGTATCTCTAATTTGAATTTTCCAGGTTTAATTTCTTCACTTGATTCTACAGCCACATCAACATCATATACTTCTTTTAATTTTAATACATTTTCTTTTTTGTGACCAATAATATTGTTTATATTCTCTGGATTTGCAATTATTTTTACTTTGATAACCTTTGTATTTATTTTTTTAATTTCATTTAAAAGACTATCATACCACATGCTAGATTCAACTAGCTGTCTAAAAGCTGGATGGTATGGTCCTGCAACAACTTGACTAGTTTCTTTTGATGGATCAGATATTTCTTCTGTATTTTGTAATCCTATTCTTATTACATTAATTTTGTGTTTATTAAATAGTTTAACAATTTCTTTACATCTTTCAACCGCCTGTGTCACAGTAAGCGGTGTATATTCTTTATTTTCATATTCAATCGCAAGAGGGGTATCTTTTATTACTAATACAGGATAAACTCTTACTATTTTAGGCTTTAATTTTATAAGTTCTTTTGCTGTATTTATTTCATCTTGTTTTGTACTTTCAGGAAGTCCTACCATCATTTGATGACCTAAAATGAATCCATTCCACCTAATTAGTTTTGATGCTTTTTTTACATCTTCTACAGTATGTCCTCTTTGGCTTCTGTTTAATATGTAATTGTTCATAGATTGAACTCCAAGTTCAATTGTTTTTACATGATATTTTTTTAACATTTTTAAAATATCTTTATCTATTGCATCTGGTCTTGTTGATATTCTAATACTATTTACTTTTTTATCATGTATATATTTTTGAACAGCTTGTAATAATTCTTCTTGCTTTTCTTTTTCGATTGCTGTAAAACTACCACCAAAAAAAGCAACTTCTACATACTTATTATCATCTTTAAAATTCTTTAAATAGTATTCAATTGTATCTTCTACATCTTTTGCGTTTACCATCTTTGTTTGTCCACTGATTTTCTTTTGATTACAGAATATACAATTATTTGGACATCCTAGGTGAGGTACAAATATTGGTATAATATATTCTTTTTTCATTATACACCTCCATGAATTTAGTTTAACTTTTCCAAAGCCTTTTCTGCTGCATTCATTTCTGCACTTTTTTTGGTTTTACCCTCTCCTGTTGCAAGTTCTTTTCCATCACATTCAACTTTTACCCAAAAAGTTTTGTCATGATCTGGTCCACTTGTTTTTATCACAGTATATTTAATGCACACTTCTCCATTTTCTTGTAATTTTTCTTGTAAAACTGTTTTATGATCTTTCATTCCTACATTTTTTGAAGAAATTTCTATTGCATCTTTTAAGTTGTCTATAATAAATTTTTCAGCCTCCTCTAGCCCTCCATCAAAATAGATTGCTGCTATCACCGCTTCTACACTATCTGCTAAAATTGCTGGTTTTTGATTTCCATGACAAGCATATTCACTTTTCCCTATATATAAGAAATCACTAAAATTATGCTTATTTGCTACTTTGTATAAGCTTTGCTCACATACTACTTCTGCTCTAACTTTAGTCATTTCTCCTTCTCTTAATCTTGGGTAATTGTTATAAATATATTTGCTAGAAATAAATTCTAATATACTATCTCCTAAAAACTCTAATTTTTCATTACTTTCTATTTTATTCTCATATGCATACGATGTATGAGTTAGTGCTTTTTTCAATAGTTCTTTATCCTTAAATGTATATCCTATACTCTTTTCTAATGTATCAAACATTTTACTTATTTCACCTCCTTTGCCAAATTCTTTTATATTATACAACAAAATAAAAAAAAATGCAAAAAAAGAAAGGTTTATAACCTCTCTTTTTTTGTTATGCTATATGGTCTTTTATATAGTCTACTACATCTCCAACTGTTGCAACTTTTTCTGCGTCTTCATCTGGGATTTCTATATCAAATGCTTCCTCTAAAGCCATTATTAATTCAACAATGTCTAATGAATCTGCTCCTAAATCATCTATAAAAGATGCTTCCATTGTAACTGCAGTTTCTGCTACTCCTAATTGTTCTACAATAATTCCTTTTACTTTTTCAAAAACTTCTTCTGAACTCATGTTATAAGTTCACCTCCTTATATTTTCATAAAATTATTTTAACCTAACAATAATACATATTAATTTAATTGTCAAGATTTTTTACAAATTATTTTACTTATTTCATCTTTAAGTCCGATTTTTCTACTGTTTTCGCATTTTCAAACTCTTCTATCATTCTATCTACAGCTTTATTTTCTACAAATTTCTCAGCTTGTTTTATTGTAAATTCAAATAATTTTTCATCACTACTTCCATGTGCTTTTACAACAGGCTTCTTTACACCTAAAAATAAAGCCCCTCCATATTCTTTATAGTCTACAGTCTTTTTAAATCTATTTATTGCAGGTATAGTAGGTATTGCTGCTATAGTTGAAAGTATATTCTTTTTTATACTCTCTGATAAAGTTCTTTTAACTAACTTTCCTAATCCCTCAACTGCTTTTAAGAATACATTTCCTGTAAATCCATCTGTTACTAATATATCAACTTTACCCGTAAAAGCATCTCTTCCTTCAACATTACCAATAAAGTTTATATTTAATTCTTTCGCATTGTCTTTTAATAGATGATATGACTCTTTTGTAAGTTCATTTCCCTTAGTTTCTTCTGTACCTATGTTTAATAACCCAACAGTTGGATTTTCATTTCCAAATGTATTTCTTAAATAAATACTTGCCATTTGTGCAAATTGTAATAAGTTAATAGGTTTACAGTTTGTATTTGATCCACAATCCATAAGCAAAAGTCTACTTTTATATGCTGGTAGTATCCCTGCTAATGCCGGTCTATCTATTCCTTTTATTCTACCTACTATAAGTGTAGCACCAGTTAGCAATGCTCCTGAATTTCCCGCGGAAATAAATACATCACCTTTATCTTCTTTTAGTAAATTAAAT
Source organism: uncultured Clostridium sp. (assembly GCA_902406115.1). GTDB lineage: Bacteria > Bacillota > Clostridia > TANB77 > CAG-508 > CALXVA01. Next base: position 25,587 of record CABPCL010000007.1, on the reverse strand, counting down.
CCTACAACCATTGAAGAATCTTTTTTTCTTTTAATTGCTTGTGTTGGTATATCTTCCATTTCTATTGTTTCCGTAGTATGGTATATACTCAATCTTGGAGATATTTCAGATATATCATCTTTTCCATATAGCTCTTTAATTCTATTATTTATGACATCTTTGTTTCCAATCAAAACAACGTCTGCTTTTATTTGATTTATTGCTGTTACCGCTCCTTTTATATTTGCATCTGGTGCATTATCTCCACCCATTGCATCTAGTAATATTTTCATAAAGTTTCCTCCAATAATTGTTTTATATAATATATTATTTTTTTAATATTTTATAACTTATATTATCCAAAGTCAATTGTCATACTTGATTTTATTATTTATTTTTGTATCTTTCAATTCTACTGACTGCATGTTCTAAAAGATTATTTTATATTCAAACCACAAAAATTAAAGCCTTCTACTAATAGAAGGCTTTATTATTCTAATATAAATAGTTTTGTGGGTTTAAAGATACCCCGTTTTTTACAACTTCAAAATGTAAGTGGTTACCTGTTGAGTTACCTGTTGATCCAACTGCTGCAACAACGTCTCCTGCATTTACTTTTTGTCCAGCAGATACATATAGTTTACTACAGTGAGCATAATATGTCATAACTCCGTTTCCGTGTGAAACCTTTACAACATTTCCATATCCACCACTATAACCAGCAAAAGTAACTGTTCCACTTGCTGCTACCTTAATAGCTGTTCCTTTTGGTGCTGCAATATCCAATCCTGAATGTCCACTACTTCTTATACTTTCCATGTTACCAAATCTGGATGTAATTATTCCAGATAATGGTGTAACTGTTAATTTCACTCCATTTAGCGATGCAACTTTTACAGTTGTGCTTGAACTAGATGATGTATAAGAACTTGAAGCTGCAGCTGCAGCTTCGGCTGCTTTTACTTTAGAATCTAAAGTTTTAGTAAGATTAGCCTTTGCAGTTTTTATTGTTTTAACACCACTTTGCTTATCTGTTGTTATAACATCTACAATTCCTATTTTAACTTTTATCTCTTTTTCATATTTTTTATTTAATTTTTTTACTAAGCTTTCTGCTTCTTCTAAGTTTGCAACTTTTACCTTTTCTTTACCATCTATTGTTACTGCATATATTTTATATGTTGTTTCAGCACTTGATTCTATTTTTGCTAGAATCTCTTCACTATTTGTGCTTTCAGTTTTGTCTACAAATTTAAAATGATATTCAGGCATTTTTGCAATCGTTGTAAATAATTTGTTTTCTTCTTCTCTATTTATAATTTCGTTTACAGATTGTTCAAATTGTTCCTTATCTGTAACATATCCTAACTTCTCTCCATCTACAGTTACTTCACATACAAATTGATATTTTATAAAAATAACTGCTATTATCATAAACAGTGCAATTGCTACCATATTGATAAACTTTATTGCTTCTTTTGTGTAGTATTTTATTTTCCTGTTTAAAATATATATTCACTCTCCTTTTTGTAGTGCGACAAAATTAATTATACTATATATTTTAAACAATTTCAAATGTCATATACTTTTTTCTCGCAAATTTACGGCATTTTTGATATTCTGCCAATAGTACGTTTGAATTTATTGTATACTTTGCTCCGTTTTTCTTTGTTTTTCTCTGTTTTTCTTTATTTTTCAGATATTGACTTTTTGTTTTAATTACTATCTATCCATTATCATTTATTTTACTATATATTTAACAAATTTATTATACTATCTATATATCCTTTTAATATGCTCTACAGCGTTCTTTTCTAATCTAGAAACTTGTGCTTGTGATATACCAATTTCAGATGCAACTTCTATTTGAGTTCTTCCTTCAAAAAATCTTTTAGCTATAATCATTTTTTCTTTTTCAGTTAGTTTTTTCATAGCTTCTGCAATTGTTATTGTCTCTGCCCAGTATTCATCCGTATTCTTTTTATCTTTGATTTGATCTTGAATATAAATATTATCCATATCGTTATTTCCAGCAGGTTCTTGTAATGATACAGGTACCTGGATTGCATCTAAGCTCATTACAATTTCTTCTTTTGGTATATCTAATATCTTAGAAAGTTCCTCTATATTTGGTTCTCTATTATTTATTTTTAAAAATTTTTCTTTTTCTGTTAGAACTTTATAGGCTAAATCTCTTATTGACCTACTTACTCTAATAGTATTGTTATCTCTCAAATACCTTTTTACTTCACCTATTATCATGGGTACCGCATAAGTTGAAAATTGACAATTTTGACTTAAATCAAAATTATCCATAGCTTTTATTAATCCAATACATCCAATTTGGAATAAGTCATCTGCATTTTCTCCTCTTGTATAAAACCTTTTTATTACACTTAGTACTAGTCTTAAATTTCCATTTATAAACTTTTCTCTTGCTTCTTCATCTCCATTTTTTACAGCTATTAATAGTTCTTTTTTTTCTTCATTTGATAATACAGGTAATTTTGCAGTATTTACACCGCATATCTCCACCTTATTCATCAAATAAAAACCTCCTTTAGAATTTAATGTTATCTACATTATTTCCAAATTTGGTTTTTTTATACTTTTCAATTATCCTGTTTTACTCATTATATCTTTCTTCATTTTATTTATAATCTTTTTTTCAAGTCTAGATATATAACTTTGCGATATTCCAAGCATATCAGCAACTTCTTTTTGCGTTTTTTCATTTCCGCTAATAAATCCAAAGCGTAATTCCATTATATTTCTTTCTCTATTACTTAATTTATCTATTGCTGCTCTTAATAAGGTTTTATCCACCTCATCTTCTATTCTTCTTGATGTGATATCTGAATCTGTTCCTAAGATATCTGATAATAATAGCTCATTTCCATCGCCATCTTGATTAAGTGGCTCATCTATTGATATTTCACCTTTGATCCTATTACTTCTTCTTAAATACATCAATATTTCATTCTCAATACACCTTGATGCATATGTTGCAAGTTTAATTTTTTTATCTGTATTAAACGTATTTATTGCTTTCATTAGTCCTATTGTCCCAATAGATATCAAATCTTCTAACCCAACACCTGTATTCTCAAATTTTTTTGCAATGTATACTACTAGTCTTAAATTTCTTTCTACTAATATTTGTCTAATCTCTTCTTCTCCGTTTGATAATCTTTCCAACATATCTGCTTCTTCTTCGTTAGATAATGGTGGTGGCAGAGTTTGACTACCTCCTATGTAGTAAATTGGCAAGTTTTCAATTTCATCATTTCCTATATACCTTACATATAAGGTATTAATACTATCCTTTAAAATTTGTAATAAATTCATTTTCCTCTCTCCCTTCCAGCATATCCAAACCTATCAAAGCAGAATATGTATTTTTCTTTGTTAATTTTTGATTATATATACATATAATTACCTTCTTATTTTTTATTTCATCAATATCTGTTATAACATTAACCTCATCGACTTTAAACCCTAGTAACATTCCATTTTGTTTGCCAATAGAATGAAATGGTATCATTCTGAATCTAGCTCTATAACTAATATTTGATTCATTTTCTTTCCAATCACCTCCTATAATATCGTCAATATTATCTAATATACTTTTTGGCATAATTTCATATAATTTTTCTTTTTCAACAATTACGACTGGAATTGAAGTAATTGGATCTTTTAGCTGATTACCTGTATCTAACATTCCTTTTAATCTTATACTCTTGTTCTCTATTTTTATTTCAATTTCATAAATTAAGCCTTTTTTGCTCATTCTATTTTTAAAAATTTTAAATGCAACATGAGTCAATATAAAGCCCACAAAGCCTCCAAGTAAAGCTATTTTTATAGGATATGTTCCAATATATACACCATTTTTCATTAATATATCTTGTGGTCTTATAAAATATAACAGTGCAAATGCACAACCTCCAAATACAAATGAAACCAAATAAAACATTATGAGTTGCTTTATTAAAGCTTTTATTCCCTTTGGAGAAAATGCAATATATATCATACTAACAGATAATATAATCTTTACTATCATGTTAGAATATATAGGAAATATTTGCATATAAGCTAAAATTGCATATACGCCTCCTACTAATGCAGAAATTCCTAATCTTATATGATGTAATTTCATTTTCATGATAAATCCTGTTGCAAATAAAATAATGTAGTTCATGCACAAGTTTTCTAATAAAACTATATCTAAATAAATTGTCATTTATATTATCCTTTTATACCATGTAATTTTATTTTTTTATTTTAATGTTATATAACCATATAATTTTTAGCATTACTATTGTACAACTGTTATATTTAAAAACTTGTCAATTCTTAGGCACGAAAAAAAGAAATAATCTACAATTTTAGATTATTTCTCTATAAACACAATAATTTAATATATTCTACGCTATAAAACAACAATAAGTTCTATTTTCTTATTATATAAAATTATAAAAAATAAAGTGTACATTTCGGTAAAATGTACACTTTATTTTTAGATTTATTTATTCATTCCTTTATTTTTTCTTAAGAAAGATGGAATATCTAAATTATCAGAAGAGTTTGAATTATCTATTGGTGTTGGGATAGAATTTAATTTTTTATCCCATGCTTTATCAATAATTTCTCCTACTGGAATATTTGATATACTTCCTGGTTCTTTTTCAAAACCTGTAGCTATAACTGTGATAACTATGTCTTCATCTAAGCTTTCATCAATTACTGCACCAAAGATAATATTTGCTTCAGGATCAACACTACGTTGAATTAATTCTGCAGCAGTGTTAACTTCATGTAGTCCTAAATTGTTTCCACCTGTAATGTTAATGATAACACCTCTTGCTCCTTCTATTGAAGTTTCAAGTAATGGGCTTTGTACGGCTTGTTTTGCAGCGTCTTCTGCTCTATTTTCTCCAGATGCTCTACCAATACCCATATGAGCCATTCCTGTATTTAGCATAATTGTTTTAACATCAGCAAAGTCTAAGTTTACAAGTCCTGGTATTGCTATAAGGTCTGATATACCTTGAACACCTTGTCTTAATACGTCATCTGCCATTTTGAAAGCTTCAACAATTGAAGTTTTTCTATCAATAACTTGTAATAATTTGTCATTTGGAATTACTACTAATGTATCTACTTTTCCTTTTAAGCTTTCTACACCACGTTCTGCTTGTGATAATCTTTTCTTTCCTTCAAATGTAAATGGTTTTGTAACAACACCAATTGTTAAAATTCCCATTTCTTTTGCAGTAGCTGCTATAATAGGTGCTGCACCAGTACCTGTTCCTCCACCCATGCCAGCTGTTACGAAAACCATATCTGCTCCGCGTAAAGCTTCTGCTATTTCTGATTTGCTTTCTTCAGCTGCTTGAGCTCCTATATCAGGGTTAGCCCCTGCTCCTAAACCTCTTGTAATTTTTTCTCCAATTTGAATTTTTGAAGCTGCTTTTGAAAGAAGTAGTGCTTGTCTATCTGTATTTACTGCAATAAATTCTACGCCTTTTATTCCAGAATCCACCATTCTATTTACAGCATTGTTTCCAGCTCCACCAACACCTATTACCTTGATTGTAGCTGTTCCATCTAACATTGTGTTTTCGTCTGTGCTATCCATTAACATAATGTTTCTCCTCCTCTAATTTTAATTATTATTTTGATAATTTGTTTTTTATGAATAGAAAAATTCTTTTATTCTTTCTATTATATTTTGAAAAATATTTTCTTTTGAGTTTGAGTCTATACTACTTGAAACTGTCTTCGCAAAAGGTCTTGATGCAATATATCTTACTAGGGCATATGCTGTTCTATATTCTGGTCTAACTGTACTAATTGCTCTACCCGTAGATATTTTTACTGGTATATTTAATATTATTTTACCTGCAACATCGCTCTTATTAATATTTGTAATACCTTGTCCTGTTAATATTACATTATTAATTCTTTGTTTAATTCCTTGCATTGTAATGTCTTTGTTGACAAGTGAAAATATTTCTTCTATTCTTGCTTCTATAATTTCAATTAGTTCTGAGCTCTTAATTACCTTTTTATTATCATCTTTACTTGTAGATAGTAAAATCTCATTGTCATTATCTATAAAAGACTTTAGAGCTAATCCATATTGTTTCTTTAATTTATCTGCTTCTTCTTCTGATATATTAAGTACTAATGCAATATCATTTGTAATGTTGTCTCCTCCTAATGGAATTGTATTAGTATATGTGAATTTTAATCCTTCAAATACTCCTATATCAGTATTTCCAGCTCCTATATCTAATAGCATTACATTATCATTAAGCTCATTTCCATCTAAAACTAAACTTCTCTCTGCAAGAGTAATTGGTACTAATCCATCAACATCTATATCAACTTTTCTAAAAATATTTGAAATTTTTCTCATATATTCTTTATCTGCTAATACCACTTGTGCCTTTAAGGTAAAGTTTGAACTTAAACTTCCTATTGGATCTTGAACAGATTTTCCATTATCTAAAATAAATTCATCTGTAACTATATCAATAATTTGTTTTCCTTCTGGAACATCAATATCTTTTACTTGTGATAGTCCCACACCAACATCTTTTGCAGATATTCCTGCATATTTATCCTTGGCTTCTTTTATAATACTATTTTGTACAATTGTAACATATTTTCCTGGTATCGTCACATAAGCTGAGTTTATTGTTAATTCGTTTTCTGCTTCTGCTTCTTTAATCAATTTAGAAATTGCAGCAACTATTTCTTCTTCATCAATAATTTTAGCTTTTTTTATACCATTACACTTACAACTACTTGTAGATAAAAGCTCAATTTGGTTAAAATTATTGACTTCTCCAATAACTAGACTTACTTTTGAAGTACCAATGTCTATTCCTACGATAACATCTCCGATTGCCAAAGTTCATTCCTCCATTTTATACATCCATCTATGTTAAAAATTAACACAGATTTTCTGTTTTATATTTATGCTTTTAATTCCTCATTAGAATATTACAATTTTCAAAAAAAGTCAATAGCATTTGTAATATTTTTGTAATATTTCTGTAACATTTCTGACATATTGTCTGATAATGTTGTTTATTGGTTTTCTTTCTATTTTGCGCTAACCTTACGCTTCCTTGTCTGACACGTCTTTTATAACTTTTTTACTTGTTTTTTTAGTAAATTTTTCTAAATAATATCTTCTTATAATTGCTAAATTATTAAACATTCTTCCTACAAATACAACAATTGCTGCAAGATAAATATCAACATTTAGTTTTTGACCTAAATATGTTAACAACATTGAAAGAATTGCATTTCCAAAAAATCCTGATACAAATATTTTCAAATCAAATGTTTTATTTAAAGTTGATGAAATTCCTCCAAATACAGAATCCAATGCTGCTATAATTGCAATTGCTAAATATCCAGAATATGTATATGGTATGATAGGTACATTAATTCCTATTAACGCTCCTATTACGCACCCAACTATAATTGCAACAAAAATCATTTTTATTCCTCCTCAACACTTAAAGTTTTATATGTCATTTCTCCATTATATTTCAATATTTCTATTTTTTTACTTGTTTCCATACTAACTGATTTTCCACTATTTTTATATTGATCTACAAATCCACTATCTTTCAAATTTAAAATACTTGATAGATATGCTTGATTTCCAATCGCTTTTACAACATATGGTGCCTCTAAACGTTGTTGTCCTACTGTAATGTATGAATATCCTCTTATATCAAATATATCTGTAGTATTTATTATTCTTATATCATTTATTGAAATAGCTTCTGCTCCTGCATATTTTAATTCATTTACAAGTTTTATTAAGTCAGATGCCTCTATATCTTTTTCATCAGTATCATTTAATGTTACTATTACACCCTCTCCGTATACATCTGTCTTTCCAACAGCCACATTAGATTGTTTCAATTCTTTATCTATTAATTCAGATGCCGCTTCATTCTTTTCTATTTTTTCATTATACTCAGCTATTTTTTTATTTGTAGTTTCTAACTGTGCATATGTTTCTTCATACTTTGTTTTCCACTCAGATAAAGTTTTTCTAAGCTCTGCTTCTCTCATATTTTTTATATCTGTTATATCTGTTTCTTCTACCGTTTTAAATTGCATTAACATGACACTTGTTAATGTAATACATACAATAAACATAACAATCGCAACAGCAAGGTTATCTATTTTAAACTTTTTCATTTAGTACTTCTCCTCTCTCTTTAAGCTTTCTATTTTCCGTTTTTTTTCTTTTATATACTTAAAGTTCATTGTACCACTGTATTTACTTATAGTTATATTTTCAGATTTTTTTACATCATTAACAATTATTCCATCTTCTATCATTGAATCTAAATATGATCCAATTCTTGTTATTTGTCCATATAACAAGGCTTGTGGTCCTATAGCTTTTATTGTAAATGGTGAACCTATTTTTTCTCCATTTATTTTTATTACAGTTCCTTCACATGTAATTGCAGAAGTATTTATTATTCTTTGCCCATTTATCTCTATTGCTTCTGCTCCTGCATTTCTTAGTTCATTTACTAAAGATAATAAATCTTCATAATGAATTAATTTCCTATTTGCAGTATCTATTGATAATATAGAATCGTCCTTTGTTCCATCTTGCATTTCAATTATAATTCCTTCGCCTTTTACATTAGTTAACCCTAATAGTGTATTGTTCTTTTTTAATTCATTTTCTTTTTCAATTGATGTAGTATCATTTTGAGTTGCTTGTTGTCTTACTTGTTCAAGCTCTTTCTCTGCTTTCTTTAGTTCATTTGATACATTATCATATTTTTCTTTCCATTTTAATACACTATCTCTTAATTCATTATCTGCTAATGTTTGAGATGCCGTTGAATTAGCATTATTCATTGTTCGTACTTGTATAGCAATAGCCATTGTCAAAATCAAACACATAACTCCTAAAGTAATTCCTATTTGTTTTTTATTCACGACTTACCTCCTTGTCATATAATTAAATACTTTTTCTAAAGTATGGCTTACTTTTTTCATCATTTAAGTTCATATTTAGCATGATTTCACCTTTTGTATTTCCTTCTATTTCATTAAATTCAATGATCCATAACATCTTTGTACTTAAATTTGATGTATCCCCTAGATGAACTGTTTTATTTTTCTTTTGTAATATTAATTTATAATTATTGTGATCTGTAATATCTATTTTAGTAATTAGATTTGCTACATCATTGCTATTTGCTGATTCCATAATTTTTAATACATCGCCCAATTTTTTTAAATCGTCTTCACACAATCTATTACCTGTTTGTATATTTTCCTGAGGTGTCTCTATACCAACGATTATTGGTAAATCATCTGTTTTATCAGAAACCTCTAGTATGTATCCCTGATTATTTATAATAGCATAAGCATTTGCTATTTGAAATTTAAAAGTTGCTTTTCTTTCTGTTATTGTCACTTCAATTGTATCTGGAATTTTCCTCTTCACTTGTACATCTTCTATGTATGCATTTTCTTTTATATTTTTTATTATTTCTTTCTTACTATGTTGGAACATATTTTTTTCTAGCTCAATCTTTGATAAGCTTATAATTTCATCTGAAGAGATCTTTGAATTTCCAACAACATTAATTGTTTTTATATTAAACATAGGTGATAAAAGTGCATAAATTACACCACCAATTATAATAATTATTAAGCTTGTCCACTTTATAAGTCTTAAAATTGCTTTTCTTTTTTTATTTATGATATTTTGTTTTTGTGTATTAATTTCTTTTTTATTTGGCTGATTATTAACTGGCTGTTTTTTAGAATTTACTTGCTTGGATTTTACATTCTTTTTTGGCTTTATTTTATTTTTGTTATCGTTTTTTGTTTGTAATGTTTTCGACTTGCTACTCTTGTCTTCATCTATTCTTTTTAAACCAATAATGATTTCTTCATCAAAATTAAATTTTTCATCTTTTGTATTCTTTTCTTTAGTTTGATTTTTTAGTTTTCCGTTTACTTTACTTTTCTTTTTTACATTTGATCTTTTTTTGTTAGTTCTACTATTATTCTTTTTAGTTTCTTGGTTTAAATAAAATGAATCTAAAGATTTTTCCTTTGTCTTTTTAGCCATTTAATCACCTTCTTCTTTATTAATATTAGCTCCTAATTTTCTTAGTTTTTGATCTAAGTTTTCGTATCCTCTTAATATATATTCAATATCAGTTATTTTACTTTTACTTTTCGCCATAAGTCCTGCTACTACAAGTGCTGCTCCTCCTCTTAAGTCTGGGCTCTTCACTGTAGCTCCTGAAAGCTTTTTAACACCTGTAATAACTGCTGTTCTTCCTTCTATATTTGCTTTTACTCCCATTCGCTTTAACTCTGGAATATATCTATATCTATTTTCAAATATGTTTTCAATAATCATCGATGTGCCTTTTGCTGTTGTAAGCATACTTGCAAATACTGATTGCATATCTGTTGGAAATCCTGGATATGGCATTGTTTTTATATCTACAGCTTTTAATCTTTTTGGTGCATCTATATAAACTGTATTTTTAGTTTCTTCTATTTTACAGCCACACTCTTTTAGTTTATTAATTACTGGACTAATATGCTCAGGCACCATGTTAGTTAATTTAACCTTTCCTCCTGTAGCTGCCGCCATGCAAAGCAATGTTCCTGCCTCAATTCTATCTGGCATAACGGTATAACTAATATCCTTAAGTTTTTTTACACCAGTTATTTGAATTATATTTGTACCTGCTCCTTCTATTTTGGCTCCCATTTTGTTTAAACAATCTGCCAAATCAACTATTTCTGGCTCCATTGCAGCATTTGATACTTTTGTAATTCCCTCTGCATATACAGATGCTAAAATAATATTTTCTGTTGCACCCACACTTGGAAAATCCAAGTCTATATTTGCACCTACTATTTTATCACATTTGCATACAATAAATCCAGCTTTTTCTTCAATATTTACTCCTAGCTTTTTAAAGCTTTCTAAATGTAAATCAATTGGTCTTGCTCCAATATCACATCCTCCTGGATATGAGAATCGTGCCTCTTTAAATCTTCCTATTAACGCACCGGCTAAAATAACTGTAGACCTCATTTGATGCATTAGATGTTCTGGAATTTCTTTTTTATTGATATGTTTAGAATTAATCTCTAACTTTCCATTATTCTTCTTAACTTTACAACCTAGAAATCTTAATATTTCTTGTGTTATTTTAGTATCTCGAATTTCTGGTATATTATATAATTTTGTAACTCCTGGATTTAATATTGTTGCTGCCATAATTGGTAAAGAAGCATTTTTGGATCCCGAAACATTTACCTCTCCCTCTAGCCTTCTTCCACCTTCTATTATGTAACTAGGCATCATTTTCACCCCTCTTTGTAAACTTTTTATGCTATATATTATGTTGCTTACCTTAAAAGTGTACTAATTCTTTTATAGTTTATTTTTTTACAAAGATTTGGTTAAAAAATTTATATTTCTAATTTAAATTTAACCTTTTATAAATTCTTGGAACTCTTTTTCCAATTGAGCATAATACTTCATACGTAATTGTATCTAAGTGTTCTGCAACTTCTTCTATATGTTTATTATCCTTTAATATAAGGACTTTATCATGTAATTTTACATCATCATCAACCTTTACAAAAAGCATATCCATGCAGATATTCCCTACTATTTCATATCTTTTATTATTAATATATACATCTCTTCCTTTATTTTTTCTAATAATTCCATCAGCATATCCTATAGGTATAACAGCTATTTTCTCTCCGTTTATTTTAGCTTTATATGTTCCTCCATATCCAACAGTATCCCCCTCATTTAGCTTATGTATTTGTTCGACTTCGCTGATTAATTTAACTGTCGATTCTAATTCTAACGACTTGTAATTTGTAAATCCATACATTATAATTCCTAGCCTACATGCATTTACAAAATCTAATTTTTCATAATTTGTTAATCCTTCACTTGCCGAAACATGAATAATCTTAATTTTATTTAGATCAATTTTTTGTATTGCATTTTTAAATCTAGAAATTTGCTTTTCATACACATCTTTATTTTCAGCATCATACAAATGTGTATATATTCCCTCCAAATTCATTTCTCTTTGCTCAATCATTTTAACAGCTCTATCTACATCTTCACAATTTTCAATTCCTAAACGATTCATTCCTGTATTTATTTTTAAGTGTACTTTTAATCCTTTACACTCCTTATTTTCTAGCTCTTGTAAATATTCCATACTATTTATAGTAACTGAAATATTATTTATAATGCACTCTTTTATATATTCAGCTGGTATTACTCCCAAACACAGTATTGGAATATCTTTTATTTCTTCTCTTATCCTGAGTGCCTCATCAAACGTTGCAACTGCTAAGTAGTTACAACCTCCATTAATGATGGCTTTTACAGGTTCTATCGGTCCTTGTCCATAACAATCTGCTTTTACTACTCCAATATAATATTTATAATTTGGATATCTTTTTATTATTTTTGATACGTTATTTTGTATCTGTTTTAAGTTTACTTCTAAATATGTATTTCTTGCTAACAATTATACCACTCTTTCTTTAAATCACCATTTTACGACAAGCTTATTTACCTTTGTATTAATATATGTTTCTAACTTTTTCATAAATTCTTCTGACTTTATTTCTTTTTTAGCCACCATATCTAACCCCTTCTCCCAGCTTGCTGTTAGTTTTGGATTTAACATATCTGGCATTGATAAATTAACCACATCATATATAACTTCACCTTTTTTAGTTGGTGTAATAATTTGTGTTTTTGTATTAATAGTAATGTATCCTATTCTTTCTAATTTTTTCATTATTTCTGCTCTTGTTGCACTTGTTCCTATTCCCGCACCTTTAATTTGTTCTCTTAGTTCTTCCTCTTCAATAAGTTTTCCTGCGTTTTCCATTGCTAAAATTATAGATCCCGAATTATATCTAGATGGAGGAGATGTTTCAGAAGTTTTTGTTTCAAAATTAACTATCCTTACTTCTTCTCCTTTTTTTAAAGAGTTTAATATCTCAAGATTTATATTATCTCCAGTATCTTCTGATTTTTTAGGTTCACTTTCCACATCTTCCACATTTTTTTCTGCTATTTTTGAATCTTTTCTATCTTTCAAAACCTCTAAATATCCTAATTTTATGCATACTTTTCCACTTGTAATAAATTGCTCATTTTCAATAGATATTGTTGCTGATATTTTGTTATATTCAGCAGGTGGAAAGAATATAGCTAAAAAACGCTTTACAATTACTTTATATACATTTTTTTGAAGTTCAGGTAATTGATCATAATTTTCATATCCCTGACCTGTTGGTATAATTGCATAATGATCTGTTATCTTACTATCATTTACATACTTTGTTTTAGTTAAGTCTGTTTTGTATTTTTCATTTGACATTTTTTCAACATATTTTTGGATTTCCTCATCTTTAAATCCCTTTGCAATTCCATTTAAATTTTTAGTAATTACTTTTGCAATAGCTGTTGAAAGTACTCTTGCATCTGTTCTAGGATAGGTTACTAATTTTTTTTCATATAAGTTTTGAATAACATCTAACGTTTGGTCAGGCTTTATTTTAAATCTCTTTGTACACTCATTTTGAATCTCAGCAAGATTAAATAAAAGTGGAGCATTTTCTTTTGTTTTGCTCTTTTTTATCTCACTTACAAGTGCTTTTTTATCCTTTAATGAAAGAATAAATTCTTTTGCATCTTCTTCTTTCTTAAAACCAGATTCATTATATAATTTTGGAGACTCAAAAAAAATGGACTTTTCATTTACTTTCCATTCAGCTTTAAAAGAAGAATTTTCATCTCCAAATTCTCCTATTACTTTATAATAAGGTATTTTTACAAAGTTTCTTATTTCTCTTTCTCTTGAAACTATCATACCAAGTACACATGTCATAACTCTACCAACAGAAATAGATATTTTATCTTCTTCTAATTCTTTTGCAACTCTTCTTCCATAAATTATAGATAATAATCTAGAGAAATTAATTCCTATTAAGTAATCTTCTTTTGCACGTAAATAAGCAGAGTCTGCTAAACTGTCATACTCTGATAAATCTTTTGCTTCATTAATTCCTCTTTTTATTTCTTCTTCTGTTTGAGAATCAATCCATACTCTTTTTCTATTTTCTTTTTTTATTCCGATCTGTTGTTCTACTAGTCTAAATATATACTCTCCCTCTCGTCCAGAGTCAGTTGCTACATAAATAGAGTTTACATCTTCTCTCTGAACTAATGATTTTATAATATCGAATTGCTTTTGTACGCTTGGAATCACTTCATATTTATACTCTTTAGGTAAAAATGGGAGTGTATTTAATCTCCAAACTTTTAAGTTTTCATCATATTTTTCCGGATAAGACATAGTAACCAAGTGTCCAACACACCAGGTTACTATCCAATTATCTGATTCTAAATATCCATCTTTCCTTGTACCATTTAATTTTAAGACTTTTGCAAATTCCATTGCAACAGATGGCTTTTCCGTAATTAATAAACTTTTTGCCATTTTTTATCGTTCCTTATTCAAATAATACTATATCCATTTCTGAAGTAAAGTTTTGATTTCCATATGCATAAATAATATATAGTTTTCCATTCTCTCCTAAAAAGAATGATTTACTATTGGCAATCTTATACATATCACTGTTTAAATCTCTTGTATAAATATTGCTATATCCCATACTTAATATTGCTTTTGTTTGATCATCTGCTTCTTTAATAGTTGATTGTATTTTGTTTTCTACGTCTTTTTCATTTAAAGATTTTAAAGAAATAGCATCATTTAATGTAACACTTGTATTTGTTTGTAAATTGTAATTATATGTTTGAATTATTACTCTTTGTGCACTTTCAGCTTCTTTTAATGTTGATCTTATTACTAAAGATAATATATTGTTATTTACATATGCAACATAGTCTATGCTATAAATTGTTTTAGAAGTAGTATCTGTCTTTTTAAGAACCTCATTTGCTTTATTTGCAAAGATTTCCTGTGTTATTTTATTAAATGAACTTGCGACCTCACTGTTTATATTAACTACTGGAATATGAATATTAATTTCATAAGAATCTTTATTTTCATTAATATTATATGGTGAATATACAATTTTCTCGTCTGCTTTTATTTTTTTAATATTTGTATCATCATATTCATTTAAATTTATTGTATTTGTAAATATTGTTTGGAACTCATTTTTTATTGTCTCTGCTGTTTTATCATTAATATTTACTTTATTATTATCTATATTATTTTGCGTTCCAGATATATTATTTGTGTGTCCTTTTTCCACAAATTGAGCATATGCACCTGCTATTATTGCAAATACACAAAATATACCGATTAGAACATATAACATTTTAGGTGTTTTCATATTTTCCTCTCATTCTGACAACAATTTTCATTATTCTTTATGTATTTATATTTTATCATTTGAATATGATTTTGTAAATACTTATATTATCTATAACTCCACCATTCTTAACCACTTTAAATTTCAGTTTACTCTATACAATTTTGTTGACTATAATAACTTTTTGCTGTATTATATATATTGTAGAAATATATGATTTTAATACAAATTTTTAAAGCAAGGAGAATGTAAAATATATGTTATGCTCACAATGTAATAAAAACAATGCTGTCGTTTTTATTAATAAACAAGATGAAAATGGAAATACTTCATTAGAAGGCCTATGCTATGATTGTGCTAAAAAAAGAGGTATTAACCCTATTGATCATCTAATGAAACAAGCTAATTTATCAGAAAATGATATTAATAATATGACAAAACAATTTGAATCTATGTTTAAAGATATGTCTGAAAACATGAATTTTTCCGATATGTCTGAAAATTTACAAGATAGTCTAAACAATGAGGAAGATAATTTTGACTCAGAAAACAATGAAAATCCAGAAATGCAATTTGGAGCTATTCCATTAGGATCTATTTTTTCTAGCATGTTTGGTATGAATGATGGAAGTAGTATGTCAAATGATGATTCATCTTCTGGGTCTGAAAAGAAAAAAGTAAAAGTAGACAAAAAATCAAAAAAGAGAAAAGTTTTAGATACATATGGTACTAACTTAACTCAAAAGGCCAGAAATAACCAATTAGACACTGTTATCGGTAGAGATAAAGAAATTCAAAGAATGATTCAAATATTAAATAGACGTTCTAAAAACAACCCTTGTTTGATAGGTGAACCTGGTGTTGGTAAAACAGCCATCGCTCAAGGATTAGCAATTAAAATTGCTCAAAACAAAGTACCTGCCAAATTATTAAATAAAGAAGTTTATCTACTAGACATGACAGGAATAATAGCTGGGACACAGTTTAGAGGTCAATTTGAATCTAGAATGAAATCAATTATAGATGAATGTAAATCACTTGGAAATATAATTTTAGTAATTGATGAAATTCATAACATTATTGGAGCTGGAGATGCTGAACATTCTATGAATGCAGCAAACATTTTAAAGCCTTCTTTATCTAACGGTGAAATTCAATTAATTGGAACTACAACTTTAAAAGAATATAGGAAATATATTGAAAAAGATAGTGCCTTAGAAAGAAGATTTCAACCTATAATAGTTTCAGAACCTTCTATCACAGATTCAATCGACATTCTTGAAGGAATAAAGAAATATTATGAAGAATTTCATAAAGTTAAAATCTCAAGTGACGTTATTAAACAAACTGTCATAATGTCTGAAAAATATATTCATGATAGATTCTTACCTGATAAAGCAATTGATATTTTAGATGAAGCTTGTTCTAGAATTAACCTAGATAATAAGGAATTGTATCAACTAGAAATATTAAAAAATGAACTAGCAAAAATACAAGAAGAAAAAGAAGAAGCAGCTTCTGCTGATTCTACTGAAGACTATCAAAAAGCAGCTGAATTAAAAACAAAAGAATGTGCCTTAACAGAACAAATTGAAGAGTTGTCTAAAAAATTAAAATTAAAAAATCTTACAATTCAAGATATTGCAGAAGTAATTGAAAATTGGACTAAAATTCCTGTTAAGAAAATTACAGAAAAAGAAACACAAAAATTACTAAATCTAGAGGCTAACCTTCATAAAAAAGTAATTGGCCAAGATTCTGCTGTTGAAGCTGTTTCACGTGCTATCAGAAGAAGTCGTGCAGGTTTAAAAAGTACAAAGCGTCCACCATCTTTCATTTTTGTTGGTCCAACAGGTGTTGGTAAAACAGAACTTGCTAAGAGTTTAGCTTATGAAATGTTTGGAAATGAAGACTCAATTATTAGAATTGATATGTCTGAATATATGGAAAGTCATTCTACTTCTAAATTAATTGGATCTCCTCCAGGATATGTTGGATATGACGACGCGGGTCAATTAACTGAAAAAGTAAAAAGAAACCCATATTCTATTGTATTATTAGATGAAATTGAAAAAGCTCACCCTGATGTTTTTAATATCTTACTTCAAGTTTTAGATGATGGAAGATTAACAGATGCCCAAGGAAATACTGTTAGTTTTGAAAATACAATTATTATTATGACTTCAAATGCTGGTTCAAATTTAAATAATAATTCAATTGGTTTTGGTGGTTCAAGAATTGATAGCAGTAAAATGATAAGTGCTCTAAAGGAAACATTTCGTCCTGAATTTTTAAATAGAGTAGATGAAATAGTTGTATTTGAACAATTAAATCAAGAGCAATTACTACAAATTGTTGACTTAATGCTTAATGATACCAAAAAAGCCCTAGATAACAAAGATATAAAATTAGAGGTATCACAAGATGCCAAAAAAACCTTATTAAATAAAGGAACAGATATAAAATATGGTGCAAGACCTTTGAGAAGAGCAATACAAAGATATCTTGAAGATGAACTTTCAGATATGATTTTAAGATCAGAATTGCATAATGGTCAAACTGTACTAGTAACATCAAACGAAGATTCTTTAAATTTTGAAATTAAAGATTAGAAAGAGGAATAATATATGATAAAACATGTACCAAATATCCTAACAATAATTAGATTTTTGTTAGTTCCATTTATACTTTACTTCATCATTACAGAAAAATACGTTGCAGCTTTTGTAATGTTAACTGTATCTGGTTTAACAGATGTATTAGATGGAATTATCGCAAGAAAATTTAACTGTATTACCAATTTCGGTAAATTGATAGACCCTTTAGCTGATAAAACAACTCAAATATCAATTTTAGCTGCTTTAACTTTTAAAGGTATTATTCCACTTTGGATGTTACTAGTTGTTTTTGCAAAAGAATTTGTTATGATCGCTGGAGCTTCATTCCTTTATGGAAAAGAACTTGTAGTATCAAGCAGATGGTATGGAAAACTTGCAACAGTATTATTTTACTTAGCTATTGTATGTTCTTTCTTTATTACATATTGGAACAAAGATTTAATTATGCATCCTGAATACAGTTTGCCTACACTTCCACAATTCGACACATATGTATATTATTTAGCTTTAATTGCTACAATCTTTTCACTTGTTATGTACTTTAAAACATTTTATCAACAAGGATATTTAAAGAAAGAAAACCTAAAAATTGAAGAAAAAAATAATAAATAAAATTTGTATAAAAAAGAAGTAATCTATATGAGATAACTCAAAAAGATTACTTCTTTTCTTATTTAATACTATTCATAGTCTTCCAAAAAACTATATAAATTATTTTTTCCAACAATTTTAGTTCCAATTTTAAATTGTTCTAAATCTGCATCTGGTAAATACTTAGTTGAAATTTCTGTATCTTCCTGCCACTCTTGTATTCCCTCATTGTTCTCAGTGTAGATGCCTATGACTCCATCATGATCTTTTATCACATAATGTTCATTGCAAATCCCATCAAATTCTTTATATATTACTATTTCTTTAGAAGAATATCCCTCTAACTTCCAATCTGAATATTTTTTTATAACATCTTCTTGTTCTTTGTTAATTAAATCTTCAGGTATATCCACAACTTCCTTTATCAGATGATCACATGCCTTATAATATCTTTTCTGTATAATAATTGCATTGGGTGACACTTTCATATCTATAGAAGATGTTTCTATTGCTACATTTGCATTTGTTTCATTATTTAATTGTTTATTATTTTCTACATCAGCTAGTTTTTGTGTATCTATCATATTCGTATCAGACATTTTTCCACGATCATACGCATATATACCAAAGACAACTCCTAATACTATTCCCAAAATAATAACTCCAATTATCAACCATTTTTTCTTTATTTTTTCCACATGACTCACCTATTTTCACAGAAATATAAAATTATTTCTTGTATTTTTATTAGTATGGGAAACTTTTGAAAAAATATACAATTTATTTTATTCTTGTATTTCAGCAATCTTGCTTAATTCTTCTTTTGATATTTTTCCTTGTCTTAAAACTAAAATTTTATTATTTTCAACCTTTACAATTGTAGATTCTGTTGATTTTTCTACATCTCCATAATCTAAAATGTAGTCTACTCTATCACCTAATTCTTCTATAATATTTTCAATTTTAATACCCGTTGGATTTCCAGAAATATTTGCACTAGGTGCAACAATTGGAACTCCTGCCTTATCTATTAGTAATCCTGCTATCTTTCCACTTGTCATTCTAACTCCAATATTATCTCTTCCAGCCGTCACAACATTCGGTATATTGCATTTTTTTTTCTTTTTTAGTATTATTGTTAAAGCTCCTGGCCAAAATCTTTGCATTAACTTTTCTTCTATTTCATTTAGCTCATCAACTATCCCATCTAACATGTTTATATTAGATATTAATACTATTAATGGTTTATTAACTGGTCTACCTTTTACTTCAAATACCTTTTCACAAGCTTCTTCATTCATTGCGTTTGTGCCTATTCCATATACTGTTTCTGTTGGAAATACAGCTGTTTTTCCATTAGCTAATCCTCTTGCAACTTCTTCTATATCTTTCATATTTATACTTTGCTTTTCATTAAAATACTTTGCTTTCATTTTATCCCTCTATTCTTCATTTATCATTATAATATTTTCAATTAAAATATTCAATATCAAACTAGCACCATTGATATCAGTTAATTTTTGTATTCACTTTTATTTTTCCTTTACTATTTATCTCTATTTCTATTTCTCCGTTATTATCTGTTCTATATATTTTAGTTTCCATATTTTTTAATCTCTCAAGAACACCGCTATTAGGATGACCAAATGTATTCTTGCTTCCCACCCCTATTAATGCAATTTCAGGTTGCATCAAATCTAGAATACTTTGTATTGATGAGCTTTTTGATCCATGATGAGCCACTTTTAATATTGTTGTTTTCAATTTTTTCGTATCAACATATTTATTTATAATCTGTTTTTCTGCTATGCTTTCTATATCTCCTGTGAAAATCATTGAAAACTTATTATAATGAAGTTTTGCTACAATAGAATTATTATTTAATATATTACTATTTATTAATGTATCCTCTGGAAATAAAATATCAAAATAAATATTTTTATCTACATGTACCCTGTCACCTTCTTTTACCATTATAACATTAATTTTTTTACCTTTGATAATATTTTTAAAATAGTTATAATTTGCTGACATCTTACCTTGTTTTGAAATAATCACATTATCTACTCTTATGTTTTCTAGAATATATAACAGACCACCTATATGATCACTATCAAAATGTGATATCATCATATAATCAATTTTCTTGATTCTTCTATCTAGTAAATATGGCAATAGTGTCTTCTCACCCACATCAAATCCATCATCTTTTTCACTTCCTCCTCCATCTATTATTACCGTTTTATTGTATGGTGTACGTATTAATGTACAATCACCTTGTCCTACATCGACAAAATATATTCTCAAATTTTTTATTCCAATATTTTCAATTAAACCAAGACAAATATTTATAATAAGAATACAAATTACTATGTACTTTATTTCTTTCTTAATTCTGAATTTATTTAATATATCACGATAAAATATGCAACCAAAAATGATAATATAATATGACATAATTTCTACAACATTTGGAGTTTTTACAATAATAGATGAGCCTGGTAATTTAGAACATACCTCCGCAATCTTTAACAAGATTTGTATTAATAGGTTTAATGGCATAGCTATTATATTAGCTAAGTTCATAGAAAATATTGATACGGCATAAATTATAAATCCTAAAATCATTATGATTCCTATAAACGGACCTGCAATTATATTTGATACCCAGAACGTTAATGATACAGTATTAAAATTAAACATCATTACCGGTATTATCATAAGATTAGCTGAAATTGTTAATGTAAATAAATTTATTATAAATTTTATTGCCTTCTTTATAACTTTCCATTTAAATCCATCACAAAATTCATCTTTATTTATTCTGCCCAGCATTACTCTATATCCAACTGTCTTAGTTTTCAACTCTATATATTTTTGTATTTTCTTATCAAAAAGAACTATTCCTATTGTTCCTGCATATGACAATTGAAATCCTATATCTAATAGAGTATATGGATTGATTATCAAGATAATTAACCCTGAACATGCTAAATTGTTATATACATCTGGTCGTCTATACATCAATGTAGCAATTATAGACATAATGGTCATAATACCCGCCCTCTCGACTGATGGCGTAAATTTTGTAAGTCCTACAAAAAAGCACAAAAATAGAATGGTAATGATTTTTTGAGATCTCTTTCCTAATTTCTTTAATACTATAGATATTCCTAATACTACATATGACATATGAGCTCCTGAAACAGCTAACATATGCGTTAAATTACTTTCTTTAAATGCTTCTGTAATTTGCTCTGATATATCTTCTCTTTCTCCTATTAATATACCAACACAAATTTCCTTTATTCCTGCTGGAAGTAGACTATATATTTTATTCTTTATATTTTTTGATACACTGTTTATAATCTTATTTAAGATATTTTGATTGTTATGACTTAATATTTTTATATTGTCTTCTGATGTAATATTTCCATATATTTTTTTTGTTTTCAAATACTGTTTATAATCAAATCCCTTGTAATTCCTTGCTTCACGTGGTTCTTCAAATAATGCTTGTATATCTATTAAATCTCCATATTCTAATGAAACATTATTTACAGTTTTAGATGATTTTTTTATATTTAATAGCCAGCATGTTCCCACGTATTGTTTATATTTTCTGTCTTCACTTTCAGTTATTTTTATTTTATATACCTTCTTATACTCTTTTTCTATTGGATCAGAAACTACTATTGCCTTTATTTTTATTTCTTCATTTTCTTTTAGCAATTTATATTTTTCTTCGTAATTTGAATCTATTAATTTTATATAACTAAATCCTAAAAAGATTATTAATATTAGAACAAATACCTTTTTATTAGCTGTTATCAAGTAGCCAATAATTCCAACGATAATACATAATAATATAAAAAAGACTACACTAAAATGTAAGTATAGCCCTATTATAATTCCTATTATATATAATATGGAGGCAACACATACTGGTCTATTATTCATAAAACCTTCTTTCTTTATTGCCCCCATTTTAATATTTAATTAAATTACTCTTCTTGCACCACAATATCTTGTATTGTAATATTCTCCTGGTAATAAACTGTTGATTTTTACACAATATCCTGATCCTGATGATGCATGTATAAAGTTACCATTTCCAATATAAATTCCGCAATGGCCAATTCCATCCATAGTCTCATAATCTAAAAAGAAAACTAAATCTCCCGGTTGTAAATTAGCTTTTAAACTAGATGCTGAATTCTTATTTGCATTTACTGCTTTGCCTATTTTGGATTGCATTGTTGCACCATGTCCCATTGAAATTCCAAAGTGTTTGTATACATACATTGTAAATCCAGAACAATCAAATCCAGATGAGCTTGCTCCTCCATATACATATGGAACTCCTAAAAATTTCTTTGCATATGATACAATCTCTGCTCCTTTTGAGCTTGATGTACTTTTTGTACTAGATGTACTGCTACTGCTTGTACTATTTGTACTTGATGTATTTTGTACTGTTGTTGTGCTTTTATTCGTAGTAGTTGTTTTCTCTGTTTTTGATTCAGATGTTGTCGTTGATCTCGTAATTCCACTTCTCGATGTTGTTTCTTTTTTCTCATTCGATAATAAAGTTTTTAAAACATAAGCATTTCCACTACTTGTTTTAACCTTATACCAATCTCCATCCTCACCTATAACAGTAAGCTTTGTATTTAATTCAACTACCATTATTATGTCTGAAGATGTACTTGCACTTTTTCTTAAATTTACGTATGAATCATTAATATACATTGTTTTTTGAGTATATTGTTGACTTGAATTAGTATTACTTTTATTATCATTTGCAGTTGTCTTATCACTATTAGTTGTATTACTTTTATCACTACTAGCATTGTTAGCCTTATTTGCACTATTTGCATTATCCATATTTCCAGTAGTGTTTGATGTACTAGTATTATTAGCTGCTGTAGAGGCTTTTTTACCTGTTATAACATCACTTCTAATCCACCCAGACATTTTATCTGTTTGAACATATGACCAACCATTCATATCTGTGATAATTATTACTTCTGCATTTTTCTTAATAGTATCTATTTTACTTGAATACACTAATGGCAATATCTTTAAGTCTGTCGCTTTAGATACTTTTCCAGTTGTAATTTGTTCTTCACTATTATTTGTACTATCATTTTTTCCTTCTTGAGAATTTGTATTAGTTGTTGTTGTTTGATTAGATGTGCTTGAGGTCTCTTGTTTTACATATTCTTTTGATACATATCCCATATATGTTTTATATTTTACTTTATACCAATCTCCATCTTCCTCTATTAATTCACAGTTATCTCCTTGCGAAAGTAAAGTGACAATATTAGAACTTGTAGATGCTTTTTCTCTTAAGTTTAGTGTTTCTGCTGTTACTTTTAGGGTAGTAGTAGCATTTACATTTGTTATATAAATAAATGTAAATATTATTGCAACTGCTACAATATATATAACTTTGTTTACTATTTTCATAAAAGAATCTCTCCTTTTCAAATTCAAAGTTATTATATAATCAAATTGCATAAAAGTCAATTAATAAGCAAACAATTTTGCAATAAACCCGTAGATTTTTTAATAATGCATCTGTAGGTTAGTCAAAAATCTATCACAAAATCCTATATATTTTTTTACATGCCAAAAGGGAGTCAACAGACTCCCTTTCTTAAATTTTATTTTACACTCGTTTTGCTACCAATATCAAATCAGTAGTTTTCATTGTCATCCTCATCATTGAGGCGTCCTGTTCCACCGCAGTCGGGGCACTCTATGCGTCCACAACCTCCGCAGTATGAACATGCATCTGGCAGGTTTTTTCTGCCTTTCTTTGTGATACCATAGTCCTCATTGCAAGGATCACCGGAACCGTCGCAGTGATAGCATAATATGCTACCCCGACCTTTACACGTATGACATATAGGCATAAGGTTATTCTCCTTTCGTGTAAAATATAATTTATATATAAATATATATAATATAATGTATTATATCACTATTTTAGCATTATTTCAACTAGTTTCCATAATTTATTTATTAATATTATGAAATACTTTTTATCTTTTAATTATCAAACATAAAAAATAAAGTTTTCAGAGAAAACTCTAAAAACTTTATTTTTTATAATATTATTCAATAACTTCTGAAACAACACCAGAACCTACTGTTCTACCACCTTCACGGATAGCAAATCTTAGTCCTTTTTCAATAGCGATTGGTGTGATTAATTCGATTGTCATATCTACGTTATCTCCTGGCATAACCATTTCTGTTCCAGCTGCTAATTCAATAACACCTGTAACGTCTGTTGTTCTGAAATAGAATTGTGGTCTATATCCATTGAAGAATGGTGTATGACGTCCACCTTCTTCTTTTGTTAGAACGTAAACTTGTGCTTTGAATTTTGTATGTGGATGAATTGTTCCTGGTTTTGCTAAAACTTGACCTCTTTCGATTTCTTCTCTTTGAATTCCTCTTAGAAGAACTCCGATGTTATCTCCTGCTTCAGCTTGATCTAGTAATTTTCTGAACATTTCAACACCAGTAACAACTGTTTTCTTAGCTTCTTTTGCAAGACCTACGATTTCAACTTCGTCTTGTAATTTAACAACTCCTCTTTCAACTCTACCAGTAGCAACTGTTCCTCTACCAGTAATTGTGAATACGTCTTCAACTGGCATTAAGAATGGTTGGTCTGTTGGTCTATCAGGTGTTGGGATATAGCTATCAACTGCATCCATTAATTCTTTAATTGGAGCATAAACAGGATCGTTAGGATCTGTTGAAGTACTCTCTAATACCTTTAATGAAGATCCTTTTATAATTGGAATTTCGTCTCCTGGGAAACCATATTCTGATAATAGGTCTCTAACTTCCATCTCAACTAATTCTAATAATTCTGGATCGTCAACCATATCGCATTTATTTAAGTAAACAACGATATATTTAACACCAACTTGTCTAGCAAGTA
>CABPCL010000006.1 GCA_902406115.1 uncultured Clostridium sp. | reverse complement strand
CTCATACGAGTACGATGGTTCGAATCCATCCCTGCCCACCAATAGTAAATCTGTTTGAGCAAAATATTTTTATATACTTTGTCAACAGTCTGTGAAAAAGCAAGTTTAAACTTGCTTTTTTCTTTTTATTCAAAAACATCATGTGTTTTATTAAAATTTCTCTTTAAATACACACTCAAATTATTCTTACTATCACAAGTTGCTAAAAATACATCTTCGACTCTATTAACACCTTGCGAAACTAATTGCTTTTGAATCCACATTTCGTCATTTCCTGTATAATCTAAATTATTTTTTATAATATGCCCATCTATAATTACATTAACAACTACTTCATCTTGTTCAGGATTTAAATTCATATCCGAAGTGGTTACCGGCCTATTTTGTGCTTTTGGCAAAAAGCTAATTTTTCCGATTAGGTTCTAGTATTGCAGTTTGTATATCACTTAAATTAAAGTATCCGAGATGTTCTACACTGCATCAAAAATTCATTTATATCTAATTTTGCCTTTTTTAAATTATCTCTATATATTTCTCCATTATCCAACAATATCAAAGAGTTTCCTGAAACTAATCTTCGAATTTTCATAGATTTATATGATAATAAAGATATTATTATAGATACAACCGCATATACCGCCATTGCAACAAGAGGTTGCATAAAATCATTTTCTAATGCAGTAGACATCTCAGCAGCAATAGATCCTATTGTTATTCCTATAATATAGTCAAACATACTAAGTTGTGACATTTCTTTATTTCCCATTAATTTTGTTAATATAAAAAGAAAGATGACAGATCCTAAAGACAAAGCTACTATTTTTATTAAATCCATAATATACCTCCTTATCTATATTTTGTACTAATTATAGAAATTTAACCAAAAATAAAATCCGATAAAAATTATCGGATTTTATTTTTAATTTCATTTTATTCTCCTCTACCTTCTGGTAATGCAGCAGGTTTTTGAAGTACAATTTTAATTTTCATAGCATATGAGATTGCTCTTACTACTTTGCTATTTTTTATACGTTGCCATAAACTTGGTTTTATTTCTACTCTTGTTTGTTCTAAGTATTCTTTTTCAGCTTTTTCTTCAACAACATTATTTTGTACTTGAATAGGAGCTTCTTCTTGTTCTTGAATTTCTTCTATAATAGGCTCTTCAGGTGTTGGTATTAATTTTAATGCATCAGCTACTTCAATTCCTATATAGCTTAGAGCTTTTGATCTATCTTCTATTCTTTCCATATCTATTTCAATATGTAAGTTAGTTTCTAGGTTATTTATTCTTGCATTAATCAATTTTACAGCATCTTGATAGTTTTGAGATTTATTTGATTTTGTTCTTCCAATTAAGTTTAATGTATCTATAATATCTTCTGGAAATTGTCCTGATATATTTTTAACACTTTCCTTCCAATTCTCATCTCTATTTTCTATAGCATTTAAAGTTTCTTTTAAACTTGCTGATAAAGCAATATTTTTTTCTCTTTGTCTTATTAATTCTTCTATTTTCTTTGTATTTTCTTCAAATTGATTTGTTGCATATTCTACTAATCCGTAAGCTGCTTTATATACGCTAATTGGAAAATTTTTCTTTTTTGGATATTCAATTAAATATGTTTTTATTGATTCTATTAAATCTTTAAAATATGCATCTTCTTCTAATTGAACAATTTGCTTCTTACTATTTGGATTAATTAATTTTTGTACCTTATCAATATTTGATAATATTTTTTCTTCCGTGATTACCATTCTCACGTTTACTATGCCAGATCTAGACATTGTAAACCTTCCCTCCTTTATCCTACGTGCTTTTGTAATATAATATATCGCTTTGAATCTCACTAGGATTTTTACGATTTTCTAATTTCATTACAATTTTATTACAAGATCGTTGCAAAGTCAAGGGGAAATATAGATTTATTTGTCTTTTTTTAGTTCAGCATATCTCTTAATTTTCATAGTTGTTGTTTTTACAAACTCATCATGTTTAATCTCAAGGTTTTTAATAGCTTTGTATGATGTTAGCTTTTTATTTACCTCTTTAATTTTTTCCCAAATAATCTTGTAAACTTCTTCTTCCGTAAGATTTTTTCCATGTTTAGCTTCAATTTCTTCATAATTTGGTATAACCTTTACGGAAATTATTAATTCCTTGTCTTCTTTTTCATCTTTTTTTCCATATACCATACATTCTTTTATTTCTGGTATGTTTGAAAGCATCAATTCTATTTCTTCTGGATATATATTTTTTCCATTTTGTGTTACAATTACATTTTTGCTTCTTCCTGTTATATATAAAAATCCATCATTGTCTAAGTATCCTATATCTCCTGAGCGAAACCATCTTTCACCATTTTCTTCTATTATGGCGTCATGTGTTGCTTCTTCATCTTCGTAATATCCTAACATTAATGTGCGGCTTTTTATCAACACTTCTCCATCACCATTCTCATTAGGATTGTCAATTTTTAGCTCAGCACATACAACTGCTTTACCAGCAGATCCAACTTTCGTTTGGAAGTCTGGTGTTAACGCTGCGATAGGTGCTGTTTCTGTTAATCCATATCCTTGTAAGAATGTAATTCCTATATCTTCTAGCCACTTTCCTATTTTAGCATCTATTGGTGCAGCTGCAGAAACTATAATTCTAATTTTACCACCTAAGTTTTCATATATTTCTGCAAATACTTTTTTCTTTATATCTACTCCAACATTTTTTAATGCATTCGTAACATGTATCATTGAATTTACTAATCCATCTTTTTTGCTTTTCTTAATATTTGCATTTATTTTTTTATATAAATTTTCTACAAGTAATGGAACTGTTAATAATGCTGTTGGATTTGTTTCTTTCAAATCTGGAACTATGTATTTCAACCCTTGGCACACACTAATTGATGCTCCCATTGCAAAGGGATATAAAAATCCGATTGAAGATTCATATGTATGATGTAAAGGAAGTATAGACATTAGTCTATCATCTGATCTTAAGTCAACATATGCTGATGCTGCATTAATATTTTCTGCTAAGTTTCTGTTACATAGCATAACTCCTTTAGCATTTGATGTTGTTCCAGAAGTAAATAGTAACACTTTAAATTCATCTGGATCAACTTGTATATCCATGAAGCTATTATCTCTATTTTTTACTAATAGTTTTCCTTCATCTATTAAATATTGCATTCCTACAAATCTATCTGCTAACTCACTATCTGAATTCATTTGAATAAAATATTTTACATCTGGTAACTTCTCAGAAACTCTTTTTATTACCTCTGATTTCTTTGTAGAAAATATGACAGCTGATGCTTTTGATCTTTTTATTACGTTTTCGATTTCATTTTCTGGCAATTCTTTATCTACGGGTACAGCAATTCCTGCTCCACATAACATTGTCATGTATGATACATACCAATGATAAGTATTCTCACCAATTATAACAACTCTTGTATCTTTTAATCCTAATTTTCTTGTTAACGCGGTTCCAAATCCTATTACCTCATTACAGAATTGTTCATATTTTATTTCTGTCCATTCACCCTTTGGATTAAATTTCTCAAGCATAAATGTATTTTCTGGATATTTTTCTAAACTATTAATAAATGATTGCTTAATAGTTTCAAAATGTGTTCCATCATAATTTTTATTTTCTTTTTTCCTCTTGTTTTCTTCTGCTTTTTTTACTGCTTCATAATCAACTTTTACTTCATCAATTTCTGATAGTTCTTTCATTTTAAATTTAGGAAACTTAAAATCTGGTATCTTAAAATCCTTTAATATTCTCATATAAACTCACTCCTATTTTTGCTTTGCTAATTTTTTTATGAACAAGTTATCTACTTCTGAAAATAGTTCTTGTACATCAATCTCTCCTTCGTGTCTCATTTTATAAATAAAACTTGATGATATAAATCCAAATATTCCGGATGCGATTACATTGCTATCTCCTTGTGTTATTTCATCTTTTTTTATTCCGTCTTTAACAATTTCCTCTATCATTTGAATATATTCAAATACATACTTTTTGCATAGTTGACTACGCTCATCGTTACCCCATATTTGACTTAATATAATTGTCATAAAGCTTTCATATTTGAATAATATTTTTATTTGAATTAACGTTATTGCCCTTAATTTATCTATAGTATTATTCATTTTTTCTGTTTTGATTATAATACTATTTTTTAATAACTTAACACCTTCTTCAACCAAGAATTGAAATATCTCTTCTTTGCTAGAAAAATGGTAATATAGTGTTCCTTTTGCAACCCCTACGGTTGCCGTAATTTCTTCTATACTTGTTGCATCATAGCCCTTATCAGCAAATAATTTCATTGATGTTTCAAATATTTTTCGCTTAGTTTTATTCATTCATTTCACCTTTAAAAAATATAAAATCAATATATATTATATAATTTATTATAAGATTATGCAAGTATTTTATGTAATAGTCATCTTATCAAATAATATACTATGTAACGTTATTTACACATAAAAAAACCTAATGTTTTTTTCACATTAGATTTTTATTTATGTTTTACTTTCTTCTTCCATCTAAAGAATCTAAATTATCTAGTGCTTTTCCTGTTCCAAGGGCTACACATGATATTGCTTCTTGTGCGATCATAACATTAATTCCTGTTTTTGCTTGAATTAATTTATCTAATCCATCCACCAAGCAACCTCCACCTGTCATGTAAATTCCCCTATCACTTATATCCGCAGCAAGTTCTGGTGGTGTTTTTTCTAATACTGAA
Source organism: uncultured Clostridium sp. (assembly GCA_902406115.1). Classification (GTDB taxonomy): domain Bacteria; phylum Bacillota; class Clostridia; order TANB77; family CAG-508; genus CALXVA01. The sequence goes on along the minus strand of CABPCL010000006.1, from coordinate 46,978 downwards.
TGAACACTGTCAACTATCATCATGGCTGGTTCTATTAATGCTTCTAGCATTTCACTTGAATGAATTGTAATAGTCTTTGGAAGTCCTGTAATTAGATCTCTACCTCTAACATCCATTTCCATATCCTGAATTTTAGGATATACGCATCCTATATTAATCTTTAAATCTTCAGCCGTTCTTTCGCCTATCATTACATTATGTTTTTTCTTAATATATTTTACAATTGCTTCGTCAAGTTTATCTCCTGCAATTTTCAATGATTCGCTTACAACAGACCCTCCAAGAGAAATAACTGCTATGTCTGTAGTTCCTCCTCCTATATCTACTACCATATTTCCACAAGGCTTAGATATATCTATTCCTGCGCCAATAGCTGCTGCAATTGGTTCTTCTATTAAATATACTTTTTTAGCTCCTGCTTGTGAGGCTGCATCAATTACCGCCTTTTTTTCTACTTCTGTTACTTGTGATGGAATACAAATCATTATACGAGGTGCAAAAATAAATTTTCCGCAAACTTTATTAATGAAATATTTTAGCATTTTTTCAGTTACAGTATAATTTGAAATAACTCCATCGCGTAAAGGTCTAGTTGCAACAATGTTTCCTGGTGTTCTACCTAACATTCTTCTTGCTTCTTTTCCAACTGCTAAGACTTCTCCTGTGTTATTATCAACAGCAACAACAGAAGGTTCTCTTAATACTATTCCTTTTCCTTTTACATATGCGATTACTGTTGCAGTTCCTAAATCTATTCCTATATCTTGTCCCCAGTTAAACATTTGCATCTTCCCTTTCACTATTTATATATATTATTACATGTTTATTTCATTATTATTACATTTTCGTTACAATTATATTACATATCTAAAAAAATATCAATTGTTTTTTACTTATTTTTTTATTTATATAAACCATAAAAAAATGAACCAAAATTGTAAATCTTTTTATTTATCAATTTTAGTTCATTTTAAATTTTTTATTTATTGTATGTATTATTCTTTAGAATCACTAATAGTCACAATGAGTTTATCTATATTTTGGTATCTAAATTTTTCTTCATATGTTTTAGTTTCTTGTGGTTTTAACGTACCTATCTCTACATATTCGCTTCCTATGTTTTCATCATTTTTTGATAAAAAGATAAATTTAATGTATTTTCCATTTACTTCTGAGTCACTATTATTGGAAATACTTCCCTTTACATATCCATTTACATTTGTTTTTTTAGCTTCATCTACTTTAATAGTAATAACGCCATTGTTTACTACATAACTATTAAATGGCTGATACATAGATTTTATTCCAATAATAACTCCTACTGTAACAAATGCAAATAGTAAAATGCCATATAGAAACCATCTTTTTAAATTCTTTGTTTGAACTCTTTTGTCAATAAACCAAAAATCACCATACCCCATATACTTCCTCCATCTGCTAATAACGCAATTACATCTTTCTAAATACTCCTATTACTTTGCCTAATATCTCACAATTTGGAACTATTATTGGATCCATTGTGCTATTTTCAGGTTGTAATCTTATGTGATCTTTTTCTTTATAAAAAGTTTTTACTGTTGCTTCCTCATCTATTAATGCAACTACTATTTGTCCATTCTCTGCAGTGTTTTGTTTTCTAACTAAAATATAATCTCCATTTAATATTCCTGCTTCTATCATGCTTTCTCCTCTGACAGTAAGCATAAAGCTTTCGCTATTTCCAACGAAATCAATTGGAATTGGAAATGTATCTGTTACATTTTCTACTGCAAGAATTGGTTCTCCGGCTGTAATTTTTCCAATAACAGGAACTTCTACCATTCCTCTACCACTATAAAAGTCTTTAGTTTCTTCTCTTTTTTTCTTAGCAACAGATTCTCCATTTTCATCTTTTAGTAGCTTTAATGTTCTACCTTTTTGAGTTTCTTTCTTCAAATAACCTTTTTCTTCTAATCTTGCTAAATATCCATGTACAGTAGCTGTTGAACTTAAACCTACTGCTTTTCCTATCTCTCTTACTGATGGTGGATAACCGTTCTTTTCAATTTGCTTTGCAATATACTTTAATATTGATTTTTCTCTTTTATTTAAGCCGTCTTTTACTCTTTTATGATTCAAAATACATCACTCCTATTTTCTCGTTTTCCACATCATATCACACAAACAAAAAAATGTCAAACAAATTTTTGACATTTTTTTATTTTTTAATCTTCCCATTCAAGTTCATAATCAGCTATTTTAACAATGTCTCCTTCTTGAATTCCCATTTCTTTTAATCTCTGGTTAACTCCAAGTTCATCTAAATTCTTTTGGAAATAATATAGAGATTCATTGTCTGCTATATTTACTCTTCTCATTATTCTCTCTACTGGTTCACCTTCTATTACAAATTTACCCTCTTCTTTTCTTATAGTATAATCATCTTTTTCTTCTAATTTATATACTTTTTTATCTTCATATTCTATCAAGTCTTCTTTTGGTAATATTTTTAGTAATTCAGATACATGTTTAATTAGCTTATCTACTCCCTCCCCAGTTACTGCAGAGATTTTGAAAATTTCAAGTTTCTTTTCTTTTGCTAGATTTTCTATATTTTTGTATAAGTTTTCATCTTGCATACTATCTATTTTATTAGCTACAATTATTTGCGTTCTTTCACTTAATTTCTTACTATATTTTTGTAACTCTGAATTTATCTTATTAAAATCATCAACAGGATCTCTTCCTTCAGAGCCAGATACGTCTATTACATGTAGTAATAATCTTGTTCTTTCTATATGTCTTAAAAATTGTAAGCCTAAGCCTACTCCTTCACTGGCACCTTCAATAATTCCTGGAATATCAGCTATAACAAAACTATCTCCATAATCTGTTTTTACAACTCCTAAGTTTGGTTCTAATGTGGTAAAATGATAATCTGCAATTTTAGGTGTTGCAGAAGTTGTCCTTCCTAAAAATGTAGATTTACCTACATTTGGAAATCCTATTAATCCAACATCAGCAAGTAATTTTAACTCTAATATTAGTTCTTTTTCTTCTCCATTTTCTCCATCTTGTGAGAATCTAGGTGCTTGTCTTGTAGAAGTTGCGAAATGGGCATTTCCTTTTCCTCCTCTTCCACCTTTTAGAACTAATTCTCTTTGTCCCTCTTGTGATAAATCTGCTAAAACTCTGTTATTTGAAGCATCTTTTATTACTGTTCCTATTGGCACTTTGATTGTTAAATTTTCTCCACTTTTTCCGTATTTGTTACTTCCTTCACCATTGTTACCATTTTCTGCTTTAAATTTCTTCTTAAATCTAAAATCTATTAATGTATTTGAGTTAGGGTCTACTTCGAAGTAAACATCTCCTCCTTTTCCGCCGTCGCCACCATCAGGTCCACCTGCTGCCACATACTTTTCTCTTCTAAAAGATATAGCACCATTTCCTCCATCTCCTGCTTTTGCAATTATTTTTACATAGTCTGTAAACATTTCGTTCTCCTCTTTCTTTTATATTTGAATTATTTATATTATTCAAAATAATTTAATTTCATTGCTTTCTTTATTTTTTTCATTGTTTGTGCTGCTGTTTTTCTTGCTTTTTCTGTTCCTTCCATTAATAGTTTATCTACTAACTCTGGTCTTTCTTCATAGTATTTTCTTTTTTCTCTTATCGGTTTCAAAAATTCTATTATATTATTTGCAAGTTGTTTTTTACATGCAACACAGCCTCTTTCTCCAGCTCTACATTCTTCACAAACAGTCTTGTATTCCTCTTGTGTACTAAATAAATTATGATAGTATGCTACCATACATATATCTGGATTTCCTTTATCGTCTTTTCTAATTCTATTTGGATCTGTTACTGCACTCATCACTTTTTGAGTTATTATTTCTGGTGAATCAGATAAATAAATAGCATTTCCTAATGATTTGCCCATTTTTTCATTACCATCTAATCCTTTTATTCTTTTGCTATTTGAAAGTACAGCTTCTGGCTCTATTAAAGTTTCTCCATATATACTATTAAACTTTCTTACAATTTCTTTACATTGTTCTATTAAAGGTAATTGATCTTCACCAACTGGCACAAGTGCTCCTTCAAATGCAGTAATATCAGCGGCTTGGCTTACTGGATATCCTAGGAATCCATAAGTTACACTTTCTCCAAAAATCTCTTTCTTTTGAGCTATTTCTGTTTTTACTGTTGGATTTCTTTGAAGCCTAGATATTGTTACTAAATTCGAGTAAAACACAGTAAGTTCAGCTACTTCCGGAATCATAGATTGAATATATATAGTTGTTTTTTGTGGATCTAGTCCAACTGATAAGTAATCCATCATAACTTCTCTTACGTTTTTTCTAACTTTATCTGGATTATTAAAGTTATCTGTCAATGCCTGAACATCTGCTATTAATATATATGGATCATACTTTCCAGATTCTTGCATCTCTACTCTTGTTTTTAATGATCCAAAATAATGTCCTATATGTAATCTTCCTGTTGGTCTATCTCCTGTTAAAACTCTTTTTTTCTCCATTTTTATCTCCTTACTTTTTCTTTATTAATAGTGTTACAAAATATATTATACCTGATATTATTACAATCATTGGTCCTGCTCCAACATTAAAGTAGTATGAAATAATAAGTCCTGTTAACCCAGAAAATAGTGAAAATAGCACTGCAAATAAATGATACTTTCTCATATTGTTTGCAATATTTCTACTTGCTGCAGCTGGTAATATTAAGAGTGAATTTATAAGTAAGATTCCAATCCATCTAATTGAAATCATTACTATAATTGCTATTAATACAACAAATATATTATCAATTTTTTTAACATTTATTCCTTTGCTTTTTGCCAGAGTACTATTAATACTAATTATATTTAATTTGTTAAATGTAAAGTACCAAAAAGTATATACCACAATTGCTGCAATTAATACATAAAATATCTCTGCGTTTGTTATACTTAAAATATCACCAACTAAATAGCTCGAATATTTGTTAAAGTTACCACTTTGTGCCAACATTGCTAAGCCTAGTGCAATCGCTATTGATGAAAATACACTAATAATTGTATCCGCCCCATATGATGTTTTATTTTTCACATAATTTAACAATAATGCAAATACTATGGCAAACAAAATCATTCCTATATTTATATTTGTAATTCCAAGAACCATTCCAATAGCAATTCCTGTTAACGCTGAATGACCTAATGCATCAGAAAAAAATGCCATCTTGTTATTAACAATCATGGTTCCTAATATTGCAAACACTGGCGTAACAAGTACTATCGCTAGTAATGCATTTTTCATAAAAGTATAATTTATAAATTCAAATGGTATTATTGTTTCTAATACACTATATATTGCTTCCATCTTTCCTCCATTTATTTTAATATTTACATTAATTATATTCCAAATCTGTTTCTAAATTCTAGACTATTAAATACTTCATCTGGTGTTCCATCTTTTATTACTTCTTTATCTAACAAGACTATTTTATCTGCGTATTTTTTTGTCAATTCCAAATCATGTGATACTAAAATAATCGCCATATCATATTCTGTTTTTAATCGATTTATTATTTGGTAGAAATCTCTAATACCATTTTTATCAATTCCAGATACTGGTTCGTCTAGTATTAGTAAATTTGGAGTAGGTTTTGTTGCAATACTAATTAATACTCTTTGTAATTCTCCTCCTGATAGATCCCCAATACTTTTATCTATTAAACCATCTGCTCCAAATAATTTTAAATGTTCTTTTATTTCATTATATACTTTATTATTCTTTTTAAAGCATACCGGTGTATGGCAAATACATGATGCAAACATATCATAAACAGTAGTTGGCATATGTTTTTCTACATTTATGCTTTGCGGAACATATCCTATTTTTATTTTTTTAGCTAAATTATCTCTTTGATCTACAAAAGTAATATTGCCCGTATGTTCAATCTCTCCTAAAATAGCCTTTAATAGTGTACTTTTACCAGCTCCGTTTCTTCCGATTATAACTGTTAATTCTCCACAATGAATATGTATATTTACATTTTTCAAAGCTATTTCTTTGCCGAATTTAACTCCAATATTATTTATTTTTATGCAGTGTAATCCACAAGCTTTCTCCATATATTATTCCTCTCCAAAATCATCTATTTATTCTTCTATGTCTAAAGTTTCTAAATTTCTATTCATACTATTTATATATGAGTTTATATCCATATCTCCTTTTAATCCTGAATCTAATTTATAAATTTGTGCACCTGTTTCATTTGCAATTGTCTGAGCATTTTTTAAATCATCATCAATATCTACAATTATTATTTTAATATCATCCTTTTTTACTGTATTTATTATATTTTTTAAATTTTCTGCTGACAAACTACTTTCTTCATGTGAAGTATGAATTGCTGTTGCATTAATTCCTAAATCTTTTGCTAAATATTCAAAAGATTCATTTAATATAATCGCACCCTTACCCTCTAATTTTTTTAATCTAGAATTATAATCATTTTTCAATTTTTCTATTTTCTTTATATATTCTTGTGCATTTTTTATATATATTTCTGCATTTTCTGGATTTTTATCACATAGCCCTTTTTGTATGTTTTCAACTTGTAAAATATAATTTGATATGCTTGTCCATATATGAGGATTAACTTCATCGTCCTCTTTAATTAAATTTTGAATATTTTCACTTGAATCAATAATCTGTATTTCTTTATTCGATGAAGTTACTTTATCTATAAAGCTTTCTAATCCCAATCCATTTTCAATAAGAATATTTGCATTTTCTAATTTTTTCATATCTGTAGTAGTAAGTGTATAATCATGTACACAACCAACATTAACGTCTGCCATATTTACTAATTCAATATTATTTGCACCTTGTGTTATATTAGATGCCATAATATAAAGTGGATAAAATGTAGTTACAATTTTAAATGATCCACTTTCGCTTTTATTTTGATTCCTATTATTTTTATTGTTTGAAACAGCAAACCCTATAACAGCTAACATTATAATTATCAAACATATGATTACAATATATTTAATATATTTTTTCATTGCATATGCCTCCCAATTTTACATATACTATGATACCATTTTTTCCCTCATTTTTCAAGCTGTTTAAGTATATTTTATTGTAAAATCTCCTTAATAGCATCTAAATTCTTAATAACTGCTTCATACCCATACTCAAAGCATTTGTCCAGTTTATTAATATCTAATAATCCAACCTTATCAGTATATACATTTAATACATAATCACTTTGTTCTAAATTTTCTTCTGCAATCTTATTGCCCATTATATCAATTGTTTTCATTACAATATCCATTATATTGCTTTTTTCATCTATTTTATCAGCATCAAATTTTACAGCTATAACTTTATCTGCGCCTTGTTTTTTTACTTCATTTACAGGTACATTATCAAGTGCTCCACCATCCATAAAAGCATGTTTATGGATATTGCATACGTTGAAAACAGCCGGAAAACTACTACTAGCTCTAACGGCTTTTCCAACACTTATATCTGTAATATACTGTGATTTATCTTCTTTTTCAGGAACTATATTTGTAAAAATATATTCTTTTGATTCCATTATATCTACAGATGGTATTACTATTGGCATTTTTATTTGTGTTAATGTTTCAATTCCCTTTTCTCTTGCTATTTCGTTATATAGTTCCTCTATATTTTTTCCGTTTCTAAATCCATTCATAATTGGTGAACTTTTATTTACAAAAGATTTTAAACCTGAAATAATTGGCAATACATTCATTCCAACAATCTTTTTCGCATTTTTTCTAAACAATAAATAGATTTCTTCAGGAGAATATCCCATTGCATAAAGACTAGCTATCATACTACCTGCACTTGTCCCGCCAATTATATCTATATGTATTCCATTGTTTTCTAACGCTTGTAATACTCCAGCATGAGCTATTCCTCGTATTCCTCCACCTGATAATGCAACACCAATTTTCACTTTAATTCCACTCCTTTTACAATAATATATGAATATTATTCGCAAGTTTGTGTTTGTTTAATCATGTATAAACTTTATTTTTTAAAGAAAATATGGTTGGAATTTATTAAAACAAAAAAGAGTCAAATAACCTTAACATTACTTGACTCTTTCCATATATTTTTACTATTCTGCTGTGTATGGTAAGATTGCAATTTGTCTTGCTCTTTTTACAGCTATAGTAATATCTCTTTGATGTTTTGCACATGCTCCTGTTGCTCTTCTTGGAAGTATTTTTCCCTTATCATTAATAAATTTCTTTAATTGATCGGCATTTTTATAATCTAAAACTAAGTTCTTGTCTGCACATAATGGGCATACTTTTTTTCTCATTTTTCTGAATTTTGGATTGTAATTGTCGTCTTGATTATTGTTTCTATTATTTCTTTTATTTTTCTTGTTGTCTGCCATAATTTTCCCCCCTATCTAATCTAAAATGGTAAATCGTCTCCTGAAGATATTTCAAAATCCGAACCATTATTAGCAGATGGCATTGCTCCAAATGTAGCATCAAAATTTGATGATGCATCTGCATCTCTTCTACCTTCTGCAAAATATGCTTCTTCTGCTACAACTTCTGTAACATAATGTTTTTGACCTTGTTCATCATCCCATGTTCTAGTTTGAATTCTTCCTATTATAGAGACTTGTTGTCCTTTTTTATAATATTTGCTACAAAATTCGCCTAACTTTCCCCAAGCAACTACGTTAATAAAGTCTGCTTGTCTTTCTTCACCTTGTCTTACAAATCTTCTATTAACAGCTAGTGAAAATGAAGCAACTAGTGTATTACTCGTTTGAGTATATCTTACTTCTGGGTCTCTTGTTAATCTACCCATTAGAATTACTTTATTCATATTTTACACCTTTCCTTTCTAAATAAAAGGCCCCCGAATTATTTTTTTATTACTATAAATTTTATTATTTCATCTGTAATTCTGTAATTTCTTTCTAATTCTGCAATTAGGCTTGGATTTGCTGTAAAGTCGAATACTACATAGTTTCCTTCTTTGTTTTTACCAATTTCGTAAGCTAATTTTTTCTTTCCAAGTTCATCAACTTTTCCTACTTTACCGTCACTATTAATCAATGTTGTGAATCTTTCTATTAAAGCTTTCATTTTTTCTTCTTCAACATTTGGATTAATAATGATAATACTTTCGTAATTATTCATTATCTTTCACCTCCTTATGGATATATAACCTGCATTTCTTCCTGCAAGTAAGGAATTGTAAAAATAATGTTATATATTTTATAATTAAATATGTAATATAACCTATAAAAAATAGTAACGTTATTTTCAACGTTACTATTTTATCACGTTTTTATTTGATTTGCAAGTTTTTTTCTAAATCTCTATTAGCCACCTGTTGCAATTGTTGTATTTTTCGTATCTTTCTTCTTGTATCATATCTTCTTTTTTCAATTATCATTAATATCCATAAATATGCAACTATAATTAATATTGATATATTTCTAATATACAATATTGCAACACTTGAAATGGCTGTTAATAATATAATCATTGTTTTTGAAATCATGTATGTATATTTTTCAGACTTTCTTAATCCTATACAAATATGTAATATTTCTTTAATTATCCTACCTCCATCTAATGGATATATTGGTATTAAATTAAATATTGCAATTAGCAAATTTGCATATATAACATCTTGTAGATTAATGGTTGTTATACTAAAAAAAGAAATTTGTTCTAGTTCAGGTTTTATGTTCTTTAATATAGAAACTATTATAACTATGATAAAATTTGTTAAAGGTCCTGCTAGCGCTATAATTTCCCTCTTTATTCCTAGCAAATTTCCTTTTAATATTTTTTTATTATATTCTTCACATTTTATTGCAAATTCTATTTTCATTCCTACAGGTGTAACTTTTATTTCTTTTGGTTTAAATCCTAATATTAATCCCATAGCTAAATGTCCTAATTCATGTATAAAGGCAAAAAGCATTAATAATATGTATATATTAAATTGAGATGTCACGAGAAATAATAATAAAAATAGAAATATCTTTAAATCAACTTTTATATTCATGTTTATTATTTTTTGATATATTTTATATCAAAATTCTCCCTTCTTATGTTAAAATTTATATTTCTAAAACTTTAGTATATATTCAGGATTAATTGTTCTTCCATTTCTTATAATCTCAAAATGCAAGTGCGGCCCTGTAGCACGTCCAGTCTCTCCTACTTCTGCTATCTTCTGTCCTTGTTTAATTTTTGCTCCTTTTTTTACTACTATTTTATTGCAATGCGCATATCTGGTTAACACTTCTCCATTTTTTATTTCTACATGTTTTCCGATATTCTCCTTCTGATGATACAAGTGTTACTGTCCCTTCCATTGCTGCATAAATCGCTGTCCCCTTATCTGCACCAATATCAATTCCCTGGTGATTTGCAGACACTATTTCTGTTGGTTCTCTTGCTCCATATCTAGATGTTATAGTTCCTTTTAGCGGTATCTTAAAGCTATACTTCTTTTTAACATACTCTGCATCAATTTCCATCTGTGTCTTTTTTACTGTTTCATTAGTTTTTTCTTCTTGTACATTATTTACTTCAGCTCCTCCAACGCCACCTTGCGCTACAGTATTTGTAACTTTATTACTCACTATTTCTTGCTCATTAGTATTTTTCGCCTGATTTTCTACTGTATTTTCTTGCGATCCTGCTTGTTCATTTAACTGTTCATTTACTTGCTCATTCACCTGTTCGTTTGATTGCTCTTCATTAACTATACCAGGAATCATAAATTTATTTTTATTATTCTCTATAAAGGAACTTACTTGCGCATATGCATTTCCAAAATTAATGTCATATGACAACATTTCTTTTGTTTTATTAATAACATCTTCTGAAAATATATAATTCGTATTTTTTATTAAATAAAAAATAATATAAATAACGGCACAAATAGCCAGTTGCAATGCCATTTTCTTAAAAAGAGACCATTCATTTTTACTTGTATTTACGTTATCACTCGAAACTCTTATTCCGCTTCTATTTGCAGTTCTTCTTCTATTATAAATTTCCTCAGCTCTTCTTATTCTATCCTCTTGGCTTAGTATTCTTTCCATAATAAAAACACCTCTTCCTTTGTTTTTTTATGTATATGTCCATAAAAGGTGTTTTATTACTAATTTATTTATATTAAACTCAATATTAAGCTTATGACTGTAGAAATTCCCAATACAAAATTTAATTTTAAAGATTTTTTATATTTCTTTTCAAGTTGTTTGATATTATTTTTCCATCTTGGTGATCTAGTTTCAATTTTTGAAATATAATTATTAATCACCATCTCAGCCTCTTTCAAAATATATTTTTTATCTTTATCTTTCTCTTCATTACTTACAGTTTTCTCTGCTTTTCGCTTATCAATATTCACATTTTCACTGTCTGCATATTGATATCTTTTCACTTTTTTGTTTTCCTTTAATACTACTATGGCTTCTTCCACTAAATTTGACGGTAAATTCTTTAAGACAATAATATTTTTCATATTACTTACATCCATTTTAATTCCTCCAAAAATTTATACTTAATCTTATTTATATAAATCTTTGCCAAATTCACCAATTCTATACATTATTAAATTATTTGTATAGTTTGATTAATTCCATAAGTTATTGTATCAGCCATTTTCTTAACCATTTTCAAATCTGTATTTATTAATGTTTTAAAATTTTCCATTTTATCATTTTTATATTTTCCAACAACAGCTTTTATATTTATGTGTGAATTGCAATTTTCATCTCTACCTAATGAAGCACCAATTTTAATATTTCCTCTTCCTACAATTATTCTTTCTATCATTTCTTCTTTTCCGAGTGCTGCATCAATTGTAATTATGAAAGGTTGTTTATATTTTATTAAAGCATCTTTTAATACTTTCTTTGTATTTGCAAAACTTAATGGTTCTTTCATATTTCCATAAATTTTAACATTTTGTTTATATTTTAATAATTCAAGTAGACTTTCGCCTACCATTGGACCTATTGAATCCCCCACCACCTTATTAGTTCCTATACATAGTATTAAAATAGTTGAAAATTGTTTATTTATATTAAACCACTCTAATTGTTTTTTTAAATCTTGCACTATTTTTAATTCTTGCATTGCATCACCTCTACTATTTCGAATTTTATTCTTTTCCATATGCAATTATGATGCTTATATTTTTATCTCTATTATATTTTTTTATAATATCTTCAGAAAAACTTGCAATTTCATTTGATACTACAACCATTCTATAGTCTCTTCTCACTAGTTCTTTTATTTTTGCATCTGTTTCTTCTGGATCAGAAAGTTTGAACACGTCAAATCCAAGTGCTTCTGGAATTTTAAAACTATTTGCATCTTTTTCATATTTTATCCATGATATTTTCATTTATAATCACCTTCTATTTACTATTTTTTATATTTTTGATCTTTTTATTCATTAAATTTCATATAAAAAAAGCAAGATAAAACATCTTGCTTTTCTTAATTTTTATTCTAATATTTTCTTTATATCATCATCATCTAATAATTTCCTATCAGATACATATGATTTTGCTCTTTTATCACTTTGTATAGCTGCACTTACAATTTCTTTTTCAGCACGTAAACGCTTACTTGCATATTTCAAAATTAGTCCCTTGTTTTTTACTGCTTCATATACTACTTCATCATCATCTCTTAATCTCTCTGATGCAAAATACAATTCTTGGCCATCTATTTTTACACCTGCTAATACAACCTGTTTGTCATCCTTTAATCTTTCACTTGCATAACAAACCGTCCATCCAACTTTTTGAACAGAAGCTAAAACAACCTCTTTATCATCTTTTAATCTATCACTTGCAAATTCTAATGCGTTTCCATCCGCTTTAATAGCTTCCATAACAACTTCTTTATCGTCTTTAAGTTCTTCAGATACTAAATCTAATAAACTGCCTTTTTCTTTAACTTTTTCTAAAACATATTCCTTATCATTATTTTTGTTTTCGTCGAATTCCATTTTTTATCCTTCTCCTTCTTATTGTTCTCGATATTTGGCTTAAGACTAAATTCAATAAAATAAAATTACAAATTGTTGCTAAGCTTAACATTATTGTTAAAAATACATATTCTTGTGGTAACACTACTGCAAACCAGTCTGTAAATATAGTACAACATGCAGTAAATATTAAAATTAATGTTGGTAATAATATACCTCTAACAATATTAAATGGTATTGAAATTTTTATTAATAATAGGAATCCTGTTAATACTGTAAGAATAACGCATATTGTAGAATAAACCTCTGCAGGTAAATTTTGCTTACTATTTACAAATAAAACAATTAAAATATTTGATATTACTGTTATAGCTGTTGGTATTGATTTGCCAAGAACATTTCCAAGAAATGTTCCTTTTATTCTCTGTTTATTTGGTTCTAATGCTAATATGAAGGATGGTATTCCTATACAAACTAATGCAATTAAGCTTAATTGAATTGGCATAAATGGATACTGTTTATTCATAAATACAAATAAAATTGCTAAAAATGTAGAGTATATTGTTTTTGTTAAAAACAGTGCTGCAGAACGTTCTAGATTATTTATTGTTCTTCTTCCTTCAGCCACAATTTTTGGCATAGATGCAAAATCAGAATCTAATAATATAAGTTGTGATACATTTCTTGCTGCATCACTACCACTTGCCATCGCAATGCTACAATCTGCTTCTTTTAAAGCAATAATATCATTTACTCCATCGCCAGTCATTGCCACAGTGTGTCCTTGATTTTTTAAAGCTTCTACGATTTGCTTTTTTTGTATTGGAGTTACTCTTCCAAATATTTTGTATATTCTTGTAGCTTTCTCTATTTCTTCCTCAGTGTTTAATGTTGTGCAATCTATATATTTATCATACCCTTCTACACCAGCTCTTTTAGAAATTTTTGAAACTGTAATTGGATTATCTCCTGATATAATTCTAATATCTACACCTTGTTTTTTAAAATATTCCAGTGTGTCTTTTGCGTTTTCTCTTATTTTATCTGTAATTAAGACAAATCCTAAAACTTCAATATTATCTGGTAATTCCTTATCTTTAAAATTTTCTTTTGAATGTGCTAATACAAGCACTCTATAGTCAGCTGAATATTTTTCAATATCATTTTTATAGTTCTCTATTGTATCCTTTAATACAAACTCAGGAGCACCAATAATATAGCTTCCCTTTTGTTTAAATTCCACTCCAGACCACTTCTTCTTAGATGAGAAAGGTACTGTTTTTGTTTTTTCCCATTCTCCTTTTAATTTTATATTTTTGTATTTATCTCTAATAGCTTCAATAGTTGAGTTTGAGTCTTCTGAGTTTTTCCCTATTGCTGATAGTATCTCTTGCATCTCATTTAATTCTATATTCTCAGTAATAATATCATTAACTTCCATTCTACCTTCTGTAATTGTTCCTGTTTTGTCCAAACATAAGGTATCAACTCTAGCCAATGTCTCTATGCAAAACAATTCTTGCACCAACACATTACTTTTTGATAACCTAATTACACTAACAGCTAAAACAGTACTAGTTAATAAGATCAAGCCCTCTGGAATCATTCCTATTATTGCTGCAACTGTATGTACTACTGCACTTCTTATGTTTCCATCTTCTAATCCTAGTTGATTGAAAAAAAGCAATGTTCCTACTGGGATTATTATTATTGATACAGTTCTTATTATCTTATTTAAAGATGTCATTATTTCTGATTTTACTTTTTTTATGTACCTTGTTTCTTTTGAAATTTTAGAAGTAAAATTTTCTTCTCCTATATGTTCGACTCTTGCAACGCATTTTCCACTTACAACAAAGCTTCCTGATAAGATAAGATCTCCCTTTTTCTTTATTATTGAATCTGATTCACCTGTAATAAATGACTCATTTACTTCTATCTCTCCATCTAGTAAAATGCAATCAGTTATCACTTGATTTCCAGCTTCAAATAATAATATATCGTCTAATACTACCTCATTTATTCCAATATCTTGTTTGTTGCCATTTCTAACGCAATGTACTTTTGCACTTGATATTAGTGAAAGTTTATCAATAATTTTTTTAGAGTGAATCTCTTGTACTGTACTAATAGCCGTATTTATCACTACTAATATAATGAATAACATATTTTTGTATTCTCCTACGGAAAAGACGGCAATAGCTAATAACAAGTTCATTAAGTTAAACAAGGTAAAAAAATTATTTATTATTATTGACTTTATACTTTTAGTTGGTACTGTTGTATCATAATTAATTAAATTCTGTAATTTTCTTGCCTGTATTTGTTCTTCGTTTAATCCATCATTTATATTTGGATTATATCTTTCATTATTTTCTTCTGTATTTAATCTTGTTTCAATTTTATTCATTTTTATAACTCCATATATATTAGTCAAATAAGATTTTAACATATTTCTTTTTATTTGTATACAAAAAAACAGTAGTTTATGACTACTGTCTTTACTTTATTTTATGCACAATTTAATATAATTTGTAATATAATTAACAGTCCCGCTCCAGGTATTCCTAACAATCCTACAAAAATAGAAGTAATTATATTAAGACCAATATGAAAGCCAAAGTTTGCTCCAATGGCATTAATAATAAAAATGAGTATTCCTCCCAAAACGGAATTTAATACTAATTTAAATATATTTTTTAATGGTATTATAAATATTTTTCCAAAAATAAATAAGAATACAATACATGCTACAAAAGTTATGATATTGTTAATCTCCAAGATCAACCACCCCTTCTTCTTTACATACTATGATCAATCTCGGACAAATATTACTGTGCCTTATTATTTTTTATATATAATTCATTTATCATATCCAATGCAATTCCTTTTTTTCTTGCTTTTTTCATCAAGTAATCTAATTTCGTTTGATTGGCTTTTATTTGATAAGAATAATAATCAATTAAATCATCTTGCGCATATTC
Source organism: uncultured Clostridium sp. (assembly GCA_902406115.1). Taxonomy (GTDB): domain Bacteria; phylum Bacillota; class Clostridia; order TANB77; family CAG-508; genus CALXVA01. Next base: position 30,960 of record CABPCL010000006.1, on the reverse strand, counting down.
AAAATTCTTATGTTCTAGATTTAATTCTCTTTTTGTTTTTATAATACTTATAATTAACTCTAGATCCTTTTCTGCATCAGTTTTATCAACTATTTTATTTTCTCTTATATATTCGTTATCCATAGTAACTCTCCCAATTTTCCATTTCTACTATTTACTATTATATTCAAAAAATGTAAAAATATTCATACTGCTTTTTATTTTACAATGAAATAAATCATTATTCCTACTGATTGAATAACAAACAAATTCATTACATTTGAAGTTAGTAAATTGCTTGTCGCTTCTACAACTCCTTCTTTGTCATCTGTGTGATGTTTTTGAGCCTCAAAAAATGTAATTAATTCTGGTAAACTTGTAATAAATCCTAGTAATACTCCAATTATAAGCTCTGGTATACCAAACCTTACACATAAATTATTTAACACATCACTTAAAAGGTTACCTACTACATATAATATGAGTCCTACAATAATTAAAAATATAATTTGTATTACAACCATTAACAGATCTTTTCTAATATTGTTTTCTTCTGTATTTTCTTTTACGTTAGATTTTACTACTTCTCCATTATTATTTTTCTTCATATATAGCTTATGAGCATTATTAGTGATTTTATAAAATATTAAAAGCAAAACTATAAAAATTGGAACAATAACAAATTGACTTTCAAAATTAAATACAAGCATTATAATAGGTATTATTATGGTAATACCCACTAAAAACAAATCAATTCTTATAGCTTTATTTTTTAGAACTTTTTGATTTTTATTTAAAATAACTGTAGCACTATATTGAATTAGATTTATTACATTTGAACTAATAATATTATATACACTTGTTTCAATAAGCCCTGTTAATGCTGAAAAAGATACAGTCAAGAGTTCTGGTATTGATGTAGCGATTCCAGCAATATTCCCTATAACCTTTGGTTTTAATTTTAATAATTTTCCTAATTTTCTTAATATTCTTACCAAGGCATATTTAGAAATTACTACTATCACAATGGAATATATTAAAAATTTTATTATTTCTATTAATAAATACATATATTTTCTCCCTGTTTTCTTTTATCTTTCCACGTTTTTTCCATATTATGTATTGATTTTTTCTTTTATATATGATAAAATTGTATGATTTTATAAATATATTGTTATACAAAAGGAGGATATTGTATGATTGATATTAAATTTTTAAGAGAAAATCCCGAAGTTGTAAAGGAAAATATAAGAAAAAAATTCCAAGATCAAAAGCTTCATCTAGTAGATGAAATTATTGATTTAGATGCCAAAAATAGAAATGCCAAATTAGTTGGTGATGATCTTAGAATGAAAAGAAATTCTTTAAGCTCTGAGATCGGAAATTTAATGAAAAACGGAAAAAAAGAAGAATCTGAAAAAATTAAAACTCAAGTACAAGAAATTAATAACAAGCTTGCAGAGAATGAAAAAATTGAAGAAGAATATTCATCTCAAATTAAAGAAAGAATGATGAAAATTCCAAATATAATTCATGAATCTGTTCCTATAGGTGAAGATGATAGCAAAAATGTAGAAATTGAAAAATTTGGTGATCCATTTGTTCCAGATTATGAAATTCCTTATCATGCTGACATTATGGAAAGTTTAGATGGTATTGACTTAGACTCAGCACGTAGAGTTGCTGGTAATGGTTTTTATTATCTTATGGGAAATATTGCAAGACTACATTCTGCAATTTTATCATACGCAAGAGATTTTATGATTAATAAAGGATTTACATACTGTATTCCACCATATATGATACGTAGTGATGTTGTAACAGGTGTTATGAGTTTTGAAGAAATGGATGCAATGATGTATAAAATTGAAGGCGAGGATTTGTATTTGATAGGTACAAGCGAGCACTCAATGATAGGTAAATTTAAAGATCAAATTTTGCCAAAACAAAATATGCCATATACCATGACATCATATTCTCCATGTTTTAGAAAAGAAAAAGGTGCTCATGGAATTGAAGAACGTGGTGTTTACCGTATACATCAATTTGAAAAACAAGAAATGATAGTTGTTTGTGAGCCTGAAGATAGTTGGACTTGGTATAATAAATTGTGGTCATACACTGTAGAATTATTTAGAAGTATGGATATCCCAGTTCGTACACTTGAATGTTGTAGTGGTGATTTAGCTGACTTAAAAGCAAAAAGTTGTGATGTTGAAGCTTGGAGTCCAAGACAAAAGAAATATTTTGAAGTCGGAAGCTGTTCTAACCTTACAGATGCACAAGCAAGACGTTTAGGAATTCGTATAAAAGGGGAAAAAGGAAACTATTATGCTCATACTCTAAATAATACAGTAGTTGCTCCTCCACGTATGCTTATAGCATTTTTAGAGAATCATTATCAAAAAGATGGAAGTGTCACAATTCCTGAAGTTCTTCGTCCTTACATGGGTGGAATTGATAAACTTGTTCCAAAGAAATAAATTTTCAAAATTATTTACAATAATATTTACATCTCGGTCAATTATAATTAATTTTTCGTGCCTTGCTGTAGGCTTTCTTAAGCTTATAAACTGCACATATCTTCAAGATTATTTACACCTCGGTCAATTATAATTAATTTTTCGTGCCTTACTGTAAGCTTTCTTAAGCTTACAAACTGCGCGTTACTTCAAAATTAATTATAATTGACCTGTGTTTTATATATTTTTTTTAAGGAGATTAATATTTATGATTATAAAGAATGCACAATTTAAGATTTCTGCTGTTAGTCCAAAACAATATCCTGATGATAATTTACCAGAGATTGTTTTAGTTGGAAAATCAAATGTAGGAAAATCTTCATTTATTAATACTATGATAAATAGAAAAAAATTGGCTAGGACAAGTAGTGAACCTGGAAAGACTAGACAGATCAATTTTTATGACATTAATCAAAGTTTTTACTTTGTTGATTTACCTGGATATGGTTATAGTAAAATGTCAAAAGTAGAACAAGCAAGAGTAGGAAATTTTATTGAGGAGTATTTGTCAACTAGTAAGAATATTGCTTTAATAATATTTTTAATTGATATACGACATCTTCCTTCAGAAAATGATAGATTAATGTATGATTATGTAGTTAGATCAGGAAGGCCTTTTATTATACTTGCTAATAAAGCTGATAAGATTGCTATAACAAAAGTAGAAAATTCTGTAGAAGATCTACAAAATGCACTAAACCCTTTACATGATTTTGTATTCCTTCCATTTTCTTCTGAGAGAAGAATTTATTCAGATAATGTTTGGAAACAAATAGAGCTTTACTTATAACCCATATTGTTATATGGTTATTGTCGAAAAATGTCATCTGAGATCATTTTTTATTGACTTTATTACTTAAATATACTATAATGTACAGTATCCTACACAAAAGTGTATGATCAATTTAATAAAAGGAGGATTTTGCATATGCAGTCCAAGCACAACCCCCCCACATTGTTGTTTGAGTTTCCTAATAAGGGAGCCTCAAAGAGTTTTTTCGATCGTTGCATTAGTGATCCTAATGTGAAACTTGTGCAGCACCCTTATACCAATGATGGTAGAGGTGCCAAAGACGAAAAGAGAGTTCTCGTAACTTGTCTCGGCAGTTTAATCCTGGATTTAAAACTTCAGGAGATATTAACTATTGAGGCAGAACGCTTAGGTGGAAATTATCTGCCACGTACCACAGTAGTACTGGCTTAGAGTTGTGCCTCCAGAATCGAGGGGAGCCAAAATGGCTCCCCTCACCTTTTATTTTATTTCATTTTTTCCTTACAATCATTTTTAATGCTCTTTGTCTTTCAACTGTAATCACATGATCACACCCTAAACATTTTAGCTTAAAATCAACACCTACTCGCGTTAATTCCCATAGTTTGCTCCCACATGGATGTTGCTTTTTTGTTTGTACTATATCTCCTATATTATATTCCATAGACTCTACCTCATAAATCTATTACATTTAATAATAATTATTATTTATTAATTACCTTTTTTAATCTTGCTTTTACGCTTTCTTCTCCTAGTACTTGCATTATTTCATACATATCAGGAGTATTTTGTCTACCTGTTAAAGATACTCTAATAACTGTACTTATATCTCCAACATGTCCTGGCCATTTTTCAGGTTCTTTTTTATATTCTTTAACTTCTCTTGCATATCCCATTTCTTCGGCCAAATCTTTAATCTTGTCAAACCACATTTGTTTGTCATCATTAATATCAAAATACTTCTCTATATATGTGTTTATAATATTTTTTATTTCAGTTGCATCTGATATCTTTGCATATTCGTAATCTATTGTATTATTTAAAAATTCTTCATCATACATATATATAATTGCATTTTTTATATCTGACCATTTAGCAATATCTTTTCTAGGTTTATTATTGCCTCTTTCAATTCCAAATATTTTTAATGAATATTCTTTATCTTCTAATAGTTTAGCAAGTTCTTCATCATATCTTTTTGCCCATTCTGATACTTCTTCAAAAACTCTTTCTTTTGAATATTTAGATATAACATTTTTTGATACATCTAGCAATTTTACCATATCAAAAACTGCTCCGCTTCCACTCATTTTGCTAATTTCAAATTTAAATTCTGAAATATTTGCATCAGGATTTGCTTTTCTCCATAATTCAAAACTTGAATTTCCTATATTCATTAAATATTCACAAACTGCTTGTGAAGGAATTCCTTGCTCATGATAATAGCTTACAGCAGCTTCTGGATCTTTTCTTTTACTAATTTTTCTCTTTTTACCATCTTCATCTTTTAAGATTGGAGCATAATGGCAATATTTTGGTGTTTTAAATCCTAATGTTTTAAATAATTCTAAGTGAAGTGGTATAGATGATACCCATTCATCAGAACGAATAACATGCGTTACTCTCATCAAATGGTCATCTACAGCATGTGCAAAATGGTATGTAGGAAGACCATCAGCTTTTATAATTACTATATCTTGATCATTTTCTGGAAAATCTATGTTTCCTTTAATAACATCATGATGTCTAATTTTCTTTTCTTCATTTCCCATAGACTTAAATCTAATTATATATTTTTCACCAGCTTTTATTTTTTCAATAGCCTCATCTACTGATAAATTTCTATATTTTGCCCATACACCATAATATCCAGTTCTTAGTTTTGCAGCTTCTTGCTTTGCTCTCATTTCTTCTAATTCTTCTGGAGTTGCGAAACAAGGATATGCTCTACCTTGCTCGATTAAATATTTAGCATATGCTCTATATATTTCTCCTCTTTCGCTTTGTTTATATGGACCATATTCACCTTTTGATTCTGTTTCATTAATCATACCTTCATCAAATTCTATATTAAAGTCCTTAACTGCTGAAACAATTTGATTAACACCATTTTCTATTTCACGCTTTTGGTCTGTATCCTCAATTCTTAAGATAAATACTCCATTTGTTTGATCTGCAAGTTTTCTATCTATAACACATTGCATTAATCCTCCAATATGAACAAAACCTGTAGGACTTGGTGCAAACCTTACAACCATTGCACCTTCATCTAACTTTCTTTCTGGATATTTTTTCTCATAATACTCTATTTCTTTTACATTAGGATATATTAAATCCGCTAAATCTTTATAATTCATACCATTTGCTCCTTACTATATTTATTTTATACTTCCATAATAATTGGTAAGATCATTGGGTTACGTTTTGTTTTTTGGAAAATATAATCTCTTAAATTATCCTTTAATGTTGATTTTATAGTTGACCAATCACGAATTCCCTGTTCTTCGAAGTTTCTAACTTCTTCACGAATTACCTTTTTAACATCTTCCATTAAATTTTCAGATTCTCTTACATATACGAATCCTCTAGACACAACATCTGGTCCTGATACAATCTCACCTGTTGCTGAATCCATTGTCATTACAATAACAATTAATCCATCTTGTGATAAATGTTGTCTATCCCTTAAAACAATATTTCCAACATCTCCAACACCTAATCCATCTACTAAAATTTTCCCAGATGGTACAGATGTTGTTAATTTCGCCTCTTTTGGGTTTACTTCTAGCACTCTACCATTTGTTAATAAAAAGATATTCTCTGTTGGTATTCCCATTTTTCTAGCAGTTTCTGCATGTGCTCTTAATTGTCTATATTCTCCGTGAACAGGAATAAAGAATTTTGGTTTAGCTAGAGCTAATATTAATTTTTGTTCTTCTTGACAAGCATGGCCTGAAACGTGAATATCTTCTAATGCACTATATACAACTTCTGCTCCAATTTGCATTAAATCATTTATAACGTTAGAAACTAATTTTTCGTTTCCTGGTATCGGTGTTGCTGATATAATTACCATATCATTTGGAGTAATTACAACCTTTTTATGTTCTCCTGATGCCATTCTTGTAAGTGCTGACATTGCTTCTCCCTGGCTTCCTGTTGTAATAATTACTAATTGATCATCTGGATAATTTTTTATCATATCTATATCAATAAATAAGTTTTCAGGTGCATCAATATATCCTAATTGTCTAGCAGTATCAATCATATTAATCATACTTCTTCCGCAAACTGCTATTTTTCTTCCATATTTTACAGCTGAATTAACTATTTGTTGTACTCTATGAACATTTGATGCAAAAGTTGCAACTACAATCCTTTTTGTATTATTTAAGAATAACTTGTCAAATACTTCTCCAACTGAACTTTCAGACATCGTAAATCCTTTTCTTTCTGCATTTGTACTATCTGAAAGTAATGCAATAATTCCTTTATTTCCAAGTTCAGCAATTCTACCTAAATCCATTAATTGATTATCAATTGGAGTATAATCAATTTTAAAATCTCCTGTATGAAGAACTGTTCCTGCTGGAGTATGAATAGCAAGCATTACAGAATCTGGTATACTATGACTGCTTCTAATAAATTCAACTCTTATATTTCCAAAATGTACTGTTTGTCCTTGTTCTACTGTTACTAACTTTGTACTTGATAGTAACTTATGCTCTTCTAACTTGTTCTTTATTAATCCTATAGTAAGTTTTGTTGCATAAATTGGAATATTTATTTGTCTTAAAACATATGGAATTGAACCAATATGATCTTCATGTCCGTGTGTAATTACTAATCCTTTTATTTTATCTTTATTTTTTTCCAAGTATGTTATATCTGGTATAACTAAGTCTACACCTAGCATATCGTCTTCTGGGAACTCTAAACCACAGTCAACTAATACAATCTCATTACCATATTCAAAAACTGTAATATTTTTACCTATTTCCCCTAAACCACCTAGTGGAATTATTTTTAAATTATCTTTTTTAAATTCAAATTTTTGAGCACTATTAGCTCTTCTAGGCATTCTTCTTCTTTCTTGCAATGCCTTATCCAATTGAGTTTTTTGATTATTCTCAGTTATTTTCTCATTTATCTTTTCAGTTTTGATTCTTTTTCTTGGCTTTTTTTCCTTTTTTTGAGTCACTTTTTCTGACTTTTCTTGTAAATTATTATCTTGTTCGTTCATTTTATCTTCCTCTCTTTTTTGTTTTCTCATTTATATATGCTTTCAAAGAAATAAAAAAGCAGTTTAAAATATCATAAACTACTTTCGGATTTTATAAATACAAATATAAATATAAATTTAAATTTTATCATAACTAATGAATATGTCTATTTTAACCGCTCAATAAACATATCTTTTCATATATACTATCTCTTATTTTACATTTCACAATAAAAAATTTATAATCCGTTCAATCATTTACAATATTTTATATATTAATTTTTAATCTCATTTTTAATATCATATATAAATCTCTTCTTTACCTATTTTGGTAACATCTGTTAATGATTATACTATTTTTTATCGCTTTTGTCAACTTTCTCATTTTTTTATGTGTAACCCCTACTATTGCTTATGACTTTTATGGTATTAGTGTAGCTCCAATAATTCCCGCATCATTTTGAAGTTTAGCAAGTACTATTTTAGGAATTGATTGTTTATTAAACACATACATTTTTTCGTTCATTTTCTCTATTAGTCTGTCATACAATATATCTTTAAAATGAACAAAACTACCTCCTAAACATATTACTTCTGGTTCAAATATGTCTATCACATTAGATAATCCTATAACTAAATCATCTATATATTCATCTATAATTTTCTGAATTTCTCCATTTTGAATATTCTTTTTTAGTAGCTCTTTAAATAAAGCGCCTTCTGATAATTTACTATTCTCTATATCAATATTATTATCATCAATTTTATTTAATACATCATTTATCTTGTTCTTAAATCTTTTCATTGAGCAATATGTTTCAAAGCAACCTCTCTTTCCGCAATTACATATGTTTCCATTCTTTTGTATGATCATATGACCAATCTCAAATCCTGGATTTCTGCTTGATTGTAATAATCTATTATTTAAAAATATTGCAGCACCAATTCCTGTTCCCAAACATAAAAATGCACAATCTTTATACCCCTTCATAGCCCCATACTTTTTCTCTGCCAATGCCGCTGCTTTTCCGTCATTAATACTTTTTATTTTAATATTGTATTTTTCTTCTATTGTTTCAAAATTTATACAGTCAATTTTTAAATTAACAATATTTTTGATAACTGTTCCTTTTGGATTTCCAGGTGCAGCGATTCCCATTTCTGTAACATCCCCATTTTTATTTAATTTTTCTATTGCACTATCCACAAAATCCACAATATATTTTTCAATATTCTCTTTTTTTACTAAATCTTCTTCTATCTTGCTTACTATTTCTCCTTTTTCACTTACTAGTGCTACTGCTATATGACTTCCACCAATATCAATTCCTATTTTCATTATTTTTCTTTCCTTTCTTCACTATATAAAAAAGGTACAAGCTTATTTACTTGTACCTTAACTATGTTTTTTACATATTTAATTCTGGTAGATCTACCGAATCAAAGATCCAGTCACCCATATATAATTGAATACAAGGTACTATAATTACAACTACTAAGAAAATTAACACAAAACCAATAATTGAATATACAACTTGTGGAAGTACACTCATTACTTTTCTCATTAAATTATCAATATCCATATCCATGTATTCTACTAATTTTCTCATCATTTCAGGTAAATCTGTTTGCATACCAATCTTTAACATCTCTGTTTGCATTGTAGATGATAAACCAGACTTTTCAAAAGGTTCAATCCATGAAGCACCAATTAAGATATTGTTTATAGAAGTTTCTATAATAGAAAGCATAACATAGTTTTTAACTACAGACTTACTAACTTCTAGCGCTTCCTGAATTCTCATACCATTTTCAAGGTTTAGTAGCATAGCTTTCATTAATCTTGAGAAATCCATGGCATAATTCAACTTGCCAAATATAGGCATTTTATATTTAAAATAGTGGAAATTATATCTTCCTTTTGGCGTATTTATATATGTTATAGCAATAGCAACAATTCCCGCTATTATAACTACAGGAATATACCAATTAGCCATTAAACCATTACAAAAATCAACAAACCAGATTGTTATTTCCGGTAACTGTGCTGTTGACCCAGCCTTTGAAAATGCATCTTGTATCATTGGAATAATGTATACTACACCAAATATTAATATTGATAGTAGTAAAACTAATTGTATTACATTTGGAATAATGATTTTTTTCAAAGCATTATTTGTACCTGAAGATTCCTCTAAGTATTTTACAGCTTGTTCCAATGACTTTGTTAAAGATCCTGATAGTTCTCCAACCTTAATCATGTTAACATATATATATGGAAATATGTTTGAGTAATATTCCATTGTTGTATACATATATTCTCCAGATTCAACACCTGCTAATATATCTTGTAAAATACCTTTTAGGGATAAATTCTCTGTACTATCTATTATTGTAGACAGTGCATGAATATTATTAAAATTAGCTTTTTTTAGTAAGTAGAAATTTTGAGTGAATATAATAATATCTCTTGTTGTTATTTTTTCTTCTCTTGATAAAGCCAAATTCATTTTCTCTTTTATAGTAGGCTTTAGAGATACTCTTCCTTGTAGAACATTAGCAGAATCAGCTTGTTTCATGATATCATCAATATCCATCATATTTCTTTTATTTACTTTTTTCTTTTTACTATTATAAGCAACTTGGGTAATGCTAATAGGTAATAAACCATTGTTTTTTAATTTTTTTATTAATGTATTTCTATTAACATCTTCTACTCTATTTCTTACAATCTGTCCTTTTGAAGTTACAGCTCTATAAATATATTCTGGCATTTTTCCTCCTTTTCTATAAAATTATTAGTTTATCTCCAATTTATTGGTTAATTTTATTTTCTCTTTCTTTTTTTATCTTTAATTGCATAATTGTTCTATTTAGTATTTCAATATTTTTTTCTTCTATTTGTGCTTTTGCCTGTTCTAGTGTTATTATATCATTAACAAATAATTCTGCAATAGAATTTATTAAGCCAATGCTTCCCTTCTCACTATTACTTTGTATTGCATCTTCAATTTCTGAAACACTTATTTTTTCTTTTCTTATTATTCCCGAAATAATATTATCTACAACCATAACTTCAGGTACTAATACCAATTTTCCGTTTTTTCCTGGCAATAATCTTTGTGAAATAACTAATTTTAATAATGATGAAATCAAATATTTTATTGTTTGTTGATCTCTTACCTCATAAAAGTTTACCATTCTGTCTATTGTTTCAGCACAAGATTTTGTATGTAATGTTCCTATTACTAAATGTCCAGATTCTGCTGTTTCTATAGCTGCTTCCATGGTCTCTTTATCTCTTATCTCTCCAATTACTAATATATCGCAATCTTCTCTTAATGAGTTTTTTACACCATCACTAAATGTTAAACAATCTCTACCTAGTCCAATTTCTTTTTGAACTATAATTGATTTTTTGCATTTATGTTTATATTCTACAGGGTTTTCTAATGTCAATATCTTTTTATTCTGCACTTCATTAATTTCATTAATTAAGGCATTTAATGTAGTTGTTTTACCAGAGTTTGTTTTTCCTGTTACTAGGATTAAGCCCTGTGGTTGATATGTCATTCTTCTAACTATGTCTGGCACTCCAAGATCTTCATATTTTGGTAACTCGTTTTTTATTAATCTCAATGTAAATATTGGAAGTTCGTTTGCCTGTGATATATTTACTCTTAAACGAATATCTTCAAACTCATATGAACAGTCTAGCTTTTTAGTTGTTTTAAAAACCTCATCTTTATCTAAATTACCTCTTACAAAATAGTCATAAGTTTCACTCATATCTTCATCTGTTAGTGGTTCCATATCCTCACATTCTATTAATTCTCTTCTAATTCTTAATATTGGTTTAATTCCACATATCAAATGAACATCAGATGCATCTTTTTCTTTTGCCATATTTAATACTTTATCTATGTCTATCATTTGTTTTCCTCCTTACCTATTTTAGTAAATAGCTAATTTATTATTTAACTCTTGTAAGTTTGTAGTACCATTTATTACTTTTTTAATTCCATCAATAATTAATGGTTGATATCCTGATTTTAAAGCAGCTTTTCTTATTTCCATTGCAGAATTGTTGTTTACTATTAGTTCTCTTATTTCATCACTTAAAACTAAAACCTCAAAAATACCAATTCTGTCATAATACCCACTATTATTACATTTTTTGCAGCCAACTGCATCATATGTTTTTTTACCTTCTAAATCAAAATGAATATCATATTTTTCTCCAATGCTATTAATTATTTGTTTTTCTTCTTCAGTAAAATCTCTTTCTCTTGCACAATCTGGGCATAATTTTCTTACTAATCTTTGTGATACTGTTGTTGCAAGAGTACTTGATATATCATAATTTGAAATACCCATTTTTCTTAATCTTGTAATTACCTCTATGCTATCAATTGTATGTATTGTAGATAAAACGTAGTGCCCTGTTTGTCCTGCTTGCATTGCTATCTCTGCTGTTTCATCATCTCTTATCTCTCCCACTAATATTATATCTGGATCTTGTCTTAGCACTGTTCTTAATGATCCTGGAAAAGTGTTTTTATTATCTACCTCAATTTGATTTAACCCATTAATACGAATTTCAACTGGATCTTCTATTGTAGTAATATTTATTTCTGGTCTATTTAAATAATCAATAATACTGTATAATGTTGTAGTCTTTCCTTCTCCTGTTGGAGCAGCTATAATTGTTATACTGTTTTTCTTATTAAATGCATTTTTAACAAGTTTCTCGTCATTTGGAAATCCTAAATCAAAAATTTGCTTTACATCTTCATTTTTCTTTAATAGTCTTAAAACAAATTTTTCTCCATAAATATTCTTTTGTGAAGATACACGAATATTGTATTCTGGATACATGATAATTCTTCCATCTTGTGACTCTTGTTTTTCCTGATGCATATTTGAAATTGCTTTTAATCTTCCTATTATTTGAGCTTGTTTTTCGTTTTCAACATTAGCTGCATTTACAAGTTGTCCATCTATTCTATATCTTACTCTTAAAGAATCTTGCATTGGCTCAATGTGAATATCACTAGCTCTTTTTTCCATAGCTGTTTTTATTACACTATCTACAAATCCTGAAACATCTGAATTTAAATCTATACTTTCAGAACTTCCTTCTAAGGAATTTAATATAATACTTACATTTGTTTCAAATGTAATGTATTTATCCATTATTAATCCCTTATTTAGCAGCAATAATCTCACTGTATCAACTGATTTTTTATTTGAAGTATCCGCAAAGCACACTTTTATTCTTCCACCAGTTTCTTCAAATGGAATAGCTTTTGTTCTCTTTGCTATATCTATTGAAATATAATCCAATATATTAACCTTTATATCTGATTCTCTTAAATAAATTGCTTTTTCTTCTAATATTTCCCCCATTGCATCAATTAGCACATATGGGTCACATACCTTTAATATGTTTAAAATATCTCCTATTTTCTTTTTTGGCTCTGTCTTTTGATAATCAAGTGCTCTTGCTATATCATCTTCTGTAACAATTCCTCTTTTTACTAATTCAATACCTAAAGGTTGTTTTCTTTTACCTTCCATATAGATACTCCTTTCTTTTGTTCGCTATATCTTTTATTATACTATAATCAGCCCTTAAATAACAGCTTAACTGTAAATTACATTTATTTACCAATACTTAAGTACAAACTCTATTTGCCTTTCCATTTTATTAGTTTCATTTCCTAATTCAGCTTTGACAATTACTGTAGTTTTCGTAAAAGAATTTTGAGTATATTCCGATTGTTTAAACGAAAAATTTTTAAAATATTGAGCTATTTTTGCGTCATTTCTATATACCGCATTGTCTTTATATATATATTTTGTTCCATCTGCAAATTCTAATTCTGTATCGGAACACGATATTAATGTAGTATTTCTTTTTACATCTGCAACAAAGAACATACTAAATTTATTAAACTCAGAAACATACTTTGGAGAGTCCTTTATTTGTCCTACATTTTCAAAAAAATAATTTGATACAAAAGACATTATCAATATGATTAATATAAATACTGTAATGTATACAGCTAATGCAGTTAAAGTTACACCTTTTTCTGATTTCATATATTTACTATTCTTATTAAATATAAGAATATCTCCTTTCTTTTATATTTCTTTTACTTTTAATCTTTGTATTACAATTTGTTCTGTTCTTCCCATCATTCCGTATTCTAATGTTAGTTTTACCTTTTTTACTAAATCTGATTTATCATTACCTAAATTGTATTTTTGAACTATTATTAATAACTGATATCCTTCTGGTATTTGAAATTGTTCCATGTATTTAGCTTCCATACCATTTTGTACATCTTCATAAGCAATTCTATCTATATCTTCTAGTATTTCAATAGCATAATTGGTTGCCACCGCGGATATTTTTGCCTGTGAATTTAATCTAAATGATGAATAAAACAAAGTCCCAATAATCCCAGTAAAAAGTATAAATATTATCAAAGCAATAGCCAAGTCCGCTATTGTAAATCCCTTATTTGATTTAACATTAATTTTACCCATTCGATCACCTATAAAATATAAAATATACAAAAGTTTGTTACAATTAAAGATACTATATTAGCTGTGCACATATAGAATCCTATTGGTATTTTAGTTTCTTTATTTTTATCCACTTTAACACATTTGCTTTTTCTTCTGTTACATTTTTGAATTAATAGTTGTAATGAAATAGCTATTAAAGTTATTATTACTGTGTAAATACACACTACTTCATATGTATACATTAGCATAATTAATAGTAATAATAATATATCTATTGGATAACTGTTTTTAGATTTTTTTCTTAAATACAATGTATCTAATATCATCAATACACAGAACAATATTAAATATATAACATATCTATATATACTAGGATCCTTTTCAATTATATATAGATATACTATATATGATATAACACAAATAAAGCCAAATAATAATACTGGCTTTTCAATTTTTATTTTTTCCTTATCAATTCCCGCAATTATAAACAATGTACAAATGTATAGTATTCCAGCTACTACATATGCGATAATTTGAGTAAGAGATATTGAATAAATACTAAATTTTATAGATGCAGCAAATAAAACAAAAACAAGGCCAGATAATATCTCTAGCATTATGTATCTTGGTCTAATTTTTTGTTTACAGTATCTACACTTACCACCTAAAAATATATAACTTAGTATTGGAATCATATCAAAAAAAGATAACTTATGATTACAATTTGGACAATATGAACGTGTATGTACTATATCCTGGCGTAATGGAATTCTATATACAGCTAATGTAAAAAAACTTCCAAATACAGTGCCCATGCAAAAGATTAATAAATATAAAAAATAGTCCATATTATTTCTCCTTATAAAAAATTAGAGGTTACCTAAATATAATTATCATAAAATAATATATAATAGATAACCTCATATTTAGTTTAAATTTATTTTAAACCGGTTAATTTAACTTTTAACTATTCTGTAGCCATTGGGTTTGCTATAATGTGGTTGATGTATTCTGTGATATTAGCTTCAAGTTCGTTGAATTGAGTGCTAGTACCTTCATACATAGTTTTTGCTTTTTGAGCTTGTCCTATGATACCTGAATTTACAGCAAGTTGGATGCTTATTGTAGCTAATATAATTAAAACAACTATAGTTACTACTAAAGCTACTAATGTAATACCTTTTTGATTCTTTAGCATAAAAAATTTCCTCCTTATAATATTTTTTTGTATATATCTATATAAAATAAATATAACCTAAATTAATTATTTAATACCTTCATCATTAAAAAATGTACCTGTTGAATTCGCATTTGTTGTTTCATTTTTTTCTTGATTAGTATTATTCATATTACTATTGCCAGTTGTATTTCCAGAATTCGATGAACCACTAGTTGTTTCTACTAATGAGAAAGGATCTGGTTTTCCTGGCTTGTAATCTGAACTTTTCTTATATATATTCAAATCCGAATCAGTAATTTCGTATGAGATTACTGTTTTTTCTATTTCTGTTATTTGTTCATTTATTTCTTCTTTCACATTATTTGGAGTGGAATAAGCTTCTTTTTCTGGTATAACTTTATTTGTAGGAATATAATCATAAAATAATATTCCCAATATTAGTAATATTGCTATACACAATAACAACATTATAAAAACTTCTTTTATAATAGATTTTATCATCTTACCCTCCATTCTTTAAATTTTAAGATTGTGAATTTGTATTTGTTGAGTCATCATTACTTTGTGTATTTGTTGCTGTACTCTTTTGTTGTGTAACTGCACTAGATATTGACTCTTTCTTAATTCTTATGTTCTTTACATTAAATGTTGCAACTAAATTTGTATTGTCCTTTACCATTTTAAAATTTTCTATTTTAAAATTTAATTTATCATCATTTTCTAATGCTGATATAAATTTTATTATTTTTGTATATTGTCCTTTAGCTATAAAAGCCAAGTCATACATATTTTGGTCGTCACTTGATGCCTTTACATTAAATTCTAATACAACACTATTTGATGTAGCATGTCCACCTACTCTTGCCCATAAATATTCTATCAAATATGTTTCTTCTGTATTAGCTTTATTTATCTCTCCTTCAGTGCTTACCTTTGCCATTTTAAAATATTCTTCTTTTTTTTCTAGCAATTCAGTTACCGAATCAGATAATTCTTCCTGCTTAGAAGGATATTCTTTTTTTAGTAACGAATTTGTTTTTTGAATTGTATTTGTTAAGCTATCATTTAAATCTACAATTTGGCTTATTCCTAATATTTGTAGACTGCCTAATGACATACCTTTAAACATAGTAAAGTATGCTAGTATTACGAGTAGGACAATCAAAATTGAAATTAATAATTTTTTCATGGCAGATCCCCCTCTATTACTATTTTAACAAATTCTCCTTCTACTTCTCCTTGTGATGATACTACTGTTTTTTTCTTTAAAATATTATCTTCTTTTATTTTTGCTTTAAAATATCCTAATTGTTCATATTTTTTAGATTGAGCTTTTATAACAATATGAGATCCAGTAGTGTTTTCTATTTCTGTTATTTGTACATCTTCTGGTATAATGTACATAATTTGCATTAATAGGTTTGGAATAACATCTTTTGATTTACTAGCTTCCTTAATTTCTTGATTTATATTTTTTAAGTTATCTGTTAATTCTATATATTTATTTGTTTTTTGTTTTACTGATGAATTGTCTTTTTCTATAAGACCAATATTATTTAAAGTATCAGTGTATACTTCCTCTACTTCATTTAGCTTATTTGTAATTTGGTTATTTAAATATCCTGAAAAAGCAGAATAAATTAAGGTCAAAGCCAATATTCCTCCAGCAACTCTTAGTAGCCATCTTTCAGTGTGATCCATTTTAGTTTTTAAGTCTGAAAAATTAATATTTAAACTATTGCTACTTTTTTTGTTATTTCCTTTGCTAGGGCCTATTTCCATTTTCATTAGATCAGGTAATTTTTCTAAAAAACCAGGACTCTTAAAGTTCATGCTTTTTATTCCATATCCTAATCCTTGTAAAGCTAATGCTATAGCAGAATTAACTTCTATATAATCCTTAACATTTATTTTTACATTTTCTGTAACAAAATATGGTTTTAATATTTCACATTTTTCAGTTTTAAAAAACTCTTGAAAATATAGGTCAATATTATTGACAACAGACATTGTACCTGTTATATATATTTTATCAAATTTAATTGTTGAATTTACTGTATATTCTTGAACTTTATTTACAATTTTATACAATGTAGGCATAATATCATCAAGATATTCATTATCATCGTCTTGTAATTCTTTTCCTTCCATTGTATATATTGTAGAATTTTTGCATATTTCATACGCTTTTGCATATGAATTTTCTTTTGCACTAATTTTGCCTAGTATTTCTTCAGATCCTTCATCCAACTTATCTACATTATACACTTTTTGGTTAACGACAGCTGTTACGGTTGTTTTATCTTCCATATTAACAATAAGGAAATTTTCTTTTGGTTTTACATTAGCAATATTAGTTATACTTGTACCCATCGGAGTAATTGTAGATGCTTTTACATCTTCCGTTAATTGTGTTATTCTTGATACTGTGGCTTTATTGGCCGATACATATATTACCTTTATTTTATCTTTATCTTCTACATCATTTGATAAAGCATATCTGCTTTCAAATGCATTTTTATTTAAACTTTTATCAAAACAGTATGATTCAAATTCTGTTTCTATTGCTTTTTTTAAATCATTTTTATTTAGCAGATTAAACATATAAAAATAATTATACATTTCTTCTGATAAATTAATGCTGACTGGATTTTTATAACTGTATGTTTCTGAGATAATCTGTTTTATAGATTCATCTAATCTATCATAAAATTTCATACCAAAGGATTCAATTTTTAAAACTTCACGCTCTTTGGTGACTTTTGCATATTTAATTACGTTTTTTTCTATATACAGTCCTAAACAGCTCGCCATTTCGTTCTCCTTTGTTAATAACATTACATATTATTATATTTTACAAAATATAATAAATAATACTTGAATCTTTTACCTTTTGTTTATTTTCCAGACAATTCTACATTTTTCAGTATTAATTTTACCTTTTTTTTATAAAAAGTCAATATAGTATCTTTATATTTAATATTATTGTAACATTGTTGTAATATTATTGTAATATTTACATTTTTTTCAATTTTTATCTCATAAAGCTAAATAATATTATAACAATTCCAAATATAATTCTATATATAGCAAATGCTTTAAAACTACCTTTTTTCAAATAATTCATCAAAAATTTGATTACCAAAACTCCTGTAATAAAACTTGCTAATATTCCTACAAGTAATGCAATGTCAAATGTAAATTTTGGCAATTCAAAAATCACAGCTGCAAATGTTATTGGCATTGCTAACATAAAAGATAATTTTGCAGCGCTTTCTCTATCAATTTTTAAACTTCTTGCAACTGTCATTGTAATTCCTGATCTAGAAACGCCAGGAAATGCTGCTGCTATAGCTTGAGAAATACCTACTAAAACAGCCTGTTTTAGTGTTATGTTATTATAATCTACAGTTGATTTTGATTTTTTGTCAGCAATATATAATATTATACCCATTATAATTAATGTACATGCAATAATTTTCATTTGAAAATTGATGTCTTCTCCAAAAATAATTCCAGAGACTTTATCTAATACTAAGCTTAATATTCCTGCTGGTATTGTAGCTATTACTAGGTACCAAAATATTTTTCCATCTTGAGAATTTTCTTTTTTTACTACTTTTCTATATCCACCTTTTATTAAATTTATCCAATCTTTCCAAAAGAAAATTACTAAAGCTAATAATGTACCAATATGTAGGGCTACATCCATTCCTTCTGATAAATTCTCCCACCCAAAAATCCATGGGAATACATTCAAATGTGCAGAACTTGAAATTGGCAAAAATTCTGTTAAGCCCTGTACAATTCCTAAAATTAATGATTCAACTACTGTCATTTTTCTTCCTCCTATTTTTGATCTTTTTCAATTATATTTTTTATATACTTTGCAGCTGTTCTTGGTGCTATTTTACCAGGAAGTCCTAATGCTGTAATAACTCTTATTTTATACCTCTTTGCAGATTCTTTGTCAACCCCTCCTGGGTTTGATGCTACATCTATAATTAAGCTATCTTTTTTCATTTTACTTATTGTTTCTTCTTTTATCACAAGTGTGGGAACTGTATTAATTATTAAATCCATTTTATATATGTTTTTATTTATTTCATTATAATGTATCGGAGTATACCTAGCTTCTCTTATCCATGCTAAGTCCTTCTCTTTTCGTGCAGTACAATATATATTTGCCCCAAGGTCTTTAAAGTTTTTGCATAATATTTTTCCTATTCTTCCAAAACCTATGATCATAATGTTACTTTCATGTATTGTATTTTCTGTTTCTTCTATTGCTATTTTTATTGTTCCTTCGGCAGTTGGTATTGCATTTAATATTGTTAATTCCTCAATTTTTAACAAATCAATATTTTCAATATCTTTATCTTCATAAAAATATGTTGGAATACCTCCTGCATAAATTTTTTTATATTTTAATTCTTCTCGAAGTTGCTCTATTTCTATTTTTTCATCACTATATGGACTATTTATTATTATGCCATCCTTAGAAAATGGAATTCCACTTACAACAATATCAGAATTTCTTAAGCACTCTTGTATATTTCTACAAAGTTTCATATTTTCATTTGTATTTTCTTTTTCAAAAAATTTTTCTTGCCCATAAAGAAATACTGTGTTTCCTTCATAAGAAAATAACTGGGCCAGTCTTATAATTCTTAAATCTCCACCGTATTATTGCAATATTATTTATCATAAAAGCTCTCCATTCTTCTTATTTTTATTATATATAATATAGTTATTTTATTATATGTATGCTTTTATAATAAATTCTTCATAATTTAGTTTTCTCTTTGTTTCTCCTGCTTTTGTTTTTCTTTATTTTTTACCTTTATCATAGTTTTTATATCATCATTATTTAAGCTACTTACCAGAGTACATGTTTTTGATAAATGATTAATCGCCTTTTTCTCTTTTGAAGACATTTTATTTCTTCTAATATTTTTTCTTTCTTCATATGATGGTTCTCTAACTTCTTGTTTAATAGGTGTAAAAACATTTTCTTTTTGTACTTTGTCATATATTTTAGGATCTAATTCAATTGCAATATTCATGTAATTTGTTGCCTTTTCTTTGTCACCTTTTAATAACGCTACTTGTGCTAAGTAATAATATGATCCCGATTCAGCATCTTCACCTTTCAAAGCTTCATTTAAATATTTTTCTGCTTCATCTAAATCACCATATATTAACGCAATCTGTCCTAGCCCCAGTTTTGTATTATACAACAAACTATTAATCTCAGCAGCTTTATCATAAAATTCCTTTGCTCTTTGGAAATCATTTGCCATAGTAAATGCCATACCTAAATTATAGTATAAATCATAATTGCCAGGATGGTATCTCAAGGCGCTCATATATACATTAATTGCTTCCTTGTACATTTCCTGTTCATATAATATATCTCCCAAAAGATTGGTAGCATTATATAACTCAGGTTTCTTTTTTAGTATATCTTGTAAAATTTCTATTGCGTCCTTGCTTCTTTCTTCTTTTCTTAATAATTTTGCAATTTTATAATTTATATTTAAATCTTTATTATTAATCTCTGTTGCCCTAACATATTCATCAATCGCATTAGAATTTTTTTCCTCTTTTTCATATAACTCAGCTAACATTTTATGTCCTAAGTAACTTTCAGGATTCTTATTAATTAACTGAAATAGGTAATCTTTCGCTTCATCATTTTTATTTAGATTCATATATATTTTTGCCATTACTACACAAAATAATTCTGGGAAATCCATTTTCATTTTGTGTTCTATTATTAAAACAATTCCTGGTATTATTACTGATAATATATATATTAAAACTCTAAAAAACAAATTTAATTTCAAATTAAAAATGAGTTCTATAAAATTAATTACAATTCCTATAAATTCTAATGCTAAAATATATACATAAATTGTATCATTTTTCTTTATCATCTTCATAAATACAATTGTAAATAGAGTAAAGGCTGCTAAATTAAAAATAATTTTCTCTATAATCATATCTCCACCACCATTTTAATATATATTTTTATTTTTCAAACTTTTCCTCATATTTTTTCATACATTTTTCTATAATTGTCTCTGCGCCTTCTCTTCCAATCATTCTGTCTACAGTGGTTGTTTTTCCTTCTAGTTGTTTATATACTTCAAAGAAATGCTTTATCTCATCAGAAATATGTTGTGGTAATTCTGAAATGTCTTTATAATTATTTAAATATGGATCTTTTTTTGATACTGCAATAATCTTTTCATCTTCTTCTCCGCCGTCATTCATTATAAGAACTCCAATTGGATAACACTCAACCAATGTAAGTGGTAAAATATTTTCTTCACATAAGATTAATACATCTAGTGGATCATTATCTTCAGCATATGTTCTTGGTATAAACCCATAATTGGTAGGATAATGTGTTGCTGTATATAAAACTCTATCTAACTTTAACATTCCTGTTTCTTTATCAAGTTCATACTTATTTTTTCCGCCCTTTGTAATTTCTACAACTCCAAAAAAATCATCTTTTTTTATTCTATCCTTAGATATATCATGCCATATATTCATTTGTATCTTCCTCTTTTCTATTTTCTTTTTCTTTTTCCTATTTTAAATGATTTTATAACAAAAGTCTACACTATATATAATTTTTTTTGCATACTAAAAGCGACCTGTAATATACAAGTCGCTTTTAGTCTTTTATATTATTCATCTTTAAGTTCTGCTTCCGCTTCTTTTACAGCTTCAACTTCACTCCAAGGATATCTTACTCCTTTAATTTCTTGATAATTTTCATGTCCCTTTCCTATTAAAAGAATAACATCTCCTTCTTCTGCATTTTTCATTGCATATTTAATTGCTTCTTTTCTATCATTTATAATTATATATTTTCCACTATTTTTGTTTAGTCCAACAATAATATCATTATTAATAGATTCTAAATCTTCAAATCTTGGATTATCCTCTGTAAGGATACTTAGATCCGCCCATTTAGCTGAAACTTCGCCCATGTCATATCTTCTAGATTTAGCTCTGTTTCCGCCACCACCAAAAATGCATATTAATCTTTTGGGTTTATATTCAGATATAGTATCCATTAAATTGTCCATTTCGTCTCTATTATGTGCATAATCTACAATTAGTTTGTATTTATTACTTGAACTTACAAGTTCCATTCTTCCAGCAACTTTTACACTTTCTAGAGCTTTTTTCATACTATCTGTATCAATTCCTATCTCATTTGCAACTGTAATTGCACATAAAGCATTATATACTGAAAATCTTCCTGGGATATTTAACTTAAATGCTCCATTTACTTTTCCAGATACATCAAATTTAACACCGAAAAAATCATTCTCCATTATATATTCAATGTTACTAGCTTTAATTTCTGCTTCATCACTTTCAAGTCCATATTTAACAATTTCACATGTATGGTCTTTTGTAACCTTCATCCATTTGTCAGAATCACAGTTTACTATTCCCACTTTGCATTGTTTAAATAATAAACTCTTGCAATACATATATTCTTCAAAGCTTTCATGTTCATTTGGCCCTATATGATCTACAGATAAATTTGTAAATATACCATAATCAAATTCAATACCTGCAACTCTGTCCATTTTTAATCCTTGTGAAGATACCTCCATAACAGCATATTTACATCCTGCTTCTACCATTTGACTAAATAGTTTTTGTACTTCATAAGAATTTGGAGTTGTGTTGTGAGTTTCAATTTTTTTGTCATTTATCATTGCACATATTGTGCCAATAACACCAACTTTATTTCCTGCAGCTTCAAGCATACTTTTTATAATATATGATGTAGATGTTTTTCCACAAGTTCCTGTAATGCCTATTGTTGTTAGTTTTTTAGCTGGATATTCAAAATATGCTGCTGACATGAACGCTAATGCTCTTCTTGATGATTTTACTTTAATAACTGTTACATCTTCATTTATTTCTACGTCTCTTTCTATAACAATTACTTTTGCGCCTCTTTTTATTGCATCTGGAATAAATTTATGTGAATCAACTGTTGTTCCAATCGTTGCAATAAATAAATCACTTTCACTTACATTGTTGGAATTTTCCTTAATATCATTTATTTCTATTGAAATATTTCCTTTTATTAATTCATATTCAACATTTTCTAAAAGTTCTGACAAATTCATTATTTATCTTCTCCTTCATCTGGTATATTAATTTCAGACTCGAATACAGTATGTGAAGGTCCTTTCATAAAGACATTATTTGTTTCTTCGTTCCATTCAACATCTAGGTTTCCACCTATTTGTTCCACTGTTACTTTTCTATCTGTTCTTCCAGTAATTACTCCAAATACAGCCGCTGTACAACATCCTGTTCCACAACCTATTGTTTCTCCTGTACCTCTTTCCCATTCACGTATTTTTATATAATTTCTATTAACAACTTTTGCAAATGTTACATTTGTTTTATTTGGAAATATATCCGTTTTATATTCAATTGCTTTTCCGTATTTTTCAACATCAAAATTATCAACATCATCTAAAAATATAACACAATGAGGATTTCCCCATGAAAGAGCTGAAATTTTAAATACTCTATCTAATATTTGAACTGGTCGCTCAATAAACTCTTCAAGTTCTGTGTTTACTGGTATTACTTTAGTACTTAATCTAGGTTCTCCTATATTTGCCTTTATATTAATTGCAACACCATCTTTTATAAATAATTCTACATGCTGAATTCCACCTAAAGTTTCAATTGTAAGTTTTGTTTTATCCGTAAATTTATGGTCATATACATATTTGCTCATACTTCTTAATGCATTGCCACACATTTCACCTTCTGTTCCATCGGGATTAAACATTCTCATTTTAAAGTCTGCTACTTCTGATGGACAAATCATAACCATCCCATCTGACCCTATTGCAAAATGTCTATCACTTACATACCTTGCAAGTTCATTTGGCTTTTCTATCTTTTGATTTATTGCATCTATATATACATAATCATTTCCATAAGCCTGCATCTTTGTAAATTTTATTTTCATGTTTTATACTTCCCATCCTTTTATTTTAAAGCTTGCTCTAAATCAGCAATTATATCATCTGGATCTTCTATTCCAACAGATAATCTTAAAAGTTTTTCATTTATTCCTAGTCTTTCTCTTACATCTTGTGGTACTTCATGGTGCGTTACAATCATTGGATATGTTATTAAACTCTCCACTCCGCCTAGACTTCCTGCGAATAATATCATATCTACTTTGTCTATTACTTTTTTAGCTGTTTCTTCACTATCTACTTCAAATGAAAGCATTCCTCCAAATCCTGTTGTTTGTTTTTTAGTTACTGCATAATTTGGATGGTCCTCAAAACCCACATAATATACTTTTTTTACTTTTGGATGATTTCTTAGCCATTTTGCAACCCTCATAGTATTTTCATTATGTCTTTGCATTCTAATTTCTAATGTTTTTATTCCTCTTAAAGTTAGCCAAGCATTAAGTGGAGCTAAGCATGCTCCTTGATATTTTAAGAAGTTTCTCATTGCTTGTCCAATTTTTTCATCTTTTACAACAACAAATCCTGCCATTGTATCATTGTGACCTTCTAAATATTTAGTTCCACTATGAACCACAATATCAGCTCCTAGTGTCAAAGGCTTTTGATAATATGGTGTAAGTAATGTATTATCAACTGCAACTATAATATTTTTTTCTTTTGCTATTTTGCAAATTTCTTCAATATCTGCAACTTTCATCATTGGATTTGTTGGTGATTCTATAAATACCATTTTGGTATTTGGTTTTATATTTTTCTTAAATAATTCAATATCACTTAAATCAACAAAACTTGTTTCTATTTTATTGTCTACAAGTACTGTTTGTGCAATTTCATATGTTCCACCATAAATATCATCTGATAAAATTAAATGATCTTCTGGTTTTAATATTGAGAACGCACACATAACTGCTGCCATACCACTACTTAATGCAAAACCTTCTGTTCCTTCCTCTAAAATTGCCATTGTTCTTTCTAATTCTTCAATGGTTGGATTTTGACATCTTGTATAGTCAAATCCTAATGAATCTCCTAATCCTCTAAACTTAAATGTTGCTGTTTGAAATATTGGAAAACTAACAGATCCTGTAATAGGTTCTCCTCCAAGTGCACCATGTACTACTTTTGATCCTACTTTCCAATTTTCTTTTTTGTCATAATCCTTATAATTACTAAAATTTTTCATGTTTATTACCTCAGTTTTTCTATAATTTAACCAGTATACTCTTAATTAAGACGTATAAGCCTGCTCAATAAACATTTCGTCCTGTATTATATATCATTTTTTTCTATTAGTAAACATTTTTTTATTTTTTGTATTATTTTGGCATACGATTTCATATGTATTATACCCTGTTTTGTTTACTTACTCACATTTTTATGCTATAATTAACTTATCTTCAAATAAGGAGGCAAATGTTATGAAGAATGCTTTACGGAAATACTTTCCTGAAGGCTTGCATCCCTTCTTAGAGGGTTCTAGTATCGAATCTTTTTATAAAGAACTTGAAAAAGTTCCAAACTGTGAAGAATCTCTGGAAAAGTTGATAACCGCTGATCCTCTTTGGTTAAAAGAAACTAAAGAACATGGAGCATATTTCTTTGTTTACAAAGTCTATTGCTCGAAGGAAGAAGAAATTGGTGACAATATGATAAATCTTTGTCATTACTCGCTTGGATTACATCCAACGATAAAGGTTACTACTTTTAGAAAAAGAAAAAATTTAAAAAAGAGATGATACTAGCAAAAAGAATCCTTTTGAACTATACTTTCAAGTTATAGCTCTTTTAAGGATTCTTTTTCTTTTTATATAACATAAAACAGAATACAGAAAAATTGTAATAAACTACCTAGCAAAATAAACAAATGAAATATTGAATGCATATATTTGTATTTTCTGCCAAGTCCATAAAAAATTGTACCTATTGTATATGATATTCCTCCTGCCACTAATAATATTAGTCCATTTCTACCTATTAATTCTGGCAATAGGTTTATTTTACATATAACTGCCCATCCCATTCCTAGATAACAAATCATTGAAAAAATTTTATATTTTTTTAAGTCAATTGCATTTAAAGTTATTCCCAATATAGCCATTGCCCATATTACTCCAAATATTAGCCATCCAGTTATAGGTTCATATTCTCTAAAGGTACATAGTGCAAATGGAGTATATGATCCTGCTATTAATAAAAATATTGTACAATGATCTAATACTTGAAACACTTTTTTTCCTTTACATCTTGGACTTAATCCATGATATATACTAGACATTGTATATAAGATAATCATTGTAGCTCCATATATGCTACTGCTTACAATTCCATATACATTGTTATGAATTGCTGACATTATAACACATAATACTGTAGTAATAATTCCTAAAACTGTTCCAACTATATGTGATATCATATTAAAAATTTCTTCTCCTTTTGTATAGTTTGGTAGTTCTCTTTCACTTAACTTAGTTCTTTCCATATTTTCATTTCCTTATATTTTTATATTATTTTAATACATTAGATAAGTATTTATATTCATCTTTCATATTTATATAGCTGTATATAACGTAAAATTATATGTATGAAAGAGAAACTTTAAAATTTTAAAGCTCTCTCTTTCATCTTTAGAAGCAATATACTGTTTTGACTACTTTGTGTCTAATTCTAGTATAAACATAAAACAACTCGGAAGCCAAGGTCATAATAGCTATTAGCGGGGTCAACATAGTAACGATATACTACAGGAATTTTTGCTCCATTTGATCCATAACTTCCTCCTCGTACAACGCGGAATGTAGATCCAACCCTCTCTTGTGTCCATTCGCCTATGTTTCCTGCCAAATCATATATATTATTGACACAGCACTGCTCAAGCATACCTGTTCTTACAATTTTTCTTGGGGTTTCTTTGTTATTAAAATAGTTTCCCCAGTAAGTAGAATTTTCTACAACCTCGTAATATGTCTTTGCATTAGATTTGATAATCCATGCTATTACTGAATCATATTCCGCTCCGTAACACAGATGACTTTTAATTTTTTCTTGTTTTTCCATACGTGATGCAATTAACTTAGCCTCATCAAAGCTGAATTTCACACTTGGAATAGCATTTTTTATTGACCTTGGGGTTCCTCCTAAGCTAGTAGAAATATTGTACCGGGAAAAATAGTATCCTCCGTATTTTCTAATGCTTTCTATCTGTGCTTTCAACTTACTATCCATTCTCTCATTGTATTCAAGTCGAGAAAACTTATCATTGCAAAAGTTTCTTCTTCCAAACTTTTCAATGAAGTCCTTGCCATTCAATGTACCGTCACTGTCAAGACTTCCTACTGGGACCCACACAAACTGACTTTTATCAGCGTATCTTTCAATTACAAATCCATTATTCCACTCTCCCTCGCAGTACTTATATCCTTCTGGAATTGGTGGATTTTTGTAATCATCAGAGTAGGCTTCAATAGTAATTTTGCTTCTTTCTTTGGTGATTATTTCACCATTTGCATCTTCTGAACTAATTATCTTTTCAGATTCAGCTTTTTCATACCGATCTTTCATAGTCTTACCTCCTTATTGTTTTGTTTCAATCGGTTTCAAAATGGTTTTTAACCATTTGTCTATTTATATTACCATATTTTGTTAATCTTTGCAATTAAAAAATAAAAAAATCGGTACCCTATCATTTGATAGAGTACCTTGGTCAGTTTAATTTTCTGTGCTTTTGCAAAGTGCCTTATAATCGGCCTCTCGCGTACGCTTCCAGCGGTTGTAGATCTCACCCGCTGTTTCTCCAGCACTTATTTTTACATAGGTGCCGTTGATTTTTGTTTCAATAGCTGTTACAACTGTAACACCTATTGTTTCAGCGAAATTGGACGATTTGTCCAGCAAGCCACCCAGCTCGATGATGTATGCCATCACCTGCAGTGTTGCAGTGCCCTCAATGTGAGCATTTCCGTTTTCCACCGAGGTTATAACCAACTCCTCTTTATAAGGTGCATCAATAACCTCAACCGCCATGCGGCCGTTTTTCTTGTTAAGATTTTTTACATGTGTAGCCATAAAATACCTCCTGTTTATTCTTAACACTTTTTCTTTGTTACTGACCATTTATGCCAGTTATAATATATATTATACAACAAATATGTTAATTTTTCAAGTTTTATGTTACCTTTTTAAAAAAATAACTAATTATCTGTTATTAATTGAATCTCATGATTATTTATGATATATATATTTAAAATAATATACTAGGAGGAAGTATTATGCATTTTTATAATATAATAAAAGAATTATCAGATAAAACAGAAGTTATGCTTTTCTTTGACATGGATGGTGTTATTTCATCTTATGATGCTGGAAAAAAACTAGATTTTGCAAACAAAAGGCCTTTGACAGAAAATATAAATAAAATAAAAAAAATAAGTACGTTAAACAATGTAACTCTTTATATCTTATCTATCTGTAAAAAAAATTTTCAAATTGAAGAAAAAAATAACTGGCTTGATAAAAATGCCCCATTTTTTGATAAAAGCAATAGAATAATAATCTCAAAAGAACAACATCCTAATATTGACTCTCCTACATTAAAATCTGATTTTTTGAAAAATTTAAATACAAACAGTCAAATTGTTTTGGTAGATGATGATAATGCTGTTATAAAAAAGGTTCTTGACGTTACTGATAATGTAATAGTTTTCCAAGATTCTGAACTAATTGACTAGATTATAAAATTATTATGGACTTTTTATGTAATTTGTATTATAATTTAATTATTAACTTTAAGGAGGTACCGATATGAAACGGCCTATCATAATCGAGTTTTCTGGATTGCCAAATTCCGGAAAAACAACACTTTTGCATAACCTTGATCTGTTATGTAAAAGAGATCACTTAAATGCACTTATTGTGCAGGAGCCTGCTGAGCTTATTCCTTCTGATATTCCCAAAGGTTCAATAGCTCAGAATCTGTGGATTACCTTGGAAACACTTCAGAGGAACATAGAATCAATCTATAAAAACAATTTCGATTGTATCTTGATAGATCGTGGATTCTATAATCAGCTTTTCTGGGCAACAATGTATGCAGATAAAGATCCTTGGTATTCGA
This sequence comes from uncultured Clostridium sp., assembly GCA_902406115.1. Classification (GTDB taxonomy): domain Bacteria; phylum Bacillota; class Clostridia; order TANB77; family CAG-508; genus CALXVA01. Next base: position 1,588 of record CABPCL010000006.1, on the reverse strand, counting down.
ATTTCATCATAAATTTTATGAGAGATTTCGAAAAAAAGTATAAGGTAATACCTGATTACTTGTATGTTGTAGATGTTGGCATAAGCGAATCCATAAAGAGACGTGCAGCCAACGGCGGAACTGTTACTTTCTCAAAAAAAGAATTTCTTAATGACTATCGGATTAAATTCCGTGAATTTTATGAGAATATTAAGCACCGTTTATACATCGACACGACCAATTTAAGTGAATCTGAAGTTGCTTTTACAGTATTTGAGCAGCTTAAGAAACTCTTGTAACCATTTCAGTTTGGTATTCAAAGAAATTTTTAATAAAATTTCTATTAAGTTAGCCAGTAGTCCCTTACAGACTGCTGGTTCTCTTTTTTATATAAAAGTATTTCTTATTTTCATATGCAAAAAGAGAGCCTATTAGACTCTCTTTTCTTGAATTAGACTTTCTTAATCATCCTCTACTTCTCCTTCTCCACCACATTCGGGGCATTCTACTTTGCCGGAACCTTCGCACTCGTAGCACCGAGGATCGAGATCTTTTAAAACTCCATCATCCAATACTTCGGGCCAACTTCTGCCGGTTCCATCACATTCTGGACAATCTATCCAGCCACGTCCCCCGCATCTCCAACATGAAGTCATGATGTCTAACTCCTTTCTTAATTCACTATAGTGAACTTTATTTGTACTATTGTACATGTTTTATTTTATCATTTTGTATAAGTTATGTCAACTTATTTCTTTTTTATAAATCTATTACAAATGTTAAAGCATCATATTTTTTTCCATTAACATTTCGAATTTCTTTAAATCTATTAATTTCTTTAAAACCTACTTTTTCGGCAACATGTACCATTCTAGTATTTCCGCTCCAAGTTTGAGTATATATTTTTAAATATCCTAACTTTTTGAAATATCTTAGATATTCTTTTAATGCTTTCACACCAATACCTTTTCCTCTCATGTTTTCATCAGGTATATCAATTCCAATTGCAATATTATTTGTTTTTTTAATTCCATTATATTTAAAATCATTTGTCATATAATATGCAGATATCCAACCAATATGTTTTTTATCATATATTATTTCATACTCAAAGCATGGTAAATTCTCTGTTCTCTGTCTTCTATATATTCCTTGCTTTTCTTCATTATATTCAACTTCTTCCCATGGTGCATCCCATAATTTCCATTCTGTTATAACTGTATACCACCCTTTTATTTTTTTTTAAATCTTTCTCTTCAAATTTTTTTAATTTTATTTCTTTCATTAATTGTTCTTTTCCTTACATTATTCACTGTTTAAGTAATATTTTACTACTTATTTTTAATTCAAAATTATATTTTGCTGTACCCACGAATAATTATAATTAAATTATACTACAAATCAGATCTTGTGTTTATTGCTTTATTATAGATATGTGTATAAAAAAATCGTTATCGAGTAGTAATATTATTTTTCTATTGCATTACTTGTTTTATTATAAAAAATAAAATGCCTTATAAGTATTGATATTTCAATAATTATAAGGTCTTCTATTTGGTGCAGATGGCCGGAATCGAACCGGCACGGTTTATTCAACCGCAGGATTTTA
>CABPCL010000005.1 GCA_902406115.1 uncultured Clostridium sp. | reverse complement strand
ATAATAAAAGGTAGATAATTTCAACTGGTTATCTACCCAACTTATTGTAATTTATCTTTCATAATCTTTGTGTAATTCTTGCTTTTTTACTATTCCATTTACACTTCTTATAAATTCTTTTGGTTTCTCACTATGAATACCATGTCCACAATTAAAGTATTCTACTTTGATATTGCGAATTAATTTTGAAACTTGCTCTAAATCTTCATCTGATAATGCTCCCTGAATAAGTCCATCTTTACCAATAGTAGTATTTGCTTTCATAAATAAAGTATCGCATTTTATATTTGAAAGTAATTCTTCATAATTAACATTTGCATTAAAAGAATCATTATAAAAAGTTTCTCCAAAATAAGGATCATACTCATTCAAGCCATTAAATCCTTCTAAAAACTTTTTTGGCCAGAATGGAACTTTCAAATTTTTTTCTGGATGTTGTTTTCTATATTTTAAAGCAAATTCTCCCAATTTATTTTTTAATTTTTCTCTTGAATTTTCTGGAAAGAAGTTCCAACAATATTGATTCATAAAATAATAATATACAAAATCTTTTTCTTCTTTTTGATTTATATAATTATGGCATACTGTTGATAGGTCTTTAAAATTAAAAGTATTAAACCTTCTATTTCCATTACTTGAAAATAAAGGTGGATCTTCCAATATTAAGTTACTACAGAAATTAGAATTAGAGGCAATGTAACAAGCAATTAATCCTCCAGATGAATGTCCTAAAACAGATATATTACTATTAGTAATAGCTTGTATAAATTCAATTAAATCATTTCCTTGAGTTACTAAATTATATTTTTCTTTATTATGAGAACTTTTGCCATGTCCATAGCAATCTACCAAAATCAAATGAAAGTTTTTTGCTAAATCTTTTGCAATTTTTGAATAACTAACTGCACTTGTTCCCTGAGCATGAATAATTAGTAATATAGGTTTATGGTTATCTGTTTCATAATAGTTAATTATACTATTATCACTTGTTCTAAATTGTTTATTTATTAAATACATTCTTATTACCTCATTTCTTTAATATATCATCTGCTAAATCTTCTATTACATCTGACTTTACAAGTGCAATTCCTTTTTCTTTATCACATAAAACAATAATAGAATCCCCAGACTTTATATCAAACATTTTTCTTGCTTCTACTGGTATTACAATCTGCCCCTTTTCTCCTACTTTACAGATACCTACATACTTATCTTTTTCCATTTTATATTTCTCCTTTGAATCTTATTTGTTATACTTTTCATACTTATTATACCTTATTGATATAAAAAAAGCAATAGAAATTTTTGTAAAATCTATTACTTTCTATTCGCTAAATTGTAATTTATTGTTCGCGTATTTTGTTTATATAAATAATAGCCATATTAATTTTGAAACAAAATGGCATCCAAAATGTGCAAGCATTGAATACTGGATTCCATATTTTCTATATAACCATCCAAAAGCTATACCAAATGCTCCATTCATAAAGAAACATCTAAATAGTATCAGCGAATCAACATATCCAAATGTTTGAATAGTTGTAGGTAGATGTCCTGCTGCAAATAATAAAGCAGCTACTATATTAGATATTACAAATACCTTTGTAGGTATTTCTTTTTCTTTTCTATAAAATATTTTAGCTATAATCCATGAGAATAATGACATTAAAAATAATCTCATTAATATTTCTTCAAATACACCACCATAAGTGAATGCTGAAATAATATATTCAATAGTCGGTTTATTATCGTAACTATGCAATACTGGATTAATAAAACTTCCAAATACATATCTATCAACTATGCTTAAACATAATCCTCCAAGAATTGAAATAATAATAACTCCTATTATTGCTTTTTTATTAACTTCAAACTTTTTCCACAAACCTATCTTATTAGATAATATTATTCCTATACCTGCAAATATAACTGCATATAGAGATATTTGTGCTACCGAAATACCAATAAATAATTCTTTTGAACCTACCTGTTTTATAGTTTCTTCAAACATACTTTGATCAAATGATTGTAATGTATATATTGTGGTAAAATATCCTCCTATAATACATATTAAAATCATAAATGCAAAAAACTTCCAATTTTCTTTAATATATTTCATCATAAACTCCTCCTATTCTTTAGTTATTACTTTTTTTTGCCAACTTCTTTGATTGCATTTAGGACATTTCATATATCTTGTTCTGTTTATGTGCATAGCCCATAATACACTTGAAAATGTTGGAATATATTTATGATGACATTTTTGACACTCATAATATCCTGCTGTTTGTTCAATTCGTATTGCAAATGGTATCATAATTATAAATGGTATAAAACCAGTTATAATAAGTGTTATTCTTAACCAATCTCCCATTTCTACAAATGAAGCAATAAATATTAATGTAAAAAACACTATACTTATTAATACTCCTATTACAATTTCCATTTTTAATAATCTTTTATCTGATGCCTCTTTTTGTCTTACCATATCAATTAAATTTTGTTCCATTTTTTCATTATAACTATTCATTTCTAATACCTCCCCACTTAATAATTCATTTACACTTATTTTTAATTCTGCACACAATTCAAGCATTATTGATGAATCAGGCATAGCTTTTCCATTTTCCCATTTTGAAATAGCTCTATCAGTAATATTTAATTTTTCTGCTAATTGCATTTGGGTTAAATTATTCTTTTTTCTACATTCAGCTATAAATTTTCCTATTTTTACTTGATTCATAGGTTCACTACCTCCTTTACTTTAAGTGTAATAATTATTTATCTAAAAATCTACATACCATTGGTTGAGTGGGGTATTTTTTTATCAACTAATGGTTGAATAATTGAAATTTGCCTTAAAAATTGTAATTTGTATCTTACTATTTTATTTCAAATTCTACATAAAAATTTTCTTGCACATTCGCAGATGATGTTATATTTTCTTCTGTTGTAAATTTCTTTACCAATCTATATTTACCATTACTTAATTCATCATATCCTATTATCCAATTTATTTCTATTTCTATTTGTTCATTACTTTTTAGTGAATATAATACATCATTCCAAGATAAAATTTCTTTTGGTTCATATACATTAAATGTTCCATTTTCCTCTTTTTCTAAATAATATTGAGATCCATAAAAATAATTTTGTTTTGCATTATTTTTTATAATTAAAGTTATTCCCTTTTTCGTTAATGTACCTTCTTTTATGGATATAGATATTTTATCATCTTGTAAATATGAATAATGTTCTTTTACTTGATTATCAATTTTATTTCCATCTACAAGGTCATCATTTAACTTGTTTCTTATATCTAGTGGGAAAATTTCTTTAATTGATTTTGAATATTCAGAACCATCTCTTGGTATTTTGTAGTCTATAATTTCATTATCTTTTATTATAAATTTATGAGGGATTGAATATCCACCATTACTAATTAATTTACCATCTTGTACATAATAACTCTCAACTAATGCCCATATATATACATAAGTTTCATCATCTTTTTCTTTTATACCTAATCTTGCAATATCTGTAAACACTTGAAAATCACTTACATTATAATTAGGTTTAGCATTTTTTTCTTCTACAAAATAATGTGGCTGTTCTTTACTAATAAGATATTCTTCTACTTTGTCATATAATTCTTCTTTACCATTAACTTCTATTTCTTTTGAATTATTATTTAGTCCTACAACAATGACACCTATAATTCCTAAAATAAATATAGCTATTGCTAATATTATTAGTGCAATTTTTGTTTCTTTTTTCATAATCTACCTCCTCGACAAATTACTATTTATATTTATTTTTTTGATAATTAAAACTACTTCCTATCTTCTATTATTTCTATATCCATTCCTTATATTTCTTTATATAAATTTTCTTTGCATAACTTGCTACAATACAATATAAGAATGTGACTCCAAATATCATGAAAATATATTTTAATGCAATTGGTGCTAAGCCTATCGCAGTTCCTAGAGGCGTAAATGGTACTAAAATTCCTATTATAATTAACAGAATTGAAGATATATAAACAGCCTTATGTGCATTACTTTGTATAAATGGTGTTTTTGCCGTTCTTATAATGTGCATTCCTATTAAATTTGATACTATACTGTAAGTGAACCATATTGTTTGAAAGTGTGTAACATCTCTAACTGTGAAAACAAACCATAATAGTAAAAATACAACTATATCAAATAGTGAACTTACAGGACCCATAAAAAACATAAACCTTTTTAAGCTTTTTATATTTAATTTTTTTGGCTTTCTAATCAATTCTTTATCTACATTGTCAAACGGAATTGTCATTTGACCAAAGTCATATAATAATCCTTCTACTAATAATTGAATTGGTGTTTCAGGTAAAAATGGTAATACAATGCTTGCAATAATTACTGAAACTACTTCCCCAAAGTTGAAACTTGTTGCCATTTTTATATATTTCATTAAATTTACATATGTTTTTCTTCCGTTCCATTACACCATCTAATAGTACATTAAGGTCTTTTTCAAGTAATATAATATCTGCAGTTTCTTTTGCTATATCAACTGCAGTATCAACAGAAATTCCAACATCGGAATTTGTTAACGCTGGACTATCGTTTATTCCATCTCCCATATATCCTACAACATTTCCATTTTGTTTTAAAACTCTAACAATCCTTGCTTTTTGTATTGGAGAAAGTTTCGCAAATATATTATTTCTTTTTAATAATCTTGATAGTGCTACATCTGATAATGTATCTATTTTATTTCCAGTTATGATTTCTTTTGAATTTATCCCTGCTTTATTACAAACGCATCTTGTAACTTCTACATTATCACCTGTAAGAACCATAACTCTTATTCCTGCATTATTTAAACCTTCTATTGCTTCTTTTGCACTTTCCTTTGGTGGATCAAGAAAACCAATAAAACCTAATAAAGTCATTTCTTTTTCATCAGTGCTATTAAAATCTTTTTTATTATTAGTTATAATTTTTTTACAAATGGCAACAACTCTAAAACCTTCCTCATTTAAGTCTTTACAAATTTTTCTCATGTTTTTTATTTTCTCATTTGTAAGTTTTTCCGTTTGTCCCTTATATTCAAATGTTGTACAAATATTTAGAATTTCTTCAACAGCACCTTTGGTTATTAATTCATCTTTATTATCTATTTCTACTGCTACTGATAAACACCTACGAGAAAAGTCAAAAGGAATTTCATCTATTTTTTTATATTTTTCTACACTATTCTCAATTCCAATAGTTTTAGCTTTAGCAACTACTGCCTCGTCTATATTGCTTTTTAGTCCTGTTTGCAAATAGGCATTTAAAAAGGCATATTTTAAAATGTTTAAGTCTTCTTCTCCATTTACATTTAAATATTTTTCTAGAACAATCTTGTCTTCTGTTAATGTTCCTGTCTTATCTGTGCAGAATATGTTCATTGCTCCAAAGTTCTGAATTGAATCTAACTTCTTAACAATAGTCTTCTTTTTTGACATTCTCACAGCACCTTTAGATAAACTTGAAGATAAAATAACAGGTAACAGTAGTGGTGTTATGCAAATTGCTATTGCAACAGCAAAAGTAAATGCTAGAATAATATCATGTTTTTCCACATTTATTAAAAATACTATTGGAATCATAAAAATCATAATTCTAATTAATAATTTACTTATACTTTCAATACCTTTTTGAAATGCAGTTTTTTCTTTTCCAGAAGTTACAGTATTTGCTATTTTTCCAAAATATGTTGAATCTCCAACTTTTATTACAACACCTTTTGCTGAACCAGATACAACATTTGTACCCATAAAACAGATATTATCAAAATCTGATATACTGTCTAATTCTTCTTGCTTGTTCTCTAATTCAACGGTTTTCTTTATATTATCAGATTCTCCAGTTAATGAAGCCTGTCCTACATATAAGTCTTTTGATTCGATTATTCTTAAATCAGCTGGTATAATACTTCCAGCAGACAATAAAACAATGTCTCCTAAGGTTACATTTTTAACTGGTATATTTATTTCTTTGTTATCTCTAATAACTGTAGTAGTTGTTTCAACTATTTCCCTTAATTTTTCTGCTGCCTTATTAGATCTATAAGACTCAAAAAAATCTAATAAAGTACTTGCAGTAACTAAAATTGCTATGACTATTATATTTGCATAGCTTGGTTCTATTGCTAAATATATATCTGTATATATTAAGATAATTGAAATACCAATTAAAATGCAGTTAAAAGGTGTTAGTAAACTTTGTAGTAAATAATTATACCACTTCTTAGGTTTAGCCTTTTTTGTTTCGTTAAGACCAAATTTTTTAATATTAATTTCAGCTTGTTTACTAGTAAGCCCCTTTTCATTTAAGTTATGCTTTTTTAAAAATTCATCTCTTTTTGTAGTACTGTCTTCTCCATACATTTTTAATACATCAACATTTTCTTTTGAATCACTCATATTCACACCTCTTTACCAAAAAATATATAAGTTAAACATAATAAGTTTTCTAATATAATTAATAATATTCCCGTTTTTTATTTTTTCATAATCAATCCTCCATTTCAACAAATTTCTATTTTTCTAATTCATATAATACCACAAACTCATTTATCCTGTCAAAATTATCCATTGGATAATTTTGCAGGAACAGGGAGTTATACTAATCCCACTTAATAGCCTAAAAACGAGGTTTTTAGCGTATATGCAATTTATTTTATGTATAACAATTAGATATACATATTTTTTCATAAAAAAAGCAAGTGTTTTTTTAGTTTACACTTACTTTTAGCCTTATTTTATTGCTTCTGCCATTAATTTTATTCCAGTTTTTACTCCGCTCTTTAAAATATTTTTGATTATAGTATGCAATAATTTCATCATACATATCCATATATGCTGTAAAGTATTTAGCTATCTTATCTTTATGTTCAAATCGACTCTTTTGAAATTTTTCTTTGTCAATTGCCTCACGATCGATTTTGTGGCAATTTTTATTCATTTTAGAGTACGTTATCGATTAAAGAAATGTTAAGCAATATCAAGCGTTTCTGATATTTCCCCAAATTGTATGCTCATACGGGGGTAAAATCTCCTGGGTGTGAAAATAAAACTACCCACTTTCCACTATAATCATTTAAAGATATCTTTCCCATTGTTGTTTGTGCTTCAAATTCTGGAGCTCTTTGCCCTATTCTTACCGTTCCATTCATCATTATTTCATAATCCATAAAAATAAAACTCCCTTCATATTTTTGTATATTATATGAAAAGAGTCTATTTTCTGTGATTTTAAAAAATATTTTTAATTTTTCATTTTTTATTTATTACTATCTTTCTTCTGTACTTTTGTTTGTCTTACAGTTTTCATCTTCTAATATGTCTTGTGAGCTTCTTTCTTTAATATTTATTAAGTTCATCAATACTTTTGCTTTATCTTTCAATGGACTTCTTCGATCAGCATCTCTGCCTATAATACTACAAGCATGTCTAGCTTTATCAAATTCTCTATTGTTTATACAGTTTTTCACAACTGATTCCAAGTTTACTCCCATCTCACTTTTTAAGGAATATTTGTTTAGTATCCTAGTTGTAACAACTGGTATCTTAACAGCTATTCCTGAACCTTCAGTTTGCAACAGATATCTAATACTTGATATGACACGTTTCTTAGCATCTTCATCTGTTAGTTGAAACATCTTATTTCCGTTAGTTTCTTGCATTCTTTGTATTTCAGTGTTTATAGCCATATCAATTTTTTCAGCATCTATCTGTTCTCCTGCAATATAATGTGCCAATTTTATTACATTGTTTGGAATGTTTTTTATTGACTTATCTATAGCAGCTTTTTGTTGTAATTTTTGAATTTTTGTTTCCACTCTTCGTTTAGATGCTCCAAGTGTAATCTCATTTATAGAACATATATCATATGTTATTTTTTTTGATAATTTCTTTAGTTCATCTATATCATCAGTTTCTTCTAACTTTCTGTCAATAATTTCAGCTAATTCAGAAGATATTTTATTTTTCAGTGATCTTGTCAACTTGGTATTTCTTGTAGTCTTTCCTTTTTCATCTATCTTAATTAATTTATTTTTTAATTCTTCAAATTGATCAGTAGTTTGTTTTTCCTCAGCCTCTGCTTCTTTTTTATATTGCATAATTTCATCCATAGGAATATCAAATTCCATAGATAACAACTCTATATCTTCTCCATCAGAAATCCATTTTTTTATTAATTTTATTTTATTTGAATCTTCCATTTTTATACCCCTATTATTAATAATTTAGTATGGAATGGCCCTATTTGTTTGGAAATAGGACCATTCTATTCATACATAGATGGATTTAATTAATCAAGATTACTCAAGATTACCTTTTTCATTTCTGTAAGGAAATCAATTGATTTAATTCTGCCTAAGCCCAATTTATTAGCATATACATTTATAAGACCAGACATTCTTCTTTGTGCATTCATTCGATCTCCCTCAGTTGGAAAGCTATTTTTTAAACATTTTAGGATTTCTTCCCATGTCAGTTGTTCTGCTGGAAATTTTAATGCTATATCAGCTATTTCAAGCAAATCCCGGTCTTTTTCTTTTAAGCCCATCCTTTTGAACACATTTTCTGTTCTCACACTTATTTTGCCATTTTGCGCAACATCCATGAGACTTACAAATAATTTTTTAATTGGCTCTTCATCTCTTAGAGATAAATCTGTGCTTACAGCACTATTATTATTTGTCTCTACTTTATCTGCCTCCACATTATTATTTTCTTTCTCATTCTTGTCCTTGTCGTCCCAGCAATTAGCATACTCACTTAACATTTTAATGAATTTTATTGGAGATGTTTCATATCCCTCCTCCTTCATCTTTTCAGAAACAGCAACTGTATACTTTATTCTAGCTGTTTCAGGTGCACATGCCATTTCAGTGTTTTCCACGTTTGCCAAAATTGTCTTCCATGTCGTTTTCTTATCGTCTTTCGCAGGAACAATTACAGCCTTCACAAAATTTTCAAGAGTTTTACCTTCCTTAAGCTTCAACCATTCTGATACCTTATTTAAAAATTTCTCAAATGATTTGGAACTTTGAAGCATTTCCTTTACTTCAGGAATTTCATCAAGTTTCTCAATGGTTTTACCTTTTGAGGCAGGTTTTATATTCTTGTCTTCTTGTGACTCGGCCGTAGATGTAATTGCTGCCTTCTGAGTCATCTCTTCCTTTGCATTGAAACTATTCTGGCTTTCAGTCTCTTTTTCATTTATATTATCAACTTTGAAAAAGAATTCTATCACCTCATAGTTTTCAATCGCGTCAAGAATGTTCTTCGGAGGGCTTTCTTCAAAGCCAACAGTTAAGTGCACTTCTCCATCCTTGATGCTGATAGCACTTCCCTTATCAGGTGACGATGCAAAAAATTCTTTGATCAACAAAGCTACATTTGCACCACTCCGCGGTTTGAGTTTTGCAATAAATTTCATAATGTTTTCCTTTCTTGAATTAAATTGCTTACCATCTTTTTAGTGCAATATTTAATAAATTACTGCACTTGCCATTATGCAATGTAAAACTGAATTTTCAATGCAATAATATTATACCTTAATTTTACATAATTTTCAATATATGTAGAATAAAAAAGTTACATAAAATGTAACTTTTTTATTCTTTTCTATACATTATCTATTCTATTAAATAAAGGTTGAATATTTTCAAGTTTTATATTTGAATTTAACTCTATTCTTTTCCATTCGCATTTGCCTAATTTTAAATATTCACGAATCTTCTCACATGTTTCCGGCATAAAAGGTTCAAATATATTTGAAAGATTTGCAATAATTACTGTGCAATTATATATTGTATTATTAAATTCATCCATATTTTCTTTCTTCTGAACCCAAGGTTGTTTTTCATCATAGTACTTGTTTGCAAATTCTACCAATTCCATTGCTATATCAGATGCTTCTTTGAATTCAAGCTTTTCAATATTTTCTCCTACTTTTCTGTAAGTTTCATCAATTTTAGTTTCAACTTCTTTATCTAAAGTTCCAACTAATACTTCTTCTATCCCTTTGAATTTTAACGTTCTATTTACCAAATTTCCAAATTTATTTAACAATTCTCCATTATTTGTAGCAACCAAGCTATCTATTGTAAAATTAGAATCTTTCTTTTCAGGACCATTATTAATTAAATGAAATCTTAAAGTATCAGGATTATATTGTTCCACTATCTCTATTGCTGGTATTCCATTACCTTTGCTTTTAGATATTTTCTCATCATTTATGTTTAGATATTCAGATGAAACTATAACGTCTACTAAATGATAATTTTCTTTCATTGCTAGTAGTAAAGCATTTAATATAATACTATGGAATACAATATTATCTTTTCCATGTACCATATAGATTTCGTTATTATTTCCTTCTTTCCAAAAATCTTCCCAATTCTTTCCGTTGTCTTCGCACCATTTTTTTGTAGCAGTAATATATCCTAGAACTGCATCAATCCATACATACATTTTTTTATTTTCATAACCATCTACTGGAATATCTACTCCCCAGTCTAAATCTCTTGTTACAGCTCTATCAACTAATCCTTGTTTTAAATATTTACTTGTTTCATTTTTTGCATTAGCTCTCCACAATTTATTACTTTCTTCTGTATGCTTAGCAATTAAATCTTGAAATTTTGATAATGCTAAATATAAATTCTTATTATCTTTTAAAACTGTTTTTGCACCACATTCTAGGCAAATTCCATCTTTCATATCATCAATAGTTGGTACATATTGACATCCATCACATTGTTCAGCTTTTGTTTGAGTTCCACATTTTGGACATGTAATTTGAATCTCTCTATCAGATAAGAATTTTTTACAATTTTCGCAATATGGTTGTGGTTCAATTTTTTCATAAATATATCCATTATCATAGATTTTTTTAAACATTTCCATAACTTCTTTTCTATGAAAGTCCGTATCTGTATTTGTATATAAATCATATGAAAAATTAAATTTTGATAATGTTTCTCTATCTCTTTTGTCATAATATTCAGCAATTTCCTTTGGAGACTTGTGTTCTTTTTTTGCTCTTTCTGTAATTGGTGTTCCATGACAGTCAGTTCCAGATACAAATACAACATTATATCCCTTTGCTCTAAAATATCTTGCAAGTACATCTCCAGATATAAGTCCTGCAATATGACCTAAATGAAGATCGCTGTTGGCGTATGGCCAAGCTCCTCCTATTACAATGTTTTTTTCTTGCATGAGTTGTCCCTCCCTTAATATATATAATTGCCACTAAAATAATTTAATTATTCAAGTGGCAATTTAATTGATTGTTCTTGTTTAGCTAAATTTTGCTCCAGAACCAATCTAAACTATGATCAATAACTTTTTTCTTCTTTAACTTAGCTTCTACATCATCTATCCATAAATATGAAATAAATGATAATAGAATGAAGATTAAGTCCATAACAATAGATCTTATTGTTACTGATACTCCTTCTGCAGTAAGACTACCTATTGTAAGTTCTAATGTATGTAGTATTATTATTGAAATGAATACAAATAGCATTATTCCTGGTATAACACTTTTCTTACTTTGATAAGAAAACCATAATACTAATACAAAAAGAACAACTGCAATAAGTAAAGTAATTGGATCTGTAAGATTTATCATTGGCATTTTAAATTCCCCCTATATATAATAATTTAATTTTTCTTTAGAATATAATATTTAATTTGTTTTGTATTGTTCAGTTTTATTTACATTTTGCTTCAATAAGTTTTGCAAGTTTCTCTGCTTTTTCTCTTATTATTTCTTTGTCTTGTCCTTCTATCATAACTCTTACTAGTGGTTCTGTACCAGAAGGTCTAATTAATACTCTTCCATTTCCTGAAAATTCTTTTTCAAGTTTTTCTATTTTAGATTTTATTTCTGCATCTTTTTCATAATCATATTTTTTATTACTATCAACCTTTGCATTTACTAAAACCTGTGGATATATTTGTATTATATCACATAATTTAGAAGATGAAACATTTTTTTCTAATATTATTTTAATTAACATTAAAGAAGTTAATATACCATCTCCTGTTGGGTTATAATCTAACATAATGATATGTCCTGACTGTTCTCCTCCAAGATTATATCCTTCTTTTAACATTTTTTCAAGTACATATCTATCTCCAACTTTTGTTTGTTCAAAGTTTATATTATTTTTTTCTGCGTACTTACTTAAACCTAAATTGCTCATTACTGTAGCTACTAAAGTATCTTTTTTCAAAGTTCCTTTTTCTTTCATGTAATTAGATATAATTGCCAATAATTTATCTCCATCTATTTCATTACCTTTATCATCAATTGCTAGACATCTGTCTCCATCTCCATCGTATGCAATTCCTAAGCTACAGTGGTTTTCAACAACATATTTTTTTAATACTTCTAAATGTGTTGAACCACAATTATCATTAATGTTAATTCCATTTGGCATATTGTTAAGTATATAATGCTTGATTCCAAGAGCTGTAAATACTTTTTCTGCGACTACTGATGTTGCTCCATTTGCAGTATCAATTGCAACAACAAAATTAGATTTATCTAATTCTTCAAGATCTTCTTCAAAATTCTTTCTGAAAAAATAAACATATTCATCTAATAAATCTGTTCTTATTTCTGAAACACCTATTTTTTCATTAACTGCAGTAAGTTCTTCTAATTTACCTGATTCCATAACTTCTTCTATTTCTTCTTCTAATTCATCAGGTATCTTCATTCCTTTATTGCTAAAATATTTTACACCATTAAATTCATATTTATTATGAGAAGCTGAGATAACAACACTTGCATCTGCTTTCATCTTTTTTGTTAAATAAGCTACACCTGGTGTAGGTATTACTCCTAAAATTTTAACATTTGCTCCATAGCTTAAAAATCCTGCAGTCATGGCACTTTCAATTAAGGTACCAGAAATACGTGTATCTCTTCCTATTAAAATTGTGGGATTATGATCTGAATGTTTTGATAGCACATATGCTCCTGCCTTTGCAACTTTATATACTAACTCTGGTGATAGTTCAGTGTTAGCAATTCTTCTGATTCCATCTGTTCCAAAATATTTTCTCATTGTTATTTAAACCTCCGCTTTTTATTATATAAATATACTATTCTATTTTTACAGTTTTGTATATATTAATTCATAATTTCAACTACCTTTGGTGTAAAAACTTTAATGTAATATGGTTGAATATGTTTTAGTATATCACATATCCATATAACATTTCCATCTTTTTTTGTAACTTTTATATTAGGAAATGTTAATAACATTCTTTCATCTGAAAAATGTGTATCTACAAACTTCTTAACTTCTGGGTTTGCATATAATTCTTCATAGTCTCTAAGATATTCATCAACACCTTGAATATCCAGATCGTATTTATCTACTAGTCTAACATAAAACATCTTTAATGCAAAACCAGTTACTAAGAAGTCTATAAAAATTAATATAGTTAATATTATTGTAAATGTTTTTAACACATTAGGTTGCATTTTATTTAAAAATTTATCTATCTTTGGATGGAAATGTGTCATTAAATAGATTGCAAGTATTCCCCAGAATATTGAAAACCATACGCATATTCTACCATTAATATTAAAAGGCATACTTGAATAATCCCACCACTTTATATGGAAAAACCATTCTCCAATAAAACTTACAACATATTCTATTAGTGAGCCTATTATAAATCCTCCAGCAAATAAAGTATAATTATTTTTATTAAATTTCTGAAGTCCCATAATCATAATTACTGCACCAACACCATATATTCCACAAAAAGGCCCATATAGAAAGCTTTTTCTACTTTCAATTACTCCTTTTGTCAATAAACCAAAAATTGTTTCAACAACATATCCTACCACACTATATATAATAAAATATGCTAATATTTTTGTTATTGTAAATCCAAAAATAGTAAATTGTTTTTTTGTTTTTACACCATTTTCTTTTACTTCTTCATTATTAATCTTTTGCTTTATTTCTTGTTCCATATCTTTACTCCATTTTAATTTAATAAAATCAAATTACATTCTTTCAGGCATTTTCATTCCTAATAACATTGCACCAGTTTTTAAAACTAAATTAACACCATAAGTTATATATAAACGTGAATTTTGAACTTTTTTATCATCCACAATAATTTTATGATCATTATAATAACTGCTAAATGCTTGTGCTAAATTTATTAAATATCTTGCAATTACATATGGTTCATTTTTCTCTGCAGCTTGTTTAATTACATCATCAAATGAATATAAAATTTTAATAATATTTATAGCACCTTCATCATTTAATTCTTGTGCATCAACATCTTTTAATTCTGGTATATATCCCGCTTTTTTAAGTATGCTATTAGTTCTTACATAAATATACTGCAGGTATGGACCTGTTTCGCCATTAAAATTAAGCATCTCATCCCAGTCAAATATTTCATCTTTCATTCTGCTATTATATAAATCATTAAATATAACTGCACCGATTCCAATTGTTTCTGCAATCTTTTCTTTGTCTTCTAATTCCGGATTTTTCTTTTCTATAATTTCTTTTACTCTGCTAATAGACTCTTTTAGTAAATCTTCAAGCTTAACAACATTGCCTTCTCGAGTAGACATCTTTCCACTCTTTAATTGAATCATTCCAAAAGGAACATGTATAAGGTTATTAGTGTATTTTTCATCTAACCCTAGTAGTTTTGCAACCTCAAATACTTGATTAAAATGTAATATTTGTTCATAAGAAGTTAGGTATAAAGCTTTGTCAAAATCATAGTTTCTTGCTCTGTATAGAATTGCTGCCAAATCACGTGTTGCATATGTTGTAGATCCATTGCTCTTTTGTATAATACAAGGTGGTATTTTTTTTTCTTCTAATTCTATTACCCTTGCCCCCTCAGATTCAACTAATCTTCCTGTTTTTTCTAATATATCTATTACTTCATCCATTTTATCTGAGTAAAAGGCCTCTCCATTTAATGAATCAAAATGAACATCTAATAAATCATATATTCTTTGAAATTCTTTTAAACTTAGCTCTCTAAATTTATTCCATAATTTAACACAATACTCATCTTTTTCTTCAAGTTTTTTGAAATTACTTCTACATTCTTCTAATACACTTTCATCTTCTTTACAAAGATTATTTATTCTTACATAAATCTTTGTCAACTCATCAATGGGATTTTCTTCAATGTTGTATTCGCTTCCCCATCTTTTGTATCCCTCTATTAATTTTCCAAATTGTGTACCATAGTCTCCAAGATGGTTGATTCCTATACAATTATATCCTAAGAATTTGTATGTTTTATATAACGAATTTCCTATTACAGTTGAACGTAAATGTCCTATATGGAAAGGTTTAGCAATGTTAGGAGAGGAATAATCAACAACAACGTTTTTTCCTTTTCCTATATCACTACTTCCATATTTTTCTTTCTTTTCATCTATTTCTTTAAGAACCTCTTTAACTAACTGTAAGTTATTTATAAAGAAATTTAGATATCCATTTACTACTTCTACTTTAGTAATTTCGTCATTTTCAAATATTAATTTTTCCTTTAATTCCTCTGCTATTATTTGTGGAGATTTTTTTAATACCTTTGCTAATCTAAAACAAGGAAATGAATAATCACCCATTTCTTTATTTGACGGTACTTCTATATAGCCTTCTATCTCTTTTTCGTCTATATCTATTACTTTTGATATTTTATATGCTATAACTTTTTTAAAATTAATCATATTCTCACCTAGTCTCCTAAATTAATTCCAATACTTCTTGCCGTTTTTACTAAATCATCTTCCATTGTAACTTTTCTTAAATTACTTTCAGGAGTATTGCCTGAAACAGCACCTATTTTTGTATTGTTTCCTACAACATCCTCTAATGAAACATAATCTAGTTTTCCATTTTTTATAACTGTAAGAACATTGAATTTACCTTCTAAAGCAAGTTCCATCGCTTTAGCTCCATATTTTGTTGAAAGAACTCTATCAAAAGAAGTTGGAGTTCCTCCTCTTTGCATATATCCTAATACTGTACATCTTGCTTCCAATCCTGTTAATTCCTCAAGTTGTTTTGCAACCTGTTCTCCTATACCTCCAAGTTTTGTATTGTCAACTCCTGCTCCATTGTTCCTTGTCTCCTTAACAACAATGTCTCCATCTTTTGGCTTTGCACCTTCAGCAACAACTACTATACTGAAACTTTTACCTCTATTTTTTCTATTTATAACTTTTTGAGCAGCTTTATTTATATCATATGGTATTTCTGGAATCAATGCAACATCAGCTCCTCCTGCTATTGCAGATTCTAAAGCAATCCAACCAGCATATCTTCCCATAACTTCTAACACCATTATTCTGTGATGTGTTTCTCCTGTTGTATGCAATCTATCTATAGCATCTGCTGCAACAGATACAGCTGTATTATATCCAAAAGTGATTTCTGTGCAAGCAACATCATTATCTATTGTTTTAGGAACTCCTATTACATTTATTCCTTTTAAAGATAAATCCCTTGCTGATTTTTGTGTTCCGTCTCCTCCTAAAGTAAATAAGCAATTAATTCCGTCTTTTTTTATATTTTCAACGCATATATCAGATAAATCTTTATATACTATTTTTCCATTTTCATCTACTGGATAGTTAAATACATTTGCATTTGTAGATGATCCAATAATAGATCCTCCTTTTGGAAGAATTCCTACTGCATTTCCAGTTGAACTTGTTCCAAGTACTACATAGTTATTTTTAAGTAATCCCCTATATCCGTCTATAAATCCTAAACATTCTATATTATTATTTTCTGCAGTTTTTATAATTGCTCTAATAACTGCGTTGAATCCTGAAACATCTCCACCATTTGCTAGAATTGCTACTCTTTTTATCATATAAACCTCCATAAACCTTTATAATCTATTATATTATACCAATAAATAAAAAAATTACAACAAAAAGTTGTAATTTTCTTATTATTGTATTGTTATATTAATATTATCTTATAATTTCTTTGTTTTCTATTACATTCAATGGATTTATATCAGACAATATTTCAAACCTATCTTTT
The DNA here is from genome assembly GCA_902406115.1 of uncultured Clostridium sp. GTDB lineage: Bacteria > Bacillota > Clostridia > TANB77 > CAG-508 > CALXVA01. Next base: position 46,820 of record CABPCL010000005.1, on the reverse strand, counting down.
CCAACTAACTTAGTTATTTTTTTTATACTTTTTTCCATTTGTGTATACATACTACCGCTTCTGTGAGTATCTGTTCCCAATAGCTGTATGGCATTGTTTTTTAATAATTTTTTTACAGTTTTCTTTGCTTCATTTCCATATTTCCCGATAATACTGCCATAGTTAGCTTGAAATATAACACCTTGTTTAATTAACTCATCTAAGATATTGGGATCTCTCTGTACATAAGAATATCTCTCTGGATGAGCAATTATTGGTATTATATCATTATTCTTTAACTCATTTATTATTTCATTTAAACAAATAATTTTATTATTCATTGGAAGTTCAACTAATAAATATTTTGTGCCATTAATTGTAGGTAGTGTCCCTTCACTTATTAGATCGCTTAAATTTGTATTAATATATGCCTCAGCACCATTATAAATATTAATCTTAATATTTTCTAATTTTAATCTCTCTTCTAGAATTTGTATTAGCTTTTTTCTTTCTTCTTTTGTTGTACAATATTCATTTACAATATAGTGCGAAGTAGAAACAATATCTGTAAATCCTGCTTTATAAGCTTCTTTTAACATTTTTATACTCTCATCTATATTAACCGGCCCATCGTCAATTTGTGGTAATATATGAGAATGCATATCTATCATTTTTTTACTCCTTATTTTCTTCTAAATATTTATCAATCTGATCTATAATGGTTTTATTTGATTCTATTTCATCATTTTCAACTGATTCTTTTTCTTTTGTCTCATAGTTTTTTTCTTTAATAGTTTCCATGCTTTCTTTGTTTTCTCTTGTTTTTTCATTATTGCCGTAATAATAATATTTGCTTTTATATTTTTGCAATGATACAGGTATTTTATTTATAATAACTCCTGCTATTTTTCCACCAACATTTTCTATATTTTTTTGTACTGTTTTTAGGTCTTCTATCTTAGTTTTTTTATGGCTTGATACTATTATAGTTGCATCAACAATTCGTGAAATAATCAGTGCATCTGTTACAAGCATACATGGAGTAGAATCAAATAAAATAATATCAAATTGTTTTTTTAATTCATCCAACCCTTCTAGCATCCTTTCGCTTGATAATAACTCTGAAGGATTTGGAGGCACATTTCCAGCAGGAATAATACTTAAATTTTCTATGTCTGTTTCTATTATATAATTCTTTATTGGTTTACCTTGTTCTACTAAATAATTAGATAAACCAGGGAATATTTTTGTTTCAAATATATTATGCAATCTTCCTTTTCTCATATCTGAATCTATAATAACAACTCTTTTATTTGATTGTGCAAATGCGACTCCTAAATTTGAAGTAATCCAACTTTTACCTTCTCCTGGCATTGTACTCGTAACTAGCAAAGACATTTTAGAAGTATTTTTATTGTTCATAAATTGTAAATTAGTTCTTAAGGTTTTAAATACTTCTGAAATAGGTGATTTTGGATCTTCTTGTGTAATAATCTCATTTTTCATTATCTTTCCTTACCTCCTGATTTTATTTCTGGTACCTGTGCTAAAACTACTAATCCAGTACTATTTTCAACATCCTCCTGTGTTTTTACTGTTGTATCAAACAAACTTATAATAAATACAGTCATACATGAAAGACCTACTCCTATTATCGCAAATATTATTATAGTTTTTATATAATTTATATTATATGGTTCTTCTGCAATTTCTGCCTTATCTACTATATATACATTATTTATATTATATATTTCAACTATCTTCTTGCAAAATACATTTGCAAGTTCACTTGCCACTTTATATGCCACATTCGAATCTTCATTTATATATGTAATTTCAATAACCTGCGTGTCTTCTACAGCTTTAACCTCTATATTCTTCTTCAATTCTTCTTCTAATGATCTGTCCATATTTAGGTTTTCTAATACCTGATCTAATACACTTTTACTTTTAACTAGGACACTATATGTTGATACAAGTTTTTGATTTAAACTTATATCAGTTTGTGTAATCTCATTTTCTATTCCTTGCGTTTCTGCAGAACTGTTTTGTGCCAAAAGCAAAGTCGTTGTTGATTTATATTTAGGCACTTTGATTTGTATACTATAGTACCCACCCATTACCATAAATGATAGTGTAACAAATATTATAATCAATTTCTTTTTCCATAAAATTTTAAATATTTCTATAAAATTAGTTTCTTCTTCCATATTTATCCTCTATTTTTTATTTTTCTTAATATCTTAAATATTAGTTCTTTAAAATATTTATATTCTTCGGTATTTCTAAATACAAATATATAAATTACGTTTGGAACAATTAAACATATAAGTAATTTTACTATAATTCCTAAGATGCTTACCTGGTTTATAGCTGAACATATTAAGTATGTTGGTATACATGCAACAATTCCAATGCACGTATATATTGCTAACTTTATTAAGTGCTTGTATACTTTTTCTTTAAAAACATATTTATACAATACATATGGTTCAACCCATAATGACGTAGTTACAGTGCTTATAATCGTTCCTAAAAATACTCCGGCTACTCCAATCTTCCTTGCTAATATAATTGATACTATTAGATTAATAATAGCTTCAAATATTGGCTTATATCTATCATAATAGAAGTTTCCTGTTGCATCTCTAAATGTTAAAACCGCTCTTCTCATTCCTTTAATATAAAATGCAATTACTAGAATTATTACTACATTAAATTCAAATAAATATTCTTGTCCTAACCATAGTTGTATGAAATCATTAAATAAAATTAACAAACATATCGTACAGAAGGAAAAAATCCAAAAGTTCATAAAAAATGCTTTATCAAATACTGATTTAATCTTTTTCTCATTTTCACTAGCTCCTAGGTTTCCGACACTTGCTATAACTGCATCAAATATTTGATTTATAATAAGTTCTAATCCATTTATAATCATATAATAATTTGAATAGATTCCTACAGTTGTAATTCCAACAAATTTTGACAATATAATATTATCTGTCGAATTAACTATCATTCCTCCAATTTTATGAAACATCATAGCAAATACATTTTTCTTTATTTTTTTATATTCACTTTTTTTCAATTTTTCTATATTCTTTTCTTTCAGATACGGATACATTTTATCTGCTTTTTTTGATATTGCAATGTTTTCCACTATAGTAGAAATTACTTGACATATCAAATATAAAATATAGTTTTTTGTCGTAAGTAACACAATTATTTGTGCTAAATTGTATAAAAAGTAAAATCCATATTTATATAAAGTTGTAATATACTTTTTTTGATCGCATATAATAAGTGATCTTTTATATGAGTAAAAATAAGATACTCCAGTATTAACAACGAATAAAATATATATTAAATCTAAATTTGGAATATTTGGTATTTCATTTATTAAACATCTATAAAAAGGTGTAAATCCTATCCCTATTGCAAGTACAATAATTCCGATAATTCTATATGCTATTTTGTATATATGCATCAAACTTTTAATTTTTTCAATATTTTCTTCTGCAATAGGTTTATATAAGCTATATGTCATAGCAGACCCAACACCTAGTTCAACAAGTGAAAGCATTGTTAAAATATTAGTAAATAATCCATTTATACCTAAATATTCTGATGACAAACAATTAACAAATATCATTCTTACAATAAAGCTAATTATTATTCCAAATATTTGTCCTATAAAGGCTGTTATTAAATTAACTATACTTCTTTTGGTTCTTTGCATTCATCCGTTTCTCCGTTTTCTTTTTTATTAAATATTGCATTTGCTAACACTAGTAGTGCTATTGCTCTACCTATATTATAGCAGAACAACTCATTGAATAAGTAAAATGGTAAAATAATTAATATAATTCTGTCTAAGTCTTTTACATTTTTAGGCACTAATTTAAATTTAGCAGATAACATTAAATATATAATTATTCCATAGGATATTATACATCTTATATAAAAGTTATCTACAATTAAATTTTTGTCCAAGATTGATGTATCTGCATTTGGCAATATATTAAATCCATATAAATTTATAGCCCAATCTGAATAATAAAGTCTTCTACTTAAAATTTTATCAACGGTATTAATTACTTCAGTATTGCTTATAATTCTAGATGCTAAAACAAGTAGGATTGAAGATATTGCCAATATGTCTATAAGATATCTTAATATAATATTTGTCTTTTCGTTAAAAAACGTAGGTTTTTTTCTATCAACAAATATTAAAACTAAAAACATCATATATATGATTAACATTGTTCTTGATCCTGTAAAGTAATAGAAAAATAAGACTATAAAAGATGAAATAATATAAGACATTTTCTTATTTTTATATACATATATAATATCTATTGCAAGCCATATAGCAATTCCTCCAGCAGTATTTGGGTGAGAAAAATAAAAGGCATGTCTAATTCCATACATTTGAGTATATACAAACGTAGTAGCTACTTTCTCGTAATTGTTTATATAATCATAAAAATATATTGATGTATGTATCAAAATAAATAATAATTTCACTATTATATCTATCTTTACAACTGTTTTTATATTTACACCCTTTATTCCTATTATTGCTAAAAAGTTTATTATAAACATATAATTATTTAAAACATAGGTTGAATAGCAACTTATTAGTCCAATTAATGCAATTAAAATAATTTGCTTTTTGGAATACTTTGTAAATATTATCTTGATAACCAACATTAATGCAAGTGCAATATAAATTATAGTTCTATATGCCGATTCAATATTTATTATTTTTGATATATCTATTAAATTAATGCAAAACACACCAAATATTGCCATATAATACAATATATCTGCTTTCTTCATTCTTTACTCCGTTTCTTTTATTTGTTTCATTAGAATATTAAAATTATTACTGTATTCTTTATTTGTAAATTTACTAATTTTATTAGGATATTCTTTTGTTATATTCTCAGCAACTTCAGGATTGTCTAATATATACTTCATTTTGTCTTTTAAATTTTGAATTATATTTAAATCTCTATTTACCATTAGTTCATAATCTTTATGAACTATCTCAGGAATTCCTCCTGAATTCGTTACAATAATTGGAATTTCATAATTCATCCCCTCTATAACAGTTAATCCAAATGCTTCTTCACATATTGAAGGGACCACTTGTATATCTGCTATAGAATATATTTTATATAACTGCTTATATGGTATGCGCCCAGTAAAAATAACTCTATTCTTTGTTTTCTTTGATAATTTGTGGATTTTATTGATAAAATTATCCTTATTTTTATTTATTTGTCTTGCTCCTCCAGCTATTAATAAAACAATATCATTCTTCTCTTTTGATAGCTCAATATATGCTTGTATTAATTCCTTTACACCTTTTTCGGGCATTAGTCTACCTGTATAAATAATGACTTTTTCATCATTATTTATATTGTATTGTCGTTTTATATTTTCCTTTTCCTCTTTACTTAATTGTTTCTTCATTTCTGATAGATCAATTCCATTGTATAATAGCTTAACCTTATTTTTTTCACTACCATTTTTTATTATTTTTCTTACTCTTTCACAAATAAACTCACTCACACACCAAATGTTATCACATGCTTCTACTATACTTTCTCCGTTTTCGGTATCGACATTTAAATAGTCATTATGCAAATGTAATACCACTTTAGAATCAGTAACACGCTTTATAATAGGAATAAATTTGCCTATATTTTCAACAATAATACAGTCATAGGCATTTATTTCATTTTTTTCTTTTAAATCACGTATGACCTCTTTTATATATGTATTACCTTTGTAGTTTCTACCAAATTTTGAACTTATTAAGTTTAATATCTGCTTTACTTTATATATTATTGTAGTTTTATTTATTACTCTAATATTGGTGTTTTCAAATTTTTTTTCTTGCATATTTTTAGCAGTCTTTACACTATACAAAGTAATTTCATCTTTGAAAGTTTTATCATTTTCTATTAAATAGGTTTCTATTAGATTTTCAATTGCTCCGCCAATATTATTAGTAACCGGATAAAACCCACTAGATATTATTAAGAGTTTCACTTTTCCCTCCAAATTTATAATTTTTCTATTTCCTCATAGATTCTTTTGCAATTATTTTTATCTCTAATTTCGAAGAAATCCTTCATACGTTTCATGTATTTTTCTTCTACTTTATAGTTTGCTTTTATATAATTAATTATTTTGTCAACAACATCGTCTTCATTAGTTAGTACATCTCCAAACCCATCTCTACTATATCTAAAATATCCTTCAGTCAAATGTCTTGCTCTAAATTCTTGCTCATCAAATTGATAATATATAACTGGTTTGTTCATATATGCAAAATCCATAAATACACTTGAATAATCTGTAATTAATAAAGCTGATCTTTTTAGTAAATCTTGGATATCAATATCTGAATTGTCTACAACTTTGATATTTTTTGAATTTACTTTGAAATATTTTAAATATTTTTGCATATGAATATGTGGGTAAAAATATACCTTAATATTATTTTCATCTAAGAAATTGTTAAATTTCTCACTTTTTAATAGATTATTCCATTTATTAAAATACATAGTCTTTGTAAAATTTTCGCATTTAGAAATTTTATTTAAATCTCTTCCTAACCAACTTCTCCATGTTGGCATTATTAAAATTTGTTTTTTATCAACATCATTTTCATACAAATTATCAAACCTTGCAAGTCCTGTATATTTAACATATCCATCTGGATATCCAAATGTATCTCTTACAAATTCATACTCTTTTTTAGCTCCACATATAAATAAACTAAATTTTGCATTTTTATAATTTATATATGGTACATTATCTTTAGTAATACCATGTTGTAAAAAAATTCTTTTACTCTTTAATATTCCATATACATGTAAAATGTAGAATAGTGCTGGATTCGGATTACCATCTTTTTGGGTACAAATATTTTTATCTGCTGCTAAATAATAAATCCAATGTTTTAAACTTTCATATTGAATAATATTATTATATTTCTTTATTTTGTTATAATCAGAACATTTTTTATTAATTGCATAAAAGCATTTTTTATCAGGATAATTTTCTCTTATATATTTAAATAAGTGATATCCATTATCTCTTGCAGCTTCTTTTGATTCACTAATAAGCCACAACTCTTGCTTTTTTATTTTATTTTTAATCTTAATTATCACAGCAACAGGAATTGCAATTATAAATATGAAAATGCTTAAAACATCTTTTATTTTTATATATTTTAAATTTTCTTTTATTTTTTTCATTTATTTCTCCAATTCTTTTGTTATTTTTATCTTTACTCTTGGATTATTTATATATCCATATTTTTTAAAGAAATATGCCAATCCTTTTATATGTTCAAAATTCATTTTACTTATTATTTTTTTCTTTGAAATTCTTTGCCACTCATGTATAATATTTGCATTTTGACAAAATACAACTTTATAACCATTTTGCCATATTCTTGCACAGTAGTCTACATCTTCCGGAGCATAAAATATTTTTTCATCTAACATTCCAACTTTGTCAACTATATCTTTCCTTAGTAGCCAACATGCACCCATTAAATAATCAACCTCATATATTTCTTTTCTTTCATTAAAGTCGTAGTTTTCTAGCATTTCTCCTCTTTTTTCAAAACTTTTTATAGGGATTGCTTTAAGTATTTTCAATTTAACTGTAGGAAATTTTCTTCCAGACTTCTGTACTAAACCATTTGACGTTTGCATCTTTGGTCCAACAATACCTATATCATGATCGTTTTCTAACACTTGTATCATTTCTTTCATTGCATCTTTATTTATCTTAGTATCTGAATCAAGGAAACAAACATAATCTGAATCACTTTCTATTTGTTTTATTCCCATATTTCTGCTCTTCGTCGTTCCATAATTTTTATTTAGTAGAATTGTATTTATCTTAGTTTCATATTTTTCAAGTAACTTTCTTGTATCATCTTTAGAGCCATTGTCTATTACAATAATGTTATTTTCAATTTCCTTAATAGATAAAATAGAATTAATGCAGTTTTCAATGAATTTTTCTGAATTCCAAGTTAAAATAATATATGATATTTTCATTTTTTAAACAGCTCCCTTTCTGCTTAGTACTGTAATAATTGTTTTTACAAATACTTGCATATCCTTCTTAAAGCTCATATTATCCACATAATCTAACTCTAGTTTCATTCTTTCATCATAGGTTGTACAACTTCTTCCATTTGCTGCCCAATTTCCTGTAAGTCCTGGTGTAACACTTAAGAATTTATCTTTATGTATTCCATATTTTTCTATTTCACTATCAACTACAGGTCTTGGCCCTATAATTGATAGATCGCCCTTTAAAATATTGATAAGTTGAGGTAATTCGTCTAAGCTTGTTTTTCTTAAGATCTTTCCTATTTTAGTAATTCTAGGATCATCCTTTACTTTATAGTTTTCTTTATATTCTTTCATCTGCTCACTTGAGAAATATTTTTTAAAATTCTGAGAATCAGTTACCATCGTTCTAAACTTATATATCATAAAATATTTTCCATTTTTTCCAATTCTTTTCTGTTTGTACATTACTGGTCCTTTTGAATCTATTTTTATTAATATTCCTATTAGTAATAACAATGGCATTAATATTATTATCGTTACAGATGAAATAACAACATCTGAAGTTCTCTTAACAGTTAAGAATATTTTTCGTTTATCTATTAAACTTCTATCCTTTACTTCTACAATTTCAGTACTTAAAGATATACTCTCTGCATTCTCTAAAACATTATTTTGCATATTTCCCTCCATTTTTACATATATTTTAATTTGTGTATCCTGTTTTATTTATTATTTCATTACTTATCTTTTTTACATTATTCGATGGTTTATAATCTGTTTGTTCATATACCTCTTTGTGTAATTTTATTACATTACTTTCCAATGTGATCGGTGGTCCATACCATACACCATTTATAGTTGCTCCGCTTGTTTTATATGGCCAGCCCTCTGTCTTTTTTATTTTGTACCTTGCAATATCTGGTATAACAGCCAATATTTCTTTCGAACTAATATTTGTATATATTTTAGGTAATATAGTATTTGTTACTTTATCAAGTTCCGTTATATTTAATGTTTTCGCCTTTTCTAACATTTTTTCTATTACCGTTCTCATTCTTTCAGTTCTTTTATAGTCTCCTCCCGCTGTGTATCTGATTCTCGCATATGATACAGCTTGAACACCATTTACATGTTGCACTCCCGCAGAAGTAATATCTTTAGTTGATTGATTTGTAACTCTATTTAATTCATGCACATATGTATTAATATATTTTATTTCTTCATCTGTTATATCCAGTTCAATACCTCCAATTGCATCAACACAATCAACAACTGCCTCAAAATTGACCGTTACAAATTCTGTAATGTTTAAATCTAAATTTGTATTTAACGTGCTAAGTGCTAATTCTGGTCCTCCAAAGGAATACGCATGTGTTACTTTATCTAATCCTCTTCCACTTATTTTCAAATATGTATCTCTATAAACAGAAACTAAATTTACTTCTTTTGTCTTATTATTTAGGATTGCAAGTATAATACAATCACTTCTGTTTCCTCTTCCATAATCATCCTTTCTTGAATCAATTCCTAATAAAGCAATGGTTCTGTATCCTTCCAATCCTTCTTCCTCTTTAACCTCATTATTAACTTCTATCTGCCCTGGATCTATATTTACATAGTTTATCTTATTTAATTTACTCTTTATATAAAATATTCCAAACATTCCAAGACCCAATAAAACAATTAATAGTATACTAACAACAATTATTAATATTTTCTTATAATTCAATTTATTTTTCATTTTTATTCCCTTTATTATTATTTATTTGAAATATAGTAGCTACAATTTTCATTTGTTCCTATATCATAAATGCCAACCGCTAACTCTAATAACTCTGAATATTCAATCTCATCTCCGTACTCAATAATAAGTTCTTGCTTTTTCATCTTCTTTTTAAATTCATTCATTTCAATAACATTATTTTTGCTAACTACTTTATCTTCTCTGTCTTCTTGCTTTTCTTCTCTCTCTTGCTCAATTTGTTGTTTCTTTAAATTGTCTTTAATTTTTTCTGCTAATTTATCATATCTTGTATTTACCTTTTTTAGTTCGTTCATAATTTCTATAATCTTATCAGTATTATCATTATTCTTCTGCATCTGTTGCAAAATTTCATATTTAGAATTTATTTTTTGCATTTCTATAACAATGTTATTTAGAACTTTCGTACTATCTAAATATTTTATTTTTTCATTTTGACTTTCTATTTTTTGAACAAGCTTGTCTAATGTTTCTTTATTATCTAAATCTTCTATTTTCTTAATAACTTGGCCTAGCATTTTTCTATTGTCTATATGTTGTATTTCTTTACTCTCATTTATTATCTTCTTAGTTTCCTCATTAATATCATCTATCTTTTTAGCTAATTCGTTTCTTATTATATTTTCTTTTATACTCTCTGCCAATTTATTTTTATCTATTTCACCTTCATAGATTTTCTTAATAGATTCAATTGTCTCCGTATACTTTTCTAAATTTACATTTGGAATATTTAACATTTTACTTTCTAAGCTGTCAATTTTCTTTGATATCATATTTAACTGATCAATATATTCCTCATTGTTTATTTTTTCTTCCGCTATGTCCTCACTATATTCTTTTCTGTTATTAATTAATTCTTCAACTGTAGAAGATTGTAATTGTATTTTGTTATTACTTACTTGTTCTCCATAATAGTAGCCTTTTTTATATTCTTTATTCTTAACTTCTCTTTTATTTAGAATAATTCCGGCAATATTGCCTCCTGCATTTTTTATTAATTTTATAGTATTCCTGATATCCTCTATTTTGGTCTTTCTACTTTCTGTAATTAGAATCGTTGTATCTGCAATACTCGATATTGGAATACTATCTGAAACTAAATTGCAAGGTGTTCCATCTATAATTACAACATCATATATACATTTCAGCATATGTATTAAATAATGCATATTGTCTGTCATAAGTAATTCGGACGGATTTGGAGGTATAGCCCCAATCGTTATAATATGTACTTTTGGTATTTTAGTTTCTTGTATATAATTTTTCAATATTTCATAATCATTATTAGTCTCAATTTTCTTTAAGCATTCTGACAATCCATTTATGTTTTTGACATCAAAAATTTTATGCTGTCTACCTTTTCTCATATCAGCATCTATAATAATTACATTTTTGTTTGATTGAGCATATGCCACTGCTATATTAGATGCAACCCAACTTTTTCCCTCTCCCGCATTACAACTTGTAAACAAAATTGTCTTTGTATTATCACTTGTTTGTGAAAAAGATATGTTTGTTCTAATAGTCTTTAGAGCTTCCGAAATATTTGATTTACTATTGTTTTGAACAATAATTTCATTTTCGTCTTTAGCTTTATTTTTTGGTATAGTTCCAATAAGATTTACTCCTATAAACTCTTCAACATCTTGTTCTATCTTTATTGTAGTATCAAAAAAATAAACAACTGAAATCATACTAATTGAAAAAAATATTCCAATTAGTACAAAAACTAATATATCTCTTATATGATTAACATTATATGGCTCAACTTCCATTGAAGCTTTATCTACCACATTAATATTATCCATTTTATAAATTTGTTTAATTTCTTCTATAAATACTTTGTTTAATTCGTTTGCTATTTTTTGTGCCATAGTAGCATCTTCATTTACAACACCTATTTGAATAATTTGTGTATCTTTAACTTCTTCTATCTGTACATTTTTATACAAATCTTCTTTAGTTACATTTAAGTTTAAGTTTTCAATTACTTTTTCAAGCACATTATTACTTTTCAAGATTTTACCATATGTTGAGATTAGAGTTTTATTTAAATTAACATCTGTTTGAGTTACTGTATTATTATCTCTATTTAAGCTATTACTTGCTAAAAGTATTGTAGATGTTGATTTGTATTTTGGTACAACAAAATTATATGAATAAAAGTATCCGCATAAAGCAAATAACAATAATATTATTATTATCTTTATTTGATTTTTCTTTAATACACTATTTAATCTTTTAAGATTAATTTTTTCCTTTTTTTCCATATTTCACCACCCATATTCAATATTATACTATATTTCGACTTATTTTGCAACATTTTATGTTTACTTTATATTTTTAATATATGCAAAATTATTTTTCATATCAACACAAAAAAACATTTATAATCTATACCTTTTAGTATAATTTATAAATGTTTATCTCTCATTATAACACCATTAACCTCTTTAATATCTTTTCCTTTGGAGTATACACCATGTATTTTATAAAATATTTTTGCAAAGGATTAAAAAAAGTATTTAATAATAAAATATCTTTTATTCTAAATTTAACACCTTTCTTTTCTAAATAATCACATAGGTTTTTTCCATAAAAGAAACTATCTAGGTAATTACATACCGTATCATATATATAATTATATCTTTCATATTTAGTATTATGAAAAATAGCTATGATTCCTGTAATAAAATCATTATGATCTTTGTCTCTATCATCATAATTAATAATATATCCAAGAAAAATTTTTTCGTTTTCTAACTTAGTTCCAATTTCTATTTTTTCTTTATTTGCAACACTCTTAATAAACAATAATCTTTTTAATATTTTTTTATATCGTTTTTTATTTATCTCTTTAAAGTCTATCCTTACAATAAATTTTTTATTTTTTAAAACCTTACTCAAACTTATTTCTTTAATATCTATAACATCTGTTATATTTTGTTTCTCTGTGTTTCCTTCAACTATTTTCATATAATAATTGTTATCTAAATACATATAATCCTTCATATTTTAATCTCCCATGTTATACACGTTATTATCTTTATAAAATTTGATACATAGATTATATCAAAAAAAGACGAGCTGTAAATAGCTTCGTCATTTTTTTATTCTTTATTTGAGATATGTATATTATCGATTTTTGCCTTAAGTTCTCTTGTAACAATATTTTGTATTTGTGCAATTTGCTCTGCTTTAAGTTTCTTTGATTTAATAATTACATTTATACTACTGTCATTAATAAATATTATTAAATCCTCAAATCCTTTAGTTTTAATAAGATTCTCTGTTATCATAATTGCATTTTTTTCTTCATTAACTCTCTTAATTTCTTTTTGAGCTGTGCTCTTTTGACTCTCACTTGTACTATTACCTGATAATATTTTTTGATAACTTTCTATTATCTGAGAGTACATTGTTTCTCTTTCAAGTCTTGATTTTGTAAAATATTCGTCTGTTGTTATCGCTGCAGATGTTTGAGTACTTGCACTTGTTTCATCTTTTTTTACTTGTGAAATCTGGTTGTTTTCTTCTACCACATTTTCTGTAACCGAATTCTCACTTACTTTATTCTCAGATACTACATCATCTTCATTAATTGGTTTTGAGTTCACTAGTTTAGCATCTCCTATTGATGCCATTTGTTCTGAATCAGCTATAGTTGAAGTTTCTAATAATTGATCTGAATTTAACTGATTATTATTAGTAAAATTTAAGTAACCTGCAGCAATTAACATTAATCCTATAACTGCAACTACCACCTGATTTTTTTTCATAAATTTCATTTTTATACCTCCTATATATTAATTTTTACTCATTTCAAACACTTGTATTTTATGTGTAGCGACACCTGTTACTGCTTCTACAGCCTGAATAATATTAGTCTTAACTGTAATGTTGTTGGCTCCTTCAGCTGTTACAATTGCTCCTTCTATGGTTGGACTTATTACACTTTGCGTTATTGGTATCTTTTCTCCATTTACTTCCTTATATACAATTTCTGTTTTTGTCCCTGTTTCTGTTATTTTTCTAGTTCCACCCTGTTTATCAGATTCTTCTGTATTTTTTTCTGAAGAATCTTGGTTATACAAAGGAACTGTTTGACTCGTTTTAGAATATGTAATCATAACTCTAACTTTCCCAACGCCATTAATTTTAGATAGAATATCTTCTAGTTTCACCACTAAATCATCTAAAGTTTCGTCATTACTTGTTTGAACCGTTTGTGTATCTGATGCTAATTTTTTATTTTTATCACTTGTCGACTCACTATTATCTGATTTTTTATCTCCACTCCATATTACATTTATTACAATTATTGTAATAATTAAAATTATTAGAAAAACAACCAAGTTTTCAATTTTTTTCTTGTTTGGCTCTTCTTTTTTCTGGCTAATTAACTCTTTAATCTTATCAGTAATCATTAATGCTTTTGTGCAATTACAAATTGCACTCTCCTTTACATATTAATTTAGGTTTTAGTTGGATTACCTATAACCTATTTATTCATTTATTAAGATACTTCGCTCATTTATCTCATATACTTCACTTAGATACTCTTTTATCTTCTTTTTATCGCTACTTGATAAATTGCTTTTTGTATTATTACTAGAAGCATTATCTTGAACATTATTATTTATATTTTGATTAGAAACATTAATATTTATATTATTCACACTACTTATAACGGTACTATTTATATTGTTTTCTTCTTTGTTCTCACTATTTTCTTTCTCCTTAATTTTAGCAACAGTTAAGCTAATTTTATTTAATGTATAATTATCATCATATCCAACATCTAATTCAATTTTTGTTGTATTATAGCCTTTTATTTTTAATTTATTTTGTATATCTGATTTTAGATTTCCTATATAGATATCTCTAATATTAGCTGAGCTATCTTCCTGAAGTGAGTTTTGTATTTTCTCCTTTTCTTTAAAATCACTAATATACTGATTCAAATCAATTATATCTGATACAGCAATGGACTTACCTGTGAATTTCGAAACAACTGGCGAAATAATTGTAAATAAAATATATACTCCTATTACAACTTTTATATACTTTTTGCTGCTTCCTTCTGGCAATATCATTTCAATTATTGTTGCTATAATTACCGCAATTATAATTCCACTTGCCCATTTAGTAATATCATTAATCATATTCTCCTCCTTTTATTACCTATACATTAGTCCAGTATTTGATATTTTTATCACAAGCGTTACTCCTATTACAAACATTACTGAAACACTACATAATATTGCTAATAACGTTTTAAAAGTATCACCCATTTGTTCTAATAGTTGTATTATCTTTTGATCTGCAATTGGTTGACACAAAGCTGCACCTAAATAGTATATAACCATTAGTATTGTTAGTTTTATGATAGGTACTACACAAACACCAATTATAATAATAACTCCTACAATTCCAACTGCATTTTTTAAAATAGAGCTACATCCTATTACAGTATCAACAGCATCTCCTAATATTTTTCCAACAACTGGTATAAAGCTAGACACAGCTGCTTTGGTGGTTTTTGCAGTAATTCCATCAACATTACTGCTTAAAGTTCCTTCCAATGAAACAATACCAACAAATAATGTTAAAACAACTCCCAATGTCCAAACCACACTTGATTTAAAAAACTTTGATAACTTGTCTACTTGAACTCTATCAGACACTTTTGAGATAATTCCTAAAGCAGTAGAAATTAAGACTAATGGTAATATTATGGAATTTATAAAGTTTGCAATAAAAGTAATTATAAACAATATAATTGGTTGGAGCATAGTTGCTGAAGCAATACTTCCAGTCGTCAGGATTAAAGTCATCAAAATAGGAATTAAGCAATCCATTACTCTTACCAAATTTCCAATTGAATCTTTTACCATATCTAATATTTGTACAAAATTTGTCATTATCAGCGTTACAATTAGTATATACTGTACATAATATGTAATTTGAGAAACACTCTTGTTTTCCAAGCCTTCACTAAGACTTTTTAAAATACTATGTATTACAATAATAATAACAATACTACCTAATACAGTAATCGAACTGATAACTTCTTTACCAAATAAGCCAGTAATACTTTTTATTATTTTCTCATTATCAATTTTTCCAGTTAGCGCAGATGTGAACAACTCATTAAAATCAATGTCTTCATATACAGAACTTGTGTACTTTTTTGCTTCTTTCAAAAAAGAAGATATATTTAAAGAATCCTGCTGTGAACTAAGTATGTCTTGTGTACTTATAGTAGTCTGTTCACTCTCCTTTTCTGCATAACTTATATTAGGAAATATAACTGATATTACTAAAATAGCTTCAATTATTAAAACTATCTTTTTCATTTGCCTTCTCCTTTTATTATGGTAGTATTTTTACAACTGTTTCTAAAAGACTTGCAATAATTGGTATAGACATTGATATAATAACTACTTTGCCTCCCATATCTACTTTGTTTGCTATTGCTGTTTCTCCAGAATCTTTACATACGCTTACTGCAAATTCCGTTAGAAATGCTATTCCAGTTATTTTTATTAGTAATATTAAGAACTCATTATTTATAGCTGTTTTATTTGACAAGCTGGTTAGTAAATTTATTATTGCAGAAACCTTGTCCATAATTAACATTAATATTATTGCCCCCGCAATAAGAGATACATATATTGTAAATTCCGGTCTATATTGTTTTATAATAATAATTATTATTAATGATATAAGTCCAACACCTATAATCTTAATTATATCCATAAGTTTTCCTTTCCTTTATCATTAGCAATTTCTATAATCCGAACATTGTCCTAACAGATGTAAATAAAGTACTAATCTCTTTTATTACCATTGTAAGAACAATTACTAATCCTGCTAGTGTTGTCATCATTGCTTGATCTTCACGTCCAGCTCTTACTAATACCTGATGCAATACCGCTACCAAAATTCCAATGGCAGCTATTTTAAATAACAAATTAATATCCATATCTTCATCCTTTCTATTTTATATTTAAATAAAAATAATAACTAATGTTAAACCAACAATCCCTCCTAATGTCTTATACATCTTTTCATTTTTTTCTTTCTCTTTTTCTGCAAGTTCAATTTGTGTATCTAAAAAACTACTAACTAGTTTTATTTCACTTATTTGCCCTTCAATATCAGTTTTTCCAAGTAATTTACCTAAGCTTTTTAAAATTGTCTTATCCTCAATATTCATGTTACTATTAACAGTATCAATACTTTCGTTCCATGCCTCTCCTGCTGATTTGTCTTTCATATCTTCACAGGCTTTTTTAAATATATCTCCAATATTTTTATTACTTTGTCTCGATATTTCTTTAAATATCTCTGGCAATGATTCGTATGTAAATTTTATTTTTGTTTCAAACATATTTAAGGCATTTTTCATTTCTCTTAATTCTTGCAGTCTGTTTGAATATTTCTTTGCCATTAATATGCCTATTAATAAGCATGATACAAATACGGATAACAGAATCATTAATTTAATAATTAACATATTTTTTTCATCTCTCCCTTTTGATATCCTAAACTAATTTCTCTATTTTCTTTTATAAAAATAATTCTTTCAAATAAGTTCTCCCTATATAATTCGCTTAATATTGGATTTTGTATTATATCGTCTATACTATCACCATGTGCAGTAAATATTCCCTTAACTCCTGAACATATTGCATATTTAATTGCTTCTACATCTTCTTTTGTACCTATTTCATCTGCAACAATAACTTTCGGATTCATTGATCGTACCAACATTTTCATTCCAAGTGCTTTTGGAATGTTATCTAATACATCAGTCCTTTCGCCAATATCATTTTGAGGAACTCCCTTGTACATTGCTGCAATTTCTCCTCTCTCATCTGCAACCGCCACATTTATTCCTTTAAAGTGATATTCTGTAATGCCATTACTTAACTTTCTAACCAGATCCCTCAAAATAGTTGTTTTTCCTCTCCCCGGAGGTGATACAAGTATGGTATTAAATATACTATTTTTGTTTATTACATATGGTAGAACATAGTTGCTACAGTCCAATACTTGTCTTGCAATTCTAAAATTCAAACTATATATATGAGATATATTAGTAACTTGTCCGTCTTTTATTACAACATTTCCTGTAATTCCTATTCTATGGCCACCTCTTATTGTAATATATCCATTACAAATTTGATTTTGATATGTATAAATAGAATTGTCACAAATTTTTTGTAATATTTCTAATATTTCTTCAGTGTGAATAGTATATCCTGTTCTAACTTCATCTTGTCCAATTTTTAAAAATATTGGTCTGTTATTTCTAATCCTAATTTCTTCTAAAGAATTAGAATCAAATTTACTTAATTCTTCTCTTGCTTTAAATGGAAAATATAAAAATATTTCTTGCATTACTTTTCTCCAAAATAAAAAAATACAACATATATATTAATATATATGCTGTATCTTTTTATTTTAGAACTATTTTATTTATTATTCTTCCCAATTGTGATATACATTCATAACATCGTCTAAATCTTCTAGATTGTCTATTAATCTTTGCATTTTTTCTCCATCTTTTTCATCAAGTGAAATATATGTTGATGGAACCATTTGAACTTCTGCCTCTAAAAATTCTATTCCTTGTGCTTCTAAAGCTTCTCTTACTTTACCGAAATCTTCTGGTGATGTAGTTATTTCATAACATTCATCAGATGCTTCAAAATCTTCTGCTCCATTATCAAGTGCAAGCATCATCATATCATCTTCTGATAAATCTGTTGTTGTTTTATCTATAACTATAACACCTTTTTTAGAGAATAAATATGATACACATCCTGATGTTCCAAGGTTTCCACCTGCTTTGTCAAATGCATGTCTTACATCTGCTGCTGTTCTATTTTTGTTATCTGTACTTGCTTCAACAATAACTGCAACACCATTTGTTCCATATCCTTCATATGTAATTTCTTCGTAATTTTCGTTGTTTCCAGCTCCTGCTGCTTTTTTTATTGCATTATTAATTGTGTCATTTGGCATATTAGCTGCTTTACATTTTGCAATTACATCTTTTAGTTTAGAATTACCAGCGGGATCAGGTCCTCCTGCTTTTACTGCGATTAATAATTCTCTTCCTAGTTTTGTAAATACTTTTCCTCTAGCAGCATCTGCTTTACCTTTTTTGGCTTGAATGTTGTGCCATTTGCTATGTCCTGACATTGGCAATTCCTCCTTTTACTTTTCTTAAAAATCATTTTTCATTGTAACATATTTTTTTTATTTTGTGTAGTCCTTTTTCACCGATTTTTTAATTTTCTTATATTTTTCATTATTTATCCAATATCTTTCCTATTTGCTTTAAACTCTCTATCAAGTCTTTGTACTCAATTTCTTCAGCATAAAAATTATTTTTTTGATATCTCTCCCATTGTTTTTTTATTGTAGAGTCATTCTCTAAAATTTGTACTACTTCTTTCCATCTTTATCATATGTTCCTATCATTAAAAATCTTTGAGTTTTACCCCTATTAAATATAATAAATCTATTGCTTGAAATCGATCTATTATCGCTCCTTTTATATCCTCGATAGAAATTGCCATACCCTCTATTTTACTACTTGCTAAATCAACGCCTTTTAAACTTGTTTTAAAAAACTTTGACTGTGTCAAGTCTGAATCATTGAAATATATATTTTTTATTTTGGTTTCCTGAAAATAACTATTCTGTAATCCTGTTTCTTTAAATAAAATATTTTCTATACTAGACATTGATAAATTTATATAACTTGCATTTGTTTCTATAAATGATACATTATATAACCTGCTTTCAATAAAATTACAGCCTGACACTTTGCAATTATTAAATTCACATCTAATAAAAGAAGTTTCTAAAAATTCTGTATTAGAAAAATTACATTGTTCAAAAACCACATCTTTAAATGTTGTTTTCTCTAATTTTCCATTCTGCATACAAATGCTACTAAATTTACAATATTCAAATTCAGTTTCATATAAATCCATATTATTACATTCTTCATTTTCAAAATTGCGATAGTCGTTTTTTTCATCTTTAAAAATGTCGATTAAATGTCTCTTTTCTAATTTTTGAAAGTATTGATTTTGTGGCTTTAAAATATTCAACTTTCCCCTCCATAATAATTTATAATTTTAAATACGCTACTATTCCAATCACACCTATCATAGCTAGTCCTAAGCTTGGCATTATAATCCCTGGAAGATCCTGAAATTTATTTGGATTAATTTTTCTAAATACTATGCCTATGATCAAAAATACTATTGAATTTAATAAAGCCATCCACTTAGATACACCTAACGATCCGCTTAATACTGCTACTGCAACACATATATCTGCAATCATTAGTACACAATATATTAGCATAAATGGAAACATTATTGCTTTATATAAACCTTCCAATGTGTTATCAGCAATTTCAAAATTCGTTTTACCATTATCAGTAATTCTTTTATAAATAACTGCTTGAATACATAGCAAAGAATGAATAAATAAACCCATAATACTAAAAATCAAATTCCTTAACCCTTGTATTTATGCCATCAATCACTTTGTATTCTCTTTTAGAGTTTTTATAAACTTTTTTCTGTATTTCATCTTCTAAATCTATACCCAATATTTCTGATAACCCTAATAAATATATTGCAACATCAGCTAGTTCCTCACCTAAATCCTCTTTTCTTTTTTTCCAAGCTTCATATGCTTCAGAAACTTCTCCATAAGTCAAGCAAAATTCTTTGTTAATATCTGTTACATTAAATCCCTTATCCACTTTGTTCTGGTATATATCTTTTTGTAATTTTTTTAAATCTACCACTTTTTTCTCCTTTCTATGTTATTGCTATGAATATTTTATCATACATAAAAATTTTTATAAATTTGAAATAAATTTCTTCTTTTGCCTTCTGATTTAGACAGATGGCATTTATTTATAATATTATTTATCATTCGATTCCTTTAGTAAATCTCTGATTTCTTCTAATAGAATAATTTGTTCATCTTTCTTTGCTTCTTCAACTTTTTCTTCATTTTCTTCTTTCTTTTTAGTAACTTTTTCTATTACCTTAATGAAGAAGAATATACATATTGCAACAATTAAAAAATCAATTACGTTTTGAATAAACATTCCATAATTAACTGTAGCACTTCCTATTTTAAAACTTAATCCTGAGAAATCGATTCCTCCAATTATTATACCTATTATTGGCATTAAAATATCATTTACAATTGATGTAACAATTTTTCCAAACGCAGAACCTATAACAACACCAACTGCCAAATCAATCACATTTCCTCTAGCTATAAAATCTTTAAATTCCCCAAATATCTTGCTTCCTTCCTTTATTATCTCATCTTTTTTTATATTTTGTTTTTTCATTTTTTCCTCCATTTATTTTTCAATTATAAATTTTCTAATAGCACTTGTATAAATAACTAAATATGATATTGATATGAAGAATCCACCCAAAACATCACTTGTATAATGAACTCCTAAATAGATTCTGCTGACTCCAATAGCACATATTAAAATACTTAATAATGTAATAGAAATCAATTTAATATACCTGTTTTTTACATATTTATAAATTAAATATATTAAATAACCATAAAAAGCCATACTTATCATAGAATGTCCTGATGGAAAACTATATCCAGTTTCTTCAACTATTCGAAATTCCGTTGGCCTAGGCCTTTGTAATATTCTTTTTAACAGTTGATTTAAAATTGTAACTATTACTAGATTTGAAAGTATTGATAATCCTATTTTTTTATTTTTTACTAGTATAAATAATATAATTGTCAATACTATAAGGAATATTGCTCCTCCAAAATTAGTAATAAATTTAGCTATTGGTGTTATGAAATCAGATATTAAAAATGTCGATATTATTCTATAACCAATTATATCACCACTCATTATCTCTTTATTAAATACATCTTCCGCTAATGCTAGAAAGCCAATTAAACAAATAAATAATATAATCCATTTCAAATTTTTTACAATAAATTCTTTTACTTTTTCTTTCATTTTTACCTCTTGTAATTATTTTATTAATAGTAATAATGTCCATACAACTTGATTAATATATGTTTTCATCACCCATTTTTTTAAATTCTTTAAATACTTCTAATGCTTCCTCACTTCCCATATGATGTAATTTTAAAATTTCTTCATTATTACATTTTATATACTCATAAATCATGTCATCTCTAAAGCCTATATCATCTGCTTCTTCTTTTGTATTAGCATAATAAACTTCTTTTATGTTAGCCCATATTATTGCAGATAAGCACATTGGGCAAGGTTGTGCACTTGTATATAATATACATCCAGATAAATCGTGTGTATTTAATTTTCTTGAAGCTTCTCTTATTGCATTAATTTCGGCATGAGCAGTTGCATCTTTTGACTTTAAAACCGTATTGTGAGCAGAACTAATAATTTTTCCATCTTTAATTATCACGGCTCCAAAAGGACCTCCGTCCTTAAATTTATTTATAAGATTTATTTCTGATTCTTTTATTGCTTTCTTCATAGCAATTTCATCTAATTCGCTCATGTATACTATACTCCTCTTCTCAATATAATAAAAAATTGCTTTATAAAATCCAGTAATTATTTAAATTACTGGATCTTATAATTTATATAATGAAAGTATATCATAATTATTTTTTCTTTTCAACTATTAGAATATATCATATTCCATTTTTTTACTATTCTTAATAATAGATATCTTACCCTAAGGCTACGTCTAGTATCATCATTATCACAAAGCCTATAGCTACACCAATAGTCCCTATATTTGAGTGTTCTCCTGCCTGTAATTCTGGTATTAATTCCTCAACCACAACATATATCATTGCTCCTGCTGCAAAAGATAACAAATATGGTAATATTGGTACAATTGTTTTTGTTAACAAAATTGTAATTATTGCTCCAATTGGTTCTACTATTCCTGATAAAGTACCATATATAAATGCTTTCCATTTAGACATTCCTTCTGCTCTAAGGGGCATTGATATAATTGCTCCCTCTGGAAAGTTTTGAATAGCAATACCAACAGCCAATGCAAAAGCTCCCGCCATTGTTATTCCTGTATTTTCCATTAATGCTCCTGCAAGAGAAACCCCTACTGCCATTCCCTCTGGTATATTATGGAGAGTTACTGCAAATACCATCATAGTAGTTTTCTTTAGTTTTGCTTTTATTCCCTCTGGTTTATCACTTTCTATATGCAAATGTGGAATTATGCTATCTAATACAAGTAAAAATACAATTCCAAATATAAAACCTACTGCTGCAGGAATCCAAGCTGCTTTTCCTTGTTCTTTTGCCATATCTATGGATGGTATTAATAATGACCAAACAGAAGCAGCTATCATTACTCCAGATGCAAACCCCAATAGAATTTTCTCAACTTTTTTATTTAGTTTGTTTTTCATCAGAAACACCATTGCCGAGCCTAGTGTTGTCCCTAAAAATGGTATTAACAATCCTGTAAATACATTCATATATTTTTTACCTCTTATTCATTTCCTTTTAAACTTGTTACCATATCTATCTTTTTTACTTTTTTTGCAAGTAACTTAGATACTATGTATGATATCACAAAAGTGCCTATTGCTGCAAATATATATGTTTCTATATTAATATGTGCTCCAAAATCATAACTATCTTTAATAGCTGTTTTGAATAACCAGTCCGTCAAATAAAAGCCTGCTGGTAATCCTAAAATAATAGCTATTACTGAGATGATATTATTTTGTTTTATAAATATTTTCCTTATTTGTTTGTCTTTAAATCCTAAAACTTTTAATGTTGCAAATTGATATTGTTTTTCTGAATAAGATAATATGCCTAAATTGTATATAATTACAGCTCCAAGAACTATGGCTATAAATATAATAAGAACAATCATTGTTTGCATTGTCTCAAGCATACTGCTCATTCCTTCTTTTAGTTCTTCTATATTAGATATTACATCTACGTTATTAATTTCTTTTACATTACTTAGGTCTGTATTAGTATATATAGAGTCTGGTTTATATTCTATATCTAAACTTTCTAAATATTTTCTTGTCATTGTAACATTTTGATTTTGTGGATCTTTATTAAATCCTACTATTTTTGATGTGTAATATTTATTATCCCCAGAAATATGCCATTTTATTTCGTCACCTATTTTATATCCCTTTGTTTTAGCTAGTTTATATGTAACATATAAACCATCATCGCTATTTACTTCTATAAAATTATCTTTGTTATCAACAAATCTAACATATTCCTTACTATCAGTTACAAAAATATTATTAGAATCTTTATCTCCATTTTCATTTTTTATTTCTATATATAAACTTTCAGATGTATTCTCTCCATATTTATCAGTTAGTTCCTTTAATGCTTCATTACTTATGTCAGATTTTAAACTCAATTTATAATCAAAGTTAAATAATTTATTAAATTGTAAATCAATAAAGTAATTCATACTGTTAAGCATTCCTACAGCACATACAATTAGCATTGCACAGGTCGTAACACCAACAATTCCTGTTATAGTTCTTGCTTTATTTCTAAACATATCTCTTATGTTCCACTTTGTGCTAAAGCTCATTTTCTTAAATAACCCTACTGTTGTTATATTTAAAGAATTATTTTTTACTTTCGGAATTTCATTTCTTAATGTTTCAGCTGTCTTTTCTTTTAAGATTTTTCTTGTAGCTAGGTATGTAACAAAAGATACACATAATACTACTAGAGCCGCAACAATGTACGAATCATTTTTAATTACCGGCACACCGTTTGGAATTTGGAAAAAGCTCATTTCCATTCCAATAAATACATTTCCTATAAAGTATCTTCCAGCAAATATTCCTGCTATTGAAGCAACTAAAGAGATCCAAAAACTATAACCAATATAATGTAATATTATTTTGTTTTGCTTAAATCCTAATGCTTTTAATGTTCCAATTTGAACTCTTTGCTTTTTTACAACTCTTGTCATTGTTGTAATAACAGAAAGTAAAGCAATAAATAGGAACAAACCTGAGAACACACCTATATATGTTTCTCCTTCTTCTATTTCGCCTTGATATTGTGAATATGATGGAGTATCTTTTATATCTACTAGTACAACATTTTTTATCTTTTCTTCAATGTTATTTTTTACTTCATTAACTTTCTCTTCTCCATCTACATCTACCATTATATAATTATATTTTATATAATCTTTGTAATTAAAGTTTTTCATATATTGTTTAAATATTGAAGTACTTGTTATATTCATTTCCTTCATTACTTGTTTTTGTATGTATTCTTCTAATTCATTAACAGATGCATAAGCAAATCCAAAAGCCTTATGATCTGGATATAATTGAGATTCATCTTTTACATCATAAACATGATCAGGTACATTTATAAGACCAACAATTTCTTCTTCAAAAACATAACCATCATATTTTATTTTTAGAACATCACCAATTTTTAGATTATTTTCTTGAGCAAAGAAATTATCAACCCATGTTCCTTTTGTATTTGCATCAAATTCTTTTCCTTCAACAATATAGAATTTTGATATTTTGTTTTCTTCTATGAAATTCATTGATATAGTAATATCGTTGTTATCCTCTAATACCGCACTTACATTTAACTTGCCTTCTGCATTATTTACATTTTTTATTTGTTTTATTGTATCTATATTTTCCTTTGATAATAATCCCATTACATTTAAGTCTTGTAGGTTATATTCACCATAAAAATTATCAGCAGTTTGTTTCATTCCTGTCATGTAGCTTTCTATTCCACTGTAAGCCATAACGCCTATAAATACCATTAAGAATATGGTAATAAATTGTGATAGATTTTGCTTAATATCACGAATCATTTTTTTCTTTAACATATTACCATTTCACCTCATCAATCTTCTTAGGATTTTCATTTGAGGTTACACTTTCAATTTTTCCATTTTTTACTCTTATAACAGTATCTGCGATTTCTGCAAATAAACTATTATGAGTAACAATAACAACTGTATTTGCTCCATTATTTCCATCACATTGTTTTTTTAATAATTTTAAAACTTCTACTCCTGTTTTAGAATCAAGTGCTCCTGTTGGTTCATCACACAATAATAGTTTTGGATTTTTAGCTATCGCTCTTGCTATTGATACTCTTTGTTGCTCTCCTCCAGATAATTGATTTGGAAATTTATTCATATGTTCTTCTAATCCTACAGCTTTAATTGCTTCTTTACTGTCATTTCCATTTTTCACAACATCTTTAACTAACTCCACATTTTCTAATACTGTAAGAGTTGGTAATATATTATAGAATTGAAATATAAATCCAATATTCTCTGCTCTATACTCACTTAATTGGTTCTCATTATATTTAGAGATCTCTTCTCCGTCTATTTTTATACTACCATTTGTTGGACTGTCCATTCCTCCTATTAAATTTAATAGTGTTGATTTTCCAGCTCCAGATGGTCCAAGTATTACAACAAATTCTCCCTTATTAATATCTAGATCAATATTATCTAGAGCTTTAAATTCCTTTTCTCCCGTACTATAAATTTTACTTACGTTTTTTAATTCTACTATTTTCTCCATACTTCCTCCTTTTATATGAAACTTTTTTCACATTTCTGATAAATTATATATCTAATTATTTATAAAGTCAATAGAATATGAAGGTTTTTTCATATTCTTGACAATCATTTTTTATAACTGTATAATTAAGGTAGTCTTTTTATATTATGGAGGAAAATTTGATGAGCGAATATGAGATAAGAGAACCTATACAAAAAAGATCTATAGAAAAAAAAGAAAAGATCATAAAATCTGGATTTGAACTCATATGTGAAAAAGGATATTACAACACAAATACTGCTGAAATAGCTAAAAATGCAGGTGTTTCTACAGGTATTGTATATCAATATTTTAAAGATAAACATGATATTTTTATTGAAGCACTAAAAAAATATGCAGATAACATCTTTTATCCTATGATTAACATTCCAATAACAGAATTTAATAAAACAAGTTTGAAAGAAATTTTTAGGAAAATGATAGAAAGCTTCATTCAAAATCATAAACTATCTCAATCTGCACATGAAGAAATAATGGCTATGGCTCACTCTGACAAGGAAGTTGCTTTTTATTTTCATAAAAGAGAAATGGAAATGACTATAAAAATATATGATCTACTTGTAAATAACAGTTTTAATAAAAATAACTTAATGGAAAAATCTCATATTTCTATTGGTTTAATAGATAATTTATGTCATGAAATTGTTTATCATAAACATAGAGAATTAAATTACGAAGTTATGACAAATATATGTATAGACACAATTATAGATATACTAAATAAAGATTAGCCTTTAAACTAAGCTAATCTTTATTTATATACATTTTTTCTTATATTTCTCCTTTAGCATACTTTAATTTATATAATTACCAAATTTTATCTACGTTTTTCATAAATATTATATTTTCTATTACATCAATTACAGAATAAACTATCATAATCATGCCTATTGTAGCTATTATAGTCCCTGGATTTATTACAGTATATAATCCACAGCCAAACATAATAAAAGCTAATATCAAACTGAAAATCCATATATTATTTCCGCAGCCCTTTATTTGTATAGATGTATTTATTCTAACAAATGAAGTATATATAATCCATACACCTATTATAATTCTAAACACTGATCCTATTACATTCATATATGCTATAGTAATAATTCCTATAACAATAGCTGTTAAACCATATATTAAATTAAAATTATAGAAATCTTTATTTTCCTTTAAACTAAAGTATTTTATTATTTTATAAATACCTATTAAAATAAATATTGCACCTAATATCCATGTAATTACTTTAACTGTACCTACTGGATTATAAAATAATATAATCCCTAATATTGCAAATATTAATGATTCTACGATTGATATCCACCCTGTTTTTTTCAAAATTTCTTTTATATATTCCAATTTTCATTCTCCTTTTTTCTTCTAAATTTATTATGTATCTTATCACATTTATAATACAAATTCTATATATTTTTATACTTTTTTAATAATATTCTTTATATTTATATAATATCTTTTATAAAGGTGATTTTTTGAAAATTTTTATATTATATAAAAGAATTATAATAATAGTTTTTTTAATAACTCTTTTTATAGCTGTTATTCTATTTTCTGTTTACTATATTTACAATAATCAATTTGATATTACATCTACAAGCATAGCTTGTAATAGTTCCATCTCAAGTGAACTCATTGGTCAAATTAATCAAATTACAGATGAAGATGAAAAAATTGCTTATTTAACATTTGATGATGGCCCTACAACTTCAGTCACTCCTAAGATACTGGATATTCTTAAATCTGAAAACGTAAAAGCAAGTTTCTTCGTAATTGGAAAATCCGTTGACGTTCACCCAGAAATTGTAAAACGTGCCTACGATGAAGGTCATTACATTGCAAATCATGGATATGACCATAACAATGCTATTCTATACAAAAGTTCTGAAAGTTTTATAAATGAAATTAAAAAGACCGATTTAGCCATTGGAAAAGCAATCGGAATAGATGATTATTGTTCTCATATATTTAGATTTCCAAATGGTTTTATGGCTCCTCTTTATAAATCTAAGAAGAAAAAGGCTGTTTCATTATTATCTAAATTGAATTATGCTTATATTGATTGGAACTGTTTAAATAATGATTCTATAAAAAAATACTCTTCAAGTCAGCTCCTAGATAATTTAAAAAGATCCTGTAAGAATAAAAAAACATTAGTTATCCTAATGCACGATACTAAAGATGTTAGTGATAGTTCAATGGCATTAAAAGATTCAATAGCTTATATAAAGTCTCAAGGATATGAGTTTAAAAACTTCTACGAATTTATTCCAAAACAATAAGAGTAAATCTAATTCATCTAGAGTTACTCTTATTATTTTGGTTATAAATATACACCTCATAAATTTAATTATTAGATCATATATTATCTTTTAATACTCTAATCCAATTATCTCCCAGGATTTTTTCTATCTCCCCATGGCAAAATCCTTCTGCTTTTAAGCCATCTATAAGATTATCAATGTCTTTGATCCCTTTCATGTCGTTTAAAATATGCTCTTTTTCTAACCCATCAAAGTCACTCCCAATTCCAACATAATCAATTCCTACTAAATTTTTTATGTATTTTATATGCTCTATTACATTTGAAATATTAGCAATATTATTTTCACTTAAGAAACTACTACAAAATGCAATTCCAATAATTCCATTCATTTTTGCAATTTGTTTTATTTGTTCATCTTGTAGATTCCTAGGATGGTGGCATAAATTATATACACACGAATGTGAAGCAACAATTGGTTTACTACTTATCTTTGCTGTATCCCAAAAAGTCTTTACTGAGCTGTGTGACACATCAACCAATATATTTTTTTGATTTAAATACTTAACAAATTCAATTCCTAGTTCAGTTAGCCCCTCATCTTCTTTCTCCATTGCTCCAGAAGCCAACTCATTTTTATTGTTCCATACAATCGACATCATTCGTACTCCGGCCTCATATAATTTATCTACGTTTTCTAGTTTTCCTCGAATTACACTCCCATTTTCGGTTGTTAATACGAGTCCCACTTGATTATTATTTACTTTTTCAATGTCCTTTGATGAATATATTTGTACAATTCTATTTTTAAATTTTTCTTTTTCGTCATTTAGTTTTTCTATAATCTTTGTCGCAATATCAAATCCTTCATTTGCTTCTTCCGGCGATATGTATATAGCCATCATTTGAATCATTGGTAATTTTGCATCTGTCAAGTTAAAACTAAGTTGTATATCATTAATTGAAATATTCTCCTCAAATGCTTTTTTTATAGTATCGCAATGTCCATCAACTATCATATTCCCTCCTTGTTATAAATTATATTAGTTTTAGAAGTTTTTAGAATAATCAATATCTATTTTAATAATCTAATTTTAGCTATGAAGAATCCCTCAAAAAGATCATTTGGGCATACACAAATAGTGCCTGGTATTTTCACAGGTAAACATGGTACATTTTCAATTCCTTTAAATTGAATAGGAACAATTTCTGCCTTAGTACCCCTCAAAACTTCAGTTACCACCTCTTCATTTTCACTTTCTAAAATTGAACATGTAGAATATATTAACTCTCCTCCTGGCTTTAACAATTTCAAGGCTTTTTTTAGTAAAGCCTTTTGTGTATTTGAAGATTTATTAATCAGATTAAGTGTAAAAGTTTTATCAAGATTTTTATTATCTTCACTTATTGTTCCACTTCCACTACAAGGAGCATCTAGCAGAATCTTATCAAATGAAAACATGTCATCTAGTTTACGTGCATCTTTTACCATAACATACACACTTGAAACACCTTGTTTATCTATATTATATTTTAGTCTTTCTGCACGAATTGCATTCATTTCACATGCTGTAATATAGGCTTTATTATTTGAAAGAGCAGCTATTTGTGTAGTCTTGCTTCCCGGTGCTGCCGCCATATCTAAAATATTCTCTTTTTCTTGTGGTTCTAAAATCATTGGTGGTAACATTGATGAAAGACTTTGCAAATATATTTCTCCATTTTCATATATACTCAAACCACTAAGATCCTTCTCATTTGCATTTTTTATAATTAACGCATCTTTGTACCATGGAACAGTTTCAAATTCTATATTTTTCTCTCTTAACACTTTTGTTACTTCTTCAAGATTACTTTTTAGCGTATTTACTCTACATGTAACCGCTCTTTTCCCTTTATATCCACTTAATACTTTATTAGTAACCTCTTCTCCATACTGACTATTTAACATCTCTATTAAAAATGTAGGAATTTCCATATCTTCCTCCCAATTTATTCTATTTTTCTTTTATATAAATTTGATATTATATATTTTAACATTTTAATAGTGATACTTCAATCATTAATTTATACACGGTAAATATTATTCGTTAATGCTTAGTAGAGCTTTCTTGATTATACCTTTTTTCAAAATCGGATATAGAAATTGGTTTAGAAAAATAATAACCTTGTACTATATCACATCTTATTTTTTTCAAAAAATCTAACTGCCATTTATCTTCAATTCCCTCAGCAACTGTTTTAACATTTAATCTTTTACACATTTGAACTATTGTGTCTATTATAATCTGTGCTCTTTCATTTTGTTCCAACCCTTCAAAAAATACTTTATCAATCTTTAAAATATCAATTTCAATGTCTTTTAACACATTAAAGGCAGAATATCCTGTGCCAAAGTCATCCATTGATATTCTAAATCCTAGTTTATGAGCCTCTTTTTCAGCATTTTTTGCTACTTCTATATCTTCAATAATTGTAGTTTCCGTCATTTCAAGTTCAATTAAATTAGTATCCACATTATATTTTTTAATTAATTCTTTCAGCTCTTTTATATGATTTACATTTTTTAGATGATGTCTAGATTCATTAATTGATATGGGTAACAATCTAACATTTTGTTTTTTCCATTTATTTTGAAGTTTGAATACTTCTTCTAAAACATACATATCCAGTTTTATAATTTCCCCTGTCTTTTCATAAAATGGTATGAAATTATCTGGCAATATTACTTTACCATTTTCCTGTTTTCTAACCAAAGCTTCTGCTCCCACAACACTCTGCGTTAATATATCAAATTTTGGTTGCAAAAAAATAATAAATTTTCCATTTTTTATTTCTTCATCAAGTTTATTATCCATTTTTCTCTCCTTAAACATATTTTAGTCATATAGAAAAAAACTATGCAATTATTTATGTTTTAATAATTACATAGTTTTATTTATATAATAAACTTTAACCACTTATAATACTTTATATTTTTATTTGCAATAGATTATTGGGCGGAATGAGAAGGTATTATATGCATTAGTTATTATAACAGAATTACGTTTACTCGCATAATAAGAATTACTGTTATATACTCCTCCTCTAATAACCCCCGAACTTGTATAAACTGGACTAGAATTTGTATAGCTTGAATATTCAGTTATCCATTCAACTAAATTTCCAGCCATATCATATATATTACATACCTTATCTCTGGTTTCTCCAGTATTTAACAAATTAGTATTTCCTACAGTTTCTCTATTTGCATTTGAATAATTTGAATTATTTGAACAATTTTGTATATATACTATTGCAGTATCCCATGCATAACTGTTAGTCAAGTCACTTTCTATATATGTATCATTTTCATACATATTTTTACATACTTTTGCTGCATCTGGTTGTTTTATAAAATTCCACAAAGTTCCCTTTTCATACGTCATAGCTGTTACACTATATTTTTTAGATTCCATTGAATATGGTTTTTGATTTGTTATTGTAGCTGAAGTATCTCCGCTTCCAAAACTTGCCTCATATCTTGCTAAGTAATATCCATTATTTTTTTCTACGCTCTCTACGAATCTCTTTAAATCTTTAGCTGTTGTATTTGTTCCACCTACTGCTGCTGATCCATTCGATATACGTTCCACATTTAATTCTTCAAATAAAGATTCTATTGTGTATTTATTATTTACGTTCTCATCTGCATATTCAGATCCTTTTTGAATAATGGTAGGCTTACCTGGAGTACTTGCACTATTACTTGCAAATGTATATCTTCCTAAAGTAATTTCAATTTTGCTTCCATCATTTTTAACAATTTCATTTGATCCGTCTCCATTTATATTACTTACAGGTATCCATACAAATTGATTTCCAATTATGTCTTCTATAACAATTCCATCTTGTACTGTTTTACCTATGTCAGATCTTACCTTAAACCCTCCTGGTACCACAACTTTATTTCCGTTTTTATCTTCCGCTTCAATAGTAATTTCTTGTTTTTCTGTTAGTGCTGTTACTAGTACCTTTCCATTTGGTCCTTTTGGTAATCCTTGGGTTTGTGCAAGCATGTTGTTATATTGATCACTTAAGTTATTATTTTTTTCATCTTCATGTTGCTCAATATTAGATTGAAGTTCTCTTGTTTGTTCTGCTTGTTTTAGCATTCCTTGTCTACTAAATATTGCATTAATACTTACTGTTGAAAGAATTAATATAACTACGATCGTTACAGCAAGTGCAATTAATGTAATACCTTTTGTTTCTCTTACCATTTTTTCCTCCTTCGAATCTCTTTCTCTTAAGTTTAATTATAGCATAAATATTATTTGTTCAACAATAGAATTATCTAATAAAATTTGTTTTTATTGCTTTTTCATATATTGGTTTTTCAATTCCATTTTGTTCTGCATTTTTCATGCATTTTAATAAATATGCTATATTCATTCCAAGATTTCTCATAGTTTGCAAGCCCTCTAAATCATCTTTAGCCTCTTCCTTATTGCTTCCATGAATTTGATTCCAATAAGAACTTCCTACTACATACATATTACTCATCAATGCATATTTATTTATCTGATCAAACGCAGCCGAAGCTCCTCCTCTTCTACAACTTACAACTGAAGCATATAATTTTCTAGCAAACATACTTCCTCTACCATAAAAAACTCTGTCTAAAAATGATGTCAAAGCTCCACTTGCAGATGCAAAATGCACTGGACTTCCAAACACAAAACCATCTGCTGTATTTACTTTATCTAAAAATTCATTTACTATATCATCCATAAAACATCTATTATTAGTATTTAGGCAATGGTTACATGCAATGCAACCTCCTATTGCTTTATTTCCAAGCCATATTTTTTCCGTTTCAATATTATTTTCATTTAATGTTTTCTCAATTTCTTCTAATGCTAAATTTGTACACCCATCTGGATGTGGACCACCATTTACTAGTATTACCTTCATAATCAGCCTCCTCTAAAACTATTTAATATATTGATAAACAGCATTATATTTAAATATAACATAAGGTTTTATCAATACTTATATTTTATTCATACAGTTTAAGATATATTTGGTAATCTCTTAAAATCTTTCTAACATAATTGTTTGTCTCTTTGTATGGTATATTTTCTAAATCAGTACCATCCGCTTTTATTATTCCTGCTTTTATCCAACTATCTACGTTTCCAATTCCCGCATTATATGCAGTAAGTGCTAAAATGTTATTTTGTTTATAATAATCTAGTAAGTATGCATAATATGATGTTCCCAATTTTATATTAGTTTCTGGATTATATAAATCTTCTTCCTTAATATCTTCTTTATATATTATTTTTGATCTTTCTATTGCAGTTCCTTCTAATAATTGCATTAAGCCTATAGCATTACTCCCTGATTTTACATTTGTATTAAAATTACTTTCAACCTTAATAATTGCAAAAACCATATACACATCAATACCATTTTCATCAGAATACTTTTCTACATATTCTGAGTATTTCATCGGGTATATACTTTTTAAGATTTTATCTTGTACTCTTATAATTTTAAATAACAAAAAATATGCAGTTAAAACTAATATTAGTACTATTAATATTTTCGTTATCTTTTTTGTCATTTACAACTCCTTTGTTATATGTCTAAACTTTATTTTGCATCATACCAGTTTTTAGCTTCTGATACTTCAACTTTTAATGGTATTTCTAATTTTGTTACATTTTCCATACAATCTTGTAATATCTTTTTAGCTATTTCTTTTTCTCCTTCTTTACATTCTATTATCAATTCGTCATGAATTTGCAAGATTAATTTTGCATCCAACTTTTGCTCTTTTAATTTATTGTATACATTTATCATAGCAATTTTCATAATATCTGCAGCTGTTCCTTGAATAGGTGTATTCATCGCAGCTCTAGCCCCGAATTGTCTTACCATGTAATTATTAGAAGAAAGTTCTGTAATATATCTGCGTCTATGAAATAATGTTTCTACATATCCTTTTTCTTTTGCTTCTTCTATAATATTATCCATAAAGCTTTTAATTCCACTATACTTTTCTAGATACTGATCTATATATTGTTTAGCTTGTTTTTTACTTATGCCTAATTGTTGTGCAAGTCCAAAATCACTAATTCCATATACTATACCAAAATTAACAGCTTTAGCTGAACTTCTTTGTTCTTTAGTAACCTCGTCCATAGGTATTCCCAGTACCTTTGATGCTACTTGTTTATGAATATCTTCGTCATTTTTGAATGCTTCTACCATATGTTCATCCTTTGAAACATGTGCTAACACTCTTAATTCTATTTGTGAATAATCTGCATCAATGAAAATAAACCCATCCTCTGGCTTGAATACTTTTCTTAATTGTTTTCCAAGTTCCATCCTTGTAGGTATATTTTGTAAATTTGGTTCTGTACTGCTTATACGCCCTGTAGCAGTAATTGTTTGATGAAAATATGAGTGTATTCTACCTGTTTTCTCATTAATATATGGTATTAATCCTTCAACATATGTTGAGTTTAATTTCATTAAGCTTCTATATTCTAAAATCTTTTCAATAACAGGATGTTCGTCTTTTAGCTTTTCTAGTATTTCCACATCTGTTGAATATCCGCTTTTAGTTTTTTTATACACTGGTAATTTCAATTTTTCAAATAATATATTACCTAATTGCTGTGTAGAATTTATATTAAACTCTTCACCACATAATTCATAAATTTGTTTTCTTATTTCCTCTAGTTTTTCTTTTAAGCTCTCTCCAAATCTTGTTAGTCCCTCTTTATCTACTTTCATTCCATTATATTGCATCTCTCCAAGGACTGTAACAAGTGGCATCTCAATATTATTAAATAAGTCCATCAAATTATTTTTCTCTAACTCTTTTGTAGTTTCCTCATATATATTTTTTATTAAATATGTCTTGAATCCATGTATATATTTTTCACTTTCATCATTTTCCTCATCTTGGAATAAAGTAATTTGTTTATTCTTCTTTTTACCTTGATCATATTTAGATAAATATTCATTAGCATCTATTTTTAAATATATTTCTGAACTTGCTTCAATAGTGTAAGTACCAATTGTAGAGTTTAAGTCATATGCAGCAACTTCTATATCATAATATACATTTTCCATATTTATTCCAAGTTGCTTAAATAAAACATAATCCTCTGATATATGGTATCCAATTTTTCTTATATCTTTGTTTTCAAATATACTTTTAAATTTTTCTATAAAATCATTATTATTTAATTTTATATATGTTACCGTACTTTTTTCTTCATCATATATACTAATACTTTTAATTTTCTTTTTTATTATGTTTGTACACTCTGCCACATCGTCAATCTTTCCAAGAAAATATACTAATTTTTTTTGAGCTGTAATATTATTAAGAATTGTATCTATATTCACTAAATCTGTTTCATTTATTTTTACAAAATCTTCTATACTCTGTTTACTTTTACTTTGTGAATCTTCAAATTTATCCTTAAATCTTTCAATAAATCTATTAAATCTTAGGGTCTTAAATACTTCTAAAACATTGTCATTTTGCCATTCTGTAAGCTTTAATTCTGATATTTTATTTTCTATAGGTACTTCTATATTTATAGTACCTAAAGTTCTAGATAACATTGCTAAGTCTTTATTTTCTGTAAGTTTCTCTTTTAGCTTACCTTTAATGTCATCTGGCCTTTCTTCTAATACTTTGTATATTTCATCAATATTATTATATTTTTTTATTAATTCAAGAGCCGTTTTTTCTCCAACTCCAGGTACTCCTGGAATATTATCTGAAGTATCACCCATAAGCCCTTTTACTTCAATAAGCTGAATTGGTTTTACACCATATTTTTCTATAATTTCATCTTCACCAAAAGTATCTGTTTCTGTTTTTCCCATTTTTGTATGAGGAATCCTAATTACTATTTTCTTACTAGCAAGCTGAAATGTATCTCTATCTCCTGAAACAATTGTAACATCTAAGCCTTCCTTTTCCCCTCTTTTAGCAAGAGTTCCTAATATATCATCTGCCTCATATCCCTCTTTTTCAATTATTGTAATGTTCATTTTGGCTAAGATATCTTTAATTATTGGCATCTGCTCTGCAAGTTCATTGGGCATTCCTTTTCTTGTTGCTTTGTACCCATCATATAATTTATGCCTTGCCGTTGGAGCTTTTAAATCAAATGCAACAGCCATATATTCTGGTTTAACATCATCTATTACTTTAAACATAATTGCTAAAAAGCCATATACCGCATTTGTATATTTTCCATCTGGGGTTGTAAGCATTTTGCTTCCCATTATTCCATAAAAAGCTCTATTTAATATACTATTTCCATCTATCAAAACTAATCTACTCATTATTATCTATTCTTAGCTATTTGCATTTAGCAATTTCGCTTTTATCCTCCTTTTAATGTGTTATTTATTATTAAATATTATATAAGTACAGAAGTAACATGAAACACATCTGCCTTGTCTTTTAACATCTCAGCAGATTGTTTTAATATTTTGTGATCATCATCTAAAAGAATTACGTGCTCATATTTGTCTAATTTTTCTTCCATTTTTAAAGGTTTTATAATATCTCTATTTTCCTTGTTATAATCACCATTTTCTTTTGTAAGTACAATCCAATTTTCTTTTGGTATAAAACCTACATGTTTTTCAAGCCAAATATTTTTTTCTTCTGAAATCTTCTTTGTTTTTGATAAAGATAGTATATATATATCAATATTAGAAATATTGCTGATTTCTTCTAGTACATTTATAACAGGTAAAACAGGAGCTATTTTCCCATAACCATCTTCCATTTTTTTTGAAACAGTAGCTTCTGAGTATACTACATATTCATTTATTGTTCCATCCATATCTATAAACATTGCCACATTTTTATTTTTTTCACATATATTTCTAATTTTTTCTATAAATTTTTTCATATAACTTTCCTTTTCTTTATTTTTCATATAATTATGGAAATGGGCACAAGAAAATACCTTCCTGTGCCCCAAACCCTTTTACTGCAAATACCTCAGAATGATGTTTGAAACTTCATTACTAACTTCGTGAAGTTCTTTTCTATCAGTACTAATGATTTCTTTTGGATAGTTTATCTTTTCAAAAAACCTCAAATAGGCCTCATTATACTTCCTAACATACTCTTTGTTTACCAAGCGTCCTTCTCCGCCTCTACGTTTAATAGATTCTTCAGGTGTCACCATAAGAGTTATGAACAAATCTGGCTTTAAACATTTTAAAAACATTTTTTCAAATTCTTCATACTCTTCCTTACTGCATCCACCTTCTGTCAAGAACTTTTGACCGTAAAATTCGCTATCAACTATTCCTCTGTCTATTAATACAATATCTGCATTCGAGTAAAAAGCTCTAAGTATTCCAGCCTGTGTAATAAAATGCATCCACATATTAGCATGAAATGTACCTTTAGCTATTTCACTTGGCAAGGATTCTGCCGACTCCTTTAATGTAGTTACTTTATAATTTGCATTCCGTAAAATTTCAGCAACTACACTAATTGTTGAAGTTTTTCCTGCTTCAGGAGTTCCAGAGAATTCAACCATAAAGGGTTTTCTTGATTCTAGCATAGTTATGCCCTCCTATCAATTAATTTGTTACTTTTTCGGTAAACCCATTATATAACATAGATTTTTTTATTGCAATATTTATTTTCGTTATCTTTTAATATTTTAAATATCTAATTTCTTCTGTGCTACCATCTTCACATAAAAGTTTAATATATATTATTTTTTATTTTTGTATTTTTAGTGTACCATTTTGTAACATTTATATTTAGCCATAAAGCATAAATTCCAAATGTTATAATACTTAAGAACCACCATAGTAAATAATGTCCAATTAAGCTTACTGCTTTTCCGTCAAACACTATTTTTTTACGATTTATGACAGTATGTTTTGCAATCCATCTTTGTTTATAGCAAATTCCAAATGGGTATAATATTCCAAATGATATAAGTGTTAAAAGTTTGCAAAATAAGTTTACTCCAATTAGTCCTAATAAACCTCCTGTAAAGCAACTATCTCCTTTTGTATATGGTTCGTTTTCGAAATATGTATTAGATGCAATCCATTTTTGTTTTTTTATAGGAATCCATAGTGTATAGATTCCAAGAGTTATAATAGAAAAGAATATCCATTTAAATTTTTGTACAAATAATGATGCTCCAGTTCCATTAAATTTTAATCTTTTTCCATTATACACAGTATGCTCTACATCATAAGCAATTAAAAGTTTCTCCCCCCATGCTGAGGCAATTCCAAAAGATACAAGAGTTATTAAGAATGATAAAATTCTATAGCCTATTATTTCTAATAGTTTACCATCATAAAATGAATCTGTTCTTTCAATTTTAGGTTGCATTTGAACCTCATCATATTGTTTTGTTAAATTAGTTTCTACTCCCATTATAAATCTCCCCTTTACAATTTTAGTTTATAATCTTCATATTTTTTAAAGCGTCTTCTTCATGCTTTTTTTCATATGCTTTAATTTCTTCTTCAAAATCATCATAATCCATAAACCATGTTCCAATTTTTATATCATCAAATCCAGCTTTTGTATGAAAATCTATGACCTTATATCCTAATCCAATATATATTTTTGTTCCTCCATCATTTGCTGCACTTTCTAATACACAAAATATAGGTTTTTCTTGTTTTTGAACTCTATTATAATCTACTATAAAAAATATTATTGCTAATGCGATTATTAAAAATACAACAATTAAAATTATTCTTGAAACTACTTTCATTTTTTCTCCTTAACTTTTAAAAATATTTATTATGAGATTTTAATTTATTATTTTCAGTTTAATGTTTCATACCAAAAAATTTTTTAATAGTGTTAAATATTTTAGTAATAAAGTTTTCTTTCTTATATATTACCATTGCATTTTCTTGTTCTTTTCCAATGTTTTCTTTTAACTGTTTTTTATTTTTTAATATATCAACATTATATAGATCTCTCTTTTGTTTTTCAGCATCTTCTATATCTTTTTTAAACTTTATATTTACTTTTTCTTTTTGAATTTCTGTTGCCCAATAATTTAAAAATATGTATGCTAGTATCGTTCTTGTTTCAATCATTAATTCCTGTTCCTCAATAAAATCTTTGCTTGTGTCTATAGAAAATTTATAGTTTTTATTCATCTTTTCTTCTAGCATATCCATAAATTTTTTAGGTACTCTTTTTAAATCTTCTTTTGGTACATACTTTAGTATTTCATATACTTCCTTATATGCATTTGGATAATTCTCGACTTTAATCATTCACGTCACTTCTTCCTTTGAACTCTTTTTAAATAACTTTCTAATAATTCTTTTGCAAATTTATTTACAATTATATAATTATCTTTTATTTTACTTTTATCTATTGTACCTGTGTATATATTTGAGTCTACTCTCTCTAAAAGGATTATATTATTTGTCATCAACAATGATAAAATGTATGTCATCTCATCTATAATTATAAATTTATCATCAACACTCTCATTGTTTATATCTATTTGATCGACTATTTTCATTTTGTTATTCATGCAATTAGCCATTGCCTTTATTTCTCTTTTTTCTTTTTTTTCTTTCTCCGTCAAGTTATAATAGTTGCTATCTATTAATATTTTTACGACTTCTTCTTCAGAATCACATTGTATTTTATTATCGCCTTCTATTATTACAATTTTCTTTAGCATATTATTCCCCCTGTTCCATTTCGTAATTTATGTCGCGTTCCTTTAGTGCTTGTTCAATTATTGCTGAGCTTTGTTCATAATCTTCGCCTTTTACTGCATTTTTTCCTGTAAATAACTTCTTTCCTATTTTATTTGTACTAATTTGATCTGTAATTGCATTTTTTATATCTTGAGAAGCATCTAATAGTGGGGTATTTGTTCTATATCTATCCATATAAATATGTCTATCTTCTAGGGGTATGCATAACTCTATTAACGCTTTTGCTATTTGATTCTCATCTTCTTCTGTTTGTAATATTTCAAAATCATCTAGTACTTTTTTCTCGCTATCTGTTCTTTGTTCTTCAGACTTTGATTGTATCATTGTTAATTCATGTGCACTTTTGACAATTCCACCGAAAAGATTTATATTTTCTATCCAAGTATTAGGGTTTATTGTTCCATTTGGTAATCTAAATTCTACTGTATTTTTTCCATATTTCCCCACATTGCAAAAATTGATTCCAGAATATCTAGACCCCTGAATTTGTACAACTTCATTAGCAAATTTTAAAAGATCTTCTTCTCCATCTAAATTTATTGTTCCACTTTCCATAGCATCTTCAATTTTTTTAGATATCGGTTGTGCATATCGAGGAACACCTTCTCTTGGAATATCTCCTTCTTTATTACATATAGTATACAATACTTTTTCACTACTTGTCCAAATTCCAATTAGGTTAATCCAATCTTGCTTATCTGTTAGATAATCCGCACCAATATGTATGTGTCCTCCACATCTCTCACTTATAATTTGAGGTATTCCATTTAAAATTGCACAAACACTTTTTATTTCATTAGATACATTTCCGTCCTTACTTGTTAATATAGGAGACACTACTTCGGTTCCATTTACTAAGCTACCATCTCCTTTTGCTTTCCAGCTAGTATCTCTTAAAGAATTTTTTATTAATTCGCTGTTATCATTTTCTTTGCCTTCAGTTTCAATTTCTATTCCTATTGTCATGTTTTGAGGCAGATTAATTTTCGACTCTGTGGTAAACATC
This sequence comes from uncultured Clostridium sp., assembly GCA_902406115.1. GTDB lineage: Bacteria > Bacillota > Clostridia > TANB77 > CAG-508 > CALXVA01. Next base: position 5,235 of record CABPCL010000005.1, on the reverse strand, counting down.
CTTAATTTTTCAATATCTTTTTGCTCCAAATCAAAACTATTTTCACAATCCTGTATAAAATTTATGTCCCCACTTGCCAAAATCAATTCAACTGTAGTAGATTTATCTTCTCTTATGAACTCCATATCTGTTATGCATTTTTTTATATATTCTTTGTCCTGAGTAAATTTAATTAGATCTATTACACCTTTTTGTCCAATTCCTAATTTTTTTCTATCAATTATACATTTCTTTACATATTCCATATCTTGTGTAGCTTTTATTAAATCTACTATTCCATAATTTAGTAATCCTAACTCAACTGTATTTTCTATACATTTCTTTATATATTCCTGATCCTTTGTAGTTTTTATCAAATCTACGATATAATATTTTGACAGGTTTAACTTGGTTCTATTTTTCACGCACTCTTTTATATAGTCATTATCTTGCGTCGTTTTAATCAGCTCAATTATATCATTTGGCAATAGCCTAAATTTTTCTTTATCTGCAATACATTCTTTTATATATTCTGAATCTTTTGTAGTTTTTATTAAATCGACTATTTCGTATAGCGGTAATCCTAAATCCTTGCTGTTTTCTTTGATACACTTTTTTATATATTCCGAATCTTGTGTAGACTTGATCAATTGTGCTATATTATGTAATGGCATCCCATATTCTTCTCTATCACTTATACAACTTTTTATATATTCAACATCATGTGTAGCTTCAATTAAATCTCCCGCCTCAGTTGGAGATAATCTTAAATTTTTTCTATCATCTATGCAGCTTTTTATATAATTTGAATCATGTGTGGATTTAATCAAATCTATTACATCATAATGTGCTATTCCAAATTTTTCTCTATCCTTTATATAACTTTTTATATATTCAACATCATGTGTAGCTTTTATTAAATCTAGCACCTCATATTCTGGTATTCCTAATTTATCTCTATCTTCTACGAGCGATTTTATATCCTCTGATTTTGATGAAAATTTCATCAAAAGTATTAAATGACTATGATTATTTTTTATTAACTGCAAAAAATGGTTATAATCTCCTTTTTCAATTTTACTCATTAAATCTCTCCAAATTTTCACAGTTTTTTCATCAGTCACATCACCCAGGTCAATATCTTCAGATATTTTAATTTTCAAATAATCTTCGAAAAATTGTCTCAAACCATCTTGGCTCTGACTTCTTAACATAGCATAAAAATCATCACTTAGTTTATCTATTTCGTCCGCTTCCATATATTATTTTTCCCTCCTCATTAGTTTATAACTCATTGAAATAGTCTTTTTCAAATTTTGGTGTGTTTTTTAGTAATTCATCATTTAAAACAAATCCTTTTTTATGTATTCTTTTAATGTATTAGTTGCCCATATTCTAAAATCTGCTGCTTGTTTTGAGTTTACTTTATATCCAACTGCTATTTACTTCTACATCAAATAATTTTGACATTGATTTTTGAGTTAACCAAAAATCTTCATTATCATATAAGACTTCTACAGAAATATTATCGTTATTTTGACTTTGGTACACGATTAAATTTTTTATAGGATTCATATTTATAAGTTCATCCTCTTCTTTCTATATAACTCGTAATTTATCTTTCAAAATCTGTAAATATTTTTTCAAATAACTTTTTTTCTTCAACATTTTCTTTTATATTCTCACTAATAAATTCTTCTATTGCATTTCGTATCTTTAAGGAAGGATCAAGGTATTGTTTTAAAATATCTAAATTATATATAATGTCCTTTTTCTTTTTTTCTTTCATAAAAAATTGAACAATTTGTCTAAACATGTATGGATTATATTTTTGAGAAAAAAACAATACATCTACTAAAGTATTTATTTTGTCATAATTCCAGGCTTTAATATTTTCATTTGGTATGTTCATGTCAATTTTGTAATTTCCTGGATCAACCATATACAAACCACCATTATATATGGTATTACCTTTACTTATATCTAATAATTTTACTCCTTTATCTGATAACGTTTCTATATCACCTTTTATAATTGCTAATTCTCTAAACAAATCCGATACATAATCTTCATCAATAATTCTGTTACCAGATACATATTTCATTTTATAACCTATTAAATTATTATCTTGGTCTTTTATAAATCCTGTTGGCATTAATATTCTTTTTGTTTCAATTTCTTTAAGATATTCTATTGTTTTTCTAGATATATGTTCTAATTTATAATCTCTCTTAAATATTTTTATGACATCATTATTATATTTAAAAACTCTACATTCTTGCCCTATATCAGATAAAAACTCCAGCTTGTTAATTGCTATTAAATTATTTTCATCATCATATATTTTTTTCATCTTATTCACCTTTTAAATATTGTTTATTAAGTATAATAAAATCACAAATTATTTTCATGTTCTACCAATTCAAATTATGTTTTCAATATTAACAATAAATTACTACTTTTTACTATTACTCATCCTTAAATCCTTTGAATAATAGTATATATCTACACAGTGCAAACTACCATCCCATATTTTTTCTTCATAATTATCAATAAAGAAATTTTTTATTGTTTTTTCGTATTTATCAAAACCTTGTTTTACATAGAACGGAATATTATTTTCTGTTGTTCCAACTATCATTTTATGATATCTTTGCTTATAATTATCGCATAAGTATTTTAGCATTTTTTTAGCATAACCTTTGCCTCTATATCTTTCTTCTGTCACAATATTTTTTAATTCACATATATCATCATCTACTTTAGTTACAACAGCAACACAAGCAACTTCATTTTTATAAGTTAAAACAAATAAATCGCCATCTACTAAATACTGTCTAATTAACTTTTCACTTGGGTCTGCATCAAGTAGTAATTTCATATATTGCTCTTTATTTTCTCTTTCTTTTTTTATAACAATGCTTCGTTCTACAGGCAAAAATTCAAAGTTCTCTGGTAATTTTAGTTCAACTTTATTGTGGTCATCGTTTGGAATCTCCTCAGGGCTCCTCGTATCTAACCATACAAATTTGCGTACCCTGTCATTCTTCATCAAAACAGTTATAATATCAAGGGTTTTGAATTTTATATTCCTTATTTTTTTATACTTTCCAGTATTCTCGTAATCTTATGTAAGTGTTTATACATAAGGTTTTATGTTTTTTTGTGGTTATTATATATAACCTCCTATATTTTTAACTACTTTTTATTATTTAATCTATTTGCTTCAATAATTAGCTTATCAAAATCTGAAACTATCTTTTGATTTTTGTTAAATTCATCATACTCTTTTCCTGCTTTTTCTTCTGCTTGTTTTCTTGATATTTTACCATTATCTTTTAAAATATCATATTTTCTAAACTCCAAAAACTCTTTTATACTTTTTGCAAAATCTTCCATAGTAAAAGTATTTTCTCTTTCTACTAAATCTTCTATATAGTCAAAATATCCAGATACTGCTCTTTCAAGTCTTTTTATTTGTTTTTCATCTAAATAATTTTTAGCAATAACAACATCAGATTTCAAAATTCTTCCATCTGGTGAATTTTTCCAAGTAGTTAATCCCATATTTTCTTTAGTATGATCTGCTTTTTGATATATAATTTCTGCAGCTGTATTCCCTGTAATTGCATAATGAAATTTATTTTGAACAGTTGCATAAAATCTTTGAGTTATATCAGAATCTTTATCATAATCTATACTACATTCTGCAAATATATCTGTTATCTGTTGCCATATTCTTCGTTCACTTGTCCTAATTGAACGAATTCTTTCTAATAGCTCTTTAAAATAGTCTTTTCCAAATTTAGGGCCGTTTTTTAATAGTTCATCATTTAAAACAAATCCCTTTTTTATGTATTCTTTCAATGTATTAGTTGCCCATATTCTAAAGTCTGTTGCTTGTTTTGAGTTTACTCTATACCCTACAGCAATTATTGCATCTAGGCTGTAGAAGTTAGTATTATAGTTTTTTCCGTCATTTGCAGTTATTCGAATTTTTCGAATAACTGATTCTTCTGTCAATTCGCTTGACTTAAATATTTCTTTTAAGTGATAATTTATTGTGTTCACTTCTACTTCAAATAATTTTGACATTGATTTTTGGGTTAACCAAAAATCTTCATTATCATATAAAACTTCTACAGAAACATTATCATTATTTTGACTTTGGTATATGATTAAATCTTTTAAATTTTCTATTGGATTCATTTATACTCTCATCCCTTCTCTTTATATATCTATAACTTGTAATTTTTCTTCTTCATCTTCTATTTGTAAATATGGATTTAGTAATCTATGTCTTATACTTTGTAACGCAGTTCCTAATCGTTGTTCTTCTTTATCGTCACATCTTATTCTAGGAGGTTTATTACTATAAATCTTTCAAACTACAAAATTTAGTTAATAGTTGCAATTATAAATAAACCATCAGAGTTAATTGAATATTCTGCTTTTGTACCATTTGGTAATTCTCCATTATATACAACCCAATATTGTGAATTTTGATAATTCCATACTCCAGTTTTTTCATAAGTTTTATACTTAATCGTTCTATCTTCTTGTGCTGAAAATTCATCTCTTGTATCATCTTTTACTAAATGAATTTTATTATTCCTTGCTTCATATAATACATCTATGATAAAAATATCTCCTTCTACTGTTGATTTTACCACTCTAATAAAAGCATTTTCTTTTTTATTATATTTATCCATAAATTCACTATATAAGTTATCTTTATAAACCATTTCACCTATTATAAGACAATTATCTTTTTGTGCTTGCTCTTTAGTATAGTTTTCTGGCAATGTTCTTAAATCTGAATATTGATTTGTAATACTATGAGTATAAAAGTCGTTTATATCTGATATTCCTTTATATTCTACCCTATAGCTTTCTTCTAATCCAAATGTACCTTGTCCAGGAGAGATTGGAAAATATTTGTTATTCATTAGAAATCCAATTATTTTATCATCTTCATCTTTAAATTTTATTGAATATCCTCCAAAGCTAGAACTCCACTCTATATCTACATATTCATACTGCTTTTCAGGAAAGTTCTTTTTTAAATAATTCATAGCAGAAATTCTTGCTATCTGTTTTGGAATTATTCCAATAATCCATAATCCTAAAATAATTACTAAAATTATAATTATTGTTACTATAATTATTCTTTTTTTATTCATAGCTACCTCCTCGACTACTTGTAATTTATCTTTTAACTTTTTTAATAAATAGGAAGTAAACGATTATAGGTAT